>NZ_CP035686.1:1363333-2045000 GCF_009665255.1 Vibrio metoecus
ACTCACATCGCCTTTTAGTAAGGCCTGACTGCATTGAACACCACCACTGCAAGCCACCAATTCCACATTGATCCCTTGCTCTCTAAAAAAACCCAGTTGATCTGCAATATAAAAAGGGGAAGAAAGCGGCGTTTGTGATACCGCAATTTTAATTGGTGCGAGGGTCGTGACTGAAGCTGTGGAATTGATCAAGGGTTTCCACCACAACCATAAGCCCAAAGCCATTGCTACAGATAATAGGTAAACCATCCATCGATGGGATTGCCTAGCCAAGAACATGCCAACCTCTGAATCTATATGTATATCGTTCTATGATTCAGTTTAGTTGCAAATTAGCGATTCGCGAGTGCTGTTACTAATTAACAGCACTCCCTTTTTTATGCAAATGAAATCACATCCGTTTTTTGACCTATCATCATAGGGTTAGTGAGTGACTCCATCAGGACGACCGCCAAATTCGGCTTGATCATAAATATCAGCCAACGTTTTTTGACGTTTAGGAGCGGCTTTACGAGCCTTTTTCGGTTCGAAGTACTGCTCTACATGCTGCAAGGTTTCTTCATGCTGTTTAGCGGATTGAAGAAATTCAGGGTTGTTCATCGCTTTTTGGCGCAAACGATTAACACGTTCTAAAGTATCTAAAAACATATTAAGCCCTCCCATACTGTATATAATCACAGCATAGTTAGCTTTATACGATTGTCAACCAAAATACTGTGATTTCATACAGCATTTTAGTCGTCGCGTTCTATTCATGATAAAAAGCCAAGAAACACGAACGATACATCAGCGCAGTGAATATCTTGTGTTAGCATGCCGTTATCATCACAAAATGAGACAACACGTTGAATAAGCGATTGTTTATCAAGTGACTGTTCTATATATTTTCCGAACCAAGATCACATTATTAGATTATGAAACTCTATTTGAAACCCTCATTGCTTGTACTGAGTCTGTTTGCCTCTCTCTGCACCGCATCCGAACGCTTAGCGTGGGAAGAGGTATACGCGAAATCACTGTATAAACATGATGAAAGTGCATTGCAGCTGTTGCGCGATCGCTACCGCTCTCTCCCTGATGGTACGGAAAAACTCTATATTGTTTCTAGAATTCAAGGCTATTTTGTGCTCCAAGGCCAACCCTATTATGGTGAAGCAGCAGAGGTACAAGATGCTTATACGGCAAGCGAACAACGTTTCTTAGAAGCACTGAATCAAGAAGAAGCGCTCAATTATCAAAACGCAGAAGCGACGTATCTGGCGTTTTATTCAGAGATGAAGCAACAAGATGACCAAGATGGCTTGGTGTTGTTCGAATATCATCTTTGCCGATTATTTCAACGCCATGGAAGACCTTACAAAGCGCGTTTTTACTGCTCACAGATGGATCAACGTTTACAGAATGCAGAAAACCCTCTGTTTCCGCGCTATCGCGGTTTGCATTTAGTGGCGAATAACCTTGAATATTTGGGTGAGTATCAAGAAGCCTTAGGCGTTTACGACACCCTGCTCAAACTCTTACCAGACTACGTCGACCCCTCAGGGGTCTACAATGATGTGGGCTTGCTGATGAACACATTAGGGCAATATGAACCAGCCCTAGACTACCTGAATAAGGCTTTGGAATACCGTCAACAGCAGAGCAATCCCTTATTGATTGCGCAAGTTGAGCACAGCTTAGGCGATGTTTATTTCAAACAAGGCGCATATCAACAGAGCATTGAGCATTTTATTCAAGCGGAAAAACTGCTCTCCCCCAGCAATTACCTTTTTGGGCTTGCTTATGTTCACCTTGGGCTCGGCAAAGCTTATGTTGCATTAAACAATTTTATCGAAGGTGATCAGCATCTTTTGCAAGCCTTGGATTATGTCAATCAACATCAAGATCAGTACCTGAAAAGCCTCATTTACTTGTCGCTTTCACAAGCATTTTTGAAAGAGCAGAAATATCCTCAAGCCATCGATTATGCCAACCAAGCTATCACCATTGCCGAGACTGCCTCTCTCCCGCGGATCAAAGCAGAAGGATTACTGCAGCTCGCCACCATTGCCGATCATCAACAACAGTATCAACAAGCATTGAACTGGTATCGTCAATATGCGGAAAGTGAGTTGCAATTGCGTAATACGGAACAGCGCAAAGCGTTTGAGGCTCTCGATCTTTCTAAAGCAGAGTTAGAACAAAAGCGCAGTGTCAATTTCTGGCGTGAAAACTATCAAACCTTAACCGAGAAATACGAAGTGTTGAAGTGGCAACGTATTTCGCTTTCCATCCTGATTCTCTTACTCGCACTAGCTCTGCCTTTTGCTTACTATCGACGTAAAAGAGAGTGTGCGCAGAGTACACAGGATCGTCTTCACGGAGTGCTAAGTCGGACGGCTGGCTTAGAACGTTTAACGCATATTGATGCATGTGCTCGTTCGGAACAAACACACCTGTTGGTGTTACTCGATATAGATCAGTTGCGTGAGTTCAATGAAAATTTTGGATATGAGCATGGGGATGCAGCGTTACAAAGCATGGTTAATACACTGCAAGAGCAGCTCAGCTCTAAGGATTTCTTGTGTCGGTTAGGTGACGATGAGTTTTTAATTGTGATGCCAAACAGCGATCGTACCAGTGCCGAAACACGGATATTCGCCCTTCATTACTCCGTGAATACTCAAAATGAGGCGCTACTGAACTCTAACCAAGGCTGGAGTGTAACAATGAGCTATTTGGCACTGGACGGTTCTTTAGCGAACGAACACCACTTCTACCCTCAACTTGATACCGCGCTCAGTATCGCTAAGAAGAATGGTCGAAGTGGTATAGTTGATGCTGCGGACCTAACTAATGGGCTGCTGACTGCTTGCTCATCAACGCATTGAGTACGTCAGAACGATTGTCGAGGTAATCATTGAGTCCAGCTTTGCGTAAATGGCAAGCTGGACACTCCCCACAACCATCACCAATCAACCCGTTGTAACAGGTTAAGGTTTGCTGACGCACCAGATCAAGAGCACCGAGTTGATCGGCTAATGCCCATGTTTCCGCTTTATTCAGCCACATTAACGGGGTACGAATGGTTAACGGCATATCCATCCCCTTCACTAGAGATTGGTTCATCGATTTTACAAACTCATCTCGACAATCGGGATAGCCTGAAAAATCTGTTTCACACACTCCCGTAATCACTGTCTTAGCCCCAATTTGGTAGGCATAAATACCTGCTAGGGTGAGAAAGAGGATATTGCGTCCCGGCACAAAAGAGTTAGGCAGACCATTTGCCTGTAACTCATGTGATACGGGAATGTCATCTCGGGTTAATGAACTGATTGCCAGTTCATTGAGCAAGCTGACATCCATCACTTTATGTGCCGTAACTCCGAGCTGTTTGGCCAGTTGTTGCGCCACTTCAATTTCAAGCTTATGGCGCTGGCCATAATCAAAAGTGATCGCATGTACCTCATCAAATTCTTGCAACGCTTGAACGAGACAAGTGGTTGAATCTTGCCCACCACTGAACACGACGACGGCTTTATTCATAATGTTTTCCCTTTAAGCAATATTGAGATATTTATGAGTTTGAATAGAGAGACGCCAATTGCGCGCAATGCAAGTGCGAATGCATAGTTCTGTCGCACGAGGCTTTTGACTAATCGGTTGCAAAGCAATCACCGTTTCATCCGTAACTTTTGCTCGTACTAACAGCTCATCAAGATTATCAATATCTTTTTCGGTGGCAACAGGGTGTTTAATTTCATTAGCGCGCTGTAATGCAGAATCGAGAATCGGTAACTTGCCTTTCATCGCCACTTTAGGTGACACCGTCACCCACGTTAAGGGTGTGGCACGTACTTCATAAGTACCACTCGTCTCAATTTGACAATTGCAACCAATGCTTTCAAAAGCTTGCGTTAATTCAGTCAAATCATAAACACAAGGCTCGCCACCGGTGATCACAATGTGCTTGGCTTGATAACCTTGTGATTGATAACGCTGAACAACATCTTGAGCACTCGCGTGACACCAGGTAGGGGCATCGCTAGTTTTAAGTAAGATTTGAGAAAATGAGGTTTGATCGGCATCTAGGCTTTCCCACGTCTGCTTCGTATCACACCAAGCACACCCTACTGGGCAGCCTTGCAAACGCACAAACACCGCTGGAACACCCGTAAATACGCCCTCGCCTTGGATGGTTTCAAACATTTCATTAATTCGGTACAAGATGAACGACCTAATAGAGATAAACAGAGTTGCAGGGGGCAGACCATAATGGAGATGGCGATCGAGGTCAATTTAAATGCATAGATGCCGCCCAAAATTACTCCTGTTTTCATTTTTCAGTTCGATAGCTCACAGTTCAATCCGGAAGTGTATATAATCAAGCTCTTTCCTCCTCTTCCACTTACGTAGGTAACCGATGTACAAACTGATTGCGCTCGACATGGATGGCACACTACTCAATAGCCAAAAGCAAATCTCACCTCGCACCAAACAAGCCATTGCTCAGGCTCGCCAACAAGGTATTCATGTAGTTTTAGCATCGGGTCGGCCGATTGATGGAATGCGCAGCAAATTGGAAGAGCTAAACCTGACGAGCCATAACGATTATGTTCTGTACTACAACGGTTCAATGGTCGCAAATGTAGGAAGTGGCGAGATTATTCATCAGCAGATCATTGATGGTAAATCTGCAAAGCGGGTAGCTCGCCTAGCACAAGAGTGGGGATTAAACACCCACGCCTTTAGCCAAATTCACGGGCTAATTACCCCAAAAACCAGCCAATATACCGAGGTTGAAGCAACCATTAATGGGCTCAGTATTACAGAGATGGACTTTGAACAGTTGGCTGACGACCATCCAATCATCAAAGCCATGATCGTCGGTGAGCCAGATAAGCTCAGTAATGCAATAAGCCAGTTGCCACAAGAGTGGCGAGAAGAGTTTACCGTCGTACAAAGTGCACCGTTCTTTTTAGAATTTCTTAATATAGGCAGTAATAAAGGTGTAGGTGTACAGGCGATAGCCCAACATCTAGGTATCGGTGCTCATCACGTTATCTGTATGGGTGATGCGGAAAATGATCATCACATGCTTGAATATGCAGGGTTGGGGATCGCAATGGCTAATGCCATGGAAGAAACAAAACGCATCGCGGATCACATTACGTTAAGCAATGATCAAGATGGTGTCGCCGTTGCAATTGAACGTTTTGCGCTTGGCTGTTTGAGTGAAGTCGAAGAATAAGTCAGTCCGGTAAGGCAGAACTCTGCCTTACCTTTTACACTTGTTGAGCGAGTTTTAGCACTCGCGCTTTGCCTTGCAACAACGCATATTCACTACTTCCTTCAGGGATCATCACACACACGTGTTGTTTCTCCTGCTGCGCGGCTGAAAGTAACGTGCTCAATTCGACAGAAGAATAAAAACTTTGCCTTTGCGCATCACGTCGGCACAAATCGACAAAAGCAAACGGGCAATTTTGTGTATGTAAAACCAACTCCGCTTGCTGCATGTGACGCAACGCTTTTAATGAAAGTAGCTCCACATCACGTCCAAACTCTATCCATGTAATACTGAATGTTTTGTCGGCAGACTGGCCTAGCAAATGAATATATATTCGTTCTAAGCTTTCTCTATCTTGCGCATTTTTCACCTCGGGGTGCGCAAAAAAACGCTCCCAAAACTGACGTCGAAGATCAACATTCGGAAGAAAATCTTGTATCGAGTGACGCTTGGATGCTGCAAAATCAGCTAGCAAAGCCAGATTTTGCGCCAATACCGCCTCAAGAGTTTCTCGAATATTACGGATCAACACTGGCGATGCACCACCGCTAGATATAGCGAGTTGGATGCGCCCACGCTCGATCATCGAAGGGGTAATAAAATCACAATAGGGTTGGTCATCCACTACGTTAACCAAAATCCCCTGCTCTTTCGCATCTTTATGAACTTGGTGGTTGAGTTCTGGATTATCCGTGGTCGCCCACACTTGAACATAACGCTTATCCAACCAGTGCGATGAATAAAAATGCTGAATCCAGTGGCACTTCCCTTCTTGGATCCAGTTTTGCAATACAGGAGCAACGTGCGGGGAGATCACCGTGACTTTGGCATCCGCTCTCAGCAATGCATCAATTTTTCGACAAGCAACCTCACCACCACCCACGACCAGTACAGGTTTATTTGTTAGATCCAGAAACAACGGAAAATAGCGCATAGTACTTCTTATGGTTGTTTATCCTTAACTTGGGTTCATGCTACCAAAAATGGGGCAAGGAAATCATCTAATAACCCGAATGAAATAAAATCTGTGCAAATTTCACCCATTAATTAGTGAATTCGACTAAACCTTAACAAATTAACAGAACTATTAATTATAAGTTTATTTACTCACCACCACGCCATTCTGTTGCACCACTCTGTCACCCAGTTGCACTATTTACATTTATTTAACACTTCGCCATTCTTGGCGCTGTTAGGGAATTGACGAATTAAGCAACTCTTTTCACGAGTAGTTTGAGAAATCTTACATCCTTACCTACGCTTACAACTGGTTGATTTGTCAATGTGCAACCACAGCGGCATCGACCAATAACTTAGAAACACAACATAGCTGAACCCTTGTATCAGGTGTCACCTGGTCAAAAACGGATCAAACAGGAAGGATACAAATGGCGAATAAACTCACTGTTCTTGCTTCTGTCGTCGCAGCCTCGTCTGCGTTACTGGCCCAATCGGCGTCAGCCGCAGAAAGCACTCTAGACAAAGTGTTATCTCAAGGTTTCATTACTTGTGGCGTCAGTACAGGCTTACCGGGTTTTTCTAACCCAAATGCGAAAGGGGATTGGGAAGGAATTGACGTTGAATATTGCCAAGCACTTGCAGCGGCAGTTCTCGGCGATAAAACTAAGGTCAAATTTGTACCACTTACGGCGAAAGAACGATTCACCGCACTGCAATCTGGTGAAATTGATGTTTTATCACGTAACACCACTTGGACTTTACAACGTGATAGTGCACTCGGCCTCAACTTTGTTGGCGTGAACTATTACGACGGCCAAGGCTTTATGGTGAAAAAAGACCTAGGAGTCAAAAGCGCGAAAGAATTAGATGGTGCATCAGTCTGCGTACAGTCTGGTACCACCACCGAACTTAACCTTGCCGATTATTTCCGCAACAGCGGCATGAAATACAAACCAGTGGTATTTGATACTGCAGCACAAACCTCCAAAGGCTTTGATGCGGGTCGTTGTGATGTGTTGACGACAGACCAATCAGGTCTGTACGCACTCCGACTGAATCTAGAAAAACCTGATACTGCTGTCGTACTACCTGAAATCATTTCCAAAGAGCCGCTTGGACCAGTGGTTCGTCAAGATGATGATAAGTGGTTCAACGTAGCAAAATGGGTACTGTATGCAATGGTGAACGCGGAAGAATACGGCATCACATCGAAAAACGTTGATGAGATGATGAAATCAGAAAACCCTGAAGTAAAACGTATTCTTGGTCTTGATGGCCCTAAAGGTACTGGTCTTGGTATCCGTGATGACTGGAGCTATCAAATCGTGAAACAAGTGGGTAACTACGGCGAAAGCTTTGAGCGTACCGTCGGTAAAGGTTCACCACTCCAAATTGACCGCGGTGTGAATGCACTATGGAACGCAGGCGGTTTTATGTACGCACCACCTATCCGTTAATAAATAACCATAATACCTGACCACCTTAGAGCTGCAGCATGTCACGTTCACTGCGTGCTGCAGCTTTAAGTCAAAAAGGAATCTGTGCTAGGCACAAAGCCAAACACAAATATGGATAAGAGGTTATTGCTGTATGAAACCCACAAATAACGTGGCGTCATCACCTTCTGACGCACATTCGAAGCATACTAATTTGCTTTATAACCCCACTTTTCGTTCTGCCGCCTTTCAGTTTATCGCTGTTTGTGCCTTAGTCTTTTTTCTATACACCATAGTAAACAATGCGTTAACCAACCTCGAGTCTAGAGGTATCGCCACCGGATTCGCGTTCTTAGATCAACCAGCTGGTTTTGGTATCAGCCAATCACTCGTAGAGTACGATGAAACCTACAGTTACGGTCGAACCTTCGTAGTCGGCTTACTCAATACGGCTCTAGTTTCTTTATTGGGTATTATTCTTGCCACACTATTGGGATTTGTATTAGGTATTGCACGTTTATCGAGCAACTGGTTGATTAGCCGTCTTGCCGCGGTTTACATTGAGACCTTTCGTAACATTCCCTTGCTGCTACAAATCTTCTTCTGGTACTTCGTTGTATTACAAGCCTTACCTTCGGCTAAACAGAGCATGCATTTAGGTGAGTGGCTCTATTTAAACGTTAAAGGCCTCTATCTCGTTAAACCGATTTTTGAAGCGAGTAGTATGTGGGTCTTTTTTACGCTCATCGCTGGTGTTGCTGCTTGTTGGGTATTGAGCATATGGGCGAGAAATCGCCAACGCTTGACTGGACAACAAACGCCTATGGGGCGATATGTGGTGCTATTCTGCGGCGTATTCCCAGTGCTGGTTTACTACTTGCTCGGTCAGCCCATTACTGCAGAATACCCCGTATTACGTGGTTTCAACTTCCAAGGTGGCATCACTGTGCTGCCCGAACTGGCGGCTTTACTGGTTGCCTTGACCATCTATACCGCTTCCTTTATTGCAGAAATAGTACGTTCAGGGATCAATGCGGTAAGCCATGGACAAACGGAAGCCGCAATGTCTCTGGGGTTACCACGTTCCAAAACGTTGAAATTAGTGATTATTCCTCAGGCCTTGCGAATTATTATTCCGCCACTCACCAGCCAATATTTGAATCTAACCAAAAACTCCTCCCTCGCGATGGCGATTGGTTATCCCGATCTGGTATCGGTCTTTGCGGGCACAACACTCAACCAGACGGGTCAAGCGATTGAAATTATCTCGATGACAATGTTGGTTTATCTGAGCTTGAGCTTACTCACTTCCGCTTTGATGAACTTATATAACCGTAAAGTGGCTTTGGTGGAGAGATAATTATGAAGACACATCAATTTCAACCTAGCCTACCACCACCAGGAAATACCACTGGCTTTATCGGTTGGCTACGTAAAAACTTATTTAATAGTCCGTTCAATAGCGTAGCCACGCTCGTGCTAGGTTATTTCGCACTCCAAGGTATTTGGCATATTTTTGATTGGGCAATCATCAATGCTAACTGGAGTGGCAGTACACGTAATGACTGTACTCTCGATGGCGCATGTTGGGTATTCATCAGCGTCCGCTGGGAGCAGTTCATGTATGGCTTCTACCCTGCGGCTGAGTTGTGGAGACCAAGGCTATTCTTCTTTACGCTCGCACTTTTCGTCGCACTGCTTGCGTATGAGAAAACACCCAAAAGAACGTGGGTATGGTTGGTTTTTGTCAATATCTACCCTTTCTTCGCCGCGATCCTGCTTTATGGTGGACTATTCGGGCTTGAGGTGGTCGAAACCCACAAATGGGGTGGATTACTAGTCACACTCATCATTGCTTTGGTCGGTATTATTGCTTCTTTACCGATTGGCGTTGCCCTCGCATTGGGACGACGCTCCGATATGCCGATTATTCGCAGTTTGTGCACTGTCTATATTGAAGTATGGCGAGGCGTACCGCTGATTACGGTTCTCTTTATGGCATCAGTGATGCTGCCACTGTTTTTATCTCAAGGCAGCGAAATTGACAAATTGCTACGCGCTTTGATCGGCGTGGTCATGTTCAGTGCCGCTTACATGGCCGAGGTGATTCGTGGTGGCTTACAGGCCATCCCCAAAGGGCAATATGAAGCAGCTGACGCATTGGGTTTGAGTTATTGGAAAAAAATGGGGCTGATTATTTTGCCTCAGGCTTTAAAGATCACTATTCCATCGATTGTAAATACCTTTATTGGTCTGTTCAAAGACACCAGCTTAGTGCTGATCATCGGTATGTTTGATGTGCTCGGCATCGGTCAATCAGCGAATACCGACCCTAACTGGCTCGGATTTGCTACAGAAAGTTATGTTTTTGTCGCGTTAGTGTTCTGGGTTTTCTGCTTCGGCATGTCGAGATATTCGATATGGCTTGAAGGCAAACTCCATACCGGTCACAAACGATAAGTCACTTGCAAGGAACGTATTATGACGCAACAACTCAATCAAGATTTTATGATTCAAATAAAAGATATGAATAAGTGGTATGGTGAATTCCACGTACTCAAAAACATCAATTTGAATGTCAAAAAAGGTGAAAAAATCGTTATTTGTGGCCCTTCTGGTTCAGGAAAATCGACGATGATTCGCTGTATTAACCGCCTCGAAGAACACCAAAAAGGCCAAATTATCGTGGCGGGAAATGAATTAACCGAAGATTTGAAAAATATTGAATTAGTACGCCGTGAAGTGGGGATGTGTTTTCAGCATTTCAACCTGTTTCCACATTTAACGGTTCTGGAAAACTGTACTCTCGCGCCGATTTGGGTCAAAAAAATGCCCAAAGACAAGGCAGAGGAAATCGCGATGAAATTCCTCACTCGCGTTCGCATTCCAGAGCAAGCGGATAAATACCCTGGGCAACTTTCTGGTGGTCAACAACAACGCGTGGCGATTGCTCGTTCACTCTGTATGAATCCACAGGTCATGCTATTTGATGAACCGACTTCCGCCCTCGATCCCGAAATGGTACGAGAAGTGTTAGACGTAATGGTTGAACTCGCCGAAGAAGGCATGACCATGCTGTGCGTAACCCATGAGATGGGTTTTGCTAAAGAAGTAGCCGATCGCGTCATTTTTATGGATGCTGGCGAAATTATCGAAGAGAACAATCCCAAGGAGTTCTTTGAAAATCCGCAATCAGATCGCACACAAAACTTCCTTGCGCAAATTCTACACCACTGATCTCGCGGAGTTTAGCTAACACCCTCCGCCATCCAACACACATTCAGAAGCGTTCACCCGCTTCTGAATGCTTTTAAATGTAAAGCAACAGTATCGCCACATTCATCAAACCTAATGAAATATCGTGTTACAACTCCATATCACCTTCGCAACCAATTTTGATTATTATTGGTTTAAACAGCACAAGGGGCTTGAAATTTATGGGATTGAGCCTCATAACTGTTCACATCGCAATCAGTACTTTTAATAGAGGAAAAGTATGAATACGCCAATGTTTACCAGAACTTCTAGCTTGGAACGTACTCTCGAAACCAACAAGGTTTTGAAGAATACCTACTTCCTGCTTTCCATGACTCTTGTCACTAGTGCTATCGCAGCCATGGCGACAATGGCTATCGGCATCTCTCCTATCGTCGCTTTGGTGATGCAGTTGGCTGCGATTGGTGTGTTGTTTTTTGTTATGCCTAAAGCCATTAACTCTTCATCTGGTGTGGTATGGACATTTGTCTTTACTGGATTGATGGGTGGTGCACTTGGCCCGATGCTGAATTTCTATGCCGCAATGCCTAATGGTCCTATCGTTATTGCGCAAGCGTTGGGACTGACTGGTATGGTCTTTTTAGGTCTGTCGGCTTACACCATTACTAGCAAGAAAGATTTCTCTTTCATGCGTAATTTCTTGTTTGCCGGCTTGATCATTGTGATTGTATCTTCACTGATCAATATCTTTGTAGGATCAAGCGTGGCTCATCTTGCCATCAGTAGCGCCTCTGCATTGCTATTCTCAGGTTTCATTTTGTTTGATACCAGCCGCATTGTACGTGGTGAAGAAACCAACTACATTTCAGCGACGATTTCTATGTATCTGAATATCTTGAACCTGTTCACAAGCTTACTGAGCATTCTCGGTATCATGAACGACGATTAATTCGCCGCATTATGATATTCCTAAGCCCGAAGGTATTCCTTCGGGCTTTTTTGTACTTGAGCCCCGCCTTGAGCTTCGCTACCCTAAGCTCAAATTGTCTAATCACAGAATCTAAATATGCTTGAATATCACGGCCAAACGATTGAAACCGATGCCCAAGGCTACCTTTTGGACTACACACAATGGGAAGAAGGCATGATTACCTTGCTCGCTGAGCAGGAAGGGATTGAGTTGAGCGATGCCCATTTAGAAGTGGTTCACTTTGTTCGCAAGTTCTATGAAGAATTTAAGACATCTCCCGCGATTCGGATGCTCGTGAAAGCAATGGAAAAAGAGCATGGACCAGAGAAAGGCAACAGCAAGTATCTGTTTAAATTGTTCCCCAAAGGGCCAGCGAAACAAGCCACTAAGCTTGCAGGCTTACCAAAACCTGCAAAGTGTTTATAACGCCTATTCTCATGATATGAACAGACCACAGAGGTAAGTCACAAGCTTGCTTCTGTGGGCGGTTTTAGCCTTGCCTGCTACAGAATTTCAAACCCTGTATACTCTTTTTCTGGCAGACAATCTGTGCGAGTGACTTGCTCTACACTGGCCGTTTTAGGGCCTTCGTGTAACCACACATAAAATTGCTCCAATTTTTCTGGTAAACCGCAAGCCACCACTTCAACATCGCCTGAATTCAAATTTTTTGCGTACCCTGTCAAACCTAATTTCAACCCTTGATGGGATGTGTGGTAACGAAATCCCACACCTTGAACATGACCCGATACGATGAATTTGTCGCATTTTGTTACCATCGCCTTAAACCCTTAATCTACCGAATGATATACTGCTTTGCGCATAACTTTCCCTTTCCCAGATTCATAACTTGAGCCGTAAACTATGAAAGAGATCCCTTTCCGCTGGATAGATAAGTACCTGATTCATCTTAAAATCCAAGAAAAATTTTATCTGTTGTTTTTCTTCCCTATCGCAGCCTTGGTGAGTGTGACGTTAGTCCTAGACCGTGCAGCCGATCTGATGCTTGCACAATTTTATCATCAAGAATTGGTGCTATTAAAAGATCTGATCGAAGCGGGTTCACTTTCAGCACAACAAGTCTCTTCAATAATAGCCAAATCTGACACCATTAGCTTAGGTAATGGTGTTAATGCTATGCCAATCATGGATGGAACTCTCAGTTTAATCGCCAACCACAATATGGATTTATGGCATGCGTTAAATTTCAATCATTGGTTGGTAATTGGTGTGACCCTGCTGGTACTGGCTGCCGGTGTTTACTACATCATGACGTTTATTGGTGGGGCTATGTATTCATTACATAAGGCTCTTGAAACCCTAAGCCAAGGTGACTTGACCTACCGCATGAACTACTTTCCAGTGCGTGACGAGTTCAGTGAAATCGCGATCACTTTCGATAAAGTGGCTGAACGTGAGCAGAAATTGGTTCACTCTATTCAAGAGTCGGTTGCGCTGATGCAGCAAATTAGCTCCGATCTCAATTTATCGGCACAAAGTAGTTCTGGCGCTTCAGAAAACCAACAAGAGCATCTTAACTCACTGGCGAGTGCCACGGAGCAAATGGCCTCAACCATCCGAGAAGTGGCGAGCCTAGCCCATAATGCAAGCCAACAAACCGAAGAAGCCAAACGCGTGGCCAACACTGGCCAAACAAAAGTGACCCAAACACTAACATCCGTCGGTCAGCTCGCGAATGAAATTAGCTCTGCTTCTCATGCTGTTACGGAGCTTGATAGCAATGCCGCACAAATTGATGCCGTTGTTTCTACGATAAATGCCATCTCCGAGCAAACCAATTTATTGGCGTTAAACGCCGCCATTGAAGCCGCTCGTGCCGGAGAACAAGGTCGTGGTTTTGCCGTAGTAGCAGATGAAGTTCGAGCTTTAGCAGGCAGAACACAGAGAGCCACGGTGGAAATTCAATCTATGATTGAAGCACTGCAACGTAATAGCCAGTCGCTCACTAAGCTTATGGAAGTCACTGTAGCCAGTGCCAATCAAGGGCATCAGTTCATGACCGATGTCAGTGGCGAAATTAATGCTCTTGCTCAGAAAAACCAGTCCATCTCTGACAGCAGTGTTCAAATTGCGACGGCGGCGGAAGAACAAGGTGTCGTGGCGGACAATATCGCCGCCAGCGTCGAAGAGATTAGCCAAAAAGCATCAGGAATCCATAAAACGATTCAATCCACGACCCACACCATCAAGCAATTACGTCAGCAAAGTGATCAGCTAGAACGTTTACTGACAGGGCTTCAAGCCTAATCTCAGAGCCGCTGACTGCGGCTCTTTTCTTTTGCTTTTCTTACTCAGTTCCACGACAATAGCCGCCCATTTCTATTTCCATCTGAGTAGCGTAATGACTCCTGCAATTTATTTGGTCAAAGGTCGAGACAAATCTTTGCGTCGTAAACACCCATGGATTTTTTCTCGTGGCATCAGCAAAGTCGAAGGGACACCAGAATTAGGTGAAACCGTCGATGTTTATTCCTTTGAGGGTAAATGGTTAGCCAAAGCCGCCTACTCACCACATTCACAAATCACCGCACGTGTCTGGAGCTTTGAGCAACAGCCGATCGATCGTGATTTCTTCATTAAGCGTATTGAGCAGGCCCAACTGCTGCGTAACGATATTATTGAGCGTGATGGCTTAACAGGTTACCGCTTAATTGCCGCAGAATCAGACGGTTTACCCGGCATTACCATCGACAAGTATCAAAACTACCTAGTGTGCCAACTGTTAAGTGCGGGGGCGGAATATCAAAAGCAGACTTTAGTTGAAGCTCTTGTGCACTGTTTTCCTGAATGCCATGTTTATGAGCGTTCTGATGTGGCCGTGCGTAAAAAAGAAGGTTTGCAAGAACGCGTTGGTGTGTTGCATGGTGAACTGCCACCTAAATCGGTCGTTATTGAAGAAAATGGCGTCAAAATCAGCGTTGATATTGTCGGCGGTCACAAAACTGGTTTCTATCTGGATCAACGGGATAGCCGTTTCCAATCGATGAAATACGTCAAAGATAAAGACGTATTGAACTGTTTCTCTTACACCGGTGGTTTCGGTTTATACGCATTAAAAGGTGAAGCGAAACGCGTGATTAACGCGGATGTGTCACAACCGGCTTTGGATACGGCAAAACTCAACGCCGAACTCAACGGCTTTGATATCAGTAAGAAACGCGCCGTATTTTTGAATGCCGACGTCTTTAAGCTACTACGTGAGTACCGTGATCAAGGAACACGCTTTGATGTCGTCATCATGGATCCACCTAAGTTTGCCGAATCAAAAGCTCAGCTAGATGGCGCTTGTCGCGGCTATAAAGACATCAACATGCTGGCGATGCAAATCCTAAAACCTGGAGGCACACTGTTGACTTATTCTTGTTCCGGCTTGATGGATCAGGTGCTATTCCAGAAAATCATTGCCGATGCAGCGTTGGATGCCGGACGTGACGTTAAGTTTGTCGAGCGTTTCGAGCAAGCGGCGGATCATCCGACCGACACCGCTTATCCTGAAGGTTTCTACCTGAAAGGCTTCGCGTGTAAAGTGCTGTAGCCTGCTGAGGCATTTTGCATGTACCTCTCACGCTAAGTTGTATTCAAAGCGGTCTCAACAGAGACCGCTTTTCATTTGCCACTCTTCGCTTTTCACCACACGATTACGTCCCAGCTTTTTCGCTGTCAGCAGCGCATGATCCGCTAATTTCAAGGCCGATTCATAATTCTCTGCTTGGTTGGCGTTAGCAAAGCCCACACTCACCGTGACTGCCAATCCTGATGCTATGCTTGAAAGATCCATCTGCTCAATATTACGCCGCAAATGCTCGAAATAATGCCAAGCATTTTTAGACTCACCGAAAAAGAGAATGGTGAACTCTTCCCCACCCCAACGTGCCACTCGTCTTTTATCCCCCACATATTCCAGTAACTGTTGAGATACCGCGATAATCGCCTGATCGCCAATAATGTGTGAATAACGATCATTAATTTGTTTAAAGTGATCAATATCGAGTACGGCGATACTCACCTGTTGCTGCGGGTTATCGATTCGTGAGAAAGTCTGCTTGAGATACAGATCAAATGCGCGACGATTCGCCAACCCCGTAAGTTCATCTTCTTTAGACAGTTTTTCGAATTTCTCGGCCTGTAAACGCAGTTTGTGAGTCTGCAGAGCGACCTGCTCCACCAGATATAATTCACGACGTTTAAGCGCTCGAATTCGCCACATCACCACTGAAACAGCAAAAGCCAAGACAAGCATTCCCGCCAACACGATCACCTCTTTCCGCTGCCAGAAATGCGGTTCAATCGTAAAACGGTAAACGTAAGTGGCATCGTTCCATTCACCATATGGGTACCGAGCACTCACAAAAAACTGGTAATTACCGGGGGCCAAATTGGTGTATTCCGCTAACGTCGTTTGCCCTCGATACGACCAATTTTGGTCAAAGCCCTCTAGCTTCGTTCGATATTGCAAACGTTCCGACATCACAAAACCCAATCCAACATAGTTGAAGCTGACTCGGTTAGTCCCCGCTGCCGCGACATGTTGTGTCTCTGGATTAATGCTTTCACTGTCAAAACTGACGGACTCAATCACCACTGGCAAACGCAGCTCACTCAATTGTTGTAAGCGCTGAACCTCAATACTGGCGACTCCTTTTGCGGTGGCAAAAAAGAGTTCACCACTGGGTAATGTGGCGGAGGCTGGATTGGTTCCACCATTGGCTTGACTGGTTGCCATGCCATCGCCTTCATCAAAATGCTCAAACTCAACCTTGTTACTGATGCCATCGGCAACGGCCAACATTTGATCGTAATTGAGTTTCCACACCCCACGATTACTTGATAGCCAAACATGCCCTTCATTATCTCGCAGCATTTGGAAGAACTTATCAATCGGTAAGCCCGCCGCACGCCCCACCAGGGAGAGTTGTCTGTCACTCATCCGGTAACGAACAATACCTCGATCCGTTGCCATCCAGACATAATCTGGTTCCATATAAAACCCAAAAACGTACTGAGCGCGTTCCATCTTGGTTAAATCGACGGGATGAATTTGCCCTTGAGTATCGAAATAAGCCACGCCAACCGCACTTCCTACCCAAAGCTGACCTTGTGCATCGAGACTTAATCCCATGATGTAATCATCAGGAAGGGGAGAATTCCGCTTATTATAGGTAATTAAATCGCCTCCCGAGGTGCGCTTTACGATGCCATTAGGAGTACCGATCCATAAGTTACCCTTTTGATCATCCACAATGGCTCTGACTTCATTACTCGGAAGACCTTTGTTTTCATCCAATACCGGATGGAGTAGTCCATGCTGCCAAAGTAGCAAACCTCGTTGCACACTTCCAACCCATACTCCACCGTTCACATTACTGGCATGAGCAAGGCTCAAAACAGACGGCCGAGAGCCCACATGGGGCATTAGTGCACTGTGTGCCAGACCATCTTCAATGATACTCAATCCTCGACTGGTACCAACCATCACGCGCTCATCATCAAGAGGCAGTAAGGTTCGCACGTAGTCACCGATCAAGCCTTTGTCACTATTGATGTTAATGAATGGCGCATCACGCAGACGCATCAGCCCCGCATTTGTCCCCACCCAAATACTGCCTTCAATGTCCTGATACCAAGACAATACTCGGCTGTGGGGCAATCCCCGATTAGGCTCTAAAAATTGCAGTTGCTGATTTTTAAGGCGAGCGATACCTCGATTCACGGTGCCTATCCACCAGTTTCCTGCGCGATCTTGCTCAGCCAAAGTGACAGACTCCTTTTCGAGCGGCGGAAACAGCGATTGGAAACCTTCTTCGTCCTCAACCCATACACCGTGCTCCGTAGCCACGACCAGTGCTTGATTCGAGTCGATCGACACATAGTTAACTCGTTGGTAACGTCCTTTCGGAAGGTCAACCACCGAAGGTTTACGCTCATCGAATCGATATAACCCTTTATCTGTTGCCACAAAAACAACATTCTGCTGGTTTTTCACTAAACGATAAGCGCTAACGCCCGTCAGTAGCCATTGGTCGTTACCATATTCGCCTTTACCTAAATAGGGGCGGATCATCACGCCTAAGCCTTCAATGGCCAACCATAAATTTTGGTCAGCATCCATTAACGCGCCATTCACCAAACTGGGCGCAGAACGGAAAGAGTGCCAGCCATAGCTGAGTCTTTGGGTAATACTTCCTCGCGCCCCCGCAACAAGTAAGCCATTATTTTCCATTGCCAATAAGGTTCGCGTGCCAGAGTCATCCATGCCTGTCTGTGGGTTACGATCAAATAACTGAAAATTGATACCGTTATAACGAACCACCCCTTCCCAAGTTGCAAACCACAAATACCCATCACGGGTTTGTGCCACGCTGTTGATGCTGTTGTGCGGTAAACCATCCGTTGAGGTCCACGTTTCCACGAAATAGTCTGAAATGTGTTCTACTACAGCGTAAGCGGAAAACGTAAACAGCAGCATGGTGATAGAACACACCTGCAGCCAGTAGCAAGCCAAAAGCCTAATTCCTTTCATTATTCTAATTGTCCTTCACACTCGAAACCGACACCCAAAAAAGAGGGATTTCTCGCATTAGTCTGGATCATTTTATTCAACACTCATCATTTAGGCGCAACGCAAAGCGCCGCTTCACCGATAACGATAAGCGGATTAGTTGTTATTTGAAGACTAACCTTCCTCAGTGCACTTGCTTGAAAGCGGCTGAGGTTTTTCTGACATTGTTTACGACAGTAACGTTCCTTCGTAATTCGACGTTGTAACATTCCTTTTATCCGATCAAGGGTTCAATAGTTTTTATTAGACCGTCAATCGAAGCGACTGATTATCTATTTTCTGATCACACTATTCATGGGTTTTATCTCAATTTTGTCGTACACAAATCATTATGAAAAATAAACTCAATCTGTGGATTTAGCCATAGATTCAATCGAAATGGTGATCATTGCTGTTAATCAGGTGTAATCGATACCCAACTTCGAGGGCTTTACGTTATACCCCTAATAACACTCTGTGTTTGTTTGCCTCGTATCGTTCTACACTACTTGGGTCTGTACCCATGCCCTCTCACATGATGGCCTACAAGGTATTCCACCTGACTTAAGGAAACTATGATGATTCAAATTGGACAAACGTTACCTGATGCACAACTAAGCCAACGCACCAACGAAGGCACATTAACGCATTCCGTAAAAACATTATTCGCGAACAAAAAAGTCGTACTCTTTGCCGTTCCCGGTGCTTTTACTCCAACGTGTTCAGAAGCGCACTTACCTGGTTATGTGGTCTTCGCTGACAAATTCAAAGAGAAAGGTATCGATGCGATTGCTTGTGTTTCGGTTAACGATGCTTTTGTAATGAAAGCATGGGGTGAAGCCCAAAACGCGAGTGAGATTCTTATGCTTGCCGATGGTGATGCCAGTTTTACCAAAGCTCTGGGTTTAGAAATGGATACTGGCAATTTTGGCGGTGTTCGCTCTCAACGTTACGCGATGGTTATCGAAAATAATGTGGTGACGCTGCTCAATGTTGAACCACCTAAAACCTTTGAATTGAGCAAAGCGGAAACGGTACTCGCGAGCCTATAACTCGACCGCCGATTCGCTGGAACTCCTAGCATTTGCAAGGAGTTCCAGCATTAATCTGCTTTATGGTTCCGGATATTCTGCTAATAACTGTTTCGCACGTTCATAATCGAAGTTCTCAAGAGCGTTGATCAAGGCCTCTTGTTGCGTAGGATTCCAAGCTGAGACTTGACGGATCGGTTTACTCAAATTCAAAGCTACCACATCATAATCATTCACGGCCTGCCATAACTGTTGATACCACGCGCTCCAATCCATGCTCGCTTGGCATTCTGGCTTATGGTGCTGCATTTCCCAGATCGCAAGTTCATCATTCACCTGTATCAAGAGCCTTTGTGCTTGTTGTATGTCTTCTCTATTAGGTTCCATTTGCTGCTCTAATCGGTGCTCCAAACTCGCTGCGAATTGGGCGAGCGAATCGAACCCTAAATTAGCCGATGAGCCTTTTAATGTATGCGCAACTCGCGTTGCGGTATCCCAATCTTGCTCGGAAATCAACCCAGATAGGTTGTCTAATTCTTGTTGTTGGCTATCAATAAAATGTCGCAGTATTTCAAAATAACGCGCTTGGTTACCCCCAATTCGGAAAATCGCTTGTTCAAGATCAATACCGGTGAGATTTGGCAGCCCGTCAGGCAACTTCTTAGATGCCGCCATCGACGTTGCTTGAAGTGAAGGAGACGCCGCCGACTCTTCAGGCTCCGTCCATGTTAAGAACTGTTTGAGCACATGATAAAACTTATCGACATCAATTGGTTTAGACAGGTGACCATTCATCCCCGCTTGAGTGCAGCGTTCAATATCTGTCGCCATCGCATTCGCGGTCATTGCAACGATGGGCAGCGTCTTCCAACGCTCATCTGCGCGAATTTTTTGTGTAGCGGTGATCCCGTCCATCACCGGCATCTGCATGTCCATCAAGACCAGATCAAACGATTTCTCGGCCAACATTTGCAAGGCTTCTTCCCCGTTATTAGCCACCGTCATACTAAGCCCTGTCTCTTGCAACAGCCCTAACGCCACTTCTTGGTTAACTTCATTATCTTCAACCAGCAGCAGTGTTTGCCCTGCAAAATTAGGTTTGCGATGTTGGCTCGCTTCTGTTTGTTTATGCCGTACATGATCAATCCCATAGCTGGTGACAATCGCATCCAACAAGTTAGAGGGGTTAACTGGTTTTACAATCAACGCATCAACCAGTTTGCTGTTTTCGCTATCGAGATGAATATCACGTCCATACGCGGTGACGAGAAAACATTTGGTTTGTTCACGCAACCCGAGTGATTTCACTCGGGTTAACAACTCAATACCGTTCATTCCCGGCATGTTCCAGTCAACAAATAACATATCAAACGGCTTTTGCTGTATTTCCGACAATGCCTCAAACCCATTGCTCACGGTAACCACATTAAAACGCATCGCCGTCAGTAACGAATCCAAAATGTTCCGTGCAGAATCATTATCATCAACAACCAGCACTCGCTTATCCGCTAGGCCATGCAGAGGCTGGGCGATATCACGCATTTTCGCTTCTTGTAGCCCACACACCACAGAAAATTCAAAGGTAGAGCCTTTGCCTTCTTCACTGTGTGCCGAGATCTCCCCACCCATCAATTCCACCAACTGTTTACTGATGCTTAGGCCAAGCCCTGTACCGCCATATTGGCGTGTAATGCTGTTATCGGCTTGCGAGAAGGCGTTAAACAAACCCGCCAATTTCTCTTGGGTAATTCCAATTCCCGTATCTTTCACAGCAAAAAATAGCGTGACTTGTTGTTCATTCAATTGACGCACGCGTGCTGAGATAACGATTTCACCTTGGTGAGTAAACTTCACCGCGTTACCACACAAGTTCACCATCACTTGCCCTAAGCGCAAAGGATCGCCAATCAAACCAAGCGGGATATGCGGGTCAATATCCATCAAGAACTCAATGCCTTTTTCTTGCGCTTTCAAAGAGATCACTGAGATAAGGTTATCGAGGACATCATCAAGATTGAAATCAATCCGTTCAACATGCAGTTTTCCTGCTTCCATTTTGGAAAAGTCGAGGATGTCATTAATAATGCCGAGTAAATTTTTGGCAGATTCATTAATCCGTGTCACGTATTTGCGCTGAGTGGTATCAAGCGGAGTATTAAGTGCCAAATGTGCCATGCCAAGAATGGCATTCATCGGCGTGCGGATCTCATGACTCATATTGGCCAAAAAATCACCTTTGGCTTGACTCATCGCATCCGCCATTTTTTTCGCGTCCCGTAACTCTTCCTCCATCCGTTTACGTTCCGTGAGATCTAGCAAAATCCCAACAATGCCATGCACCTGCTCTAGATGATCGCCAAAAGAAGCTTCATACACCAATAACTCCCGTTGCTCTCCTTTCTGATCAAGCAAGGACACTTCATAATTTCGGCTAGTTTGCTGCTGTGCCAATGCCCGATGAGCTTCGGAGAAACACTGGGAAGCCACGGGTGAGAAAATGTCATGTGGCGATTTTCCTATCACCTCTTGCCGTTCAAACCCAACCAGATCCAAGAACTTAGCGTTAACGGTCAAATAAAGCCCTTCAGGGTTCAAGCAGTACATAGGGTTCGGGGTTGCATCGAGAATTTCTTGATTAAGTTGGGACTGCTCAAGCACTTTACGTTCAGCTAAACGTTGCTGTTCCGCATTTTGCGTCAGTTGAATCGCAACCGAAAGATCATCGAGCATCTGCGATAACCAATGGTAGTGTTGGGTACTTAGCATGCCCACCGTGCCAAGTTCAAGCAGAGCGATAGGTTGACCATTAACATGCAGAGGCAAGTAATACACCTCATTCAGCGCGATCATCCCCGAAGTAGAAACAACTTGGAAATGGCCATTCAGTGATCTCATCGCATACGGTTTACCTGAACGCAGCACACTAAAATGGGTGGTAGTAGGATCACTAAATTCGCGTTGTGCGGATTCGGTTTGCCCCACACCGGCCACCCGCACTAACACGCCCTCATGATAGATATACAGGCCAATGAACTCGACCGGAAACTGATGGAGTAAAAACTGAGTAACCTGATTGCACAGTGCTTCAGTGGTCGGGTTATTACGGATGATGATGTTGAAGTCTTTGACCAGTGTATTAAAACTCAACTGCTCTGCAATGTGGTGAAAGACCACATTCAAACTGTCGATGAAGCGTTGTAACTCGCCATACGCTTTTTGAGTGAGCGTAAACTCGTAATCTTCACTCTGAACTTGCTTAACCACGGTTTTTAATAAGGTGGTTAATGGCGCCACATACACCATCCACAGTAAAACGAAGGAAGCAATAATCGCCGATAACAATAAGCTCACTAACACAAGGCTGATCCGCTCATAATATTGTGCTTTCTCATCCGCCGCGTTGGCTTGAGACTGAATCCTGCGCACGATGTTGCCGTGTGCAGAACCGATCGCGGCCATAATCTTGGCTTTCTCAAGAAAATACTTTTCGCTATAGAGTAAAGAGCGGGCGAAATTCAGGTCTGGCTCACCAGTGTAACGATACTCTCCGGCAAACTCTTTTTTCCATCCTTTGACGGCCATAAAGGCTTCACGTTCAAGCGCAACGAGTTGGTCAGACAGAGAAAGAGCATTTTGTAGCTCCAAGAACTCGACAGAATCGATCCCCGATTGCCGAATACGCTCAATGAGTGATGGATAACGCTGGTTTCCGCTTTGGTCTAATTCATTGGTATCGCTGAGTACGACGACATCCCAAAACTCGTAATCATTATTGGAGGGGGCTGCCAATTTACCATTACGCACAGCCAATACTTGATTAAACAAGCGCAGCCAACGCTCATTACCGGTACTCGCATAGGCACGAGCAAACTTGGTCAGATGATCTGAGCTCTGTTTTAACTCTTGTGACAAACGATAAAACCGATGAAGCTGCTCACTATGCTGATGGCTCTCCACTCGGAGATCCGCCACCTGCCGAGTGACGGTGAACATCGCCACGGCCAGCACCGCCATCAAACAAAATAGTAATGCAAATATCGCCTTGATTGAGCGCATGCTATCTCCTTATTAACACAGGATTCTGTGCAGCTTATTTCCAAAGTTTAGCTATAGTTTATGCAATGAACGCCATTTTAATCACAATCCCCTAAACTTTGTGGTGAATAGGATAATTCACATGTCAATGGAAGATTTGACCCAATGCACAATACTGATTGTCGATGACTCTCCCGACAATATCGCTTTTATGTCACAAGGCTTGGCGCAGTTTTATCGCATTAAAGCCGCACGCTCAGGTAAGGTTGCGTTAGATATATTGGCTCAACACCCGATCGATTTAGTGTTGTTGGATATTGTGATGCCCGAGATGTCGGGGTATGAAGTCATCCACCAAATCAAACAGAACCCGAAAACACAGCATATTCCGGTCATTTTCCTCACCGGGAAAAGCCATCCGGAAGATGAACAACTCGGTTTCGAACTTGGCGCAGTAGACTACGTTTTTAAGCCCGTTAGCATCCCTCTGCTCAAATCACGCGTGCGAACTCATCTACAGAACAAGCTTTCCAAAGATATTCTGCTCAATCAAAACGATTATCTGGAAACCGAAGTGTTACGTCGCTCTGGCGACTTAGATCGCATGCAGGATGCGGTGGTATTTGCTCTAGCAAGCCTAGCGGAAACACGCGATCCTGAAACGGGAAATCATCTTTTGCGTACGCAGCACTATGTTAAGGTGCTGGCAGAACGTTTGGCATGTTTAGAAAAATACCGAGACACACTCACTCCGAGGGTCATTGATACTTACTTTAAAGCCGCTCCCTTGCACGATATTGGCAAAGTTGGCATTCCTGACAACATACTGCTCAAACCAGGAAAGCTCACTGAGAGTGAGTTCACCATCATGCGTAATCACGCACTGCTAGGTAAACTTGCGCTAGAGAAAGCAGAAAAGCTCTCTGGGGCTTGTACCGAACTGATCAGGGTTGCTAAAGAGATCGTCATCGGTCATCACGAAAAATGGGATGGTTCGGGGTATCCAATGGGATTAAGAGGAGAAGCCATTCCACTCAGTGCACGTTTAATGGCGCTTGCCGATGTGTATGATGCTTTGATTTGTCGCCGCGTCTACAAAGAACCGATGAGCCATGAACAAGCGAAAGCCATCATTCTGCAAGGCAGCGGAACTCACTTTGACCCTATGGTCATCGACGCTTTTTTAGCCGAAGAACAGAGCTTCATCGCTATCGCACAGAAATTTGCCGATGAAGCTTCTGAAATAAAATCTATCGTGCCGGCTCAAGTAGCATCTGGCTGACGATCAGGTGCTGCCCGCTCAAAAGCGGGTAAAGCGCGTAAAGACTCAGCTACCCGTTTTAGTGTGGGGTAACGACTCATATCCAAATCAAAACGCTCAGCGTTGTACACTTGTGGAACTAGGCAGACGTCAACCAGTGACAGAGTATCGCCCACACTGTATATCCCTGCTCGTTGGCGTAACTTTTCTTCCAGCCCGAGGAAGCCTTTGTCAATCCAATGACGGTACCAATGATTTTTCTCATCGTCCGAAGCCGAAAATTCTGCGGAAAGGTACTGCAAAATCCGCAAATTATTGATCGGATGGATATCGGCTGCGATATCGAGCGCCAATGCCTTTATTTGATAGCGTTCTACACCTCGTTCTGGGATCAGACGAGGCTCTGGATAGGTTTCATCCAGATATTCAATAATCGCCAACGACTGGTTTAAACACAGTTCACCATCAATAAGCACGGGGATGAGTTCACTGGGGTTGAGGCGATGAAAATCCGCATGATGCTGCTGCCCCCCATCTTTGTTCAAATGCACAGCACGCGATTCATACGCCAACTGTTTGATGTTGAGCGCAATTCGCACTCGGTAAGCCGCAGAAGATCGCCAGTATCCATAAAGAATCAAACTCATTGTGTCTCCTTGTTGTGTGGCAGTACACGCTGTTCAATCGCACCAAATACGCTTTGTTGCTGATCGTTGAACATCTCAATACGCACCGTATCACCAAACTGCATAAATGGCGTTTGCGGTTTGCCATCACGCAGCGTTTCAATCATCCGCAGTTCCGCAATACAGGAATAACCCACACCACCCTCACGGATCGCGCTGCCGTAATCGGTACCCTGCTTATTGGAAACTGTACCCGAGCCAATAATGGAGCCGGCACACAGCGCACGCGTTTTCGCCGCATGAGCAATTAACTCAGGAAATGAAAAGGTCATATCCACGCTGGCATTGGGGCAGCCAAACAGTTCGTGGTTATATGTGGTGCGCAAAGGTAACGCGAGCCGTTCACCATCCCATGCTTCACCAAGCTCATCCGGAGTCACCGCGACAGGAGAAAAGGCCGAAGAGGGTTTGGATTGATAGAAGCCAAACCCTTTGGCGAGTTCGTTCGGGATCAGCCCTCGCAGTGAAACATCATTCACTAGAATCAGCAGTCGAATGGCTTGTGCGGTTTCTTGGGGGAACTGCCCATCGCCACATCGGCGGTCACCACCGCCACCTCTGCTTCAAAATCGATCCCCCACGCTTCATCCGCCATCACGATCGGCTCCCGCGGGGCTAAAAACGTATCTGAGCCACCTTGATACATCAGAGGATCAGTCCAAAAACTCTCTGGCATTTCTGCGCCACGCGCTTTGCGCACCAACTCAACATGATTCACGTAAGCAGAACCATCCGCCCAGTGATAGGCTCTCGGCAACGGAGAGAGGCAAAGATCTGGGTCGAACAAACGTGCAGTAATGGTGCGTTCATTCAGTGCGAAATAGACATCTTGCAACGAGTCAACCACCGAGTCCCAGTTATCCAACGCCTGTTGTAATGTACTGGCAATCTCAGGTACTGCAACACACAGGCTTAAATCTCGACTCACCACAACCAGTTGACCATCACGCATTCCATTTTTCAGAGTCGCTAATTTCATATCGCCCTACTCCTTTTTGCTCTGCCAACTGTAAACATACTGACGATTTTCGACTTGCTGCGCCGCTTCGCTAAAGTGCAGCGCATGGCGGGTATCAATCATCACCGCCACTTCATCAGTGAATTTTTTGCGGTATTCCAAGCCGGCTTGGAACGCTTTCGGATGCGGACCGTGAGTAAAACCCGCAGGGTGAAAAGTCACCATGCCGGCTTCAATATTGTCACGGCTGAAAAAATCGCCGGCGTGGTAAAACAGCACTTCATCGTAATCATCGTTGTTGTGATAAAACGGCACTTTCAGCGCGCCGGGATCACTCTCAATCGGGCGCGGTACAAAAGTACACACAACAAAACCTTGGCCGACAAAGGTGGTATGTGCCGAAGGCGGAAGATGGTAGCGATGCGACATCAGCGGGCGAATATCGCGCCAGTTCAGGCGCACGACAGAGAGATCGCCATGCCACCCCACCGCATCCAATGGATTAAACGGGAAAGTAATGGTGCTGATCTGCCCGTGACGCTTCACCTGCACTTGCGTCTGCTGCTCAGAATACTGCGCTCGGAACTGATCATTGATCGAAGGCACATCTAGGACCGCAGGATCAAACACCGCATGATTTCCCACTAAGCCTTTTTCCGGCAGTGAATACGCTGCATCGGTGTTTTCAATCATCAAAATAAACAAGGGCTCAATCGGCTCTAAACGCCAGTTGGTCGAGCGAGGAATCAACACATAATCACCTTCACTCACCGTCAGATGACCATAATCACAATAGAGATCCGCTTTGCCCTGATGGATAAACAACAGCTCATCACCATCGGCATTGCGCGCCAACGCTGGCATAGCTTGTTCTAGCTTCCACACCCGCACTTTCACTTCTTGGTTATTCAGTAAAAGCGGCACTTGCCAAGGGGATAAAGCATTCACTCCCTCAACATGGTTGAAATTGAATGCACGTGGACGCAGTTCGCCCTCCCACTCACTCCAACCTGTCGGTGCATGTTGGTGATGAAAATGCGCCGCGGGGCCGAAAAAACCACTGCGCCCCGCTTCACGCTCATAAATCGCCTGCTCTGGGAAATCAGCATGTGCCTGCCTTGAACAGGTGCCTTCACGATGCGGAAAAGTAATCCATTTATGCATCAGTCAATACTCCACGGCGGATTTGATCTTCTTCAATCGATTCAAACAGCGCTTTAAAGTTACCCTCACCAAAGCCTTGGTTTCCTTTACGCTGAATGATTTCAAAGAAGACTGGGCCAATCACGGTTTGGGTAAAGATTTGCAGCAGAATGCCGTCTTTCATCGGTGCGCCGTCAATTAAAATACGCAATTCACGCAGCGCATCGACATCTTCTTGATGTCCAACCACCCGCTGATTCACTTTATCGTAATAAGTATCTGGCGTTGGCATAAAATCCATACCGCGTTCACGCAAGGTTTTCACTGTATGGTAAATATCCTCCGTGCTGAGCGCGATATGCTGGATCCCTTCCCCTTTGTACTCACGAATAAACTCTTCGATTTGCGATTTATCGTCAGAAGACTCGTTGATCGGAATGCGTATTTTGCCGCATGGCGCAGTCATGGCTCGGCTCACCAACCCCGTCAGTTTACCCTCGATATCAAAGTAGCGGATTTCACGGAAGTTACCAATGCGCTCATAAAAACCTGCCCACTGGTTCATATTGCCGCGCTTCACGTTGTGAGTGAGGTGGTCAATTTCGTACAGTCCCACTTGCGCTTTCGCTAGGCGTACTTCGCTGTCAGGGTAAAAATGGAAATCGACATCATAGATGCTGCGATCGCCATAGCGATCCACAAAATAGAGCAAGCTGTCACCAATGCCCATCACCGCCGGAATGCTCAACTCCATCGGCCCAATCTCGGTTTTGTACTCCACCGCACCATTAGCCAAAGCATGTTTGAGCGCGGCAGCTGCATCTTTCACGCGAAAGGCCATCCCGCAGACAGAAGGACCATGCTCTTTGGCAAACGCTTCAGCTTGGCTGCGTGGCTGGGCATTCACAATAAAATTGATGTCGCCTTGGCGATATAACCAAGCTTCTTTGGAGCGGTGTTTCGCAATTTCAGCAAAGCCCAGAGAGGTGAAGAGGTGTTTGAGACTGGCAATTCCCTGCATATCCGCCGCTGTGTATTCCACAAATTCAAAGCCATCTGTACCGAGTGGGTTTACGCTATCCATCATCATCGTTTCCTTGGTGTGTGGGGTTGCACTAACCATGGCTGAAATGCTGCATAAAGAAAATCCCAAGCGCCAAAGTGACTTTATGCTGATTTAAATCAAACAAAGTAACAAAATGATTACATTTATCACATCGCGCTATCTCTTAGCTAAAAATCGTGCCTATAACATGCTTCTGATAAGCACAACGCATTGAAAATTAAAATATAGTTAACTTTCAATAGCCCGTGAAGACTCTTTTCCACTCTCATTCAAAGAGTAAAGCAATACTTACAATGTAACAATATTGTTACTTTCATTGACGTCAGCTCTGTTCGAAATGTGTCGATTCATCAAAATGAGTGCCATTTCACTCAAGCACGTTTTTCCCCTCCTCTTTTCAGACTTTTTTTGATTTAACGCATCTTTTGTGAATTCGATTGCAGGCATGGTGTCAGCTTCTGTTCCCCAAGAGGTATTCCTATGAGTCTGATTAATACCCAACGTCTTGTTGACCACTTCCTACAATTGATTCAAATCGATAGCGAATCTGGTAATGAAAAACAGATTGCTGAAACCCTAGCTGAGCAGCTAGGTGAGCTCGGTTTCTCCGTGCAAAAACTGCCTGTTCCGGCGGATGTGTCGAACGGTTTTAACCTGTATGCCCGTCTTGATGGCACATTGAATGACAGCATTCTCTTTAGCTGCCACATGGACACAGTAAAACCGGGTAACGGTATCGAGCCAGTGATTGAAGATGGCATTATCCGCTCCAAAGGCAACACGATTTTGGGTGGTGATGACAAATCAGGCATTGCTGCAATTCTTGAAGCAGTACGTGTTCTGCGCGATAACCAACAAGCGCACAAAACCATTGAGATTGCTTTCACTGTGCATGAAGAAGGCGGCCTAAAAGGCTCTGAGCACTTCGACATGAGCAAAGTACAAGCACAGAAAGCGATTGTTCTCGACACAGGCGGCCCGATTGGCACTATCGTTCGCGCAGCGCCGGGCCAACAAAAAATCGTTGCAATGATCAAAGGCAAACCTGCCCACGCGGGTTTAGTACCGGAAGATGGTATCAGCGCGATTTCTGTGGCAGCTGATGCGATCACTCAAATGAAACTGCTACGTATTGACGAAGAAACCACAGCCAACATCGGTATTGTGCAAGGTGGTCAAGCAACAAATATTGTGATGCCTGAACTAAAAATTGTGGCAGAAGCACGTTCACTCAACGACGCTAAGTTAGAAGCCCAAGTTCAGCATATGATCGAAACGTTTGAGCGCGCAGCGGAGAAGCATGGCGCACAAGTAGAGATTGAATCAACTCGTGCTTATAACGCATTCAAGTTGGAAGAAGATAACGCGCACATCCAAGCGATTAAAGCGAGTTTCGAAGCGATTGGCGTTGAGCCAAAAACCAAGCTCAGCGGCGGCGGCAGTGATGCTAATAACTTCAACGCGAAAGGCTTAACTACGGTAAACCTCTCAACCGGCATGGCTAAAGTTCATACTACTGAAGAGTACATCGCGATTGCGGATATGGTGAAAATTGCCGAATTCGTTTGTGCTTATACCACCGCCTAATTCTCATCTTGTTTCAGAAAAGCAAACCGGAAGCCTAAGCTTCCGGTTTTTTATTCCCGATTCATCAAATCAGTTAATGCACTGGTGTAGTTAGTGAAGGTTTCACTCGGCGGCGTGCCAACAGCACAAACAACAAAATCAGCGCCGGATAACGCAATGTTTCACCGATCAAAGAATACAGCGAGCTGTAATTGAGCGGGCTGACTGCCAATGAAATCACCTCATTCGCCAACAGCAAGAGAACAATCATCAATAACACTTCACGAAATGACAACTCTGCCGAGATCGGTTTCAGTACCGTCACTAAACCAGAAATGGTAACTAAAAATGCCAACCACTGGGTAAAAATGGGTTGTGGCCAGATAATCGACAAAATTGCGCAAGCAATGGTTAATCCCCACCAAACTGGCTTTGAGGTCAACAAACTTTGTACATTAACCCCCGGTTTCAGATCGAGGCGAATAATGTGCCATGCAACTAAACCACCAAACAGCGAGCCCGCCGCAATATCACTGAGAAAGGCACTGCCTGAATAAAACGAAGCAAAAGATAACCAGATAAATACCCCAGCCCAAATGCGCATAGCCCAGCGGTGCGTAAACTCTTGTCGCACGTGCCACAACAAGACCCCCAAGCAACTCCAGAGCGCGATCGGCAAATTAGGGAACCCAAAACCATAGCTAGGGAACAGTTCTAATCCCGGTTGGTAAACATGAGGTCTTGGCAAAGAAAAACCTTGTTGAGCAACCAGACAAAGCAATGAGGTGACGGTCATCGCAAACAAAATTTTGTAGCAATAGGGTTTACCAAGCTGCCAATAAATCAAAGGAAACAACACTAACCCCATCACTGGAAGATTAAAAAGCATTCCGCTGAGGATGATGTTTTGCAGCCAAGGCATGCTCTTTTGCAACTGTGCCAACCCATATTGAAGCTGGTTTAGCCAATCCAATTCCACTTGCTGAAATCGAGGTGCCGCTTTGTGCAATTCAGTCACATAATCCACGGTTTGATCTGTACTCACGTTAAACAGCGAGAGGATAGACTCCCACTGCTCTGAATATCGATACTGATTCGCTTTGATATAACTAGGAGTGATCAGCATGGATGAGATCGTTTCCACTCCATAATCTGGCGCGAACCAAATGGGTAATTCATACCCTCCTAAACCATTTTGGTACGCGTAAGCGATTACCTGTGATTCACTGATGCACTCATAAACTAACGCTGTAGGAGTGTGGCCAAGTAGACGCCCCACCGCAACCACCATGCCTGTTTCTTGCCAGGTTTCACGCTGAGCCGCCATCTGGGGTGTTTCACCCGCTTCAATCGTGCCACCGGGCAACGAAAGTTTTCCAGTCAATACCTCTTGCGTCATCACTAACTTATTATCGCCACGGATCAAACATAACGCGCCGCGATACGCCGCCTCTTCTTCTTGGCTGGACATAGCCGAAAAAGAGAGCCCTAAACTCAGAGTGAAGCCTAACACTAACCAAAGTGTGCGAACATGTGCCAACAAGGTACTGTTTCCTTTTAAAAAACGAACTGACTTATACAAGCGGTTTACGTAACCAGTGGATATGTGGCACAAAGCCTGCACTCTGGTAAAAGTCTTGGGCAGTACGGTTAAAATCCCATACTTCGACAAACATTTGTTTGACCCCGTAATCTTTGAAAACCCGCTCTAATTTATGACATAGCTGATTGGCAATCCCTTGTCCACGAAATGCCGGAACTACATAAAGCTCATCGACACTGCCCATTGTCACCGCCTGACTCACGGTAGAAACCAGCTCACAAAAATGTCCAGTCACAAAACCCACTATCTGATCTTGTTGCTTCGCGACATACACCAAACACTCAGGATCATCCAAATAACGAGCGATGCTTTTCTCTTGCTCAATCTCCTCTGCGGTTTTGAAATGCTCTGGGCATTGCAGATGGTGCTCATCGTGCAATCGAAACATCAACTCATTAAGTTGCTCTAAATCTGCACTGTTGGCTGCCGAAAGTGAGAAGTTGGTCATTTTGTGATTGTTATCAATTTATCGTGGGGCGAAATTGTATAGGAAGTGCGATAAAAAATCAGCTCAGGCTACAGGGATTTTGTGCAATCGGGTTGTTATCTGTGTCACATCAGTGAGATGGTTAACTAAAAATCACTCTAATAGATGCAAAAAATAATCAGGCCATGATGCAGCCCACAAATGTGAACGACATGACGGCCTGATCTTCTGCTGCTAAAGCCGAATCAATTTAATGCTGAAACAGGTTTTCCAGCTCATTGAGGCTCATGGGATCATCAATGGTCGACGGAATGGTGTAACTCTCACCATCGGCGATTTGGCGGATGATACGCCGCAAAATTTTGCCGGAGCGTGTTTTGGGTAAACGTTCGACGACTATTGCATGCTTAAAGCAAGCCACCGCACCAATTTGATTGCGCACACTGGCGACCAACTCTTGCTCCAGCGTTTGCGCATCAATCTTCACCCCATCTTTGAGCACCACTAAACCCAGTGGCAACTGCCCTTTCAGCTCGTCGTGGACGCCAATCACCGCACATTCCGCCACAGCCGGATGCGCACCGACGATCTCTTCCATCTCGCCTGTCGATAATCGATGCCCCGCAACGTTGATCACATCATCAATGCGTCCCATGATGAACAGATACCCGTCGTCATCGAGATAACCGCCATCACCGGATACATAATAACCGGGGAATTGCGCCAAATAGCCCGACTCAAAACGGTCATGGTTACGCCATACGGTTGGCAGGCAGCTTGGTGGTAGAGGCCTTTTTAGTGCGACAAAACCTTGCTGATTGGCGGGCATGTTTTCGCCAAGCTCATTAAGAATCTCCACCTGATAACCGGGGATCGGTTTGGTTGCCGAGCCCGCTTTGATGGGCATAGATTCAAGACCCGTTGGGTTTCCAGCAATCGCCCACCCCGTTTCTGTTTGCCACCAGTGATCAATCACTGGCTTGCCTGTTTTGCTTTGTACCCATTCCAAGGTCGGCGGGTCAAGCCGCTCTCCGGCCATAAAAATGGTGGTTAACGCCGACAAATCGTACTGTTTTAAATAATCGCCATTTGGATCTTCTTTTTTGATGGCACGAAACGCGGTCGGCGCAGAAAACAGAGCGGTGACTTGGTACTCCTGACACACTCGCCAAAACGCGCCGGGATCGGGTGTGCGTACCGGTTTGCCTTCATACAAAATGGTGGTGCAGCCATGAATCAGCGGCGCATACACAATATAGGAGTGACCGACTACCCAGCCCACATCCGAAGCCGCCCAAAACACTCCATCTTGCGGCATGTTGTAGATGATCTGCATTGAATACTTGAGCGCAACCGCGTGACCGCCATTATCGCGCACCACGCCTTTCGGTTTGCCTGTGGTGCCTGAGGTGTAGAGGATATACAGCGGATCGGTGGCGAGCACAGGCACACAACCGTGCGGCGTGGCCGATTGCACGACCGTGTTCCATTCCAAATCGCGTGCATGAGTGAGCTCGGCGCGGCATTCACTGCGCTGATAAACCAAGACTTTTTCAGGCTTCCAGCGGCTATCCATAATGGCTTTGTCGACCATGGGCTTGTAGGGAATCACCTTATTGATTTCCACGCCGCACGAGGCGGTCATGATCACTTTCGGCTCCGCATCTTCAATCCGCACTGCCAGCTCATTCGGTGCGAAGCCACCAAACACGACCGAGTGAATGGCGCCCAAACGCGCACAAGCCAGCATCGCCATCGCCGCTTCTGGGATCATCGGCATGTAGATGATAACGCGATCACCTTTGCTCACCCCTTGCGCAGCCAGCATACCGGCAATTTTCGCGACACTGTCACGCAATGCCGAGTAACTATAGCGCTGCTTTTTGCCCGTCACGGGCGAATCGTAAATCAGCGCAGTGTGATCACCACGGCCTTGCTCGCAGTGATAGTCGAGCGCTAGCCAGCAAGTATTGAGTACACCATCAGGAAACCAACGCTCGATGCCATGCTCATCATTCGCCAAAATGGTTTGCGGTGGTTGAAACCAGTCGATCTGCTGCGCTTGTTTACGCCAGAAGGCTTCGGGCTGCTCTTTCGCCCATTGATATTGCTCTTGATAGGCAGACATCGCATTACTCCTTGCTCTCACTGAGGGCAGCGTAATTTGCGGGAACGCGTACCCATCCTTCCATTAGAATTCTGGCGCTGCGACTCATGATCGCACGCTCAATTTTCCAGCCTTGTTCACCTTGCTTGGCTTTGGCTCCGACTTTTAAAGTGCCGGAGGGATGACCAAAGGTGACTGACGTACGCTCACCGCCCCCCGCGGCCAAATTGACCAACGTGCCCGGAACGGCGGCAGCAGAAGCAATCGCCACAGCGGCCGTGCCCATCATGGCGTGATGCAGTTTGCCCATCGAGAGCGCGCGCACCAACAGATCCACCGAATCCGCATCTACTGGCTTACCACTTGAAGCGAGGTAACTTTTCGCGCTACTGACAAAAGCAATTTTCGGCGTGTGCTGACGGTTTTGCGCTTCTTCAATGCACTCAATCAGCCCCATTTTCAGTGCGCCATAAGCGCGTAGCGTTTCAAACTTCGCCAAGGCTTGTGGATCACTGTTGATGGCATCTTGCAGCTCAGTACCTTGATAGCCAAGCGCTTCAGCATCGACAAAAATAGTTGGAATGCCCGAGTTGATGAAAGTCGCGTTGAACGTGCCGATACCCGGCACTTGCAAATCATCCATCACGTTACCAGTTGGGAACATAGCGCCGCTGTCATCCGCAGGATCAACAAAATCGACCTGTACTTCGGCCGCCGGAAAGGTCACGCCATCGAGTTCAAATTCACCGCACTCTTGCACCGCGCCATTGACTATCGGCACATGCACCACAATGGTTTTGCTGATGTTGGCCTGCCACACTTTCACCGCCACCACACCATTGTGCGGAATACGCTCAGCAGGAATCAGCCCAGCATGGATTGCAAACGGCCCCACCGCAGCGGAAAGATTGCCGCAGTTTCCGCTCCAATCGACAAACGGTTTATCTATCGCCACTTGCCCGAACAGATAATCCACATCGTGATCCGCGCGCGAACTGGCACTGACAATCACCGTTTTGCTGGTGCTTGATGTCGCGCCGCCCATGCCATCGATCTGCTTGCCGTAGGGGTCAGGGCTACCAATCACTCGTAACAACAGAGCATCACGGGCAGCACTGGGAAGCTGCGCTTCAAGCGGCAAATCCTTCAGACGGAAAAACACCCCTTTGCTGGTTCCGCCGCGCATGTAGGTGGCAGGAATACGAATTTGTGACACTGTCTCGTTCATGCTGCCTCCTACTGCGCCAAAAAGTCTTGCGCGAAGCGTTGCAACACGCCACCCGCTTGATATACATGCACTTCATCGGCCGTGTCCAAACGGCACGTCACCGCCACATCGAGCTTCTCGCCGTTTTGTCTGGTCACGACTAGCGCTAAATCGGCACCGGGCTTGATCTCACCCACCACATCAAACAGCTCAGTGCCATCGAGCGCTAACGAGTGGCGATTGACGCCCGGCTTAAACTCTAGCGGCAGTACGCCCATACCGACCAAGTTGGTGCGGTGAATCCGCTCAAAGCCTTCCGCAACAATCGCCTCAACACCCGCTAAACGCACGCCTTTAGCCGCCCAGTCGCGCGATGAACCTTGGCCGTAATCCGCTCCCGCAATCACAATCAGCGGTTGTTTGCGGTTCATGTAAGTTTCAATCGCTTCCCACATGCGGGTTACTTTGCCTTCCGGCTCAATACGTGCGAGGGAACCTTGTTTGATCTGCCCGTTTTCTTTGACCATATCGTTAAACAGTTTCGGGTTGGCAAACGTCGCTCGCTGTGCAGTCAGGTGATCGCCGCGGTGGGTAGCGTAAGAATTAAAATCCTCCTCCGGCACGCCCATTTTGCTCAGGTATTCCCCAGCTGCGCTGTTCGCCAAAATGGCATTGGAGGGTGATAAATGATCGGTGGTGATGTTGTCACCCAAAATCGCCAGTGGTCGCATCGCTTTCAAGGTTCGCGGCGCCGCGAGCGCCCCTTCCCAATACGGTGGACGGCGAATATACGTGCTCATCGGCCGCCAGTCATACAGCGGCGAGCTCGCGCTTTGTGTCTCATCGAGTTTAAACATCTGGATATAGATCTGCTTGAACTGCTCCGGCTTGACCGCGCGGCCAACGACGGCATCAATCTCTTCATCACTTGGCCATAAATCATTGAGATAAATCGGCTTGCCTTGCGCATCGTGACCCAGCGCGTCACGCTCAATATCAAAGCGCATCGTGCCTGCTATCGCGTAAGCCACGACCAGAGGCGGCGAAGCCAAAAACGCTTGTTTGGCATACGGATGAATACGGCCATCAAAGTTGCGGTTGCCAGACAGCACCGCCGTTGCGTAGAGATCGCGTTCAATGATTTCTTGTTGAATGGCAGGATCGAGCGCACCGCTCATGCCGTTACAAGTGGTACAGGCATACGCCACAATCCCAAAACCAAGCTGTTCAAGTTCAGAGAGCAGCCCAGCTTCTTGCAAATACAATTTGGCGACTTTCGAGCCGGGCGCGAAAGAGGTTTTCACCCAAGGTTGACGTTTAAGGCCCAGCTGATTGGCTTTTTGGGCGAGCAGCCCTGCTGCAACGACGTTACGCGGGTTACTGGTGTTGGTGCAGGAAGTGATGGCGGCGATGATCACCGCGCCATCGGGCATCAAGCCCTCAGCTTGTTGTGCTTCTCGTTGCTGAGAAGGTATCGCAATACCACGCGCGCTTAGCTCTTTGGTAGGCAAACGGCGATGTGGATTGGAAGGCCCCGCCAAATTACGCTCAACGCTGGAGAGATCAAACTCTAGCACACGTTCGTATTCCGCGTGCTCTAAGCTGTCCGCCCATAAACCTGCGGCTTTGGCATAGCTTTCAACCAAAGCAACTTGCTCTGGCTCGCGACCAGTCAGTTTTAAATATTGAATGGTTTGTTCATCAATGTAGAACATGCCGGCGGTCGCACCGTATTCCGGTGTCATATTGGAGATGGTCGCGCGATCGCCGATGGTCAGCGCTTTCGCCCCTTCGCCAAAAAACTCCAGATAGGCCGAGACCACGCGCTCGTGGCGCAGAAATTCGGTTAAGGCCAATACAATATCGGTTGCGGTAATGCCCAGTTGGCGCGCTCCGGTCAGTTTCACGCCAACAATATCTGGCAAGCGCATCATGGAAGGGCGACCGAGCATTACGGTTTCCGCTTCAAGGCCACCCACACCAATCGCCAGCACACCGAGTGCATCGACGTGCGGCGTGTGGCTATCGGTTCCTACGCAAGAATCAGGGAAGGCCACGCCCTCTTTCACCTGTATCACCGGCGACATTTTTTCCAGATTGATCTGGTGCATGATGCCGTTACCGGCGGGGATCACGCTGACGTTTTTGAACGCGGTTTTGCACCACTCGATAAAGTGGAAGCGATCTTCGTTGCGTCTGTCTTCCACCGCGCGATTTTTTTCAAACGCATCAGGATCGCAGCCGGAATATTCCACCGCCAACGAGTGATCAACAATCAACTGAGTCTCTACGACAGGATTGACTTGCGCGGGGTCGCCACCTTGATCGGCTATCGCATCACGCAAGCCCGCTAAATCGACCAGCGCGGTTTGGCCGAGAATATCGTGGCACACCACACGCGCGGGATACCAAGGGAAATCAAGATCGCGTTTACGCTCGATAATTTGCAGCAGACTTTCGCTCAATTGTTCCGGTGGGCAGCGGCGAACCAAGTTTTCGGCCAGAATACGTGCCGTGTAAGGCAAAGTTTGGTATGCGCCCAGTTTTAACGCCTCGACCGCAGCGCGCGTATCAAAGAAATCGACCTGAGGTTGCACGGGGCTTGGCGATAAAGATTTACGATACAGACTGTTCATGTTTTTGCTTCCATTGCTGCTGGCCATTTAAATGGCTCTGAACCCTCCACTGGAGGGTTCGTTGTACTTGTTCAGTGTTAGCCACGCTGTTCAATCGGCAACCAAGTTTGATGCTCAGGCCCTACATAATCGGCGCTTGGGCGAATAATTCGGTTATTCGCACGCTGCTCATAAACATGCGCAGCCCAGCCAGTTAAACGGCTCATCACAAAGATTGGCGTGAACAATTTGGTCGGAATGCCCATAAAGTGATAGGCCGAGGCGTGGAAGAAGTCCGCATTACAGAAGAGGTCTTTTTCACGCTTCATCACCGCTTCCACGCGCTCAGAAACAGCGTAGAGATGAGAATCCCCCACTGCTTCAGAAAGCGCCTTCGACCACTCTTTGATTAATGCATTGCGTGGGTCACTCTCACGATAAATCGCGTGGCCAAAGCCCATGATTTTCTCTTTGTTCGCCAACATGCGCATGATGCCCGCTTCCGCTTCATCGGCACTGTGCCACTGCTCAATCATCGCCATCGCAGCTTCATTCGCTCCGCCATGCAAAGGCCCACGCAGTGTACCAATCGCACCCGTCACACAAGAGTGAATATCCGACAAGGTTGACGCACAGACTCTTGCTGCAAAGGTAGAAGCATTGAATTCATGCTCGGCGTACAGAGTGAGCGAGCAGTGCATCACTTTTTTGAACAGCTCGCTCGGCGCTTGGCCGGTGAGCATTTTGAGGAAATAGCCGCCAATCGAATCTTCACTTTGATCGGCGGTATCAATCCGCACCCCGTCATGACTGAAGCGATACCAGTAACAGATGATCGCCGGAAACAGCGCCAACATACGCTCGGTAGCCGATTGTTGCTCTGCAAAGGTATGTTCAGGCTCAAGGTTGCCAAGAATGGAGCAGCCCGTGCGCATCACATCCATCGGATGCGCTTCAGCTGGGATCAATTCCAGTGCTTGCTTGAGTTTTTCGGGTAAACCGCGCAGGCCAATCAAACGAGTTTTGTACTGTTCCAGCTCCGCTTGCGTTGGCAAATGCCCCACCAATAGCAGGTGTGCAACCTCTTCAAACTGAGCATGATGGGCCAAATCGGTAATGTCGTAACCACGGTAGGTTAACCCGGTTCCCGTTTTACCCACTGTACATAAAGCGGTGCTTCCCGCGCTTTGGCCGCGCAGCCCTGCTCCGCCCAACTCTTTTGCAGCAGACATGTCGAACTCCTTTTCTGGCTCTCCTTTTGGTGCTAGCGCACCGACCTCTTAGTGTCCACCTTCAGGTGTTTTAGGAGAGCAATTTCACGTTATTGGATTTAATGTTCTCTTACTCGCGCAGCCACATTGGCTGTCAAACCTAAGAGAGGGTTGTTTTCCTTGAGCTTCCCTCACTGGAACCCAAACTACTTGGAGTTGCAGCTAGGCGGCAAGTGAGTTCATCCCCATGAGCATAGACACACTATGTGATTGGGGTGAATGAACGTAGCCAACAACGCTGCGGCTTCAAGTAGCAAGGGTTTAGGGATTGTTTGAAAACAGCTGATCTAGCTTGTCTTCGTATTCGTGGTAATGCAGATAAGCGTACAGCTCTTTACGCGTTTGCATTTGATCGAGCAGCGCTTCCTGATTACCGTGTTCTAGCAAGTGGCGATACACATTTTCCGCCGCCTTATTCATGGCTCGGAAAGCGCTGAGTGGGTACAGCACCATATCGACATTCACGGCCGCCAGTTGTTCACCGCTGTAAAGGGGTGTCTGACCGAACTCAGTAATGTTGGCCAAAATCGGTACATGTTTACCTGTGGCACTGCGCAGTGCCGTCGAAAACTGCTCGTACTGTTTCAGTTCGGTCATGGCTTCGGGGAAAATCATGTCTGCGCCCGCTTCCACACAAGCGATCGCACGTTCAATTGCACTGTCCATGCCTTCTACCGCTAACGCATCGGTGCGCGCCATGATCACAAACTCAGGATTAATGCGCGCATCCACTGCGGCTTTGACGCGATCCACCATCTCTTGCTGACTAACAATCGCTTTATTCGGACGATGACCACAGCGTTTTTGCGCCACCTGATCTTCCATGTGTACCGCCGCGGCTCCGGCTTTTTCCATCGCTTTGATGGAGCGAGCAATGTTAAATGCGCCGCCAAATCCGGTATCAATATCCACCAGCAAAGGCAAATCGCAGGCGTTGGTGATGCGTTCCACATCCACCAACACGTCATTGAGTGTGGTGATGCCCAAATCTGGCAAGCCGTACGAGGCATTGGCAATGCCACCGCCAGAGAGATAAATCGCTTGATGGCCGATACTTTTCGCCATCATGGCGCAGTAAGGGTTGATGGTGCCGACGATTTGCAGTGGATGATGGGTTTTCACTGCCAGCCTGAATTTGGCGCCAGGACTTAAACTCATGGGATTCTCCTTAACCTTGTTGTTGGGCATCCAGCATTATTTGTTGTTCGATCAATTGACGACTGCGCGAGATGTGGCGACGCATCAGCATTTCGGCCAACTCTTCGTCTCGTTGGCGAATCGCACGCAGAATAAATTTGTGTTCTTCCAAAGCTTCTACCGGACGCGAATGCGAGCGCGGTGATTGGTAACGATACATACGCAGCAAGTGGTAAAGCTCATCACACAGCAAGCCAATCAGTTGTTGATTGCGGCTGGCTTGAATAATTCGATAGTGGAAATCGAAATCACCCTGCTGGTGAAAGTAAGAAGCGCCTTCAACCTGATCGATATGGGTCGAATGTGTCGACAATAAGCTTTCTAAGCCCGCCAGTTCGATTTCAATAATATTGCGCGCTGCTAACCTTGCGGCCATGCCTTCCAGAGCTTCGCGCACTGCATACAGCTCAACCAGTTTAACGGGTGACAATTGAATCACTCGCGCACCGATGTGCGGAATACGTTCAATCAACCCAAGCCCTTCCACTCGCATTAACGCTTCACGCAGTGGGCCACGGCTGACTTGAAACTGTTTGGCGAGCTCAGGTTCAGAGATTTTACCGCCCGGCGCGAGCTGACCTTCAACAATGGCTTCAATCAGATATTCGGTTAGATTCTCTGATTTGGTGCTCTCTTTTTCAGTGCTCGCTTGGCGGACTAACGGACTACTTTTCATCAATCGTGATTCTCATGTTCGCAACTAACTGTTCACAACTCACTCTGTGTTAAATGCGCATCGCTATCTTGGTCTGATGAAAAAATAGCCCATTAAAGTGTCGACAATCAAGCAAACTGTCGACACTTTAGACTAAGGTATAAAACCAACCCAAAAGAGGAAAGCTGAATAAGCTGTTTAAAAACAATAAATAAAAACAAAACCGCCAATTTATAGCTTGAGACAAACAATCGCGCAGTGTCTACACCATCAGATTTTTCCCAACTTAAAAATTAAACGTCGATGATGCTGTGAACTTTATGAACAAAATCCCCTTTATAGCCAATATTGTTTTTATTGACGGATTAAAGACATTTCCTTAACAGATTTTTAACCTTAACGCATACCAAGTCATCGGTAGCAGTGGTCAGCCATTCGTGCTCTCCACTTTTCACCAAGCTCTGTGAAAGCGAATTTGAACGCTTTTCAGCATAGCAAGGGATAACACAAAAATAAGCATCAACGTGCAGTATGATGCGCCGACATAAGGAACGTGAAACATGTTGAAGTTTTTTAAACCTTCTCTCACCGCCGCCATGCTGGCCGCTACTTTTTCTTTCTCCTCTCTCGCGGCTGACATTGAAAAAATCCACTTTATTGTACCCGGTGGTGCTGGTGGTGGCTGGGATATGACTGCGCGCGCTACTGGTGATGCGCTAATGAAAGCGAAGCTGATCGAAAACGCCTCTTACCAAAACCTTTCTGGTGGCGGTGGCGGTAAAGCGATTGCACACCTGATTGAAACGGCAGAACGTCAACAAGATACGCTGATGGTAAACTCAACCCCGATTGTTATCCGTTCACTGTCTGGCGTTTTCCCACAATCTTTCCGTGATTTAACGCCCGTTGCTGAAATCGTCTCTGACTACGGTGCTTTCGTGGTGGCAGGTGATTCGAAATATACCTCTTGGGAACAAGTGGTTGCGGATTTCAAAGCCAACCCGAAACAAATCAAAATTGCAGGTGGTTCTGCGCGCGGCAGTATGGACCACTTAGTCGCAGCGGCGGCCTTTAAAGGCCAAGGCTTAGATCCAAAAGAAGTGCGTTACGTGGCTTATGATGCGGGCGGCTCAGCCATGACAGCTCTGCTCTCTGGTGAAACTCAAGTGCTTTCTACTGGTTTAGGCGAAGTGCTGGAGATGTCGAAATCCGGTCAAGTGCGCGTTTTAGCGATCACCTCTCCAAAACGTTTGGACATCGCACCCGATATTCCAACCCTTGCCGACTATGGCAACCCAACCACCTTCGTTAACTGGCGTGGCTACTTTGCCGCACCGGGCGTAAGCGCAGAAAAAGTGGCGGAGTGGAACGAAGTGTTCAAGAAGATGTTCGCTAGCGAAGAGTGGAAAGTGATCCGCGATCGTAATGGCTGGATTGACAGCTACAAAGGCGACAAAGAGTTTTACGCTTTCCTTGAAGAGCAAGAGAAGCAAATGGCAGACCTGATGCGTGAGCTTGGTTTCCTGAAGTAATTGCAGCAGAAGCGGAGCAATCCGCTTCTCTCACAGTTTGCCGAGTAAACGTATACAACGTCACTCCTTTGTTTATGGATAAATGTTATGGGTAACTCCTTTGACTTGCAGTACTTCATTTATCCTGACACCCCAATGCTGCCTGCATTCGTGCCGGCAGTGTGACAGGGTTAGTTAATCTCCATTCATTAACTCGTGTTTACTCGGCTCTTTTTTCCTCTACCGTTCACAAACCCAATGGAGTTGGATATGTCGGACCTGCCAACCAAATTATTTACCAAAGAGAATATGCTCTGCCGCGATCGAGTGGGAGCCATGCTATTCCTGCTCTTCAGCCTCGGTTATGGCTACCAAACGTCACTGATCGCCATGTTTCCCGGCGATGAACTTGAGCCGTTTAACGCTCGAACCTTACCGACCATTTTGACTTATGCCGGCATCGCACTCTCACTATTATTGTTGGTAGTTGGACAACCCGATAAAAAAAGTGGTGCAGTGCTCGATTTTAACTGGAAATTACTGATCAGTTTCTTAGTCCTGATGGCGCTGTATGGTCTCGGTTTGACGTATCTGGGCTTTGTGATTGCCACATCTCTGTTCCTCATGGCCGGTTTTTACCTACTGGGTGAGCGGCGGAAAAGCATTTTATTGGGGGCATCATTCCCTTTCGTGATTGCCTTTTATTTGTTACTGACCAAAGGACTGGATGTGTATCTTGAACCTGGTCATTTGTTTACTTTCGGATAGGAAATCATCATGTTAGACGGAATTTTACAAGGGCTGGCAACGGCGGTAATGCCGACCAACCTGATGATGGTCATGATCGGCTGCTTCGTCGGCACTTTCATCGGTATGTTGCCCGGCTTAGGCCCCATTTCAGCCATTGCGCTGATGATCCCGATTACTTACGGTTTAGAACCTGCTTCAGGCTTAATCCTGATGGCTGGCGTTTACTACGGCGCGATTTTTGGTGGCTCAACCTCTTCGATTTTGATCAATGCTCCGGGCTGTTCTTCAACGGTGGTGACTGCGTTTGACGGCTACCCAATGGCGCAAAAAGGCCAAGCGGGTAAAGCTCTGGCACTCGCCGCTTACGCCTCGTTCACTGGCGGTACACTCTCAGCCATTATGTTGCTGTTTGCCGCACCAGCACTGGCCAAAGTATCACTCAGCTTCCAATCGTCAGACTATTTCGCGCTGATGTTGGTCGGCCTTTCAGCCGTAGCCGCCTTTGCGGGTAAAGGTCAAGTGATAAAGGCATGGATGATGACCGTACTCGGCTTAATGCTTTCAACAGTTGGTATTGATAAAGGCATTGGTGTCGAACGCTTCACTTTCGGCCTGACCGATTTGATGGATGGCTTTAGCTTCCTACTCTTAGCCATGGCAACTTTTGCCCTTGGTGAAACCTTGATGGGTATTTTAAAACCGGACGGCGATAACAGTGCCAACGAACAAGAGCAGATGAAAAACATCGGTAGCATGAAGCTAACCAGAGAAGAAGTGAGAGAAGCCGCACCGGTTTCACTGCGCTCCTCAATCCTTGGTTTCTTCACTGGCGTTCTACCCGGTGCAGGCGCAACCATTGCGGCTTTCTTGGCTTACGGCATGGAGCGTAATCTCGCACCAAAAGGCAAGAAAGAAGAGTTCGGCCAAGGCTCGATTCGTGGTCTGGTTGCACCAGAGTCCGCCAACAACGCGGCATCAAGCGGCTCATTTGTTCCCCTCTTAACGTTGGGTATCCCTGGGTCTGGTACAACGGCAATTATGCTTGGTGCATTGATTGCTTACGGAATTCAACCAGGTCCTCGTCTGTTTGTTGAGCATCCCGATATCTTCTGGTCAGTGATCATCTCTATGTACGTCGGTAACATCGTACTACTGATCCTGAACTTACCGTTGATTCCGTACATCTCTAAACTGCTAGCAGTACCACGCACTGTATTGCTGCCGATGATTCTGTTCTTCTCCATCACCGGCGTGTATTTGGTGTCGTTCAATACCATGGATGTGTATGTGATGATTCTGGTCGCGATGGGCGCAATTGCCCTGCGTCTGGCGAACTTCCCACTAGCCCCACTCTTACTCGGCTTTATTTTGGGCGGTTTGATGGAAGAGAACTTACGCCGTGCATTGATCATTACGGATGGCGAAATCAGCTTCCTGTGGGAACGCCCAATCACTTTAGCCTTTACCGTATTGGCAATTGTAACGTTACTTAGCCCACTGTTTGGCCGCTTGATGGAACGTAAAAAACGCCCAACAGGTGTGAAATTGCCGCACTAATTAAAGCTTATTCTTCACGAGAATATGAGAGCGCCACCATTTGGGTGGCGCTTTTTAGTAGATAGAAATTCGAAGTAGTTTTGTGTTGTGAATGAATCGTTCAACTGCTCATTTTGTTCTATAACTTTTGTGAGCAACCTTTGATTGCTGTGTTACAAGCTGATCGCATTTGCGAACAAATAACTTGTCTTTTATACCTAGGCAGTTAAACTTTTGGTAAAAGTCCAAGCACATTCGGCCATCCGTGTGTGCTTTTCTCTCACTAAACAAGCGGAGTATGGAGGTGTTTATGTTCTGGAACACAAAACCCAAAGACAACTCTAAAAACAGCTCTCTTGAACAAGTGCTTAAAGACAATAAAAGTAAGTTCAAAGTTAATCGTGATGGTTTCATATCCATAGATCTTGCATCCCAAGATGCGCTCAAAGCCATCAGAGAGCAAGTGGATAAAATTGAGGATATTGCTGTTAAAGCATGAGTGCAGTTTTAATTCTACTAATACTTGTATCAGGTTTTGTCTTTACAAGTTTACATATCCCAGCAAGGTTTAAGCAGAAGCGAACAACTGGCTGGGATTCTTATTTTTATGTGGTTGCTTGGGGAACTCTATGGGGCTTCATTGCTGCAATAATCTGTGTGTTAATTGACTTCTTTAATTGTGTTGCTTTGACTATAGAGCATTTAGGCTACAACCTTAAAGATGTCTCAAAACTATCCATTAAGTTCGACGATATTCGAACTATTGCTTTTGCTTTTGTATCGGTTTCTATCGCGCTTATCTGTGGTCTTTTATCAAGGCTCTACTTCACTATATTCCCAGACAAAAAACTGAAACACATAGCGAAAATAGCTAAAAATGATCATTTGGACACATTCATCTTAGAAGCCTCTGCGACTCAAATACCGATATTGGTTACTCTTGGCTCCCGAAAGTGCTATGTCGGCATTTGTTTCGGCGAGGCAGGCTTTGATGACGGTGGTTCAGAACATATATCACTATTGCCTTTGCTTAGTGGATACCGAGACAAAGATAAGTTATCGCTAAACATCCTCACTAACTACCATATTCATTATGAAGATAATGACCTGTATGACGGCACACACGACAATTTAACATTAGATCAATTTAGGGTGATTATTCCAAAATCAGAAGTGGAAATTTACTCGTTTTTCGATATTGCTACTTTCAAACAGTTTAAAGAAGTAGAAAAAAAATGTGATAAAAATGGTGCTGACAACAGTATTGGCATACCCAACTCTGAGTTCAGTGCAAACTCAGTGCAAGAGAGCTATCGAGGTTTTAATTCTACATCTAGTGGGTAAGCGTTTACATTTTCACTCTAACAGCAAGGTTAATGACCTGACCCATAGCGTTATAGTTAATCATCAACATATTTGTCACCTCAGATATGTTGAAGGCTCCTCCTCTTACTCACACTTTTGAACCGTGCAAAATCAATCCTATCCTACGAATATTGATTCAAGAAAAACGCCATTTCTTTTACAAATTCCCAAAAGAAAAGCCTAGCAATTGCTAGGCTTTTATAAAAGCAAATCTACAGTTCGATTATTTCTTATTCGCGTACTTCATTGAATCCAACGCAACAGCGAAAACGATGATTGAACCTTTAATGATGTACTGCCAATACGGGCTAACGCCGATGTAGGTCATACCGTAGTTGATTACGGTAAAAATCAGTACCCCGGTCACTACCCCAGCGATACTCCCCACACCGCCAGCGAATGAGACACCGCCCACCACACACGCTGCAATCGCATCCAACTCATACAAGAAGCCTAAGTTGTTGGTTGCACTACCAATTCGTCCAGCTTCGAGCATACCACCAAAGGCATAGAACACACCGGAAAGCGCATACACTTTAAGCAGGGTCAAGGGCACGTTAACACCCGACACTTTCGCCGCTTCTGGGTTACCACCAACCGCAAAAATGTTTTTGCCAAATACCGTTTTGTTCCACAGGATCCACATAAAAATGATCGCGATAATGGCGTAGAAGGTGATGTAGGAGAACCTGAAATCGCCAATGCGGATAAAGCCTTGAGTAAAGGTGGTGAAGCGTTCATCGAAACCTGCAATCGGTGATGCACCGACCGAGTCGTAGTACAGCGAGTTAATGCCGTACACGATGATCATCGTACCTAAGGTCGCAATAAACGGCGTTACTTTGAGATAAGCCACAATCACACCGTTCACCAAACCGATAATCGCACCAATCAAGCAAACGCTGACAATGACCGCAAGAATGGGAATTTCACCCAAACTTGGGAATACTTTGTTCACGTTATCCATTGATTGCAGCAAGGTGGCGGATATAACCGCGGCTAGACCAACTTGGCGACCTGCGGATAAGTCAGTACCTTGGGTCACGATCAAACCTGCCACACCCAGTGCAATAATCACGCGCACGGAGGATTGAGTCAGGATGTTACTGAGGTTACGTAGGCTAAGAAATGAGGGCTCTTGAATCACAATAACCGCAAGCAGAATAAACAGCACTGCGTAGATCGCGCCCTCTTTTAAATGTTTAATTGCATATGATTTGACAGCATCCATAGTCATTTCCTTAGAGGTATCGAGAGGCTAGCTCTAAAATTTCGTTCTGAGAGGTTTCTTTAGTGTTCACAATGCCCGCATTACGGCCGTTGCTCATCACCATGATCCGGTCGGTAATACCGAGTAATTCCGGCATCTCAGAGGAAATAATGATGATGCCTTTGTCTTTCTTCGCCAGCTCTAGGATCAGCTGGTAAATTTCGTATTTTGCGCCCACATCAATACCGCGAGTGGGTTCATCCAACATCAAAATCTCGGGTTGAGTCAGTAGCCAACGGCCAATGATGACTTTTTGCTGGTTTCCACCTGAAAGCGAGCCAATATTAGTTTGGTGTGAAGGCGTTTTTACCCGCATCGAGTCAATCACCCACTGCGTGTCGCTTTTCATTTTCTTGTCGCTGAGTAGGCCGTAAGGCGTTTTGTATTCATCGACGTTGGCGACTAACGAGTTAAAAGTGATGTCCAAATTGGAATAAATCCCCGTTGAGCGACGCTCTTCGGTAACCAACGCAAAGCCGTTTCTGATCGCTTCATGGGCATCGTGATTTTTCATTTCACGTCCATGCAGTAACACATGTCCGGCACTACGTTCACGCACACCGAAAATGGTCTCGACAATATCGGTACGACGCGAACCGACCAGACCCGCCACGCCCAAGATCTCGCCAGCTCGCAATTCAAACGAAATATCTTGAATCGAGGGTTGATTGAGCGCAGTGAGGTTTTTCACCTCAAGAATAATATTCTTCGGCTCGTTACTTTTTTCAGGGAAACGCTGGGTCAGTTCACGGCCAACCATCATCGAAATGATCTTGTCCATGTCCAAACCTTTTAACGGACGAGTATCCACCCACTGACCATCACGTAAAATGGTGATTTCATCGCAGATAGAAAAAATCTCTTCCATTTTGTGCGAGATATACACCACTCCACAGCCTTTCTCTTTGAGCTTTTTGATAATGGTGAAGAGATGGTTTACCTCTTTTTCGGTCAAGGAAGAGGTTGGCTCATCCATGATCACCACTTTCGCATCGTAGGAGAAAGCTTTCGCGATCTCGAGCATCTGCATTTGCGAAACCGACAAGGTAGCAACTTTAACTCTCGGGTCGATATCAATATCGAGTTCGGCAAAAATCGCTTTAGTATCACGATACATCTTGTCGTGATCGACAAAAAAACCTTTGGTGGGATAACGGCCAAGCCAAATATTATCCATCACCGAGCACTGTTTTACTTGGTTCAACTCTTGGTGAACCATTGAGACACCGGATTCCAGCGCCTCTTTTGATGAGGAAAAATTCACATGCTGGCCAAGAAAAATGATGTCGCCCTCATCCTTCTCATAAATACCAAATAAGCATTTCAGCAAGGTAGATTTACCTGCGCCGTTTTCACCCATCAAGGCGTGAACAGAATGCGGACGCACTTTTAAATTCACCTTATCAAGGGCTTTCACCCCCGGGAATTCTTTACTCACCCCTGTCATTTCTAACAGGAATTCATGTGTTTGATTGACCATGGCATCACTTTTATTGTGCAAAAATTCAGACAACCCATATCAATGCGTGGTACACACGGCGTGATATTTCTGTGCGGCAAACCTAGCGGTCTGACGCTGAATCTTTAGATGTTGCGAAAGAGCGAAGAGGAGAAGTAGCCTTCTCCTCATCTCGCCAAGGTTACTCGACGTTATTGATGTCAACGCCAACATAAGGTACGCGAACGACTTTATTCTCAATGGTCCATTGAGTGCCTTCCGCAGCAGGCTTACCATTCGCTAGGTTACGTGCCAATTCGAATGTCGCTTTTGCTTGGTTTTGCGCATCGTTCAACACAGTACCCGCCATGTCACCGGATTTGATGAGAGCCAAAGCTTCCGCCAGAGCATCTACACCAAATACTGGGATTTTTTGGCCTGCGCCGCGCAGAGCTTCAATCGCCCCCATCGCCATGCCATCGTTGTTGGCAATCACGACTTCGATTTTGCTGCCGTTCGGGCCAGAGAGCCACGCGTCCATCTTATCTTTGGCCATCGCGGTATCCCACATGCCGGTATCCATGTGCAGTTCTTGAGTTTTGATGCCGTTGTCGTTGATGGTTTGCACGGAGTAAGTGGTACGCGCTTCCGCATCTGGGTGGCCTGGTTCGCCTTTCAGCATAACGTATTGCAGTACACCATCGCCGTTTTTATCCCACGCTGGGTTTGCTTTCCATTGCGCAGAGATCAAATCACCTTGAATGATGCCAGACTCTTTCGAATCCGTACCTACATAGTAAGCTTTGTCGTAACTTGCCATCGCGTCCGCTGAAGGTTCTTTGTTGTAAAACACCACAGGTACGTTGTCGATTTTTGCTTTCTGGATGATGGTAGATGCCGCCGCTGGGTCAACAAGGTTGATTGCCAGAGCTTGAACGCCACGCGCCAACATAACGTCGACTTGGTCGTTTTGCATCGACTGGCTATTTTGCGAGTCATTCATCAGGATACGTGTACTGCTATCCGCCGCCGCTTCCTTTTCAATCGCTTGGCGAACAACAGACATGAAGTTATCGTCGTATTTATAGATGGTAAAGCCAATGGTGGTATCTGCCAGAGCCTGTGCACCAAACCCCATACCCGCAGAAAGCATTGCTAAAACAGTTAACTTTCTCATTGAACAAGTCCTATTTGTTGTTTTGTATTACATGTGTAGGGAACAACGTTGATTCAGCCTTTTGCACAATGCTTAACTTGCACAATCAGTGAAAACGTTTACTCAAGAGTATAGTTTTAAAAAACACAATTAATGTGAACCAGTTAAAAAAATGTTTGCCAAACAACAATGGCGTAACTATTTGTTTAAATACTTTGAAGTAAATAACAAATTCCACCTATTTTTCCTGAATCCACCTTGCTCACTTAGTCTCATAGTCATGCATATTGACAGAATCAATGTGATAACGTTTACACCAAGTTATATATCACCATTCAAAGCCACACTCTGTGATTGATAAAAAGTATAGACGCTGTTTTTTAAGATGATGATTAAAAAACCAATCTCATGGAATACCAAGCTCTCTATTAAAGGCTTCTCACCCGACCACAATATGAACCCAGTCTACTATTGCTTTACTATTCACAGCCTTATCATTGACCTCAAAGTGAACCAAAGTAACAAACGCGATGGCAGATAAGTTTGCAAAAATAATTATTGGCATATGCCAATAATTAGAGAAAAATAGCAACGTCACCCATGTCGGAGAACAAAAATGATGTATGCAATCCCTAGCCGCCAAGGTCAACCTTTTAACCACTTCGCAAAGGCCCCCTCTTTTGTTCTGATGGATTCCTCGCACCAACAGCCGCCAATTGAGTTAGCGATCACGCATAACTCCGCCACATCTTGCGGAAAGAAAACTAAAATCTTAGAGCAGTTCCAGCGATATCAGGTTGAAGCAGTGATGGTTCGTCAGATTGGGCAATCCATGCTGCAAGCCTTGTTTAACGCAGGCATTCGTGTCTATGCTTTACCCAGAGGGGTAACCTTCGACAACTTAGTGTTAGAGCAACTTAAACCCATCACCGAATTGAGTTATGGCAAATCTTCTTCGAATAAAACTCATACTTGTGCGCATCGCCAAGGTACGAAAACTGCATTTAAGTTGTCCAAACCAAACCATAGCGGTTTTGCAATCAAACGATTATGGAAGGGAGAAAAATAATGACGTATTTACTGGCTTTCGGAGTGTTTGTTCTGTTTGCCCTTTTGATGACATTAGGTGTCATGGCTAAGCGAAAGCCCATCCAAGGTAGTTGTGGAGGGCTAGCCAATGTGGGGGTAGATAAGGTGTGTAATTGTGAAACGACGTGCGATATGCATCAACATAAGCTTTATCAAATTTCTGAACCAGAAGATAAAAACAATTAAGGCAGGAATTCTCCTGCCTTAATCTCCTCATCGCCCGATTTATTGTTTGAGCGCGGGTCGGCACTCTTGTTCATCTGGTGCAAGGTATGGCGATAAAATCGGGGCCATCCCTTTCAGAACTTGCACAGGTAACGCCGAGGTAAAGGTGAACTTCTCAGAATCACTCCCCGCTACATAGGCGGTTAATGTACCGAAGTGACGCTCTCCTAGATAAAACACAAAAGTGGCCGTTCGGTTACGTGCTTGAGACTGCACTACAGTACCGATACGGTTCACCGTTTGTAAGCGGTTGTCGCCGGTTCCGGTTTTTCCACCCATCACAATTGGCGTACCATCAGGCAGTTTGAACACACCGGATATCCGTCTTGCTGTACCACTGTCTACCACTTGAGATAATGCACCACGCAAAGCACGAGCAACTTCAACAGGAAGCACTCTTACTCCTGTGGTTTGCACTGGAGCAAATTCGGTTTCGAAAGGAGTCCCTTGTGCAAAATGCAAGTGATTGATGCGTTTGGTCGGAACACGTACCCCATCATTCAAAATAATCCCCATCAATTCAGACAAAGCCGCAGGGCGATCTCCCGAACTTCCCAGCGCGGTCGCTAAAGAAGGCACTAAGTGATCGAATGGATAACCTAAACGCTGCCAGCTTTGGTGGATATCTAAAAATGCCTCCACTTCAAGCATGGTTCGCACTCGGCTATCGCGCGCATTACGGTGGCGTGTTTTAAATAGCCAGCCATACACTTCTTGCCGCCTATCACTGCTTGCCTCGACGACATCACTAAATGAAACTTGAGCATGTTCGTTCAAATACCCTAATAGCCACAGTTCTAGCGGATGAACCCGAGCAATATAGCCTTGGTCAGGTAACGAATACTGACCACGACCATATTTGTTATACAGTTTTTCTAGCTGCTTATTGGTGATTTTATCGCGTGTTGCACTCGGCAATTTGTCATCCATAAAGCGCATAAACTCATTGATGGATGCCTCTGGCAACAGATAGCGATGCACGGCCGCTAATCGATCTGAGCTTGGCTTGAGCCCCTCTAGAAGCGTCGCCATACGTTCATCGACCGTTTTGTCTTTGTATTTGCGCCAGAATCTCAGCAAATAAGCTTGCCCTTCTTTATCGGCAAATTGACGCAGATACTCTTTGCGGCGAGGATCATTGTCGTCGCGCAGCAATTGGGCTCGGTAGCCTTCGCTGTACAACGTGTAACGTTCAATATCCTGCATTAAACGTACGAAAGGTAAGTTAATGGATTCACGCAGCGCATCACGCAATGTTGGGATCCGGTCATCATCTTCTTTACGGAAGTTATTAAACGTATGCAGCCCACCACCAGTAAAGAAACGTTCATTTGGATCTGCCGAGTATTGACGATCCAAAGCCGCTTCTAACATGGTCGAGAGATCGCGTTTCGGGCTCACTAAAAGCCAATCAAGCGCCCATTGACTTAAGTCATCTTGTGCTTCAATCGCATGATGACGCAGTTCAGTCATCGGCATATCACGATACTTGTTGTGTAGCTTCGCGATAATTTCTAGGTAGTTGGTTAACACACGAAGTTTGGCGGTAGAGCCTAGCTCAAGTTTACTGCCTTCATTGAGGTCAAAAGGTTGGTTGGTATTATCGGTTTGTACCCGAACTTTGAACCCTTCATCACTACGTTCAAAAAGTGTAAAGCTGTAACGTACATCCGCTGTTTTTTCAGCAGCAAGTAAGCGATACCCTAAAATGCCCATTTCGGCAGCAAACTCAGGATTCGCCAGCTTCTGCAAATAGCGGGTAACTTCATTTTGTAATTCGAAGTTGAGGGTTGTCGATGCGCTGAGATCCATTCGATCCAGATCATACAAGCTCACACCTAACTGACGGCTAAGATGCGTTCGTGCCGCCAACAAACCTTTATTGGTATTGATTCTGACCAATGCGGGTTGGCGCACAAAATCGCGGAACTGCAAATTCGCATTCAGCGCAGCATTCATCAAGGACTGCGAAATCATTTTCTCACGGTAGAAAAGTCGCAAGTGACTGTCGGTTAATGTCGCGAGATCAGCACGTCCTTGCACTGCAAGATAATAAGAGGGACGGCGGTGAGCTATCATCAGCGCCACGACCTGACGCAAAGCCAAACCTTGTTCAGCTAAATCCGCAGAATGATTAAGTCGGCTATCTAGCAGTTGATTCACTCGTTCAGGATCAGCGGCAAACCATACCCACAAACCATCGCCTAAACCATGAACTTCTCCATAACCGGGGGCGGCGGATAACGGTACAGAGTTCAAGTATGCCCAAACCACGAGTTTGCGCGCTTCTAACGTATTCGCACCTAATCGATACGCCCGTACACTGGCAGAAACCATCTGACGAATTTTTTCTTGCGGGCTATACGTCAAACCATCTTCTGAATGACGATACTTTTCAACTTGAGTCGCCAAAGTACTTCCCCCTGCGGAGGGAGAATCAAGATCCAGAGCTTTACCCACTTGCGTCAATGCCGCTTTAAAAAAGCGTGGCCAATCCACCGCAGGGTTAACCAAAGGATTTTTCTCGCTGAGCAAGTCACGGTTTTCGATAAACAGCAGTGACTGCACAATGAGGTCAGGGATCGTATTAAACTCGGAGTAATGATGGCCTGGGTAACGGAACTGGTAAACCGGCTCAGCACGACAATCCATTAAGGTTAATCCCGCCTGCACTTTCTCCGTATAAGGCACAAACAAACTCGACTGAGCATAACGGTAAAGCTCATCAGAAAAACGAACTTGTTGACGAATCGCAAAGCCACGTTGCAATAACCGCTCTTGAATGCTCGGTAAAGCCACATAGCCCAAACGTTGATCGAAAGGACCATAGCTTGGAAAGGTAATTTTATCACTCGGTCCTGATTCAACTTGATAAGTCAGCCCTGCCGCATACCGACTGATTTCACGCGATTGCAGAGTGGAGGTTTCCATTTCATGATACAGGGCTGCTCCCGCTGCCGTACCCGCGATAAGTACGATAAAAAGCCAGAATCGTGGTTTGTTTTTTTGTGCGCGTCGACGCTTTTTTAACACGCGCCGAGGAATAGAGTCAGATGCCACTTAATTGAATCCGTTTAATCACTGAGAGTGTAGCCAAAAGGCAACAGGAAGAAGTCATCGTTAAACGATGATAATGGTACAGAAGTGTAAAGAAGTTACCGAATTTAGCGAACAGCATTTTCTTATCTGATTGAAATCGTCCCTGATGTATTTGCAAGGCCATCAGCACACTAAGCATGGCGCACATCATTGCATAATGCCGATCACGTGAAAAGTACCCATCACAAGAAAAATACTTGTCATGCCACAGTTACCGAATCCTGTTAGGGAAGTATTCATATTTATGACAAAAACAAACAGAAATATTGGTTTTACCTATGAGCTTTTCGGTTAGTATTGGTCGTTTGTTCCTTGATGGATAAACCATAAATACGAGGTCCCCATGTCTAACCAACCCAGTCTCTACATTATCGAAGACGATAGTAAACTTCGCGAAATGTTGGCCGAGTACATGACCACTCAAGGCTTCCAAGTCACTACGTTTTCTACTGGCGCCACCGCTCCAGAACAAATTTTACTCAATCAGCCAGATCTGGTGCTGCTGGATCTCATGTTACCGGGTGAAAATGGCCTGACAATTTGTAGACAGATCCGCGCTCAATTTCTCGGTAAGATTTTAATGCTTACCGCCAGTGATGATGATTTTGACCATGTCGCCGCACTTGAAATGGGTGCTGATGACTTCGTAAATAAACCGATCAAACCGAGAGTGCTTTTAGCCAGAATCCGGATGCTGATGCGGCGGGAAGAACGAGCTACCAGCCCTGATGTTACCCATCTATTACAATTTGGCGGTCTAGTGCTTAATCAAAGTCGGCGCAGTTGTGAATTAGAAGGTGATGCGATCAATTTATCCGACAGTGAATTCGATTTGCTGTGGTTACTGGCCTCTTCTGCCGATCAAGTAGTGTCACGCGAATTTTTGACTAAAGCCCTGCGAGGCATTGAATACGATGGGTTAGATCGCACGGTAGACAACAAGATCGTCACGCTGCGTAAAAGGCTGTGTGATGATTCCAACACGCCTAAACGCATCATCACCGTACGTGGTAAGGGTTATTTGTTTGTACCTGACACTTGGTAATTCCAAGCAGATTTAAAGGAAACCTATGCGCCGTATTTACATCGAGTCGCTTGTCTCGCTGATCGTGCTTTTTTTTGGCAGTTTAGTCAGCTATAGCCTGATTGTTTATGAGTTAGATACTGATTATGACTATGTGCTAGAAGACTTTCAGGCCGAAGGTTTACACACCTTATTAAGCCAGATAGCTCAATTAGACAGTCCACAAGCAGCCGATACTGCACTGCGTGACTATGCTCAACACATCCATAAAACGCTCTCCGAATTACCGCTTACTGAGCTGCCACCAGAGGTGCAAAAGCATTTCACTCAAACCATCGAGCACTCTCCAATCTATCATGATGATGACCGGAACCTATGGCTACAACTGGGATCCAATGAGCAGATTTATCTCCTCAAACCAGATAGTCACTCCCCTGTCTATCAGGCCATAGAACGTGCCGATAGCCTGCTTTGGGTATTTATGCTTGGTGGTTTTGCGCTCTACTGTATGTTTTTGATTTGGTTCCTAAGCCGTCGTCTACGTGAATTGGAACAAGTCACCCACGACTTTGCTAACGGCCACTTACAAGCCAGAGCGAGTACCAAAAGTAGTAAAAGCGTTGGAAAACTTAACCACAGCTTTAACTTGATGGCAGATAAAATCTCACACCTGATCCTGAGTAATAAAGCACTGACCAATGCAATAGCGCATGATTTACGTACCCCTATTTTTCGAATCCAGTGGCAAGCCGAAGTGTTGGCCGAAAGCCAATTGAGTGACAAACAGCACCAGCAAATTGCCAGTATTATTGAAGATACCGAAGAAATGGAAACCATGGTCGATGAGCTGCTGTATTACGCTAAGTTAGAACATCCAGAGAGCGAAATACAAAGCCAAAGTTTAGAAGTCAATCAGTGGCTCGCCGATTTCATTGATGAACAAAGCCATAAAAGTACATTACAAATCCAGTATCTCCCCTCTTTACAACCGCTGTGCTTGGACGCCGATCCACAGCTCCTCTCACGCGCTTTAATTAATCTGATCCGCAATGCAGAAAAATATGCCGGAGATCGATTGCTGATCGAAGCCAGCAGTCATGATGGAAAGCTTTGTATCGCCGTTCACGATAATGGACCTGGGATTGATGAACTGCATTGGCCGCATATTTTTGACGCGTTCTACAGTACCGATTCATCACGTAACAAAGCGCAATCGGGATTTGGATTGGGTCTTGCGATAGTGAAACAGATCATGGGGCGTCACCAAGGGGAAGTGACACTCACCAAAAGCCCACTGGGTGGAGCTTGCTTCTCTCTTTGGTTACCCTTACACACGACGGATTAATTTCCCGACTTACCTTCAACAACGCCTTTAGTCATAACATGTTGGCGCACCATCCCCTCCATACAATAAGTCAGCTCATCGGATAATGATGAGCTGACTTTCAACCGTTCTTCAGTACCAAATAACGCAAGAACACCCACTTTCCATAACGTTCCGTTCGAGGCGACTGACAAAAGCCCGACATTCCCATACAAACTCTTGATATTGTCCTCACTAGGGATTTTGTACAGTGTTCACATCCAAACACAAGCTCTTAAATGGAAGGACATCATGAAAAACATTGCACTACTGATCACCACATCGCTCATTGCGGGTCACGCTTTTGCAGCGCAAACGTATATCCGAAACGGCAATATTTACACTCACGAAGGGCAATGGGTTGCTGAAGCTGGCGGCTTTGGCAGTAGCGACCTACTGAAAGATCAAGACCAATCTTACGGTGCACTTCTTAACTTTGGTTACCACGGTGAAGATTTCAATGCCGATCTGGCGGGTATTAACTACCGCTTCTTTGGTCAAACTGGCGATGTGATCAATCTCGGTACCTACCTCACTGGCAGTGGTGTCGCTTATGACCAAGATTCAGCCAAAAGTGTCAAAGGAATGGATAAACGCAAAGCCACGGTTGACCTAGGTTTAAATGCGGATATCGCTCTGGGCGATGGAACGGTCTCCACCTACTTCCAACATGATGTCCTCAACGAAGATAAAGGCTATAAAACCGGTGTGAACTACTTCCATATCATCGATTTAGGTGTAGCCGACCTCGTACCTTTCGCGGGTATCAGTTACCAGAGTTCGGACTACAACAACTACTATTTCGGTGTGAAAGACAAAGAAGCAAACGCACAGCGCAAAGCCTACCATGCCGGTGGCGATTTCTCTTACAGCCTCGGTTACAAACTGGTCTACCCAATTAACGAACGTTGGGAAATAACCCAAACCAGTGCTTATACCCGTTTAGGCTCTGACATCGCCAACTCTCCGATTGTCGAAAGTGCGAACCAATGGTTGGTCGGCGCCACCGTTGCCTACCACTTTTAATCCGCTTACAGGCAGGAGCGTGCAGCTCCTGCTTGATTTTTTGCTTGCTTAGTTCTTAGTAATACCCAAACGGCTTTGATATGAACTCACGGATTCATTATTTAAAACATTTATCAACTCTCGCAGCTGAAATTTACCCCGATGTTCGAGGCATAAAAAAACTGCGTTATAACGCTCGCTTCTGCCTATGGGGAGTCTTGATGCCTGAGACATTGACTCGTGTGCAAAACTTACTTAGTCAGCCCTCTTTTCACACGGTACGTCTGCACTACCCGCGCACGTTGGAAAAACCGCTAAAACCTTACGTTTGTGTTAAATGGTCTGCGCGAGAACGCGCTCAGCGTATGATTGAACATTTTGCCTTTCTGGAGAAGCGCCACGCTCAATTACTTCCGCTCATTTATCGCCACCAAGGCTGGCAGTTATATCAGCATGATCTATTTTCAATCCAGCTTTGCCACGGGCCTGAACGTGAAGGTTCTCTGGCATTAGTGTTGCTAAGCCACGATCAACAACCTTTATTTACACTGGCTTTTAATATCAGCGGTAAGGCCAAACCCGTAATCCATATTGGCGCCTTGCAAGGTCCGGGACCGAATGTTGAACATAGGCAAGAGATCATTCGCCAACTCACACATCAGTTACATGGTTTGCGCCCTAAAGCATTGATTATGGAAGTTTTGCTGATTTTGGCTCGTTACTGGGAAATAGAACAAATTTACGGCGTTACCAATCATGGGCATGTTTATCAAGCCCTACGCTATGTGGGTTCAAAACGCAGCTCTGTGCGTTTTCAATATTCTGAATTATGGCAAGAAATGGGGGGTGAGGTTATCAATGCTTATTGGCACGCATTACCTCTACAACCACCACGTAAAGACCCGCTCAGTTTATCGAAAACTAAACGCCGTCTTTACACTAAACGCTACACGTGGCTAACCGAGCTTGAACAATCCATTCAAGCCTCGCTGCAGCCTTGGGATAATTCCCGTCACTAAACGTATCGCCGTATTTTCCCGATACTAACCATGCAGTCGGGAAAGTACGATGGTAGAGTCCAGTTCGCTTTGCCACTCGGTATAATCTAAACGTTTATCAAAAATATAGTGCGTCACTAGACTACGTACACTATCGACCAACGTTTTGGCATTCCATGGTTTTTCAAAATAGTGATGAATGCCCGCCGTGTTAATCGCATTAATCGTATCGGTGTGAGTCGCTTGCCCAGTCAGCAGAACTTTTTTGGTGTGTACAAACCGCGGATCAGCACTAATTTCACTCAACAGTTCAACCCCACTTTTGCCGGGCATAACATGGTCAGAAATCACAACAGCAACGCATTCACCTTGCGCATCTAGGTCATCCATCAGCTCTAGCGCTTCCGCCGCTGATTCACAATCTTCGATATTCAGCCAGCGACTCAGCGGTTCTAAGTCTTGGAGTACCGCACTCAATACTTCGCGTTGGTCATCCACGCATATGATATTCATCTTCTCCATGGTATCCCTCAATTGGTAATTTGATCCTAAAAATGGTTTTGTCCTGATCGCTTTTTACTGCAACCGATCCGCCATAGCCCGATACAATACGTTTCACAATGGCTAACCCAAGCCCTAAACCGAAAGAAAGCCCCTCTTTCTTGGTGGTAAAACTGGGTTGGAAAATTTTCCGCCGCGTCGCCTCATCGATTTCTGGCCCGTTGTTTGCTACCGTGATGTATAGCCGCTGCCGGCTACAACGGGTATGAATATCAATGGTGGGCTCGGTCGTTTGCGCCATCGCATCACACGCATTCTTCACCAAATTTATCCACACTTGCACCCACTCGGTCTGAGAGCCTTTGATAATAGGTAAGGTTCCAGGGCGCATACGAACAGAGACTCGACGTAAGTCACTTTGCAATAAGGCCAATGCCCGATTGATGGTGCTGTTCAAGTCCACCTCTTCATCGAAATGAATCTCCGCGCGGCCAAGCTGTTTGACTGATTTGACAATACCCACAGAATGTTTCGCCGCTAGCCTTAAGTCATGTAGATCCCGCCCCATTTGCCAGTAACGGATCGCCAAATGTGGGTTTCTCAACCAATGGGTAGAAAGTTCGTTAGCGGGAACCGCTCGCGCTAGCTCACGCGCAATGTCTTTAGGCAATTGGTATTGCTTTTCAAATAAGGCACCACGTTCACGTGCCTCGCTCGACGATACCTTTTGTCCAAACAGCAAACCGAAATCAAAGAACTGACTCGCTTCTGGATGCACCTCTTCAAGCAGCTCCATAAACAAAGCTTCTAAGCGTTCAGTTTTACTGCTGACAACGCCTATCGCATTGTTGAGTTCATGGGCAATCCCTGCGGCAAGCTGACCGAGCGTGGTCATCTGTTCGGCAGAATGCAGCCGTTCCAATGCGCGCTCTTTGGCCACCGCTTCTTGCGTGGCTCTTCGCTGCCGCTGAGATAATTCCGCCACAATCACAGGCATAAACTGCGTACTCAGTGAGCCATACTGCTCTACATCCTGCACCGATGTATCACGATCAATCCACGCCAGCTCAACTTCACTGTCCGCAATCACGGTTGATGACGCCGTCCATAAACCAGAGAAAAAACTGTGTACCCCAATAAATGCGCCAGGAGCAGCAGAAAACACTTTAATTCTGCGCTCCCCTTTTTCGGAAAAAAAACCCGATACATGGCCGCTTCTGAGGTAGTACAGCCGATCGTTATAGCCATTTTGTGCCAGCAAAATAGAACCAGAAGGAAGCGTAATCGTACGCTCAGGATGGTTAAAATAACGCTCAATAACTGCCGTAAGTTTGGCCATAACCTTTCCTTAATGACCAACCATATTCAGGATCCACACCATCACGAAGCTCATCAGCACGCCTAGAATCCCTAAAATAACCCCCACCTTCGCCATTTGTTGGCTTTGTACATTACCCGTAGCATGAGCTAGAGCATTTGGTGGAGTACTGATAGGGAGCGACATTCCCAACGAAGCGGCAAACGTCACAACAAGAATCAGTGTCACTTCACCACCAAGTGGTGTGAGAGAAGTCATTGATGCCCCTAATGCTGCCATGATCGGCATTAACAGGTTCGCAGTAGCGGTGTGTGACATAAAATTCGCCATCAGCAAACAGAGTATGGCCGCACCGAGAATCACAACATAGGGTGAATATTGATCAAATGGAATGCTATGGACGACCAGTTCTGCCAGACCGGTTTTATCTAAAGCGAGACCTAAAGCAATACCACCAGAAACCAGCCACAACACATCCCATGAGATCATTTTCAAATCTTCTTTGCCAATAATTCCGGTCACAGAAAATACCGCAACAGGAATTAATGCCACCGAATATGAATTCATTCCGTGTAATGAACCCAGCATCCACAATAAAATGGTCGCAGCGAAGGTAATGTAAACAATGATCGCTTTAGGTGTTTTCAAAAACTTACCTTTAATACTTAGCTCAATGGTTTTCTGCTCGGCTCGATACATGGCTTCAATTAAAAACCATGCTAGTGCCATGAGGATCACCACAAATGGAATACCAAATGCCATCCATTCCGCAAAAGTAATCAAGTTATCACCCACTAAATATTTCAGAGCAATGGCATTTGGTGGGGTGCCAATCGGCGTACCAATACCACCGATATTCGCGGCGACAGGAATACAAAGAGCAAAAGCGACACGCCCCGGGTCTTTGGGGCCAAATACCGCAATCACCGGCGTTAGAATTGAGAGCATCATCGCTGTTGTCGCCGTGTTCGACATAAACATCGAAAAAATACCGGTGATCAACATCAAACCCAACATCACATACTTAGGGTTATTGCCAAAGGGTTTGAGCAATACACGGGCTAAGTTCACATCAAGACGGTACTTCGTTGCCGCCATTGCGAGGAAAAAACCACCTAAAAACAGCATGATGATTGGGTTGGCAAAGGTCGCCATGATTTCGGTCGACTTTAACAATGCCCCAAACTCAGTAGTACCTTCACCAAGCCGGAACAAGATAAATCCCTTATCAGACAGCATTAGCACTTCGAGTACGATAATAACTACCGATGTAGAGTAAATGGGGATTGGCTCAAAAACCCACAACAATGCAGCCAACAAGAAAATAGCAATAACCCGCTGTTGAATAATGGTTAATCCATCAAATGGAAACGCAGTTGTCGGCAGCATTAACACCAATAATGGGATCAGCAACGGAATAATATATTTAAGATAAGGGCGCATCATGTTCACTCTTCCTGAGAATTGATTTTGTGTTTGGCGAGGAGAATGCACGCTATCGGAGCGGCAAGAGTTATTATTGATGCGTGAAAAAGAAATGTTTGGTGTTAGATCAATGATTAAAGTTTCTTAATTGAGCAATGCGCAAAAGTGAGTCACAGTTAACAAATAGTACATTGAGAAATCGCGCTTTCGAATCAACTCAACAGCAATAAATAAATTTATCTGCGATTTCTGTAGCATTTGCTAACTTTATCTATAAGAGTCGTCAACTGACAATTGAAATGATAGTATGCAGCCAATTTTGGGACATACGTAACTTTCTAAACTTTGTCGCAGATAAGGATGTTGTGAGTCACGCGGCTTTAAATGACATCAATCAAAGGTAAAACATTCATGTTTCTAAAAAACTTGTCGATAGGCAAAAAAATTGCACTTTCATTTTCGGTTATTGCAGTCATTAGCCTAGGATTCGCCATCTACCTCATCTCTGAGTTGGGCAAGATCCAGTCTGAACTACTCAACTACACTGATGATACTTTACCGGCAATGGAAAATGTCGATGCAATCAAAGACAAGATGTCTTACTGGCGTCGTACTCAATTTGCGGTATTGCCAATGAAGGATACCGCGCAAGTTAAGCAGACCATTGAGCGTAATAATCGAGTTCAAGCCGAAATTAATGATTCACTGGTGGCCTACGGCAAAACTGTTTGGCCGGGTGAAGAAGAACAAACGTTTAAACGCCTAATGAGCAATTGGAATGCCTATATCGCGGTCACAAACCAATTTAACCAAGCCCTTTTGACCCAAGGTGCCGATGACGCTTACCCCATTTTGGCTAATTCATTGTCTACCTTTGAAGCGTTGGAAAGTGATTTCGCAAAATTGATTGGCATTTTGCGCCAAGCGATGGATAACAATAAATCGCAGATTTTAGACTCAGTCAAAACACTGAACTCAACGTCTGTGGTCAGCAATATTGCTATCTTGGCTATCATGGTAGTAATGACACTCGTGCTCACGCGCTTAATTTGTGGACCATTGGCAATCGTCATGAAACAAGCCAATGCAATTGCGAAAGGTGACCTATCGCAAAGCATGGATCGTAAAGCAATTGGTCATGATGAACTCGGCACTTTGGCCGACGCTTCAGAGCAAATGCAACAAAATCTACGTCAACTGATCGATGAAATTATCTCAGCCGTGACTCAGTTAAGCAGTGCGGTAGAAGAAATGACGCAGATTTCGAATCAATCTGCTGATGGTATGAAAGAGCAGCAATACCAAATAACCCAAGTCGCGACGGCAATGACGGAAATGAAAGCCGCCGTTGCGGATGTGGCGCGTAATACCGAAGACTCGGCCAGTCAAGCGATGGCTGCCAATGGTAAATCGCAAGAAGGTGCGCGTGAAAATGCCTCGATGGTTCGTTCAATCCAACAAGTTGCCGATATCATCGGTGAAGCGGGCGAAACCGTGAGTGAACTTGAACTGCAATCGAGCCAAATCAACGTGGTGGTCGACGTGATCCGCAGTATTGCCGATCAAACCAACCTGCTGGCACTTAACGCCGCGATTGAAGCTGCACGCGCCGGTGAATCTGGACGTGGCTTTGCTGTGGTAGCCGATGAAGTTCGTACCTTGGCGGGACGCACGCAAGACTCAACCGGTGAAATCACCACCATCATTGAGAAATTGCAAGTGATGGCCAAACAAGCCAAAGATGCCACAGAACGCTCACGCTCTAGCATTGATAAGTGTGTAGACCAAGGCAACCACTCGCAATCATTAATGGTTTCCATTGAAGAGTCGATTGCAACAATTGCAGACGTCGGTACACAAATCGCAAGTGCATGCAGCCAGCAAGATTCTGTGGCCGATGAACTAAGCCGCAATGTAGAAAACATTCATTTGGCGTCGCAAGAAGTCGCTCAAGGTTCACAGCAAACCGCACAGGCATGTCGTGAATTAAGTCAGTTAGCTGTGTCTCTGCAAGACACACTACGCCGATTTAAGGTTCGTTAAAATCCCACGCCTCCGACATCGGGGGCGTTTTTCTCTATCCCTGAACAACTTGACGTTGCAGGTTAGCGGCAAGTAGTGGTCAGTTTGTCGGAAACACATTTGCGCAATCATATAGCTTTGGGCAAATGAACCACGTCGGCAGTCCTGCTGCATCAAGGACAAAGGGGATATTCATCAATGATAACAACAGGAGATATCATGCACTTTAAAGCCACGCTACTTTCTCTTTCTATTGCAGCCACTTTGCCTTCTTTCTCTCTCTCTGCTGCACCATTACAAATTGATACTGTGTTACCGGATGCTGCGCAAATTCAGCAAAGTAATTCATGGTTGGAAGTCAGCTTAGGTCAATTCCAAAGTAATATTGAGCAATTCAAGTCTCACATGAATAGCGATACCAAGATCTGCGCTATCATGAAGGCAGATGCTTATGGCAACGGTATTCGTGGTTTAATGCCTACGATTATAGCGCAAGGCATTCCTTGTGTAGGCGTAGCAAGCAATGCGGAAGCGCGCGCCGTACGTGAAAGTGGGTTTAAAGGCGAACTCATGCGTGTTCGTTCAGCGAGCTTAAGTGAAATGTCTGCGGTATTAGACCTTAATATCGAAGAGCTGATTGGAACTCACCAACAAGCCATGGAACTGGCTGATTTAGCGAAAAAAACCGGTAAAACCATTAAGGTGCATATGGCCCTGAACGATGGTGGTATGGGTCGCAACGGCATCGACATGACCACGGAAGCCGGCAAAAAAGAAGCCCTCTCGATCGCCAAACAGCCATCATTGAACATCGTTGGCATGATGACTCACTTCCCGAATTACAATGCCGATGAAGTGCGCGCTAAACTGGCAAAATTCAAAGAAAACTCAGCTTGGTTAATCGAAAAATCCAATCTAAAACGTGAAGACATCACGCTGCACGTAGCTAACTCTTACACCGCGTTGAACGTACCAGAAGCACAGCTGGACATGGTTCGTCCTGGTGGCGTGTTGTACGGCGATTTGCCAACCAACCCTGAATACCCATCGATTGTCGCTTTCAAAACCCGTGTGGCGTCTTTGCACCATGTACCGAAAGGTTCAACCGTTGGTTATGACAGCACCTTTACCACCAGCCGTGACAGTGTACTGGCTAACCTCCCTGTCGGTTATTCTGATGGTTACCCACGAAAAATGGGCAACAAAGCGGATGTGCTAGTCAACGGTCAACGCGCCAAAGTAGTGGGTGTAACTTCAATGAACACCACCGTGGTTGACGTTACCGACATTAAAGGCGTGCTCCCAGGCCAAGAAGTTGCACTTTATGGCCAACAGCAAAAACAAAGCATCGCGGTCAGCGAAATGGAAAATAACGCAGAGCTGATTTTCCCTGAGCTATACACGCTTTGGGGGAACAGTAACCCACGTTTCTACGTGAAGTAAGCGGATTTCACTTGGCTGTGCTTCTGAATCGAAGCCTAGAAATTGAGGTGGGCGCACTACGCCCACCTATCTCCACCCCATTTTTTACGGCATAATCGCTCGGCACTTTCTGCCGAATTTTTAATTATTTATGCCAACAATAAAATCCCCTTTATTCATTGCTATTCTTTGTTTGCTCGCTGCAATGGTCACCATTCAGTCTGGTGCTTCTATTGCGAAACAACTGTTTCCTCTCGTCGGCCCAGGTGGCACAGTCGCGCTACGGATTAGCCTCTCGGCACTGATTTTAATGCTGATTTTCCGCCCATGGCGGGCGCGACTCAGTTGGCCACAATGGCGTTCAATGATCATCTATGGCGCAAGTTTAGGCGGTATGCAACTTTGCTTCTACTTCGCTATCGAACGGATTCCTCTTGGGATTGGTGTCGCACTAGAGTTTTCAGGGCCGTTGCTACTGGCGTTACTGTCATCAAAACGCAAAAAGGATTTGATCTGGGTAGCGCTAGCCATTCTGGGCATCGTGTTCTTGCTGCCAGATATGAATGGGGTCGATGCGTTAGATCCGATTGGTGTCGCTTTAGCATTAATTGCGGGTGGATTCTGGGCTGGCTACATCTGGTTTGGACAGCGCGCAGGCAGCGTGGGCTCTGGTGGTATTACAGTTTCAATCGGTATGCTTGTCGCTGCAGCGATTTATTTTCCGATTGCAACCCAATTAGCTGAGGCATCCATTTTTAGCTGGTCGATTCTACCGATGGCGCTGCTGGTTGCGGTAATGTCGAGCGCCCTGCCCTATAGCTTAGAAATGGCAGCACTAAGCCGACTTTCCACACAACATTTCAGTGTTTTGATGAGTTTGGAACCGGCAATCGCGGCAATGGCTGGACTGGCGATTTTAGGCGAAACGCTACAGTGGACTCAATGGCTTGCGATTTTCATGATCATCACAGCGTCCATGGGGTCGACGCTTTCTGCAGCCAAAAGCTCCACTAAGATCACTCAGGAGTAACGCCTCAGGGTTCAATGAAAAGAGAAACAATCCCCCCTAAAAAGCTAGTTTAAGAATCACAATAGAAAAATCCGGCCTAAGCCGGATTTTTTATGGGCGAAGCCCGAATTTCACTTTACCTTCGCTACTAAACCAAAGCGCTTCTTTGCGACGGCGACCCAGCAAAAATGGGCCATCATCATAAAACAGGAAGTTTTTCCAATGGCGCTTAAAGACTGACCATTTGGTCTCCAGTACGTTGTATTTCTCGTAACAGAAATACACAGTCACGTCATCTTGCCATGGCAGATGGGCTGCCAATGCTTCCGGCAATTCAGGCTCATCACTTTCCCATTCGGCCATCCAGCTCGTTTCATCAGACCAGCAATTGGCTTTACGTGGCCAGTCTTGTGAGCTCAAACGCTCAGCGTCAGGACTTGTCGCACTGATGTTCTCTTTCCAAAATTGTGCTGCGCGTAGTGGCTCCATCGGTTTTATCTGAGCCAGATCGGCTTCAGGAACGGGCATTGACGCATGGGTAAAAATCCATTTTCTTTGGTATTGCTCCAAAGGCAAATAAGACATTGAGTTTCCTTAAACTTTCAGCCAGCCGTGTTGGCTTGCTTGTTCAATAATGTGTTTTGCGTACTCCCAAAGAGTTTGAGAGCCATCTTCAATTTTGCGATTCACCGTCAGCGCTTGCTCACGAGTGACTCCATGCTCTTGCCAACTTTGGCCTTGATTGTGGTAGTTCAACAGCATAGGAATTAAGCGATCTAACGCTTTGGCAAAACGCGCTTCTGCGCTCTGTGCCGCTTCAAATTCTTGCCAAATCGCCAATAAGGCGTCGCCTTGCTCTTTCGGCAGCAGACCGAACAAGCGGAGGGCTGCTTGCCACTCTTTCTCTTCCTGCCCAGCAGAAGCGGCGGAATCGTACACGAAGGTATCGCCGGCATCAATTTCCACTACATCATGCAGCAAAAGCATCGTTAGAACTTTTTGTATATCGACTGCTTCGTTTGCGTACTCTTGTAGCAAAATCGCCATCAACGCGACATGCCAGCTATGTTCAGCACTGTTTTCTAAACGTCCATCAGCACTTTTCACTCGCGTGCGGCGCAACACTGATTTAAGGCGATCAAGCTCCATCAACAGTGCCATCTGTTGGGCTAAACGTTCTGACATGGTTATTCCTTCCAATTTGGATTGATAAGTGCGGTGAGATTATGGTCTTCCCACTTACCGTTGATCAGAAGATAGTCTTTGGCATGACCTTCCAGTACAAAACCTACACGCTTGAGCACATTTTCACTGCGCTTATTGTGTGGCATGTACGACGCCATAATGCGGTGCAGGTTATGCTCACTAAACATATGTTGGCAAGCCATCGTCAACGCTCGGGTCATGGTGCCTTTCCCTTGCGCATCAAACCCCAGAGAGTACCCAACATTACAGGCATAAAATGGGAAGCGGATAATATTGCTAAACGAGATGGTGCCTAACATGGCATCATTTTTCGCATCCAAAATCAGTAGATAGTAACCGAGCTTCATTTTGTGCAATTCATTGAGCTTAATCAGCCTTTGCAGCCAGCCAGACTCAGTAAAAAACTCCGCTTCGCGCTTCGGCTCCCATTCTATCAAGTGGCTTCGGTTATCCACAAAATACTGGCTCAAGCGTTCAGCGTCAGTGATTTGTGCGCAGCGCACGACAATTTCACCATCGCTTTGATAGAAGCGGCATTCGCTGTTTAGTCCGTTCATCAGCGCTTCCTTATTCCATAATCCCTCAGTTTATTCGCGATCGACGTGTGAGAAACATTCAGTCTTTTCGCTAACTTACGACTGGAAGGAAAGGATTGGAACAGACGATCCAACACTTGTGATTCGTATTCCTTCATGATGTCGTCGAGCGAACCATCGAGGTTGATACTAGGGGCAGAGCTCACGCTGTCAACTTGTGGCAAGTGGAACGGCTCAATACCCAATACATCCCCATCAATTTCAGTTAAGGCGCGCAACACCATATTGTCCAGTTGGCGCATATTACCCGGCCATTGGTATTGGCTGAGTTTGTCTAACACATCATCACTCAATTTCGGCTTCATCATGCCAAGTTTATTGCAATGTTTGGTGATGAAGAGTTCGAGCAACGGCTGTACATCGCTTGGGCGCTCACGCAAAGGGGGAATACGCAGCGTCAGCACATTCAGGCGGTAGAACAGATCTTCGCGGAAACGGCGAGATTCGGCCAAATCCGCTAAGTTATGACGCGTGGAAGCAATCACTCGCACATCCACGTGGATTTCATGCTCTTCCCCTACTCGACGGAAAGTACCATCTTGCAAAAAACGCAGCAGCTTAATCTGCAAATGTGGGCTCATCTCACCAATTTCATCCAGAAATACGGTGCCGCCATTGGCTTGCTCAAAAATCCCTTTATGACCTTGTTGATGGTTAAAGGAGCCCGGCGCATGACCAAACAACTCGGTTTCGGCCACATCATCAGGCATCGAAGCACAGCTCAGAACCAGAAATGGCGCAGAAGAACGATCCGAACGGTTATGGCACGCCTTAGCGAGCATCTCTTTGCCAGTGCCGGTTTCCCCTTCAATCAGCAGTGGCTGATCGAGCATGGCCAGTTTTTTCGCTTGACTGATTAGGCTTTTATGCCGATTCGAGACCCCAACAAAGTGCTCAAAGCCTAAATGGCTCTGTAGCGGGATCTGCGTGATATCACTCAGCCCTGCTGTCGCAGCACGTAAAATCATCATCGCACTGGCTAAGGTTGATTGCTTGGAATCGCCAGAGATGTAAACCGGCATGATCTCCATGACATAATCCAGTCCATCCAACACCACATCTTCACGTAGGCGTGATTTGCTGCCTTCAATCCAACGTGTGAAGTTGAATACCGGCATCAATGCCGATATTTGCTGACCAATCATGTTGGATTCTTCACGATTAAACAGTGCAGCAGCAGCGTGGTTAGCCATATCCACCGCGCCTTTGAGGTTGATCGCCAACACCGCATCAGGCAAGTTATTGAGCAGAGAAATCAATTCGGTGTTGTGTCGTTCAATCGGCATAAACTGGATTTTACGGACATCTTTCACCCCAGGGATGCGGCGAATTTCCGCCATCAGTTCACTGAAGGTTTCAAAATCAATATCAGGACAATTGAGGTAAATAATACCGATCACATCGATTTCAATCCCTCGTAGATCGATGCTTTTGGAGGCGAGAATATCCAGCAACTCGCGGGTCAGACCGAGACGGTCTTCACAGAGGACTTCAAGACGCACTTTAATGGGATCCTGTTTGAAAGTGTCACGAAAAGTTGACAGTAGTTTCGCCCAAGCCCAGATCGGCGTCAAGCGATCCGTGATAACGGATCGCTATTTCCGAAATTTAATGGCTATTTCGCTATCATCGCCGCGACTTTGCTCACCACTTGCTTACGTACCGAGCTCAGCTTGAGCTGACGATCGGGGTGCCACGGCAGCGGACGCAGCAATCCAACAGCTTTGATGCCCAAACGCGCCGTCAGAATGCCCACTCCCACGCCTTGTCCTGCACGAGCTGAAACTCGCCCAGCTAAGTCCATGGAAAACAGATCAACGCTCGCATCCACAGCCAACTCACTCGCTCCCGCTAACGCCATGTTCAGCAGCACGGCTTTAAATAGTTTTACGCGTGACCAGTAACCGAGTTCAACGCCATACACTTTTGCCAGTTGATCGACCATAGAAAAATTACGCCAAGCCACCAGTAACATATCGGCAATCGCGAGTGGACTAATCGCCACTAACGCGGCCGCTTCTGTCGCATAACGAGTCACAATTTGGCTGGCTTGTTTATCTTGCTCCGCGACCACTAACGCATCGTATAAATCGATGATTTCTGCATCACTATGGCTGCTATTGAGCGCAGATTGCCAACGCTGGTAACCCTGTTTATCAACCTGACCTTCTTTGGCGATCTGCTGACAAAAGGCTTGGCCTTGTCCTACTGCGTCTTTATCCATCAAGGCTTGAGCTTGCTCTTGCACACTAAAGTGTTGGCGTAAGCGGCGTAGCTTCCACAATTCTTTGCCGATAGCACCTAGGCCTAATGTCGCCAAAGCACTAACAAAGCCCGCCCAACCTAGGCTAAGCCAGTCTGCGCTTTGAATGGCTTTGACTACGCTATCAATAGCCTGCCAAGCGACCAAGCCACTGAACGCGGCAAACAAGCCACCTGCAAACCACTTGCGTCCTTTATTTGGGCGAATAATGGTATCTATTTGTGCTTCCAAAGCTTCCGACGATTCTTCCACACTCATCGGCACAAATTTCTCTTGTGCACTGAACTGCTGCTGAACCGTGAAAGTCGGCGTTTCAATACTGCCTTGCAGCGGCTCGCTGAAAATCTGTTTGGTTTTGAGGTCGCTCATCGCAATTTATCTCCAATCAGAATGTCGAGGGCTTTATCCACTCGAATGTGCTGACACGGCTCATCACTAGATGTTGGCAACGGGCGAAACGCCGTGAAATCGAACGATTGTCGCTGCCAGTAATCAGGTTCCGGTAATTTGCGCGGTACTTCACCAGGAAATAACGTGATCGATTCTCCCGTCATGGTCACACCTTGAATCGCCGCAACCTTATTATCTCCCTGCATAATGTAGCCCGATTGCGTAGCGCGCACCGAAGCCATGCTGATGCAGTTCATTTCAATATTTTCATACGCCGCATGTTGCCAAGCAGGATGAATCATCTGCTGCAAGAGAGAAACCATGTTGACATGCTGCTCTGGTGTCACGTGATCGGCTTTGGTGGCGGCAAATAAAACTTTATCGATTTTCGGTGCAAACAGACGGCTGAGCAAACCACTGCGCCCATAGCGGAAACTGTGCATGATTTGCTCAAGAGCACTGCGCATATCCAAAAACGATTCATGTCCCACATTGAGCGGCGATAAGCAGTCCACCAACACAATTTGGCGATCAAACGTTGCAAAATAGTGCTTATAGAAAGCTTTCACCACCTTGTTTTGATATTCCTGATAGCGTGCTTGCAGCAAAGCGTAATAGCTCTGTTTGCTGACCGAATCTTGCGGTGCATGACATGGGAAGAATTGCAGCACAGGCGCACTCTCTAGCTCGCCGGGCAACACAAATCGCCCCGGCTGAACCCAATGCAGTCCATTGGCTTTACATTGATGCAGATAGTCGGTATAGCTCGCGGCAATAGCCGCCAAGGTTTGTTCATTGGCTTCTTGGCTAATATCAAGCTGCTCAACGGCTGCACACCATTCTGCTGCAAGTTCTTTGCGCAAACCATGCAGGGCATTGAATTGCTGTGCTGACCAGGTTGCGTAATCCATCTCTAATAACGGTAAATCGAGCAACCACTCTCCAGGATAGTCGATGATGTCGAGATACAGAGTCGCGCTGCTGGTTAATAACTTTTTGCTGCGTTTTTGCGGCTTGTATTTGATCGCCAAACGTATTTCGCTCACATCTCGCGTTGGAACTGGCCATTGTGCTGGACTGCTTTGCAGTTGCGCCAGCGCTTCATCATAAGCAAAGCGTGGCACCATCATATTGGTTTGTGGCACACGTTTAGCACCAATAAAACGCTGTTCACGCCCCGCTGCCAATAGCGGCAAATTCTGATGGGTGGAGGTGTGTAATAGCTGATTAACCAGCGAAGTGATGAAAGCGGTTTTGCCCGCTCTAGAAAGACCCGTCACGGCCAAACGCACATGAGAATCCATACCGCGATGGATAAAATCGCTCATTTCTTGACGAATTCGCTGCATTTCTTACTCCAAATTAGGATTTAGCACAGCTTAATAAACTCAAACTTAATGTGAGATGAATAAGTCACAACTTATATTTGTGGCAAATACAGAACTGGATTGTTGTTGCGGGTTTGCCTCTGTACTAAACGGCAATTCAGATGACAGAGGCAATGAAAAGAGATCAGTCTTCTTCGATCAGTTTGTAGATGACAAACAAAGCAATTTCAAGCAACACAAACAAGCTACAACTAATAGTGACGTATTTATCATTGAAAATGCTGATGCCGTTCAAAATAAGGTCGTAACCGACTACTGCGCCAATCATAACGGCAATAATGATTTGTAGAATTTGGATAAAACGAGGCATGTTTGGCTCCTGACGTATCGATAACAGAATGAATTGTAATATTAAAAAGGTGCAACTTACGCTGCACCTTTGTCATTTTTTTGCCAAGTGTTTTATTGAACAGAGTTACAAAGCGTTACTTGGCCGCTTCAGCGATTTTGACCCGCCAAGTATCTGGACCAATTTGGTGCGCATTCGCACCGGTTGAGTCAACCGCGACTGTGACTGGCATATCTTCGACCTCAAATTCGTAGATTGCTTCCATACCGAGATCTTCAAACGCGACTACGCGAGCTTTCTTGATCGCTTTCGCCACTAAGTAAGCCGCACCGCCTACCGCCATCAAGTAAACCGCTTTGTGTTTCTTGATCGATTCAACGGTAGCTGGGCCACGCTCTGCTTTACCAATCATGCCCATAACGCCGACCTCTTCCAGCATCATGTCGGTAAACTTGTCCATACGTGTTGAGGTTGTTGGGCCTGCTGGGCCAACCACTTCATCGCCAACCGCGTCCACAGGTCCAACGTAGTAGATAAATTTGCCTTTCAAATCCACACCTTCGGGCAGTTTCTCGCCTTTTTGCAGCATGGTTTGAATGCGTTTATGTGCTGCGTCACGACCGGTGAGGATCTTGCCAGACAGCAATACGGTTTCACCCGTTTTCCAAGTTTGGATCTCTTCACGGGTGATGTTATCAAGGTTGACACGGCGCGTATTGGCGCCCGCTTCCCACGTAATTTGTGGCCAGTCTTCTAACTTAGGTGGTGTTAGCTGTGCAGGGCCGCTGCCATCAAGCGTGAAATGTACATGGCGCGTTGCCGCACAGTTTGGAATTAAGCACACAGGTTTTGAAGCCGCGTGAGTTGGTGCAGATTTGATTTTTACATCCACCACAGTGGTCAAACCGCCAAGGCCTTGCGCGCCAATACCGAGCTTATTCACACGGTTGAAAATGTCTAAACGCAGCTCTTCTTCCGCATTTTGCGGACCACGCTCGATAAGCTCATGAATATCAATGTGTTCCATCAAGGCTTCTTTAGCCAGCACTGCAGCTTTTTCTGCTGTACCGCCAATACCAATGCCGAGCATGCCCGGTGGGCACCAGCCCGCGCCCATCAGCGGCACGGTTTTCTCTACCCATTCTGCAATATCATCGGACGGGTTGAGCATCACCATCTTGGTTTTGTTTTCACTGCCGCCACCTTTGGCCGCAATTTGAATATCCACTTTATCGCCTGGCACCATGTTGATGTGTACCACAGCTGGGGTGTTGTCTTTGGTATTGATGCGTTTGCCTGCCGGATCCATCAATACCGAGGCACGCAGTGGGTTATCTGGGTTGGTGTACGCTTGGCGTACGCCCTCATCCACCATCTGCTGCACTGTCATATCGGTAGAGTCCCATTGCACACCCATCCCGATGTTCACAAAACAAGTGACAATACCAGTGTCTTGGCAGATTGGGCGGTGTCCTTCAGCGGACATACGCGAGTTAATCAAAATCTGCGCTATCGAATCTTTCGCCGCTTGGCTTTCTTCACGTTGGTAGGCTTTTTCTAGGGCTTTTACAAAGTCCAATGGGTGGTAGTAGGAGATGTACTGCAGCGCATCAGCAACACTGCTGATCACATCTTGCTTGCGTATTACCGTCATTGCTTGCCTCGTTATTGTTATGCTTCCGTGTACTGCCGCTATTTACGTGGACAACTGCTTTCCAAATGGAAGAAAGCTCTCACTCTTTAAGTAGCAGCTTTGTATGAGATTTTTATGATACTCTTGCTTTCCTCACGATGCTACGCAATGAACGGTTTCTCTGTCACAAATTACACAAATGAATAACAACCAAATTTTGTCAATTGAACATAAACACCTAACTTATCACCATGATATTGCTAAACAATTTTTTTATACGATTGAACAGCAACCGTGGGCGATGCTGTTGCGCTCGGCGTCTGCCACTCATATGGATAGCCGCTTTGATATTCTGGTTGCCAATCCTTTAGCAACCCTTACCACCTTCGGTAATGAAACCGAAATTCGTACTGCCGACAGTGTGACATTGTCACGAGATGACCCATTCCAGCTCTTGGCACAAACGCAAGAACAGTACCTCCCGACGTTAACTTATCATCAAGATCTCCCATTTATCGGAGGGACTTTAGGGTATTTTGCTTATGATCTCGGCCGTCAAGTTGAACAAATCCCGACCTTAGCCGAGCAAGATATTGCAATGCCTGATATGGCTGTCGGTCTTTATCCTTGGGCATTGGTAGTGGATCATCAAGAACAGACCGCGCAGCTAGTGGGACATAACGTTGAGGAAGCTTGGCGTTGGTTAAACCAACAAGAGGCAGAAATGCCAAGCAAAGTGACTGACTTTGCTCTCACTTCGCCATGGCGATCCAATATGAGCTATACCGCCTACCAAGATAAATTTGTCCGCGTGCAGGAGTATTTACGCTCTGGAGACTGCTATCAAATCAACCTCGCACAGCGCTTTCAGGCTCATTACACAGGCAGTGAATGGCAAGCGTATTTGAAGTTGGAAGCTGGCAACCAAGCGCCCTTTTCCGCCTTTTTGCGTTTGCCGCAAGGCGCAATTTTGAGTGTTTCTCCAGAACGTTTTCTGCAAGTCTCCGATCGAGTGATTGAAACCAAACCGATCAAAGGGACACGTCCACGCCATGCTGACAAGCAACAAGATGCCCTACTCAAGCAAGATTTAGTCAGCGCAGAAAAAGATCAGGCCGAGAATTTAATGATTGTCGATCTACTGCGTAATGATATTGGTCGTGTGGCAAAGCCGGGGAGCGTACATGTACCTAAGCTGTTTGATGTGGAGAGCTTTCCTGCTGTGCACCATCTGGTAAGCACGATTCGCGCAACCCTCGATGAGCATTATGAATTAGCCGATCTACTCCGAGCTTGCTTTCCTGGTGGCTCGATTACAGGTGCACCGAAAATTCGCGCTATGGAAATTATTGAAGAACTTGAGCCGCATCGCCGAAGCGCTTATTGTGGCTCAATTGGCTACCTCAGCCGCCATGGAACGATGGACACCAGTATCACTATTCGTACTTTGGTTGCCTATCAGCAGCAACTTTATGCTTGGGCGGGCGGCGGCTTAGTCGCGGACAGTGAGGGTGCGGCGGAATATCAAGAAACACTGGATAAGTTAAGCCGAATTCTTCCGACTTTAGAATCCTAATCCGCCGTTTTGAACTACCGCCAGCGACGCATATGCCGCTGGCGATTTTCCTCTCATACCATCCCCTTCCTGCCTGAAGCTTCAATTAGGAAGAGAGCATATCCGGCAAATGTGCAGTAACCGACAGCGCATCGTTTTGAAACACGCTATAACTTGTGTTGTACGCTAATTACGGTATAGAGGTCAATTTTGCGAAAAATCAGTCGTTACGAGTTTATTCAACAGTTTCAATTTCATTTGCCCGTCGCATACCACCGTGAAAGTTTACTGCGTGTCGCGCATTTAGCACCCGACACGCTACGCAAAGCCTCTGTTTTGATTGGCTTAGTCGAACGTCAACAAGGGCTGCACGTGATTTTAACAAAGCGAGCCGCACATTTAAGGCATCACCCCGGACAGATCAGCTTTCCCGGCGGAAAATATGAAGAGGGTGACCGTTCACTCCAACACACCGCAAAACGTGAAGCGCGGGAAGAGATCGGTATCCTTGAAGAGAAAATCCACATTGTTGGACAGCTACCCGAGTTAGTGACTGTGAGCCAATTTGTGGTAACACCGATTTTGGCGTTTGTTGAGTCAGACTACCAAATTCAGCTCGATCACAATGAAGTCGATGAAGTATTTGAAGTGCCAATCAGTTTTTTGCTTGATCGAAAAAAGCTCTACAGCGGTACGTTTCAGCTAAAAAATCATTGCCATAGAGTGTTCGCCATCCCCTATAAACAACATTTTATATGGGGTATGACCGCACAAATCATTCAATCCCTCCAAAAACAACTTATTAATTACAATGAGTTAGTTTAATTTCGTTTTTAAGTTGGTATTTCTTAACAAGCTTGGTTGATTAGAAAATCTAATCCAAAAGCAACGCAACCGTTTGCTAGCTCATTCGTTGAGAATCTTTCACCCAACGATAACTTTAACTAATCCAACCTATTAACAATTCTCACATGTGGCACGCCAATTTCGTGATCAAAAATAGGTTTTTGACAGAAGTTTCAATAAGCACAGCCAATCATGATTTAGATCTAGTTTTATTATGTGAAAAATGTGCAAAAATGCGCTCCGACTTATTTCCTGTTCCCAAAATGAGTAAAAACATATGAATACTACAACAGCGGCTACTTCTACAGCACGTTCTGCTAGCAAGTGGACCTACAAAGATTTCACCTGGGCTCTGTCCCTTTTTGGTACGGCGGTTGGTGCAGGTGTACTCTTCCTACCGATTAAAGCTGGTGCAGGTGGTTTCTGGCCATTAGTTATCCTCGCGTTAATTGCAGCACCAATGACATGGTTTGCTCACAAATCTTTGGCTCGTTTCGTTTTATCTGCAAAAAACCCTGATGCAGACATTACCGACACCGTTGAAGAGCACTTTGGTAAAGCTGGCGCTAACCTTATTACTTTTGCTTACTTTTTCGCCATCTACCCTATCGTGCTGATTTACGGCGTGGGTATCACCAACACCGTTGACTCTTTCCTCGTTAACCAAATCGGCATGGAATCCATCCCTCGCTGGTTGCTCTCTGGTGCGCTGATTATCGCGATGACAGCAGGTGTGGTATTTGGTAAAGAGCTGATGCTGAAAGCCACTTCTGCCATGGTTTACCCTCTGGTATTTATCCTACTGGCACTGTCTTTCTACCTGATTCCAGATTGGAACACTTCAATGATCGAAGTCGCACCTGATTGGTCAGCAATGCCAACTATTGTATGGCTTGCGATTCCAATCATCGTGTTCTCTTTCAACCACAGCCCAATCATTTCTCAGTTCTCTAAAGAGCAACGCCAACAATTTGGTGACAACGCAGTGAAGAAAACTGACATGATCACTGGCGGTGCAGCGATGATGCTGATGGGCTTCGTGATGTTCTTCGTATTCTCGGTGGTACTGTCACTGTCTCCTGAAGAACTGGCTATGGCGAAAGAGCAAAACATCTCCGTTCTGTCTTACCTAGCGAACGAACACGCTTCACCAATCATCTCTTACTTAGGTCCTATCGTGGCATTCGCAGCGATCACTTCAAGCTACTTCGGTCACTTCCTTGGTGCACATGAAGGTTTGGTTGGTCTGGTGAAATCTCGCAGCGATATGCAAATCAGCAAGATTGAAAAAATCTCTCTGGGCTTCATCGTAATTACCACTTGGATTGTTGCCATTATCAACCCAAGCATCCTTGGCATGATCGAAACCATGGGCGCACCAATGATTGCCGCTATCTTGTTCCTGCTGCCTGTATTCGCAATGCACAAAGTACCTGCGATGGCGAAGTTCAAGACTTCAGCACCTGTACAGATTTTTACAGTTATTTGTGGCTTGGCTGCGATTAGTTCTGTAATCTACGGCGCTCTTTAATCTCTACCTTTGCGTATGAGCTTAAAACACAAAATATAACAATACAAAAAGCCTCCCTACTCCTAGGGGGGCTTAGTTTTGAGGCATTCAAAATGATTAGTGTATTTGACATCTATAAAATCGGTGTTGGTCCTTCGAGCTCACACACGGTTGGACCGATGAAAGCGGGTAAAGAGTTTATTGACGAACTACGCTCAATGGGAAAATTGCGCGACGTCACTAAAATCACCGTGGACGTTTATGGATCGCTATCACTGACAGGGAAAGGTCACCACACGGATATCGCTATCATCATGGGTCTGGCAGGCAATACGCCAGAGAAAGTGGATATCGATTCGATTCCGGGCTTTATTGCTCGTGTAGAAGAAACAGAACGTCTTCCTGTTGGTATGCACTGTCATACCGTCTCTTTCCCTCGTGAAGGTGGCATGAATTTCCACCGCACTAATCTGGCATTGCACGAAAACGGCATGCAGATTCACGCGTGGATCAATGACGAGAAAATCTTCAGCAAAACTTACTACTCTATCGGTGGTGGTTTCATCGTTGATGAAGAACACTTCGGTAAAGAGAGTGAATCTCTCATTCAAGTTCCTTATGTTTTCCGCTCTGCTGAAGAGCTGCTGAACCAGTGTAAAGAGAGTGGCCTCTCTATCAGCACGCTAGTAATGGCGAACGAAAAAGCCATGCACTCAGACGAAGAAGTTCGCACCTATTTCGCCAACATCTGGCGTACGATGCGTGAGTGTATGGAACGCGGCATGAACACCGAAGGCATCCTACCTGGGCCTTTGCGTGTACCACGCCGTGCGGCAGCACTGCGTCAACAACTGCTGACTTCAGAAAAAACCACCAACGATCCTATGGCAGTGGTTGACTGGGTAAACATGTATGCGTTTGCGGTTAACGAAGAAAACGCCGCAGGCGGTCGCGTTGTGACCGCACCAACCAACGGTGCGTGTGGCATTATCCCAGCGGTACTCGCCTACTACGACAAATTCATCCAAACCGTGACTGAGAAAGACTATATCCGCTACTTCGCGGCTTCTGGTGCGATTGGTGGTTTGTACAAGCGTAATGCCTCTATCTCAGGTGCGGAAGTAGGCTGCCAAGGCGAAGTCGGTGTGGCTTGTTCTATGGCCGCTGCGGGTCTCGCTGAGCTTTTAGGCGGTAGCCCAGAGCAAGTGTGTATGGCGGCTGAAATCGCAATGGAACACAACCTTGGTTTGACTTGTGACCCAGTTGCAGGACAAGTGCAAGTGCCATGTATCGAGCGTAACGGCATTGCAGCGGTGAAAGCGATCAACTCAACCCGTATGGCGCTGCGTCGTTCTTCTGCTCCACGTGTTTCACTGGATAAAGTGATTGAAACCATGCTGGAAACGGGTAAGGACATGAATGCTAAGTACCGTGAAACTTCACAAGGTGGCTTGGCCATCAAAGTGATCTGTTAATCGCAACACTTTTTACTGTCACAAAAACGCCCGGATATCCGGGCGTTTTTTTATGCTTTGCATGGTCAGATTGAAGCTGACATCGATGCGCTACTCACCGCGATAAATACAACCCGCTGTGCAGGTTTCTTTAATCTCAACTTTGCTCAGCAGAGGCAAACTCGGTTTAAGCTGTTGCCAAATCCATTTTGCCAACACTTCGCTAGTTGGGTTTTCTAACCCTTCAATATCATTCAGATAATAGTGATCAAGGCGATCATAAATCGGTTTGAATGCCGCTTTAATTTCAGCAAAATCAACCACCCAACCAGTATGAGGGTTCACTTCACCTTCAACGTACAGACGAACTAAGAAAGAGTGGCCGTGCAAGCGTCCACATTTATGTCCAGCAGGCACGTGCGGTAAGTGGTGGGCAGCCTCAAACATAAACTCTTTGTATAATTCTGTTTTCATCATCATTCTCGGGGCATTAAAAGAGCCGCAATACTAAGAAATCTCCCGCATTGAGACAAGGCTATTCAAAACATAATTCTGACCAACCTCTCCTCTCACGCAAATCGCCTAAAAACATTCCTGAACAATCAATGCACTAGGTGATAATCATCGGCTTAATAAGTTGAGCTATCACAAAAGAGTATGCGTCATCCCTCATATTTAAACTCACACTTTGGTTAAGGTCACACTAACAATTGGTCTACGTTTGTCACCTAGCGAATTAACGCTATATTTACATAAGTCGGGGTCACTTATAATTACAAAACTATCATGAACTCATCCATTCTTAGTAAATTGCTGCTGACATTAATTACCGTGTTTGCCTTAGTTTTGGCAGGCTCAACCTCCTACCAATATTGGCAGCAAAAAGATCTGATTCATTCCGTGCTAAGTGAGCAGCTACACGATAAGGCCAGTAACTACTTTGATAGTTTGAACATGATGATGCTCACTGGCACCATGGCACAAAAAGAGACGTTGCGGCAGAAAGCCTTGGCTCAAGATGGCATCGAACAAGTCCGAGTTATTCGGTCGGCAACTGTGAATAAACTTTATGGTTCAGGAATGCCAGAGCAAAAACCACAAGACTCCATCGATCAACGCGCTCTCGCCGGTGAAACCGTAATCGAACCTTATTCTGGCGATTGGGGGCAAGGTATTGTGGTTGCCTTACCGATGAAGTCGAGTGAAAATTATCGTGGAACGAACTGTGTGGCTTGTCATATGGCTCCGGAAGGTGAAGTGCTTGGCGTCATCCGCCTTGAGTTTAATCTTAGCCACTTAACCCAAATGGTGAATCATCGAACTCTAATCGGTATCGGAATTATGTCCGTGATTGCCCTATTTGGCTTTATGATCACACTCTACTTTATGCGTCGAATTATTGTGCTCCCACTGCAGAAAACCTCGTTTTTCATGTCAGATGTCAGTAAGAGTAAAGATCTGTCTCATCGCTTAGCCAATGACCGAAAAGATGAACTCGGGCAACTTGCCGTATCAATTAACTCTTTGATGGATACTGTTTCTGAGAGCTTGCAGCAAGTGCAAGACACTTCGCATTCTCTTGCCGATTCAGCAAGAAAATTGACTGATGTGGCACAAGTGACAGATCAGGCAGCCAATAATCAGCAAAAAGAAACCTCCGAAGTACAGCTCAATATTACCGACATGCAAGCCAAACAACAGCAAGTCGAATACGCCACCGAAGAAGCCTCTAAATTGGTTAATCACACCACCAGTATTGTCCAGCAAAGTGCCAAGCAAGCACACGCAGCCAGTGAAGATATCAAAAATCTGGTTGGCGATATTGAATCGGTTAAACAACGTATTGTGGAATTAAATAATCAAACAACCCAAGTTTCCTCCATCCTTGGTGTGATTAAAGGCATTGCCGAACAAACTAACCTACTGGCTCTGAATGCTGCCATTGAGGCCGCCCGCGCGGGCGAACAAGGCCGAGGCTTTGCCGTGGTAGCCGATGAAGTACGCCATTTAGCATCACGCACCGCTGAGGCGACAGGCAACATTGAGAACATCATTTCTGGCTTCCAACGTGATAGCCAAGCCTCCCTCACTTCCGTTGATACTGTGTGTTCTCACGCTCACCAACGTTCAACCGAGATTGAAGAACTCTCTAAAGTCATGACCAATGTGGTCGCTGAAATGCAGCAAGTGCTCAATCATGCGATGGGAATTCAAGAGCAAACCAAACGTACGACTGAAGTCAGCCATGAGATCCAAAGTAAAGTCGATGTGATCACTCATCATGCTGATGACACTTCCCATTCAGCGAGCGAAACGCGTGAAATCAGTGTCGATCTTGAACATTTATCGCAACAATTGGAGTCATTGCTCAACCAATTTACCTTGATTGAGAAGAATTCTGCGCGGAAACCACATTAAAGGTTGAAGCTGACAAATTGACAGGTAATATGTTCCGTTGAATCTGTAAAACTCTCTACAACCCAATGTTTCGTCTATTTTTTGCGCAACGATTGCTGCAAATGGCATTGGGGTGTCTTTTATCTCAACGGAGACTGTAATAAACATGACTTACGCGCCTGTAAATGACGTACTAAGCGGCAAGCTCGCAGTAGACAGTGAAGTCACTGTTCGCGGCTGGGTTCGCACACGTCGTGATTCCAAAGCTGGAATTTCGTTTCTTGCCATCTATGACGGCTCTTGTTTCAACCCGATTCAGGCCGTGGTTCCTAATAATCTGAATAATTACGACAATGAAATCCTGAAGCTAACGACAGGTTGCTCTGTTGAAGTAACGGGTACCATTGTTGAATCTCCAGCTTCTGGCCAAGCGTTTGAACTGGCTGCGACTGCGGTAAAAGTAGTTGGTTGGGTTGAAGATGCCGACACTTACCCAATGGCGAAAACACGTCACTCTATTGAATATCTGCGTGAAGTGGCTCACTTGCGTCCACGTACTAACGTGATCGGTGCCGTAGCACGCGTTCGTAACTGCTTGGCACAAGCCATTCACCGCTTCTACCACGAGCAAGGTTACTTCTGGGTTTCTGCGCCACTGATCACTGCTTCTGATGCAGAAGGTGCGGGTGAAATGTTCCGCGTATCAACGCTAGATATGGAAAACCTGCCACGCACTGAGGCAGGTAAAGTGGATTACAACCAAGACTTCTTTGGTAAAGAAACCTTCCTGACCGTATCAGGCCAGCTCAACGCGGAAGCGTATGCTTGTGCAATCAGCAAAGTGTACACTTTCGGCCCAACGTTCCGTGCTGAGAACTCAAACACTAGCCGTCATTTGGCGGAGTTCTGGATGGTTGAACCTGAAGTCGCGTTCGCGGATCTAAACACCGTAGCAAAACTGGCTGAAGATATGCTGAAATATGTGTTCAAAGCCGTACTGGCAGAGCGTCGTGACGATCTTGAGTTCTTTAACGATCGTATCAACAACGAAGTGATCGCCCGCCTTGAAAAGTTTGTAGATTCAGACTTCGCACAAGTGGATTACACCGATGCGATCGAAATTCTGAAAAACTGTGGCAAAACGTTTGAGTTCCCAGTTGAGTGGGGTATCGACTTGGCTTCTGAGCACGAGCGCTTCCTCGCAGAGGAACATTTCAAAGCGCCAGTGATCGTGAAGAACTATCCAAAAGACATCAAAGCCTTCTACATGCGTATGAACGAAGATGGCAAAACCGTTGCGGCGATGGACGTATTAGCTCCGGGCATTGGTGAAATCATCGGTGGTTCACAACGTGAAGAGCGTTTGGACGTTCTGGATGCACGTATGCGTGAATTCGGTATCGATCCTGAGCACATGGATTGGTATCGCGATCTGCGCCGTTACGGCACAGTTCCACATGCAGGCTTCGGTCTAGGCTTCGAGCGTCTCGTGTCTTACGTAACTGGTATGGGTAACGTACGTGACGTGATCCCGTTCCCACGCACCCCACGCAGCGCGAGTTTCTAATTCCGCTCTGTTGAATGTAAAAACCGTCTCAAGCGAGACGGTTTTTTTTATACCTCAAGCTCACTCTTATTGGCTTTTCTGCTGGCTTTTAGCCATTTGCAGTAGATAAAAATGGTGTACTGGCCCATAACCTTGACCAATTTTCAGTTGATCAGCATGCCAGATCGCCTGATGAATATAGTGCTTAGCTTTCTCGACAGCGTCTTTCAACACATGACCTTGAGCGAGATAGGAAGCAATTGCCGATGAGAGTGTACAGCCCGTGCCATGTGTGTTCTTGGTAGCAATTCGTGGCGCGCGGAAATGGTGGATATTATCAACCTCGATAAGCAGATCATCACTGTCCATTTGCTGATGATTATGCCCTCCTTTGAGCAAAACAGCTTGGGTATCTAACTGACGTAGTGCAGCAATGCCCTGCTGTGGATTGTGTTGCCATTCCTGCTCTGTCATTCCAACTAAAACCGCTGCTTCCGGTAAATTAGGCGTGATTATGCTAGCAAGCGGTAACAGCGCATTTTTTAGGGTGACAACGGCATCTTCTGCGAGTAGATGATGTCCGCTAGTCGAGATCATCACCGGATCGAGCACAATCCATTTAGGTTGATATTGACGCAATTTCTTGGCAACCAGAGCGATGATTGGGGCATCTGCCAACATACCAATTTTTACCGCCAATACCGGAATATCACAGAAAATAGCATCTAATTGCTGTTCAAGAATGTCTAAAGGCAGAGGATAAACGGCAGAAACACCCAGCGTATTTTGCGCCGTAATCGCAGTAATGGCAGAACAAGCATAACTGCCGGTTGCAGATATGGCTTTGATATCGGCTTGAATCCCCGCACCGCCACCACTGTCTGATCCAGCAATGGTGAGCACTATAGGGGTAGGATTTGAAGAGATTAGTGGCATAAAGGCTCCTGTGAAAAACAGGAACTGATCCCAAACCGCAGATGAATGGCGAAACAATACGAGCTGTTGAGGATAGTTCCCTACGTCAGTCCTAACTGAATCAGGTTCAACGGGTCTCGCTACGCGATCTCAGCCTTCGATTCGCACTCTTTCATGCGCTCTCAGGCTCCCCGACTATGAGCTGCATCTTAACAGCATTTAATGCGGTGGACAGCGATTATTTATCACTTTCAATAAAGTCGAGATCACGCCACATTTCATCTAATTCCGCTTCAGACGGCATTTCACTGTGCTCAATTTGGCGAATCACTCGGCACGGGTTCCCCACGGCAACACAATCCGGCGGTATGTCTTTGGTTACTACACTTCCAGCTCCAATCACACTACGCGCACCAATGGTAACGCCATCAAGCACGATCGCGCCCGCGCCAAGCCACACGTTATCTTCAATCACAATCGGGTTGCCAGCCGCAATCGGTAACACACGCTGCGCGAGATCCAGTGGATGCCCGACGGTACTGATCACCACATTTGGCCCCATCTGTACATATTCTCCAATCGTCACAGGAGCAATATCGAGAATAGTGACGTTAGTGTTTAAGAAGCCACCACACTTGAAATGAATGTTATGGCCTAAATCGCAGAAAAACGGAGGCACAATCGTCACATCGTTTGCCGCACCCAAGAGCGAATTTAATATCGCTTGCCGTTCAGCATGCTGGGCTGGGCGCGTATGGTTAAAATCATACAGTTTCTCTTTGACCTGCGTTTGATAGGTTATCAAATCTCGGTTTATGGGTAACTGAACTGAAAAATCCTTTAAGTCGCGACTCATGGGCTTCCTTATTTCTGTGCAACACTCTGACCATAAACACTCACCTCTAATTGGCAAACTTCGTTGCATAAAGGTTGAGAGTGAAATAACACAATCCATTCGTTCAGCATAAAAAATCCAGAACTCTCACTCTCGCAAGATCGGACAGTCATTATTCTCCTGCAGTTATTGAGGCCTGTCTGGCTATTGAAGAAATATCTACCGCTATCGTTGCCCATTTTAAAGGCTAAGGTCTGAGTGATATTGCGTGCTACGAGTAGCAAACCCACTCGGCTGAAAATTTCATACGTAATAATCCCAACACACGCTGAATTTTCCCCTTCCCTGTCATCTGGTCAGTCTAAAGGCAAACCACCGGCACCGCCCTAAGCTGAAAAGCTTGGGCCATTTACATCACAAAATGACCTGCTATTCCCAATTCCTCAGCCAAGTAAAAATTTTTCGATATTTTCTTTCAGGTACTGTTGTCACAAGAATTCGAGGAAGGTATAAATACGATAAATTTAATGAGTTCAATCATTCCTTCCCACCCCTAACTTGACATGGATGTGCTTTATGTTCGAAAAAGTCGTTGCCGCCCCCGCAGACCCAATACTTGGTTTAACTGAAGAGTTCAAAAAAGATCCCCGTACCGACAAAATTAACCTCGGTGTTGGTATTTATAAGAATGAAGCGGGAGAAACCCCTGTTCTTGCTACCGTAAAGAAAGCAGAGGCAGCCTTACTTGAATCAGAGAAAACCAAATCTTATCTCACGATTGAAGGAACTGCAGAGTACGGTTTAGCAGTACAAAAACTGTTGTTCGGCGCGAATTCTGACATAGTGACTCAAAAACTAGCGAAAACGGCACAAGCTCCTGGTGGTACAGGTGCTCTGCGTGTCGCTGGTGAATTTATTAAACGTCAATTAGGTGATGTGAAGGTTTGGATCAGCAACCCAACATGGGCGAACCACCACGGTGTGTTCAACGCGGCAGGTTTAGAAACAACGCAATACGCTTACTACGATGCCGAAGCCAAAGACAAAAACTTTGCTGCTATGTTGGCGGATTTAGAGCAAGCAGCGAAAGGTGATGTGGTACTTCTGCACGGATGTTGTCACAACCCAACAGGCATCGACCCAACGGAGCAAGAATGGGAAGTGTTGGCAAAGTTAGTTGCCGATAAAGGTCTTCTGCCTCTGTTTGACTTTGCCTACCAAGGCTTTGCAACGGGTGTGGAAGACGATGCGGCAGGTCTACGTACTTTTGCTAAATACAATTCTGAAATTTTGGTTGCCAGCTCATTTTCAAAGAACTTTGGTCTGTACAACGAGCGTGTAGGTGCTTTCACTCTGGTTGCACCTTCAACAGAGGTTGCAGAAACGGCGTTCTCACAAGTTAAAGCGATTATCCGCTCTATCTACTCAAACCCACCCGCTCACGGCGCCGCAGTGGTCACTTATATTCTCAATAACCCTGCGCTACGTGCTGAATGGGAAGCTGAAGTGGCTGAAATGCGTGAACGTATTCAAGAGATGCGCGTACTGTTCGTCAACACATTGAAAGAAGTGGGTGTAGACGCAGACTTTAGCTTTATCGAGCGCCAAAATGGCATGTTCTCTTTCTCTGGTCTAAATAAAGAACAAGTCGCTCGTTTGAAATCAGAGTTGGGTATCTACATTGTAGGCTCGGGCCGCATCAGCGTTGCCGGCATGACAAAATCAAACATGCTGCCACTGTGCAAAGGCATTGCTGCGGTGATGTAATTTCGCCACCCGTGCTCATTCTAAAAACCGGCTGAAATAGCCGGTTTTTTTGTTTTGGGTGTTACCTTTTGTTGTACCTATCTTTATAAACTCCCAAACAATCCATCCCTCCGATTAGACCTCACGCAGTAAAGTGAGGTAGCATGGTCAACCCAAACCGCCAAAAACATCGCTCAACGGATGTTTGTAACGAGAGGAGCCCTCATGGACGCCGAGTTAATCGAGATTCAACAGTTTCTGCAACAGCATCCCCCTTTTGATGCCCTACCTTCTAACCTGTTACCCAACATCGCTCAACAGATTGAAATTGCCTATTTTCGTAAAGACACGCCAATTATCGGACACAAACAAGCCATTAGTGATTTGTATTTGATTCGTAGTGGTGCAGTCGAAGTCTATCGCCGTCATGGCGAGCTTTATAACCGACTGACAGAAGGCAGTTTATTTGGACAAATGGGGCTATTGACTCGCAACCAAGTTTCCTTCGCGGTCTCGGCGATTGAAGATACCTTGCTGTATTGCATTCCAGAGGCCCTCTTTCACCAGTTGCATGAAGAGTTCGACAGCTTCGCCGATTTCGTTGAGGTCGAACAATCGGTGCGTTTACGCCAAACGGTTAAGAAACAAAAAGAGCAAAACGATCTCATCACCAGCAAAGTCAAGCGGTTATTAACTCACCCAGCCCCAACCATAGATAAAAATGCTTCGATCCAGCAAGCTGCGTTACGCATGGCAAATGAAAATGTTTCGGCGTTACTGATCTTAGATAATCAGATCCTGCATGATGAAGAAGATGACTCCACACCAGTCGTCGGCATTATTACTGAGCGAGATCTCTGTCGCCGTGTTTTAGCGCAAGGTATCGATATCACTCAAGCAGTCAGTCAAGTCATGACCTATGAGGTCATCTCACTTGATCACAATGCCTACGTTTATGAAGCCATGCTCACCATGCTGCGCAATAATGTGCATCATCTTCCGGTGCTGAGAGAGAAACAGCCGATAGGCATCATCGATATGACCGATATCGTACGCCATGAATCGCAAAACTCTTTGCTCTTGGTGAGCCGTATCTATCAGCAAACCAGTATTGATGAATTAGCCCAGCTCGCGAGTGAGGTGAAAGCGAGTTTTGTACGCCTCGTCAATGAGGATGCAAATTCCCACATGATTGGCACCGCGATGTCGACGATTGGCCGCGCTTTCACACAACGCATTATTGAACTTGGTGAAGCGGAGCTAGGCGAAGCGCCGCTGCAATACTGTTTTGTAGCATTTGGTTCCATGGGTCGGGATGAACAGCTTATTGTGACCGATCAAGATAATGCATTGATTCTGGACGATCGCTACAACGCTCAACAACATGGTGCTTATTTCGCCCAATTGGCTGAATGGGTGTGTCATGGATTAGATCGGTGCGGCTATCCGCTTTGCGATGGCGACATCATGGCCAGTAATCCCAAATGGCGTATGACACGCAAAGAGTGGGAGAACTGTTTTGCAGATTGGATTGATAACCCGAATCCCCAAGCCCTGCTTAATGCCTCTATTTTTTTCGATCTGGATGGCGTATATGGTCGCACCAAGTGGGCAGAACAGTTATCCAGCTTCATTGTACGGCGCGCAAGGCGTAATCAGCGCTTTTTGGCCTGTTTAGCGCGCAATGCCCTTAACCGCACTCCACCCTTAGGATTTTTCAAAAACTTTGTGATGGAAAAAGATGGTCGCCACAATAACTCGATCAATTTGAAACGTCGAGGGACAGCACCGTTGGCAGATTTAATCCGTGTACATGCACTCGCCGCAGGATCACGAGCAAAAAACTCTTTTGAACGGCTGGATGATGTGATTGATGCAGGATTGCTGCCCCAAGGCAAAGGTAAAGATCTGCGTGATGCATTGGAATTTATTGCGATGGTGCGCATACGTCATCAAGCGGTAGATGTAGAGCAAGAGAGAGAAGCCGATAACAGCATCGAGCCAGAAAATCTCTCCGACTTTGAACGGCGGAACTTAAAAGATGCGTTTCAAATCCTCAGTAACGGGCAAAATTACCTCAAGTACCGTTATCAGGCTAACCAACACTTTAAGTAAGTACGATGTTTCAATCCGCGATTTATTGGCCAGCACGTTTGGCTCATTTAGCTAAACAGACCACACAGCCAGATCTGCAACACTATTATGCTCAACCCGTCGTCGAGGGCTCGACTCCAATTGCCGATTGCCCTCTCGTCGCACTCGACTTCGAGACCACAGGCTTAAACCCTCAGCAAGACGCTATCTTGAGTATTGGTTTAGTACCATTCACAACCTCTCGCATTGCACTTAAAGAAGCTCGTTATTGGTTGGTCAAGCCAACCCAACCTCTTGCTGAAGAATCGGTGGTAATCCATGGTATTACTCACTCGGAACTCAGCCGAGCACAAGCCCCTGCCGAGGTACTACGGGAATTAATCAGAGCACTACACGGAAAAATTGCCGTGGTACATTTTCGTCATATCGAACGAGAGTTTCTGCAGCAAGCCACATTACAACTCTGGGGAGAAGTGCTTGAGTTACCGCTGATCGATACTCTGGAAGTGGAACGCCATATACTGCAACAACAACGCTCATTTTGGCAACGTGTTACAGGGCGGCCCTTACCCTCCGTACGATTAGGACAATCTCGCATGCGCTATGGTCTTCCGTCCTATTCACCGCATCATGCGCTAACCGATGCCATCGCGACCGCAGAACTATTTCAAGCGCAATATACGCACCACATGCAACATGACACACAGATACAATCACTCTGGCTATAAATCGGATGTGTAATAAAAAGAAAAGGAGCGCAGAAGCACTCCTTTTGACTCTAGTCTATCTTCAACTTACAGTTTGAAGCGACGGATCTCTTGCTCAAGCTCATGTGACAATTCAGACAACTGTGTCGCTTGCTCAGCGGCAGAATGTGCTTCTTGCGCAAGATCGTTCGACACATCACGAATACCCACCGTATTGCGAGTAATCTCCGACGTTACCGACGCCTGTTCTTCTGCCGCAGACGCAATTTGTGTTGCCATATCGCTGATGCGCTCTACTGTTTTGTGGATTTGCTCCAAGCTGACCGATGCTTCATTCGCATCTGCAACGCTGGTGTCTGCCAAACGACGGCTATCATCCATAATGCCCACCGCTTTACCAGTGGTCGCTTGTAGCGTTTCGATCATTTGTTGAATTTCTTTAGTTGATGCGTGGGTGCGTTGGCTTAGTACACGAACCTCATCCGCAACGACAGCAAACCCACGACCTTGTTCACCGGCTCGTGCCGCTTCAATCGCCGCATTGAGAGCCAACAAGTTAGTTTGCTCAGCAATGTTTTGAATGGTCGACAGAATCGTGCTGATCTGGTGACCATGGGCTTCCAATTCTTGGATAACCTCAGTCGCGACTTGAACTTCTTCGGCCAATGACTGAATCGAACGCTGAGTTTGACTCACTTGACCACTGCCGTGCACACATGCCGTAACCGCTTCACCGGAATTTTGTGCCGTATGGTCAGCATTCCCAGCAATCTCCTGAGTGGCCGCCGCCATCTCATTGATCGCAGTAGCAACCATATTGATTTCATCTTGCTGTAAACGAATACGGCTACTGCGTTCTTCTGCTTGTGCCGCCGTGACTTTCGCTTGTTGCGCCAAGGCCGCAGAGACTTGGCTCAGCTTAAGTATCATCGTATGCATATTGCCTACAAAGGTATTAAAGTTGCTCGCCAGTTGCCCAACCTCATCATCACTACGTGGCTCTAAACGCTGGGTGAGATCCGCATCTCCCGACGCAATTTCTTGTAGAGCTTTAGATACACGACCTAAATCACGGAACAGGAAACTCACCAACCAAGAAACAATGGCAACCACAATCACAGTGATCAGCAGCGCTGTAGTAATAAGGCCAGTCAGTAATTCAGAATGTGCCGCGAACTCGGTCCGGGTGTCCATTTGAATCGCGAAGTACCAAGGAGTTTCTGGCACAGCAGCAAAGAAGAAGAATTTCTCTACTCCATTTAAGCTAAGCGACACTAGTTCACCTTGCTGAGCGGCACGCTCAATGGTTCGCATATCCAATGCTGAGGAGAGTGTTGTCACAGGTTTTAGCAAAAGGGATTTATCAGGATGCGCAAGGAAAGAACCGTCTTGACCATCGATCAACATTGTTTGAGCTTCTTTTCCTGCGTCCATGCTGATCACATCTGCAATTAGTTGATCAATCAACACATCTGCACCAACCACACCGTTCATGTTGCCATTTACGCGAATCGGCTCTGCGATAGTGACTAAAAGGGCCCCCGTAATGGCGTCACTGTAGGCCGTCGTAATAATCTGTTTTCCCGCACTTGCGGCATCTTTATACCAAGGGCGAGTACGTGGATCGTAATCCGCACGGTTACGTTCAGGGTGTGAACGGTACATTGCCCCTTGTGTGGTGCCATAGAAAATATCATCGAAGCCCCCCGCATTACGGGCCTGTTGTAAATAAGGTACAACGTCTTGCGCATCGATATGAGAATTAAATGCCGAACTGATCGATTTACGAATTGAAATCCAGTCAGAAATACCTTTTGCAGCGGTGGAAGAAATGGCGTCAGCGCGAGTGTATACCGCATTGCTGGTCTGCTGTTGCAGTTGACCGGCGGAAAGCCAAGTCAATGCCGTCGCCATCACCACCACTGCAGATAAACTTGCACCAATTAGTTTGTGTTTTAGTGTGAGTTTCATTATGTCAAACAATAGGTTGGAACCAAGGAACGGCGATAATAAACACTATTTGATTAACTCGCACTCGTTTTGTCATTTTTTCTCACAACTTATCACAGACCAAATTTAACCATTTATGTTATAAGGCTTTTAGTAACAAACTATTGACTGCTGCCAAATTTTTATCGCCACCATAGTGTGATTTTCATTCCAAAAACACATATAACTAAAGGATATAAGCTTATGAATAGAAAATATCTGATAAAGACAATTATCAACAACATATGTTGTGCATTTTTTTACAGTTCTGATATCTTTCGCGCTGAATGAGAATTGTGATGTCCTGCGATACCGTCCGGTAAGCAAAATTACAGTAAACTCTTGAGCAATCTTCGTATTCCACTTTGTTATCGGTTCATTTTTATATGATTCGTGTGTCCAGTGCCGTGCAACGCCACGCGCAAAAACTGATTGTACTTTTTTCCCTGTTGTTTGGGGCTTCTCTACTGATGTCTGATAATGGCTTTGCTACAGATATTAAAAACACAGAAACTTCTCCATCAGTGAATACTGAACCCGCTAAGCCCGTCAAAACTGGCGACACCAGAAGCGTGGTTCGCTTTGCAAAAACTGGGGCGTTTGATAACGACACGGTCGTTCGTCTTGCTCGCCAGTTAGCGAAAAAGCCTTATATTGCCTTAAAAGATCCGCTGCCAGAAAGCTTGGCTAACATCAGTTATGATGAGTACCGCGATATTCGTTTTAAACCCGAGAGCGCCGTGTGGAAAGCCGACGGTTTGCCTTACCAAATGCAGTTATTCCATCGTGGTTTCTTCTTCCAAGATCTGATTGAAATTGCCCTAGTTGAAGGAAACCAAGCGACCCACTTGAGTTATGACCCAAGTATGTTTAGTGCTGGCGAAGTGTTACAACAGAACCTACCTACCGAAGATATCGGTTATAGCGGTTTGCGTGTGCACTACCCTCTAAATAGCGCTTCTTATTTCGATGAATTGTTTGTCTTCCAAGGTGCGAGTTATTTCCGTGCACTAGGAAAAGGTAATGCCTACGGTCTTTCTGCTCGTGGTTTAGCGATTAAGACAGCCGATCCGGCAGGAGAAGAGTTCCCAATCTTCCGTGCATTTTGGGTAGAGAAACCCAATTACGACACGAACCTGATTGTGGTTCATGCACTGCTTGATAGCCCAAGTGTTTCTGGTGCTTACCGCTTCTCGATTCGTCCAGGACAAAACACTCGAATGGATGTCGAATCGGTCTTGTTCCCTCGTGTTGAAATTACAAAAGTAGGTCTCGCACCTGCAACCAGTATGTACATGCATTCTCCGAATGGTCGTCAACAAACCGATGATTTCCGCCCTTCCGTTCATGACTCTGATGGTTTACTGATGATTAACGGTCGCGGAGAGCGTTTATGGCGTCCACTGGCAAATCCTCGCACTCTTCAAGTCAGTGCTTTTATGGATAACTCTCCTCAAGGCTTTGGTTTAATGCAACGTGAGCGTGATTATGCCAACTACCAAGATTTGGAAGCGCATTACGAAAAACGTCCAAGCCTATGGGTTGAACCTGTGGGTAACTGGGGTGCGGGTGCCGTTGTATTGACTGAGATTCCAACTCAATCAGAAATTCATGACAACATCGTAGCTTTCTGGAAACCAGCCCAACCGCTCGCCGCTGGCAGTGAATATCGATTCTCTTATCACCTGAATTGGGGTGCGAAAGCTGAAGAGAATCCACAAGCAATCATTGTTAGCCGTACGGCAAGTGGGCGTGCAGATATCGCGAAACCGACGCCAAAACGTCTGTTTGTGATTGACTACCAAGTACAAGGTGACAAGCCAGCACAAATGCCAGAGCCTAAAGTTCGCACGAATGCCGGTGTGATTAACAATGTCGTTATTCGCGACAATCCAGCGACTAATGGCTATCGCCTGTCATTTGAATTTGATCCTGGTGAAGTAGAATTGGCTGAGTTACGTGCTGAGCTGACTTTACAAGATTCGCGTCCAGTAGAAACTTGGTTATACCGCTGGACCCTGTAGTAAGCTCTCGGATTTTTTATGACAAACCCTATGGTTGAACAAGGTGCCTCCCAGTTAATGGGAGGTGCTGCTATGCCGCCAGAACAACATGGTGAAATGCCAGAGCAAAACCTAAAACGACTTAGTGAAGGTTTTCCTCGCTCTCCTATTCAAGCGGATGGAGTAAAATCCAATCCGCTGCGCCGCGTGTTCGTTGTTGGCTTTGCGTTACTGCTCTCTGTTTTTGCAATCTTTGAAATGCGCGGTGTATTTTTAGTGGGTGGCTTAACCCCTATCGAGTATGCCGTGTTAGTCCTGTTTGCCATCAACTTCTGTTGGATCGCTCTGGCGTTTTCTAGCTCAATCGCGGGGTTTTTCGTTTTAACGAGCCGCAAAAAAGCCACTGTAATTGAACAACCTTTAACCACACGCACCGCGATCTTGATGCCAACTTACAACGAGTCACCCGATCGTGTTTTTGCCGCGGTTGAAACCATGGCCTTAGCGCTTACGAAAACAGAGCATGGTCATGCGTTTGACTGGTTTATTCTCAGTGATACCACCGATCCTGAAGTGGCCTTAGCCGAAGAACAAGCTTTCTGGTTACTGCGCCAACAAACCGCAGGCCAAGCCAAGGTGTACTACCGCCGCCGCCGTAAGAATATTGCGCGTAAAGCAGGTAACATCGCAGACTTCTGCCGCCGTTGGGGCTCAGCTTACGATCACCTATTGGTTTTGGATGCTGACAGTGTGATGCAACCAAGCACTATGATTTCGTTAGCTCAACGTATGCAAAGTGACCCAGATGCAGGCTTAATTCAAACCATTCCAGCGTTGATCAACGGTACAACTCTGATGGCTCGCGTGCAGCAATTTGCCGCACGAATTTATGGTCCTATCGTCGGAACAGGCTTAGCTTGGTGGGTGCAAAAAGAAGGCAACTTCTGGGGACATAATGCGATCATTCGCACTGAAGCCTTCATGAGTGCGGCCGGATTACCCCATTTATCTGGTCGTCCACCGTTTGGAGGGCATATTCTCAGCCACGATTTCGTTGAGGCTGCATTGATTCGTCGTGCTGGTTGGAGTGTCACCATTGCGGCGGATCTGAGCGGTTCATTTGAAGAGTGCCCACCGTCAATCATCGATTTGGCGGTACGCGATCGTCGTTGGTGTCAAGGTAACCTGCAACACAGTCGAATCATCGGTTCCAAAGGTCTACACTGGATTAGCCGCTTACATTTAACCACTGGCATTATGTCTTATCTCTCTTCGCCATTTTGGTTATTGCTGATCTTGTCTGGTTTGTTGCTCGCACTGCAAGCGCACTTTATTCGCCCAGAATATTTTACTGAACAATTCTCGCTCTTCCCAACATGGCCAGTAATGGACTCAGCACGAGCATTACAGCTGTTCTATATCACCATGGGCATCTTGTTCAGCCCGAAAATATTCGGCTTGCTGCTACTGATGTTTGATGGCGAAATGTGCCGCACTTTGGGTGGGCGCTTTAAAGTCATGCTCAGTGCGATGACTGAAATTTTACTTTCAGCGTTAGTCGCTCCAATCATGATGTTAATCCACTGTGGTGCTGTCGTTTCTATCCTATTTGGTCGAGATAGTGGCTGGGCACCACAACGTCGAGATGATGGTAGTTTACCGATCAAAGACTTACTCTACCGACATCGCTGGCACATGACGGCAGGCCTCTTACTTGGTTATGCAGCCATGCTTGATTCTTGGACGCTGCTCGCGTGGATGTCCCCCGCTCTGATTGGATTGTGGCTCTCGGTTCCTCTCTCTGGGATCACGGCGTCGCATGCTATTGGTTCGTGGTTTAAAAAAATGCATATCCTTGCTACACCTGAAGAAATCGAAACACCTGCTATCGTACTGGCAGCACAGGCTCGTCGAGAAGAGTATGTGGTTGATCTACAGGAAGTATGGAGTGCACGTATGGTTCTTGCTGACCATAATCTCATTGCGCTGCATATTGCTATGATGGATAAACTCCCCTCTCGTCAATCAGGCTCGGCGATTGAACCTTTAGATGCGGTAGCACGCATCAAAGTACAAGAAGCCGAAAGCCAAGAGAGTTTATTAGCTTTGCTGACCAAAGTAGAGCTGAGCTATGTTTTGGGTAACCCACTCTTAATACAGCAAGTCGCAAAACTACCACCAACGGTGTGTTAAGCACCCATCTTCGTGTCGCTTACCAATTTTGGCTAAGCGACACGCCTTAGATCTTTCCTTACTTTAGATGTTAGACATGCGACAAGGTTTGGTCTGCGTTACGCGTTTTTAAGATAGGGCTAAAACATTGCAAGCCAGAGGCTGGCTGCTGTTTCACCATTGCAATCAAGGATTGAACAGCGGCTCGTGCCATTTCACTGATTGGGAAGTGCACTGCCGTTACCGTAGGATATAAACTTTCGCACAAATCAACACTATCAAAACTCACCAGTGAAATTCGTTCTGGCACAGGGATACGCTGTTCATGCAAATATTGCAGTGCTCCCGTGGTCATCTCTTCGCTGCAAGAAAAAACACCCGTAACATCCGGATGTCGCTCTAACAACTGCTGCATCGCAGAATAACCACTATGTCGGCCATAGTTGCCCTCTTCACATAGGGTCTGTATTGGAGCAATCCCTGCATGACTTAAAGCATCGAGGTAACCTTGTAGACGTAAGCGGCTATTGTGCCGATGCAAAGGTCCTGTGATACACGCTATTTTCTTATGTCCTTGCTTTAATAAATGATTTACAGCCAATTGACTTGCACCGCGGTGATCGAAAGTAATGCAGCGATCTTCCAAACCTTCAACATGGCGATCTAACAACACAAAAGGCGTCGGTTGTTGAGCCAAAACTCGTAAATCATCATCAGATAAATATCGACTGTGTAGAACGTAACCATCGCAACGCAGATCGTGGAAACGTTGGATTGCGTCTCTCTCACCTTGAGCAGAGTGATGGCCTTGAGCAGTGATCAAAAACTTCTGGTGCATATCTAACTCTGTTTGCACCTGTTCCATCATCTCACCAAAAAATCCACCGGTGTAGAAGGTGACCAACAGACCTACGATATTGGATGAGGACGTCGCTAGAGAACGCGCGATAGCACTCGGACGATAATTAAGCTGAGACATCGCTTGCTCAACTTTACGCCGAGTCTCTTCTTTAAATTTACCCTCACCGTTGATGATTCTAGATACAGTGGAGCGATTGACACCCGCGAGTTCAGCCACATCTTTAATTCTTGCCATATTAGAGCCTATAGGAAGCCAGAAACTTCAGAAAAACAAGGAACTGCCAGCTTTCACGACAAACCGCCATGGAAGCGGCAACCCGGCGAGACAAAATTCATCATACACAGGAGTGACTAGGAGCAGAAACCAAAGCCGAATAATCCGTGACTTCGATATCATGCATAATCAACATTTGTATTAATTGTGAACTGGTTAGAATTCGTAGTTCTTCTTCCCTTTGCTTTGCATAACCACTGCACTGTTCCAATAAAGCATCAACATAAGCTGGGTGGCACATAATCTCCACAAGCTCGAAACGATTTTTTAGCTCAAGTAAATGATTGACCAAGCGCTCGATACCCAAACGTTCATCGTAGAAAAAATCGCTAAAGCGATAACGACACCCAAACTCTTCTTCACTTGCAAGCCCCACAGCCCGCAGTGGCACTTGGTATTTTTGCGCCACTTCATAAATGATAGGGGCAAATTGTGGATGCGTATGGGCGTGGTGATGACTATCCAGATGACTTAAAGTAAGCCCGAGCTTCAGAAAATGTTCGACCTGAGCGATAGCTTCATGGTAGATCGCTTCAGGTTGATAGTCTCTACGCTGCCAAAAATCACGGTAGGCGGTACAGACGCCATGTTCATCAGTTAAGTTTCTTTCCCCCGTTAAAGGGCGCCCTGTCGTAAATCTCAGATGAAGGCCAATTTTTAATTCAGGAAACTGTTTAGCCAGTTCAACAGCATGCCGTTCCGCAGCCATGCCTACCATCAAGGTTGTTGATTTCACGACCCCATCACGATGTGCTTTGACGATGCCTTCATTCACTCCTGGCGTCAGCCCAAAGTCATCGGCGTTAAAAATTACCTTCATCTCGAGATTCACCTTAAGCAAAGTTACAACGACGTCAGTTTAAACTGAGGTAAGTAAGCTGCATTTTCACGCAGAATATCATCCAAAATCGCTTTGGCTCGACCAATATCGGGGACGAGAGGGTTATTCGTTAGAGCCATTAATGCGAGGTGGTAATCACCATGCACCGCTGCTTCGATTGCAAGCTGTTCATAGGCTTTTACTTGATGTAGCAAACCACTGATTTTCGGTGAAAGCTCTCCGACAACAATGGGTTTTGCCCCCCAACTTCCCACCACAGCACTACACTCAATGACCGCATCGTGCGGCAATGAACTGATCGCTCCATTATTCAGAACATTGACAACATGAATACCATTACGATTATTGTAAATGGCATCCACTAGATTTAAGGATGCATCCGAATAATATGCGCCACCACGGGCTTCCAACTCTTTAGGCTTATGGTCTAAATTGGGGTCTTGATAAAGCTCAAATAACGCTTTCTCGGTTGCCATAACCTGCTCAGCACGAGTCCCTTTCTCTTTCGCACTTTGCTGCTCCTCAGCAAGCATGGCATCGGTTTGATAGAAGTAACGATGGTATGGACAAGGTATCGCACCGAGTGCTTTTAAAAACTCAGGATCCCACGGTTCCTCCCAGATATTTTTCATACTGAAATTGGCACCATCACCGACTTTCTCCAATACAGTTTGGGTAATATTTTCTCCATCAAGCCATGCTTGATGAACCCAAACCAAATGGTTCAAACCTGCAAACTCAAGCTGCAACGCTTTCGGGTCGCACTCCATCATTTCCGCGATCATCATCTGCATAGAAACAGGAACATTACATAATCCTATGCTTTTGACTGTAGAATACTTACTGACGGCTTCAGAAACCAAACCAGCAGGATTGGTAAAATTCAGCATCCAAGCGTTGGGGGCGAGCTCTTCAATATCTCGGCAAATATCCAATATGACGGGAATCGTTCTAAGTGCTTTAGCAAAACCACCAGGCCCTGTGGTTTCTTGCCCAATCACATCATATTTCAATGGAATACGTTCATCACTCGCTCTTGCTGCGAGTCCTCCAACACGAAACTGAGTCATGATAAAATCCGCATCGGCAATCGCCTCTCGACGATCAAATCCCGCTTTAATTTCGATGTCAGCCCCAACCTTGTCGACCATTCTTTGGGCGAGTTCACGAATGATATGTAGCTTTTCTGCCCCTGCTTCAATATCGACAAAGTGCAATTGTTTGACTGGTAGAAACTCTAATCTTTTAAGAACACCCTCAACCAACTCGGGGGTATAACTGCTCCCCCCACCGATGATCGCCAGCTTTAATGCATTTCGAGACATTTCGTTCCCTCACTCGCTAGCTGTTTGTGTAAGGCCACCATCTCTGTTGCCATTTCTTGCGCAAGTATTGTGGTCATTAAGTGATCTTGAGCATGCACCATCACTAAGGTCATAGATACTTTGCCTTCACCTTGGTCCTCTTCAATCAATTGGGTTTGAATGAGGTGGGCTTTATTTAAGCACTCTTTGGCTTGACGCAATTTATCTTCTGCCAAATCAAAGGATTTTGTTCGCGACAAACGCAATGCCTCATAGCACAGACTTCTCGCTTCACCTGCATTGCAGATGATTTCCATCACGACCATTTCTTGTTCCATATTTCTCTCCCTAGGCTAAGGCCACCCAATAGGAGCAGCCTTAGCCAATACAGTTATGCTGTCACACCTTGCCCGCTAGGTTCAGCGACTTTAGCCTTCATCTCTGCAGGTTGCTCTTGTTCAAGCACTTGTTTTTCAAACATTTTGAAGAACGGCAAGTAGATAAATAGATCAAGAATAAGCAAACCTATAACCAGCAACACAGGAGTCAATGTCCAACCACTTCCCCAAGATGCACCGATAATTGCCGGCGTGGTCCAAGGTGTCGTCGCAACCCCCATTCCAACAAAACCAAGCTGGATAGCGAAATAAGAGATCGTAGCGTTGATCACCGGGGCAAAAACAAATGGCAGGAACAAAATTGGGTTCATAACCACAGGGCTACCAAAAATGACCGGTTCGTTGATTTGAAAAAATCCAGGAACCGCACTCATTCGACCGATACTTTTCAGATGCGCAGAACGGCTGAATGACATCAGAATAACGAGCGCGAGTGTTGCCCCAGAACCACCAATGAAAATATAAAAATCCCAGAATGGTTGAGTAAAAATATTCGGCACAGGCTGGCCAGTAACAAACGCATCGATATTGGCACTAATGTTGGTTAAGAAGATAGGAGACAGTAAGCCCACCACAATCGCAGCGCCATGAATCCCTGCAAACCAGAGCAACTGACACACCAACAATGCACCAATGATGGCTGGCAAAGTATTCGAAGCACTGATCAAAGGCTTAAACATCGCCATAACAGCATCAGGGATCAACATGCCATATTCGGCTTGTACAAAAAGGCTCAGTGGATAAAGCGTCACAAAAATTGCTAGGACAGGCAACAAAACTTCAAATGAGCGAGCAATCGCCGGTGGCACCTGCTCAGGCATACGAATGGTGATGTTATGTTTTTTCATAAAGCGGTACAGTTCCACCGCAAAAAAAGCACACATCACCGCAGTGAAGATCCCTGTTCCCCCCATGTGAGCCATAGATAGCGTGTCATCTTTAGCGGGAGCAGCCACCAACAAAAAGCTCATTAATGACAACACCGCACTCGTGATGCCGTCCATTTTGTAGGCTTTCGCTAGGCTGTATGCCACACCCAATGAAACAAATATCGTCATGATTCCCATAGACATATTAAAGGGCATCATGATCATATCGAAATGGGTTGTAGCAAAATCTAACCACACTCGACCAAAGGTGTTCGTGGTATCTTCAGCAAAAGGAGGAAAAGCAAAAATTAAAATAAAACTACCCACAATAATAAATGGCATCGCCACAATAAAGCCGTCACGCATCGCTCTCACATGGGGCTGATTCCCCACCTTTGCCGCGATGGGCGCTATATGCTTCTCTACGATTCCAATTATCGCATCATAAAGCTTCATAGAATTCACCTTATATTTAGATAAAGAGTTACCCCATCCTCATTTAATCAATGAGGATTGAGTGGAAATATTTTCTGTTAAAGAAATATTTAGTTAATTAAATCTAATGCTTGCTGAAGAACTTCATCACCTTTCATCATGCCGTAAGCTTGAGGTGAGATGGCAGCAATACTTTTACCGTATTCGTTAGCTGTCTTGCGTAACTCTTCTAACTGAAAACGAACTTGTGGCCCCAGTAAACAGACATCGTATTCTTGAATTGCGTCTTCAAACGCATTGACTGACAGTGCATCAATCTTACAATCAATACCTTTAATTTCAGCAGCTTGCTGCATTTTTTTAACTAACATGCTGGTAGACATGCCAGCACTACAACAGAGTAGGATTTTTTTCATGCTCAAACTTCCCTTGTTCAAATATCGACCTAAAAACTGTAGCAAATTAAATTCACATTAAAAAGCGCAACCGGTTGCGTTATTCGTGAACAAAATCCCATTTCGGATAGTTAACGCTATTTTTATCGATGTACTTCTGGATAGGATGATCAGAGAAAATAAATAAGTCTCACTGGTAGACTTGTTATTTCTATCAATATAAACACTAACAACGTCACCCTGAATTTCTTATTTAAACAAATGGAAATGAATATGAAATTAAAAAAACTGGCTTTATTCACTGCAATGGCTTTTGCCATTTCAGCCCCTGCACTGGCCTCCGGCACACCTAAAGGTACGATTTATCTGACTTTTGATGACGGTCCGATCAACGCTTCGATCGAAGTGATAAAAGTATTGAACCAAGGTGGTGTTAAAGCGACGTTTTATGTTAATGCTTGGCACCTAGATGGCATCGGTGATGAAAATGAAGATCGTGCTCTAGAGGCGCTCAAATTTGCACTGGATTCAGGCCACATTGTCGGCAACCACAGCTACGATCATATGATTCACAATTGTGTAGAAGAGTTTGGTCCAACCAGCGGCGCAGACTGTAATGTTACGGGCAATCATCAAATCAACTCTTATCAAGATCCTGTTCATGATGCGGCCACTTTCGAGCAAAACCTGATCACGCTGGAGAAACATCTGCCAACCATTCGTAGTTATCCGAATTACAAAGGTAATGAACTCGCTCGCCTCCCTTACACCAACGGTTGGCGGGTTACAAAGCATTTTCAAGCCGATGGTTTATGCGCCACATCAGACAATTTAAAACCTTGGGAGCCGGGTTATGTTTGCGATCCAGCTAACCCGTCGAATAGTGTAAAAGCCTCGATTGAGGTACAAAACCTTCTTGCCAATCAAGGCTATCAATCTCATGGTTGGGATGTAGATTGGGCACCTGAAAACTGGGGCATCCCTATGCCGGCCAACAGCTTGACCGAAGCCGTACCCTTTTTACGTTATGTAGATAACGCCTTGAATAACTGCTCACCCGCGACCATCGAACCAATTAACTCAAAAGCTCAAGAATTTCCCTGTGGTACCTCACTTCACGCAGATAAAGTCATTGTGCTAACACACGAGTTTCTATTTGAAGACGGGAAACGGGGCATGGGGGCAGCGCAAAACTTACCGAAGCTTGCGGAGTTCATCCGCATCGCCAAAGAAGCCGGCTATGTCTTTGATACTATCGATAACTACACTCCGCTTTGGAGCGTTGGCAAAACGTATCAATCCGGAGAGTATGTTTTACATCATGGTGTCGTGTACAAAGCGGTGACGACTCACACCGCGCAAGAAGACTGGGCACCGTCTTCGACTTCAAGTTTATGGATCAACGCAGATCCATCGACAAACTGGGCTCTCAATGTTTCTTATGAACAAGGAGACGTCGTCAACTATAAAGGTAAGCGCTATTTAGTTAGTGTCCCTCATGTTTCTCAACAAGACTGGACACCAGACACTCAGAACACCTTATTCACAGCTTTATAAAAAGCTGCTCCTATCTATCGCAAGGTAGCTTGCGCGGAGAATCCTCCGCGCTTTTTTTGTGAACATATAGAACCTTTGAGCCGCCATCCAGTTATCTGAGGAGAGCTTTTCTTAACGATGATTCAATATTTTCGTTTGCTCTGTGAATTCAGGTTCTGTTTTTAATCCTTTCCACAGACTGACACACATCAACAATAAGATGACGGTAAAGGGTAACGCGGTTGAAATCACCCCTGCTTGCAGAGCTTGTACGGCCTCAGTTCCACCAATCCATAACAAGGCAATCGCAACCGCCCCTTCTAATACGGCCCAGAAGATACGTTGCAACACCGGAGAATCCAATTTACCTCCCGATGTAATACTGTCGATCACCAGTGACCCCGAATCTGATGAGGTGATAAAAAACACCAAGACCAGCACGACCGCAATCACCGAAAGCACATTGCCATAAGCCAATGAATCAAACATTTGGAACATCGCTAACGACACATCCGTTAAGCCATTTTGCCCCAACACACCCACCTTGTTGATCACATCGTCAATCGCTAGGCCACCAAATACCGACATCCAAACTAATGTTACTAATGTTGGGATGAGCAGTACCGCCACAATAAATTCACGAATGGTTCGGCCTTTCGAAACGCGGGCGATGAACATCCCCACGAAAGGAGACCATGAAATCCACCACGCCCAGTAAAATACGGTCCAACCTTGAAACCACACTTCATCTTCACGACCATGGGGATTACTCAGTGGAATGATATTTTGCAAATACGCTAGCAGCGTGGTCGGGATTGAAGTAAACGTCACGCTATAACCAATCACCGCAACGAGTGCGAGCAGCAAAAAAGCCACAATCATATTGATGTTTGAGATGACTTTAACTCCACCATCAATACCACGCACCACCGACAGGGTGGCTAAACCAGTCACTACACAGATCACCACAATTTGTAACCCAATACCTGATTCAAACCCAAACACGTGGTGAATGCCCGATGCGGCTTGCTGCGCACCCAACCCCAATGAAGTTGCCAAGCCAAATAAGGTTGCTAACACCGCCAGAATATCCACAATATGCCCAGCCCAGCCCCAAGCTCGATCACCCAGCAAAGGATAAAACACCGAACGCATTGAAAGTGGCAACCCCTTGTTATAACAAAAGAAAGCCAGTGACAGTGCCACTATTCCATAAATAGCCCATGGATGGAGTCCCCAGTGGAACATCGTTGCACCCATCGCAAGTTGTGCCGCTTGTGGGGTATTCGCTTCCACGCCCAGTGGAGTTTCATACCAGCCTGTGTAGTAAGCCACTGGCTCAGCAACACTCCAGAACATCAAGCCAATCCCCATTCCGGCAGCAAACAGCATAGCTAACCAAGATACAAAAGAATGATCTGCCTTTGCTGCCTGCCCCCCAAGGCGTATCTTGCCATACGGAGACAATACCAAGCCGATACAGAACAATAGAAAAAGGTTGCCTGACCAGATAAATAGCCAATCAAAACTGGCAATAATACTCTGCTTTATCGCGTCTAACCCTATTTTGGCTTGGTGAGCATCCACCAATACAGCCAACAATAAGAATGCGGCGATCAAACCCGCACTGATCCCAAAGACAGGATTGTGCACATCGAATCCCCATTTTTGTACATTGTCTTGACCTACGGTGTAGTCCGTATTGTCGATACTGTACTTATCAATTTCTTGTGTCATGTTTCCTCTCTGAGTCATATAAATCGAACTCAATAACAATGACAACAAAGCATTTTCATTTTAAAAAACACAAATTGCTTTGTGCTCATTGTTAATTCCATTCATAAAAAGCATGATTATTTTACATAGATCACAGAAAAGATCCAGTTATACACGCATTTAATCACTAAAAACCCAGTATATATGGATTTTTCATGATTAAATCGAGCATACTGAAACCCTAAAATACATTGATATCAAAACATATTAATTAAAATCAATTTGACAAAATAGGTGTTCAATAGAGAAGAGTTCAATGCTTTTAAAAACAGAAGAAGTGAGGTAAGGTTCGCGCCTGAGTCATCGTAATGTGGGCACCATTGTGGAAAAGCACGAAGAAGTATTAGTCGCACTCCGTCAGATCATCCGCGCGATCGATCTACACTCTAAAAAACTCAATAAAGATGCAGGGCTCACCGGTCCGCAACTGATTTTGATGCGCTCAATTAACGATTTAGGTCAAGTCACGATTCGTGAACTCGCAGTTCACACCAACATGAGCCAAGGCACTGCCACAACTATTTTGGATAGATTAGAGCGCAATGGGTATGTGCAGCGCGTGCGTAGTAACAGTGATAAACGTAAAGTTCATGCTCACTTAACCGATGAAGGGCGTAAACTGTTGGCCCAAGCCCCTCAGCCTTTGCAAGAAAGTTTCGTTGAGCAATTTCACCAACTACAAGATTGGGAGCAGAGTTTACTTCTCTCCTCTGTTCAACGAATTTCAGCCATGATGAATGCGCAAGACATGGATGCAGCCCCAATGCTCACGATTGGCAGCATTACTCAACCGGAATAAAGTTACTCTAACAAGCCGTGTTGTAATGCGTATTGCGCTAATTCCGCAGTGGAGTGAATATCGAGTTTATGCTTGATGTTTTGGCGGTGAGTTTCTACGGTTCGATAACTGATATTGAGCAAGGTCGCGATTTTCTTGCTGCTACACCCTTGTGCGACGAGGCGTAAAATCGCCTCTTCGCGGCGGCTAAGTGGGTTAGGTTTATTAGCCATAGGTAAAATTTCTTGGCTAAACAGTGTAGACGTGGTCGATTCACAAAAATACGTCGCCCCTTGGTGAACGGTTTTTATTGCCTGCACCATTTTGAGCGCGGAAATTTCTTTGAGCATGTACCCCATCGCGCCGGCTTGCATTACTTGCATAATGTACTCTCGATTATCATGCATCGTCAGCATCAACACTTTGGTGTGCGGGGCTTCTTCTTTAATTAAACGGGTTGCATCAATACCATTCATGGTCGGCATGCTGACATCCATCAACACCACATCCGGTTGATGCAGTTTAACTAACTCCAATGCTTCTAAACCATTGCTGGCCGTTGCAACCACATCGATTTCAGGCTCTTGCTCTAAGCGGGCAATAAAACCATCCAATACCACTTGATGGTCATCCACCATCACGACTCTGATTGGTTTATCCATAAACTGATCCATCTAATTTCAACAATACCGTGATTTCAGTACCTAGTTGTGGCTCGCTACTTAATTCAAATTCACCGCCAATGAATTCCACCCGCTCACGCATGTTACGCAGGCCAATGCCGCGTTTTTGCAACGCCTCTTTACTGGAGAAACCCACCCCATCATCACGTACCATGAGTTGCAACATGTCACCCATTTGCTGTAATAACACAGTGACTTTACGTGCTTTGGCATGCTTTTCGATATTGTTAAGCGATTCCTGCACAACACGATATAGCGTGGTCGCCACTTCCGACTTTAATCTTCCTGGCTGGGTATCAAACAGCATTTCAATCTCCATTTGTGAGTGAAGCTTGAAGTCCTCTAGCAAAGTGGTCAACGCGGCTTGCAAACCCAAATCATCCAATGCACTTGGGCGCAAATGATGCGAAATACGCCGAACTTCGTTAATCGCGGTCATTAAGGAAAGCTGAGATTTTTCTAAATGCATCAACTGCTTTGGATCCTTCAACTGGCTTCCCAACAATTCAAGATGGCACTTGCTAGAAACGAGAAGTTGGTTAATCCCATCATGCAGTTCACGCGCGAGATGTTTCTTTTCATCCTCTTGAAAAAGAACTGTTTTATGCACCAGATCTTTCAAGTTTTTATCTGCTAAACGGTGCTCATGCAGGTTAATTGCTAATGTCAGCACCACGATGACCGCGACTGTAACGATCACAATCACCACCACAGAGAAGAAGGTGGTATCGATGTTAGCGTTAATCGCCGCTTGCATCTTTTCCACTTCGTGGCTGACATCTTCAATGTATAGACCCGTACCAATCATCCATTGCCAATCATCAAGCCAAGCGGAATAGCTGAGTTTAGGTACGGTTTCCCCCGTCGAAGGTTTACGCCATAAATACTGATGATAACCACCACCAGATTGAGCTTGGAACAGCAGAGCTTGAATCAGGTAATCGCCCCGTTCATCTTGCAGTTCCCACAAGTTCTGTCCAATCAATTCCGGCTGAGTAGGATGCACTAAGTTTGTACCTTGCGCATCGTACGCAAAAAAATAACCATCAGAACCATAGCGAATGTTGGTTAATACGGCTTTCACCTGCTTTTGGGCTTCTGCTTCGGTTAAGTTCGGGTTGTCGGCGATTAATCGCACGGCATCGAATGCCACGTCAACACTGTCTTTTAACGATGTTTCACGCTCTTCAATCAACTTGGCGCGAAAGATCTCGACCTCACGTTGACCTAAGGTTTTAGCTTGATGAATCGAGATCCAACTGATACTTGCCGTCGCAAGTAATAGAGGCAGTAAAGCCAGTAAAATCAATTTGGCTTTGAGAGGCATTCCTTTTCCTCATACAAAAACTGCTTTCCGACCTTTCGAAAAGCAGTTTCACTCTAGCAACTTGTACGTAACGATTGAATTTCAATGCGCTCAGTCTTGAGTCGGATCACATTCCATAAAAACTTGGAAACACCATCAGCGAGATGAGCACCAAGATCTGAATCAGGATAAAAGGCACCACACCGCGATAAATATCCATGGTTGTGACTGATTTGGGCGCAACCCCTTTCAAGTAGAACAAACTAAAACCAAACGGCGGCGTTAAAAACGATGTCTGTAGATTCATCGCAATCAAGATCGCAAACCAAGTCATATTGACATCCAATAGCACCGCCACTGGTGCAAGGATGGGGACGATAATGAAGCAGATTTCCACGAAATCGATGAAGAAACCGAGGATCAAAATAACCAGCATGGTGACAATCAAGAAACCCCATTTGTCTCCTGGCAAATTCATCATCCATTCTTCAACTAGTTCATCTCCCCCAGTGTAGGTAAAAGCCATGGAGAATGCCGTTGCACCAAGCAAAATCGCAAACACCATTGCGGTCACTTTGACGGTTTCTTTAGAGGCATCATACACCATATGCCAACTGAACTGGCCGTAAGCTAACGCCAGTAAAATCGCCCCTGCACCACCTAATGCCGCCGATTCTGTCGGTGTGGCAACGCCCGCGAATATAGATCCCAATACGACAATAATCAGAGCCAGCGGTGGGATCACCGCTTTCAGTGCTTTAATCACTTCTTGACGGCGAGAAAGCTCGGCGTCCGGCGCAATCGGCATCGCGGCTTGCGGGTTTAATTTGGCGTAAATCAAAATGTAAATGATGTAAGCCGCAACCAGCATCAACCCTGGCCACAGCGCCGCTTGGAACAGATCTCCAACCGGCACACCCAATACGTCACCCAACAGAATCAAAACAATAGAGGGGGGAATAATTTGTCCAAGTGTACCCGATGCGCAAATCGTGCCGCAGGCCAAGCCTTTGTCATAGCGATATTTGAGCATAACTGGCAGTGAAATCAGCCCCATGGCAACCACTGAAGCACCGACTACGCCAGTCGATGCCGCCAGTAAAGTCCCGACTAACACAGTAGAAATCGCTACACCACCATGAATACCACCAAACAAACGCCCCATTGATTCAAGTAACTGTTCCGCCAGTTTGGTTTTTTGCAGTACTAGCCCCATAAACACGAACAGCGGTACCGCCATCAATACCGTGTTTTCCATAATCGACTGAATGCGATAAGGCATAAAAGCAAACATTTCGATGCCTTCAGCCCAAACGCCAAAAATCAGTGCAATGCCACCAAAAGTAAACGCAACAGGAAAACCCAGTAATAACGCAAACAGGGCAACGATAAACATTACAATACCAATCATACGTTTCCCTTACTTCAGTTGGTTTAAGTCGGCATGCATAAGACGAGGGTTGAACATTTTATTAAGCGAATGGATCAATAAACCTAATCCACTGATCGTCATAAAAATAAATGAAACCGAAATCATAGACTTGATCAGCCAGCGATATGGCAAGCCCCCGGGTCACCAGAGGTTTCACCAAGCTCATAACTCTCTTTGGCAAAGTCGATCCCAAAATAAGCCACTAAGAGACAGAACGGCAGAAGAAAGAAAAGAGTGCCAAGAATATCAATCACCGCTTGTGCTCTAAGAGACAAACGTTCATAGAAAATATCTACTCGAACATGGCCACCGGCTTTAATCGCATAAGGAACGCCGAGCAAAAACACTGCGGCAAACAGATGCCATTCCAATTCTTGAAACGCGATAGAAACATCGTTAAAGGCATAGCGCATGATGACGTCATACACGACGTTCACCACTAATAAAATAAACAGAATACTGGAGACCCACCCCAGTAGATCGCTCAAACGGTTAAACATCCGTTCAATATAAATCAGACTTCTCATTCCCAACTCCCTGTCTAATCACATTGCTCCGTGTCACTGACGTGCACGGAGCTTTATCGTTATGTGCTTTTCTTAGGCTTCCTGCACACGCAGTTCAGCTTATCACTGCGCTTCACTGTTGAGATAGGCACGAAGTGAGATATCAGTCCAACTGCGGGTTTGTTTTAGGTAATTGGCTTGTGACTCTTGAATTTCTTTCGCGAGAGGATCTTCTGCCGCGTGTTTCGCTAACAAGCGATCGTTGGCTTCACGCAGAGCTTTGATGACCGGCGCTGGGAAAGTTTTCACTTTCACATTAGGAAACTCTTGCGTGATAGATACCCAGTTCTTGCCACTTTCATGGACAGACTGAACATACATATCATAAGCGGCAGTGCGCATCGCAACACGCAAGATTTCGCGCAGATCTTCTGGCAGTTTCTCCCACGTGCGCTTATTGACTAAGAATTGCAGTTCCGTTGCTGGCTCATGCCAACCTGTGTAGTAATAAGGCGCAATCTTGTGGAAACCCATACGTAAATCCAGTGATGGACCTACCCACTCTAACGCATCAATCGTGCGCCGCTCTAATGAGGTATACAGCTCTCCTGGAGCAATATTGGTTGGTTTGGCACCAAGCTCGGCTAATACTTCGCCCGCAAAACCCGGGATACGCATTTTTAAACCTTGTAGGTCTTCAACGGTATTGATCTCTTTTTGAAACCAACCACCCATCTGCACATCGGTATTGCCGCCAGGGAAAGAGAGCATGTTATGAGGTGCATAGACTTTATCCATCAACTCCATACCACCGCCATGATAGAACCACGCGTATTGTTCCGCCGTTGTCATACCAAAAGGCATCGAGGTGAAATACAAGGTGTTAGGCACTTTGCCCTTCCAATAATAGGACGCTGAATGTCCCATATCGTATTGACCCGATTTCACCATATCAAATACCCCCAGTGGGGCTTTGTGTTTATTCGCGGAATCGATACGGATCTGCAAACGGCCATTCGACATTTTCTCGGCCATAGCTGCCATATTTTTGGTCGTGTCACCAAAAATCGGGAAGTTCGGCCCCCAGGTTTCTGCTAGCGTTAAGCGATAAACTTTCTCTTCTGCAAAAACAGAAGTGGTTAGCAACGCAACACCTGCCGCAATCAGCAGCGCACTTCGTTTAATGACTCGTGATACGGATTGATGGATAAGACTCATTGTTTGACGTCCTTGGTTATCAATACCTGCGCACCCTGCGACAGGCTCATCACCAATGTGGTCGATTTTCATCGCAGAAAAAATCGGCGAGACCACGCAGACACTTAACAAAGCGTGTTGGCAAATTCGCTATTAGTCGTAAGTAATAACACGTAGGAGAAGTTTTAAAATAATTTAAAAACAGTTACATAAAGACTAATCAAACTCAGTCTAACTAGAAAAATACCTAGTAATTCTTTCGGGAGAGAGTTTAAAGAAAAGAGTAAAAAATGTGACAAAGATACAGCCAAACGCTGAGAACCATAGGTAGTAGAAAGGCAAAGCTCCAAAAATGGAGCTTTGCAAACAGCTTACACCGCTAATGTATAAGTAACTTTATTACCCGCTTGGTTCTTCTCAACCAGCTTCTCATCCAACAGTTTTTTGAGTGCACCGGCAGCCCATGCCGAAGCTTTCGCTTCATCTTGACCAGCGATTAAACCGATGGCTTTCGGGTTAATACCCTCAACCGCATCACGCACAATATCAAGAACTTGCTGCTGTTTTGGAGTCAGTTGGCAAATCACCGTTGGCGCTGCCACTTGCTTGGTTTTGTTTGCAGAAAGGGGCTTTGAGTGCACAGGTTGTACTTGTTGTTGCACAGGCGTGCTCGATTTTACCGTAGCAAGGTTTGCAACGATGGCTTTAATGCGCTTTTGCAGCTTGGCCTGCACTTTACGCTTGTGAGCGAGTCTCATCGGGTTGGTCTCCATTTTACTGCCCAAAGGCAGTGGTAAAATTTTGAAGCGCGCTTTATAACAAATTACGTCTACAGTTTGTAGGGATGAGGTCAAGTTCTCCGCGACAATTGCTCTTCTTCCCGTTTGCATGGCTATAATTTGTGCGAAGTGCGTTAACACGAGGAACCTATGCCAACCTTGCAGCTCTACAATCATCAACTGCATTTTACCCCGAAGATCCTCGCTGGGGTTGCCTTGCTTGCGAGTGTGCTCATCATCGGAGTGTTTTGGCTTGCACAAACAGCACTGCAAGCTTTGGTTGGCGTACTCGCTCTTTTGATATGGGGAGCATTGGCTTACTGGCTAATACTTAAAGGACAAGTAGCCTACACCTTAACCACCACCCATTTTCAACAACATTTCTATCAAGGTGGTTGGGTAGTAAAGTGGAATAACATCAGCCAAATTGGCGTATGTAGCTATGAGCGTGATGGCTGGCATCAGCCATTACCTTGGGTGGGGATTCGCTTAAAAGAGTATGCACCTTATCTTAATAGCATCTGTCCGCGACTTTCTACCCAAGTGCTGCTCAGTCAACGAGCTTTGCTCTATTTAGGTGCTCAACAACAAGCGAGACAAGATCAGTTTGAAGACTTGGTTTTAGACTCAACGCCTTACGTCGATGTACAGGGCAATCAATACCATGGGTTACAAGCCATGCTAGCTAATCGAATGCATCATCAACGTGAGTTTTTTGGGTACGATCTGTTTATCTCAGAGCAGGATTTAGATCGCAGTGCGGAAGAGTTTGTCGGTCTGACTCGGCGCTATCTTGCCGCGGCCGAGCCAGAGTACCGTTTTACAGCGGCTTAATAGAGTGGCATTTCATCGGCAACGTAAGGGTTACTTGCGCGTTCACGTCCGAAAGTCGATTTCGGTCCATGGCCGGGAATGAAAGTTACATCGTTGCCCAGTGGCCACAACTTATTCTTAATCGAAGCGATGAGAGTGTTGAAATCCCCTTGTGGGAAATCAGTACGGCCAATGCTGCCGTTGAATAACACATCACCGACAAACGCCAGTCGAGCTGAATCACTAAACAACACGATATGGCCCGGTGTATGACCCGGAGTATGCAGAACTTGCAGGGCTTGATTACCAAACGTGACCACGTCACCGTCATTCAGCCATTGATCCGGTTCAAATGCTTCAGTAGGAGGGAAACCAAACATTTTACTTTGCCCTTCCAAGCCTTGCAGCCAAAAGTTATCGGCTTTGTGTGGTCCGACAATACGAGTACCACCAAGAGCTTCAGCCAGTGGCTCTGTGCCACCAACATGATCAAGATGACCATGAGTCAGTACCAGTTGGGTCACTTTCACACCAAGTTCAGCAATCAACATCGCCAGTTGCTTCACATCACCGCCCGGATCCACAACGACCCCTTCCATGGTTTCATCGCACCACACGATCGAACAGTTTTGAGAAAACGCCGTAACTGGCACCACCTGATATTGTAAAGACATAAACCTATCCTGTCTGATTCTTAATTGGCTGGCACTATGTCACTAACGCCTGCCTTTGACAAGTTAGGCTCCAACCCATTGGCGCACAGGTCCGGTGTCAATATGGATAAACTGGCTTTTCGGATAGTAACCCACCCCACCGACCTGCAAACTAATCGCAGCTTCACGGATTTTCTTCAACGAAACACCATCTAAACGAAAATCGATGGCTTGTCCGGACATATGGTAGCTTTTTTTCGCTACGCCTTTTGACTTTTTGCGTAACTGTTTGTTGGTTGCTGGAGAGCGGTAACCCGAAACAATATGCACTTCCGCTTGAGTGCCTAATAACTGTTGAATCTGGCATAACTGATCAAACAGCACTTTGTCCATGGGATGAACTTCGTCACGACGAAAATCACGACACAAGTAATTCAATCGCTTCAATTCTGAACGCACATAGTTTTTACCATTGAAATAACGCGTTTCAATGCTTTCGCCCGTGTGCAAATTACTCAAGGCCAATTCTCTTGGCTTAGCGGCATAACTTGCGAGCGCGATGCTTGGCGTACATGCAGCTAGAATCAATCCGCCTGCGGTCAGTTTTAAAAAGTCTCGTCGTGTTGTCTGCACTTTATTACCTACCGAACTGGGTTTTATCGGTACGGAAAGTACCGAACTCTGGGTTCGATATCAAATGCATAAAACGTGCTAGCTATCACTAATTCAAACAGTAAATTCGCTTATTCATTGAGCAATAAAGGAAAATTTCCGCTGTCAAATTTTGGTCAATTTTGGATACGCATCACCATTGCCAAGAGCTAGAGAGTCATAGCGGTAAATATCATCGCGATAATTCAATATTCCACCTTCATACCAAACCGTTTGGTAGATGATTTGTACAGGGATTCGCTTCTTTAGCGCGATGGTTTTCGTTGTATCCGGTATATCACTTAGCACAATTCCTTGTTGCTCCAATAAGGTCTGTGCAAACTTCTGCGCATTTTCAACACGGATACAGCCTGAACTAAAAGCACGAGCAGCATTATTAAACAGATGCTTACTCGGTGTATCGTGCAAATAGATAGCACGAGAGTTTGGCGTATTGAACTTATACATGCCGAGCGCATTTTGTATTCCAGCCTGTTGACGCATCCGATATGGGAAGGTTTCAGGGTCAACAGTTGCCCAGTCAATCTCTTGTGGGTCCACCACTTCAGGGTCACTCCAACCTCGAATAATCTCAATTTGGTGCTGAGCCAAATATTGGTGATCACGTTTGACCATCGGCAGGATATCTTCCACCATGATTTTACGTGGCACATTCCAAGTCGGGTTGATGATTAACGAATCTAATTTGGTGTTCATCACAGGTGTCGGTCGAGTCACACGTCCAACCACCACTTTAGCTTCGAACACTTCACGCCCAGCATCCCAGTATTTCATATCAAAACCCGGCACATTGACCACTATCACTGTGTCCTGCGGTATCGGCCACAGGCGAAGGCGCTCAGCATTTAGCGCCAGTAAAGTCACCCGTTCAGTCACTGACTTATTGAGCCATTTGATGGTTTCAGGGCCAATTACACCGTCAGTTTTTAAACCATGCATGCTCTGAAACTGCTTAATCGGTTTAACCAAAGTCTGATCATAGAAAGCCACATCCTCACGCACATCCGTAATGTCAAGATTAACCAGAGACAAGCGGCGTAATAAAGCATCACGATGCGTTAGCGAATCGCCCTCTCGTTTTAACCCCGTTTGTTCATAAAGTGGAATGTCATGAGACTCGGTCGCTAATAAAAATTGATAGGTGTGGAGTAGTTGCTGATAAGCAGGATCTTTGGGGGTGTATTCCTCAATCAGTTGATCAAGGTTTTGGGAGCCTATCGCCATATGTAAGGCAAGCTGTGCCTCTTCACTCGGCGCAGCAAGCGGTTTGTCGAGCTGCCCTTCAAAGAACCATGAAATGCCAATTTGCGGGGCAAGTTCTGCGTAACTGAGGTACTGCAACAAGGTATCGGTCGCTAACAGATCGTATTCATGCCATTTATCTTGCTGACGATACGCTTTTAACTGCTGAAGTTGCTTCTTAAAAAACGGGCTAACTCCCGCACGGTGAATAACTTCTAACTGAGATTCAAAGTGATTGGCAGTGCCTAAATCACTCCACAACAGCTGATCATTATTGTTTTGATAAATTTGCTCGACCAACACAGGGTCAACCATCTGTTCATAAACTGGAGAAGCAGAATCAACCCAACCCAACTCAACAAAACGCTGAGCTGCAGAACATGGAATAACAAAGAATAACAATGCGATAGCAAAAACAACTTTGCTTTTCATCAAGATGCCCTAGTGGCCAGAGATGCATCAAGTATGGCAAAGGTCAGCCGCAAATTTAAGCTGTTGATAGATATATTTTCACCAATGTCTCGTTTTTATCGTCCGTTGTTCTCTCCTGCATAATGAATAAATTGAACGTGAAAACCGTATTTACTCGACAAGTAGATTTCGTCACCCAATTGCAGACCAATGGTTATCCCACATCACATTACTCATGCGAGTTTGAGCGTGCTCTGGTGCCGATTGCAAAATAACCTTACCCGACCCTGAACTCACCTGAAACGCACCATGGCGAACCACGACGCCGGAAGCATCAGCTAGTGCAGCGAGCTCCACCAGTTCGCCTGTGGCTTTAGACCAAATTCCATAGCAATTTCCTGGTGGTGAAGTCGCAAGAATCCACTCCTCCGTCGCAGCAATACTTGCGATATAGTGATTGAAACGCGCCCACTGCTCAGGCTCTGCTTGCAATGGAATGAGCGGCCCAGAGCCTTTGTGCATGGCGACTAGCGGCGGATAATCATCCGGCTGACCACGATATTGCTGACCACACAAAACCGTTTGCGCACCATCATGCGCCAGGTGACGAATGCTCAAATGGCGATCGGCAAGTGTGATTTGCTCCAATACCTCACCTTGTGCAGAGAGGTAAGTCAAACTCGGCTGCATGGTGTCCAGATTCAATGCCTCACGGCCAAAGGTATGCACACCACCAACGCCTACCACCAAACGACCATCTGCCATCAAGATCACTTCGTGAGGGCCAACACCAAAGCCGCTGAACTCAGCGACTTTCTGATAGCGTTCGGAAACGTCATACACGCCGATCACGCCACGGCTGGTTTTTTGCTCCCCTTCCGTAGCATACAAAAAGCGGCCATCTGCCGAAAACACACCATGCCCGTAGTAGTAACGCTGTGCATCAGCAGGACGCAGCACAATTTGTTGCGCTGTTTGGTAATCAAACACCGACATAAACTGCCCCGGTCGCCGCGCAAACGCCACAGCCTGTGGCAAATGAGGGTGAATGGCAATCCCATGCCCTCTGGCTGGCAGAGGCAATTGGCCGATTTTTTGCCCTGCGCTATCGGCCATGACCACGCTGAAACGCTCTCGCCCCTCAATCGCGCAGCCAATTAAGGCACACGCAGATGATGGTGTAGAGCTACAAGCGTTGACCAACCAAGGTGTACAGCCACCAAACAGTGCCGCTTTCAGCAAATTGCGGCGAGTTGCATTAGTCACCATCGGTTGCATTAAACCCAATCACTACGCCAAGCCCCACCGCGACTTCATCGTGCAGCAAGTAGTTCAGTTGTTCGAACTTATCACGCAACGCTAACACCTCTCGATACCCTGCTTTGGTTTGCAACATGTCAAACAGGCTAGCTTGTTGCGGCCATGTTTCGATAATCCCCGCGAGCTGATCGGAGACGCGATCTGCCGTCGTTACCATACCTTGCCCGCGCAACATGGCATCCAGCCCTTGTCCATCGGCATGATAGAGCGCCTGAATCGCTAGCAAGTTATAACGCATATTACTGAGCGAGGTTTTAGAACGCCATGATTCGGAAAAATACGGCCGTGGCTGACCAATGTTCGCCAGTGGTCGATTAAGTTTAGAGAGAGCAAACTCAAGTTGATTAGAAAGCAGAGCGATGTACTCGGCTCGCCACGCTTGTTCATCCAGCGTTTGCCACGGGTTATCTTGCCAAGCCTGAGCAATGTTTTGCGCATTGCGCTGCACATGGTGGCTAATCGCCATCGCAGTAGGGCATGCCTGTTGCGGCTCAGTCAATATAGCCGATTTGCTATCGAAGATCAGCCATTCCAATGCACCCAAACCTTGCACCGCAACACTCTGTTTCGCGATGTCATCCGCCGTCCATGCTTGAGGCTGAGCCAGTAACTGCTTCATCTTATGCCCAGTCGTGTCTTTTTTGTCTGGCCAAAACTGCATGTTCCAACTTAGATCCAGCGCCGCACTCGGGCCACGCTGCTGGCCTTGCAAACGCATCCACGCCTGCATACTGGTTTGCCACTGTTGTTTAAGTGGTGTGATATCGCCATTCGGCGCTTGGCAATATTGAGTCACACTCTGCTGCAACTGTTCGGTCTGATCGGAGAGAGTTTGCGCATATTCACGTTCTAACTCGAACACCGCTTGGCTAGAATGGTCAGGATTTGAGGCACTCTGACACGCGGTCAGTAGCGACAGAGCCAAAAGAGTCAGCGTTTTTTTCATCCTCACCTCCTAAAGCGAATTCAAAAAGGCAATCAGCGCTTCACGCTGTGCTTTATCCAATTGCAATACCTTGTCGCGGCTCGTTTGCGCTTCACCACCGTGCCACAGTATCGCTTCCATCACATTGCGTGCTCGACCATCATGCAAGAAATAAGTGTGTCCATTCACCTCTTGGGTATAACCGATCCCCCACAAAGGTGCAGTACGCCACTCACGTGCAGATGCTAACGCTTCCGGGCGACCATCACTCAAGCCTTCTCCCATATCGTGCAACAGCAGATCCGTGTAAGGCTGGATACGCTGCTTGGAAAGTGCAGGGCGATCGGCATTTTCCTGAGTCACGACTTCTGTTTTATGGCAAGACTGGCAGCCCGCTTGGGCAAACAGTTTTTCACCCAATTGCACCTGAGGATCTTGCACGTTGCGACGCACGGGAACCGCTAAGTGCTGAGCATAAAACTCGACAAAATCCAAAATATTGTCGCTGACCTCTGGTGAACCACCACTCGGTAGCTCACGGCATAGCGTCTGTTTTTCCGTGCAGTTTTCTTGTGGAAACAAGCGGCTGGTTAAGCCCAGATCGCCATTAAAGGCGGCCGCATTTTGCTGCATGATGTTAGGCTGCCCAGCTTTCCAGCCAAAACGGCCAATCGCAGTTTCACCGGTTCGTACATCTCGCACTTGATTGACTCGTCCGGAAATGCCATCACCATTACGATCTTCTGGATCTGCCCACTCCAGTAAGGTTTGGTCTGCAATCCCTTCCAAAAGTCCAAGTCCAATCATTGGTGGTGCGACCCGTGCCGACATTTGTACATCCGGATGCATGTCGCCATAAGCGAGATCCAAGATTTTCAAATTCGGTTTACGTAAGGCGACAGGCGTACCGTCAGCGAAAGTGACCACCACTTCATCATAAGTGATGTGAATGCGCCCTTCGGGCTTTTGATCTGGCAGCGCAAAATCTTGTAGCTGACCACCATAAGTGGGTTCAGGCACAACGCCATTGAGGGCATAAATCGCTTTCTGTTGCTCAGTCACGGCCGGAATGCTCAAGCGTACTAACATGGACACCGCATGGGTATCATTAAGTTCCGGCGGATGACCGCGCCCATCTTTGATGTGGCAATTTTGACAGCCGTTGGTGTTAAACAAAGGCCCTAAACCATCACGAGCATCCGTTGAAGCGGGTGCGGGTACCCAAGGGTTACGGAAAAAACTGTTCCCCACACTAAAATCAAGGCGCTTGGTAATCGGTAAATTGGTCGCTGGCATAGAAAAGGCGTTCGCCCCTTCCTTGGTGGTACTAGTATCACCACCCGATTTAATCTCCGCAGCCAAGGCAGAACTGCTCAATACGGCACCCAACAGCAGCAGAGATAAAGAGGACTTCATGACATTGTTCCTATAAAAACAACCCAATCCCTTTTTATCCCCTTCCGACTTGAAGCTGCAGCGGTGTTGGTTACCTGCAACTCCAAGTCGTTTGGGTATAGTAATTCGCGCAAAGCGGGATTGGGTTTTATTGCAAAATCGATCAACCCCTTTCCTACTCGGTGTTACAGAGGGAAAGGATAACGAGAGTGACAGATTAAAACTCGTGATCCGCCGTATCTGGGTTTAGGTTATCAATGCCAATAATGCCTGCAGCACGCTCAATAGAGCCTGTTTGAACCACAAGTGCCATAATCGCTTGATTGATGATGGCGTGACCGGCAGTGTTATCGGCTGCGATGAGCTGATCGAAATGTTGATTATTCTTCTCTGCTGAGGTGACTAACTCACCGACTTGGGTTCTGGCAGTTTCAAACTGTTGCAGAATCTCTTTTGCCGCACTGGCATCTTTTTCTGCGACTAACTCATACAGACTTGGGCCTTTCAGCTCAGAACCATCCGCACGAGTGTAGGTGCCAGTGAAAATATTGTAGATGCCCTGCTCGTTGTAGTAGTGCGAGTTATGGGTGTTGTCTGAGAAGCAGTCGTGCTCATCTTCGGTTGAATTCGCTTCCAGCGCGACTTTCATACGCTCACCCGCTAATTCGCCCAGAGAAAGAGACCCCATACCAAACAACATCTTACGCAAGCCATTCTCACTGGATTCGTTCAACAGTTGCTGACGGTAGTTACCTTTTTCGTCATTTGCCCACTGTTTTTCCATCCACTCAAGATCCGTTACCAACAGTTGTGCGGCGGCTTTGAGGTATTGTGCTCGGCGATCACAATTGCCGTTGGTACACTCTTTACCTTGCAGATAATCGGTATAAGAACGCGTACCGGCTCCCGCCTTAGTGCCATTCAAATCTTGCCCCCACAGCAAGAATTCAATCGCATGATAGCCTGACGCCACATTCGCCTCAGAACCACCGATTTCATTTAGGCTCGCCAGCAGTTCAGGAGTAATTTCTTTTACATCGACCTTATTAGCACCAATCGTCAATGATGTGTTGGCAATAATGTTGGCATTCGCGCCTTCATTGCCGAGTTCATGCTGATAGCTACCCGCCACATAATCGATCAAACCTTCATCCAATGGCCAAGCGTTCAATTGACCTTCCCAGTCATCGACGATCGTGTTACCAAAACGAAAAACTTCCGATTGTTGGTAAGGAACACGAGCGGCTAACCATGCTTGTTTAACATCTTCTAAACCTTTAGCCGTTGGCTTTTGCAAAAAACGATCAATGGAATTTTGCAGTTTCTGAGCCGTCACACGCGAATCGGCATACACGGCATGCGCGATATCAGCATAATGTTCAACGACTTGAGTTTGAGTCGTGGCGGCTGCAAAACTACTTGAAGCACTGAGTGCAAGTGAAGCCAGAATGGCAGAAGAAAGAATAGACTTAACGTTCATGGAGCATCCTTGTTGAGCTTGATATGAATTGCAAATTATTATCATTTGTTATTTCGTTGCAGATAATACAAATTTACAATTTTTTTTCAAGCACACATACAAAAAACCCCACAAGCGTGGGGTTTAATAACATTCTTAATTTTTCACCAGATGGCTCAAAGTCTTTATAAAACGGAAACTTACAGCTTTAATTGATGTTTGCCGTGGGAAACTTTGGCTTTCAAGTAACTTTCATTACCCGCTTTGATGTGAGCAGAGGTATGCACAACCTCAACAATTTCAATGCCGTGTTCTTTTAACTCTCGGATTTTTTTAGGGTTGTTGGTCACAAGACGGATTTTATTGATACCCAACGCTTGCAACATTTGTGCAGCTTCAGTGAAATCGCGCAGATCATCACCAAAACCGAGGTGATTGTTGGCTTCATAGGTATTCATGCCTTGGCTTTGTAGACGATAAGCATCAATCTTGTTGTATAAACCAATGCCACGCCCTTCTTGACGCAAATACAGGATGATGCCGCCTGACTCACCCATTCTGGTAATGGTTTCTTCCAGCTGTTCACCACAATCACAACGAGAAGAATGGAAAACGTCGCCCGTTAAACACTCCGAATGCATACGCACTAGCGGAGCTTCTTGGGTGGTGTCCGCTGATTTGAAAATAACTGCAACATGTTCTTTATCGGTTTGCAGTCCATGAAATGACAGGATTTCCGCGTCAATATTACTTTTGGCGCCAACTTTGAAATCAACTCTGGCTCTTACTTCCGCCATATTTGCACTCACTTGAATCTTTGTAACAGGATGCACGTCTCTCAACATTTGCATAACTTATCTCTACTAGTGACCTAACTATGAGGGCTGATACCCCTTTTTTCAAAGAAAAGATCACTCGGAGGCTTAAATTGTTATGTTATAACAAATGCTTTTTTGAGCAACAAAAAACCCAACCGTTGCGGGTTGGGTTCATTCAGTCAGCAAAATGAGGAGAGAAAATTCAGCTTTGCGACTTCTTCCAGACGCACAGCTCAATCCACATTTGCTCTAATTGGCGCAACTCTTCATCGGTTAATACCGATAACGTCGGCTTAGATTGTGGTGCAGAATGAGTTTGCAACGCGCTCAACTGCGCGTAGAACTCTTTCTTTAATTGGGCAACAACCGAATTGTCCACCTACCGTCTCCACAATCACTGATATTTCTTAAAAATAATACCTTCTTTCATAAATATTTCTTATCACGCCATAAGATATGGAAGTATGGTCACATATTTTTTACGTATTAAAGAATAATTACGCATTCAGCAGTGTAGATAATGAATACACGATCAGTAGCCAATATCGCGTCACTTATCCAACTGATACCTCATTAGATGCCGATTCAACCAGTACCGACTTACGCTGCAATTGACTAAACAACGCCAACAAAATCAGTGCACTGAAGGCCCCCGTTAAAGAAACATATAAGGTGCTGAAGTAGTTATAAAATTCGCCCACTACGCCTACCGACAAACTCGCCACTAACGAACTAATGCTGAGCATGCTCGAAAACAGGGTTGATGCAGTACCCAGTCGGTCTTGCATCATGTCTTGCAGCACCACCATTCCTAACGTTGCACACACGCCAATAAAAAAGCCATTCAGAACTTGTGCTGCCATCATGGCGATGAACCCAGTGTGGGTGAGCATGACACCGTAAAACAGCATGCCACTGGTGATCCCAAGCATCAGCAATTTATTCGTTCCCCAGCGCTGAGCCAGTTTTCCTGCCATTAACATTACGGGAATTTCACACAACGCCGCAGTACCAAACAACAAGCCTAACCAGTGTTCAGGCACCATCAATTCGCGAGATAAATAGAGCGGCATACTGGTGATGTAGAGGTTATTTGCGCCAAATGTACAAACCAAGGTTACGCAGTACAGTACAATCAACGCACGCTTACGTGCCGAGTATTTTCTTAAATCCGCTTGGGCACCATCCGGTTGAACCACGGCTGTTTTTTCCCCCGTAGGCAAATAGCGGGCAATCAACACAATCGCTAAGGAAACAATCGCCGCAGAAACTGCAAAGGCCGCACTAAAGCCAAAACTGGCTTTGAGCATAAACGCCGTTGGTGGGCCAAATACCCAAGCAATCGCAATGCCGGCACGCATGGTGGAGAGAAACGTGGTTTTGTCGGTTAGATGCCGATCGGCGTATTCGCGGCCAAGTGCGAAAAGCTGACCAAATGACGCGCCGCTTACACTGGCAAACAGCACTACCACCATAATGGCGAGGCTGTAGCTGCGAATAAACATAAAGCTGACCACGGTGATCAAATAGCAGAGCAATGCGACCAATAAGATAGTTTTACGCTGCCAATCACGATCTGACTGACGCGCGAGCCACTGCGATACGATGACTGAACTGACCACTGCCATGACCATATACAGGCTCAGTTGCATCGGTGAGGCTCCGAGCGCCTCAACAATAAACAAGCTAGAAAGTGGATAGAAAAAAGCCCCGCACAGACCTGTTACCAGTGTCGACATAATAAACAGTAAGGCGGTTTTGTCTCGATACATGCAGTAACTCCATAGCAGAACTGAAGATGAAATATCATGGTTAGATAAAGCGGCTAGTGTACTGAATCTGCTTATTCTGTATTGATGTTATTCGAGCCAGTTCTAATACTATTCTTGCAAAATCATTCCACCATTTGACAGAAATTGAGCCACTCCCCTAGTCTAGGCCTATCAAACTGACAGGTAAAAAAACAGTGTAGGTATTTATGCGGCCTTTAATTGAAAATGTGATGAGTGGCATCAGTCAGGATTGGGTACTGCGTGAGTTCCACAGTAACACTCATAAAGAAGAGTTTTCCTGTCCTTGGCACTATCACACTGAGTATGAACTGGTGCTCTATCAGAACCCCGATCATCGTTTTGTAGGTAACTATTTTGCGGGCGATGCGATTGGTGGGGTTGAGCACAACACCCTCTTGCTCTATGGCCCGGGTTTGCCGCATATGATTGCAGGCCGACAGCACTTGAATCAATCCAAAACCCTGCACTCTACGATTATCTGGTTTAAGCAAGAGTGGCTAGATAAACTGCAAAACGTGTTACCGCAGGCTCAAGCTTTAAAACGCTTACAGCAAAATGCCGCTTATGGTTTACACCTGAGCGAGCAGACCGCGATTCAAGTTGCCCATTTACTGGAAAATCTTGAGCAGCAAGCTCACAGTTACCAGAGCTTACGCGTGATTGAATCTCTGCTGTTGATGGCGGACGATCCGCAAGCGCAGCGCCTATCCGTTGCGCCCTATTTGATGACACCACTCACCAGTAACAGCGACACGCATAAGAAAATCCAGTTGGCGAAACAATACGTGGAGCAACACTACGCGCAAGCGATCAAAATCACCGACTTATGTCATCACTTACATTTGAGTGAGAGCTCGGCGTATCGCTTATTTGAAAAGCATTATGGGATGAGTTTTTCGGAGCATTTAAAGCAGTTTCGGATTGGTAAAGCGTGTGAGCTTTTGGCAAGTTCTGCGCTGCCGATTGCGTTAATTGCCGAACGGACTGGGTTTGGAAATTTATCGAACTTCAACCGCCAATTTAAAACCCTCAAAGCTATGACTCCGAGGGAATTCCGCCAGCGATTTCAAGCAGTGAGTGGGTAGCAAAACAGCCACCCATTCACAACTCGTTAACCTTTCTGACCACGCTGCGCCGCTTTGCGTGCCAGTTTTTCAGCGCGACGAGCTTCAATGACGTGCGCACTCTCTTCGCCGATATGGCTTTCACCGCGCAGTTTCGCCAATTGGACTTGCTTTTCACGCTCACGGAAACGCTCTAACTGCTCTTCCGTGTGTGACCCAAAGCAACGCGGACAGCTGACGCCTTGTTCGTATTGCTCGCTTTGCTTGTCTTCCTCTGTAATCGGTAGACGGCAAGCATTACAGATTTGATAGTCACTTTCTGCAAGGCCATGCCCTACCGCAACGCGTCCATCGAATACATAGCAATCGCCTTCCCACAGGCTTTGCTCTTGAGGCACTTCTTCAAGATATTTCAAAATGCCACCTTCAAGATGATACACCTCATCAAAACCTTGCTCTTTCAAATAAGCGGTGGATTTTTCACAGCGGATCCCGCCGGTACAGAACATGGCGACTTTCTTATGCTTTTGCGGATCGAGGTTTTCCTGCACATAGTGCGGAAACTCACGGAACGTCTCGGTTTTTGGGTTGAGCGCGTTTTTAAACGTACCGAGCTGCACTTCGTAGTCATTACGCGTATCCACCACCAACACTTCTGGATCGGAGATCAGCGTGTTCCAATCTTGTGGCTTCACGTAAGTACCCACCACATGACGCGGATCGATGCCTTCTACGCCCATGGTCACAATCTCTTTCTTGAGTTTGACCTTGGTGCGGTTAAACGGAGGCTCAGTAGCAAAAGACTCTTTATAGACAGTGCCTTTTAAACTTGGCTCGTTATCTAGCCACGCCAGCAACACATCAATCCCTTGCCGAGAAGAAGCGACTGTGCCGTTAATGCCTTCTTGTGCCAGCAATAATGTGCCGCGAATGTGGTTCTCTTCCATCAGTGCCAACAGCGGCGCTCTCAGCTCTTGGTAATGATTGAGCTCAACAAACTTGTAGAGCGCACAGACAACATATTGACTCATGGTATGACCTTTTAAATACGACACTTGGAAATTGGGCGGCATTATACCCAAGCAAACCGATGACAAATACGGAGTGTTTTTGGGGTATAGCTTATTATAAGCGGTAAATCAGGAACCAACGTGGGGATGATATTTGCTCAATTTGGCCTGCTCAGTGTAGGTGACCGATATAATCCCAAAGCACATTTTTGAATCATTCCCCCCGATTAGAAAGAGGGATTACCTTGGTAACATTCAATAGTTTTATCGTGTCTAACTGACTAAAATTGTGTCGATTAGGCTTAGCACTCGCTTTAGCCCCAACCCAAAAACCACTAAGCCACTGATTTTAATCATTAATAATTTAAAGCAAAGAAATGCGTATCTATTGTGTGTACATCGTGTATAGTAGCGCCAGTTCTAACAGTGAGCTATTGATATAAAATTTAGTTTAAGATCTTCTCAGTTTTTGATTCAGTTTGTCATATATATCCTGCGATAACTTTTTCTTCATTCCATATTTAGTAGTTTCTCTTTCAATGTAATTAATCTATCGAGATATATATATGTCTAACAAAACAACTGGCCTAGTAAAATGGTTCAACGAAACTAAAGGTTTTGGATTTATCACTCCTGACAACGGCGGTGCTGATCTATTCGTTCACTTCAAATCTATTGTTAGTGACGGTTTTAAAACATTATCTGAAGGCCAAAAAGTTGCTTTCAACGTAGAACAAGGTAATAAAGGCCCACAAGCTGCTAACGTTACTTTGCTATAAATATTTATGACTAGATCTTGTTTATATGATGAGATCTAGTCATTCAAACCCTCATTAAATAAAGAAACACCGTTCTTTAGTCCTCAATCTTACAGTAAAAATTTTAGATTTATCTTCCTACTGTAAATCCGATAAATAGTGTTTTTTAATCTTATCCAATTTCATATCACCTAATGATAATTTTCTAGGTTGGGATTTCTTTCGAAATTAAACATTCGCAAGATGTGATGTTCGATGGGTTACATATTTCTATGCTAGGGAAGGAGATCAAAATTTGAAAAAACCAATCACCGGTTCTAATTCAAAGAATTCCAAAGTAAAAACTCTTAATGCAGATGAAAGTCCAGATAACATTCACAAGATAAGAAAAAAAATTGAAGATATTTTATTAGAACGAGAACAAAAGAAACTTTGGGGTCTATAAGGAATTAAAAATGCGAAAACCCGTAAGAAAATCAAACAAAAAAACACAAAAAAACAACTTTGAAGAGCAATTCTCTATTATGGTCACAGAATACCAAGCAGCGAAAGAAGCTCTAGACTCAATGGAACAAGGCACACCAGAGTATATGAACCAGAAAAAATTATGTGAAAAACTATTTTCCAATGCCGAACGGTATATCAATAGAAATTAACAACCTGCAGTCAATCACCTCTGTTTGTGTCAATTTCTCCCATAATATCACTAATAATTAGTCATATTTTAATAAAAATTGATTTAAAGACATTGCAAGTAGATCAATATGAAACACATCCGTGCAACTTGTATTTTTAGCCTCTGATGTGATCCATATTTATCTATTTAAAAATACGGCCAGAAATACGTCTTATGTCCAGACGGTGCCGTGTTTTGTCTGACTGGTAGCTATTTACGCCGCACCGATCGGGCGGCGTAGATCAAAAAGAGACTCAGAATAACCACAGGGGTCAACCACAGCAGCCAAGTTTGGGCTTTAAATGGCGGTTGGTACAACACAAAATCACCGAAGCGTTCAACCATGTAATCGACAATCTCTTGCTCGCTTTTCCCCTCTTTCACCATCACAAACACTTTAAAGCGCAAATCTTTGGCGATCGGTGAATTTGATTCAATCAAATTCTGGTTTTGACATTGTGGACAACGTAATGATTTCGCCAACTCAGTTGCCATACGCTGCTGCTCAGTAGAATCAAACTCAAAAAACTCGACGGCGTTGACGCCTTCTGAGCTTGAAAGCGGATCACTCGCCCAACTTTGCAGTGGCGATACGATGAAAAATAGAAAGAAAGCCAGCCGGAGTAACAATTAACCCTCCTGTTTAAAGTATGCCTGAAAATAGCGTTGCCATTTTTCTTGGGTCAATTGCCCTGAATATTTGAAAACAATCCCCCCTGCCGAGTTGATCAAATACGTCTCCGGTGTGCCAATCACGCCAAGATCTAACGCCACTGAACCTTGTGGATCTTGAGCCACTTTGACAAACGGGTTGCCGTGCTGCTGTAAATAGCGAGTCGCGGCTCGGGATTCATCCCGATAATTTAAGCCGTAAATAGGAACACCTTGCTGGGCTAATGTGTTTAAAAATTCATGCTCACTCAAACAAATGCCACACCATGAAGCCCACACATTGAGAAGTTTGTAGTCCGAAATGAGAAAATCTTGCTGCGTTACGCGTAAGTTTGGGTCAAGTAAATCTGGGGCATCAAATGCCGGTAACTGTTTGACCACACTCGCTTCTGCCTTGTTGGTATTTTTATTTTCCAAACCCAAGCCAATCGCAGCAAGTACGCCACCAATCACTAAGGCCACACTAAGCAAGCGTATAACGTTGGCTTTCAACACCCAGCACTCTCCTCTCTTGCCAGCGGTTCACTAACGCCAGCGCGCAGCCCAGTACAAACATCAGTGCCGCTAACCATATCCAAGCCATATAGGCTTTGAACTGTAACTTTACGGCATAGCTCTTTAAGGTATAGCTTTTTACGGAATGACTCTGCTCGCCAAACTTACTGCCGAGCGTGACGTACAAATCCCCATTCCACAGTCCATGCAAAGCAGGTTCGCTCATGTTCATTACCCGTATCGGATAATGACGGCGTTCAGGTTCCATGATAAAAGAACTCGCGCCCTCTTTTTGCCATGTAAATCGTGCTTTCTCTAGGGTGTAATTCGGCCCTATTGCCCAGTTTATGTCCTGATAGGTCACCTGCCACTGCATAAATGTCAGTGTGTCTCCCGGTGCCATTTTTTTAGCGATTTCCTGAGAGTGTTCAGCATTCATCGCCGCGCCCACGGCCAGAAATGCCAAACCCAAATGCGCCATAGCCATAGGGATCGCGCGCGTTCTTTTTTCCAATAAACAGAGCAAGTGTGTGCTGGCAACCCAGCATCCCAAAATCCAGAACAGTTGTACCCACAGCGTAGGGTTATCCACTTGCAGGCGATATAACGTGGTTCCCAGTAGTACTGAAAGAAGCGCTAACCCTAACGCAATGCGTCGTCGGTTTTTGCGCTTGACTAGCGGAACTGCACCTAGTGCCAACATGCCCAAGAGGACAAAAGGCAAAATCATGGCATTGAAATACGGCGCACCGACTGAAATGTTGCCAAACCCAAACAAGGTGTAAAGCATGGGGTAAAAGGTGCCCATGCCCACGGTAAATGCGGCGATGGCCAATAACCCTGTCGCGATCAACATTAAAAATGGCGCACTCCACCAGTGAGTAAGAGGCGCTGAGCGAATCTCGTCTAAACGCAGGACAAAACTGCCTAAGCCCACAAGCAGCACCAAAGCAAGAATGCCGAGTAAGGCGATGCCTTTGTCGGGGTCAACCGCAAACGCATGTACGGAAGTCAGTACGCCAGAGCGCACAATAAACGTGCCAATGATGCTTAAACTGAACGTCATCAGTGCCAACACATAACACCAACGCTGCAATACGCCGTAGTATCGATTGGCCAATAAGGTGTGACACAGCGCCGTTCCGGTCAGCCAAGGCAGTAAAGAGGCGTTTTCAACGGGATCCCAGAACCACCAACCGCCCCAGCCTAGTTCGTAATACGCCCACCATGAACCAAGCCCGATGCCTAAAGTTAAAAACAGCCACGCGCCCATCGCCCACGGCTGGCACCATTCCACCCACTGGCTGGGGATCTCTTTTTCCAATAACGCGGCCAGAGCAAACGCCAACACCGTGGAGTAACCTACATAGCCGAGATACAGCAAAGGAGGATGGAAAATCAGCGCGACATCTTGCAGCATTGGGTTTAAATCTCTCCCCTCGCTCGGCAAGACTGTGTTTAATTCAAAGGGGTTGGAGGTGAACAAGGTAAACCACGCGAACATGGCAACCAGCGCATTCATCAAGGTCAACACTTTGAAATGATAAGATTGCGGGTAACAACGCTGATAGGAGATCACTGCAGACCAACCTGCCAGCGTCATCACCCAAAACAGCATCGATCCTTCATGCCCGCCCCACACCGCCGCCACTTTGTAAAACACGGGCAGAGCAGAATTGGAGTGGGATGAAACATAATGCAGCGCAAAATTGTCACTGATGAACGCATACGCCAACAACACCAAGGCCGACAAAGCGCAAAGGAACACCAGTCGGCAGGTTTTGATGAGTAGTGTTTGCTGTGACTCAAAACTCGATGGAGATGAGGAATAATTGCGAAAACGACTTAGCCCCCAAAGGCTCATCGCCGTGCTTAACACGGCGACCAGAATGAGTAAAAACAGCCCTAAGTCACTCATGAGCTTTTCCTATCACACTCAAATGACGGTCATCTGTCCGGCGTACAACACAAAGGTACGCAACATTAACACCCCGAGTAAACTGAGCGAGGTGACAAACAGTACAAAGCCGAGCGAATGTTTGAGTGATTTAGGAGATAGCGCATTCAGCACCAAAGGCAACACCATGCCGAGTGCGATTACACCATACCAGAACCAGTTAGCCCAAAAGCCGCCTGAAATGGCATTCCATACTGAAGCCTGTGCTTGACCACCACTGAAAATCAGCCCAGTAAAGAAGGTCACCAACACAAACAATTCAAACAGTACTGTCGGGCGCTCAAATCTGTGCAGCCAGGCAATGCTTGGACTGTTCATCGGCTCTTTAAAGATCCACACCCCAACCATCAAACAAGCCGCGAAACCAGATGAAAGACTGGAGAATAAGAACAGGATTGGCAACACCGGATTATTCAGCATCGGATAAGTTTTTAATGCCGAAAGCAGGAAGCCCGTATAAGCCGCAAGAGTAATGGCTAAAATGGCGAGGAAAATTTCAATCCCATTTTCAAATTGCTTGGCTTTCAGCAGCAAACCATCCACAAAGGTGAATTTGCCATTCAAGAGCCGCATGATCACAGGTCTGAAAATAATCCCGATCCAAACGAACAGCACCGCCATATACACTTGGAACAAAATCACCCCCATCGACATCACTGAGGTGGGGTTGTAATAAATCATGATTTTCCAAAACTCGAGTGGCTTAGTGAGGTGAAAAATCAAAATCGTCAGGCCCGCAATAATTCCGAATGGTGCTAGCCAAGCGGTCGCTTTAATAATCCCATTTTCTGCCGCATCGCCTTGTATTACGTTGCGTTTCAAATAGAGCGAAATCATGACTGCACCAGCAGACATGCCTGCCAAAAATAAATAGATGGCAATAATCCAATCCCACACTAAAGAATCAAAATGAAAAGCGGTTTGTAAAGTGCTCATATTACACCTCCCCTTTCTGATGCGGGATCTTATACAGTTTAGGGCTGGTACCCAGCTGGACTTTATCTCGGTACACCGTGCGGGTCGCCAGCAGTTGATTGACTGCACTGGTCGGATCGTTTAGATCGCCAAATGTCAGCGCCTTAGTGGGGCAAGATTCCACACACGCAGGCTGTTTGCCTTGCGCCAAATTGGTATCTCGGCAAAAGTTACACTTATCCGCCGAATGAGTGACCGGATGGAAAAAGCGCACTTGATAAGGGCAAGCAGCAATGCAATAACCACAGCCCACACAGCGCTCCTTATGCACATCGACAATGCCTGTTGCTTCATCTTTGTAAGCAGCCCCTGTTGGGCAGACATACACACAAGGTGGATTCTCACAATGTTGGCAAGATTTGCGAGTAAAACGGTAATCCACATTCGGAAACTCACCTTGCGGAGCACTGCGAATAATCTCCAAACGGGAGACTCCTTCAGGCACTTTGTTCACTTCACGACAAGCTTCGGTACACGCGGTACAACCAATACAAGCGGTTTCATCATGTACCATGGCGTAACGTTTATTGTCTTCTTCCAGCACGGCTGCAAGCACATAGCGACTATTGATCACTGCCGTACCCGCAATGCCCGTGGTCATGATTAAAGCTCCGGAACCCGTGAGAAAATGACGTCTTGAACAGCTCATGTTATTTCTCCTCTTCCTTCGCTTTGAAATCGGAATGGCAATCGACACACAGCTTTATCTTCTGCTTGTGATCAAAGCTCAGCACTTTGGCATCCATGGCATGAACGGTGTGGCAGTTAGAGCAGGTGAGGTTTTTCGCGTGTACATCGTGCGTCCAACTTTTCTCACGGAGTGTGTCCGGTTGATGGCAGTCCATACAAACCTTGTTGGCTTGCAGGATCTGCTCTGGATCCAGATAAACCTTTTCGGTGCCTGGTTGCGATTGCGCACTGAAATATTTGGTCACATCCTCAGCACCATTACGGTGTTCAGGGCCAATATTGCTGTGGCAATTGGTACAGTTCAGATCACGCCCGGCTTGTTGCAACGCTTGCTCACTGTGCGATTCAAGCAGTGTATTTTTGGCATCCTTATGGCACTGAACACATTTGTAATCAGCATCACGGATGAAAGTGACTTCATGGCGTTGTGGAGATACCTCCGATTTTTTATCAGAAGATTCAGCAACGGCATAAATAGAATATCCATAGAGACAAAATGCAAGAAGTGACTTCAGCATTATGGCTATGGCAAATTGAACTTTGCCCATATTATCCTGTCCTTATTTCTGATATGGATTGTTATCAAAATCAGAAAAACAATTACTCTTGGTTTCGATTATTCACCAAATGCAATCTGTTCTTATTTTGGATAAGCCACAACGCTATATCAATAGCATATCTCCCCTTCTCTTATATGGGTATTTCTCAAGCAAGAATTGGTGAGGCATATCACCTAACTCATTAAAAATCATTTAATTTCAATAATTAACTGTTTTCTATTTATTTAGACAGCAAATACCACTTAAGGGGTATATTGGATTTTCTTGAAGCTTGGTCACAGTGGTAAATTGATCCAAAACAATGATTATTAATATGCCTTATTCTGTTTTTAGAAATATAAACAATAATGGCTTGTGCATTCTTCTTTCTTAATTTGGATATTCAGCACCACAACGCAGAAACCAACACGGAATATGGAGAAGCCATTGTGAAAAAGCACTGGATAAAACAATCAGCAGCATTGTTACTCATGAGCGCAACTTCCTTGGGAGTGGCGAGCTTTGGTGTGTCTGCAGAAACAGAAAACAAACTTGCAGATCCGCGTAACGAGACTTATCAGGTACAACACCCTGATCAATACAAGACATGGAAAGAGACGTCAGAGAGTAAACCTATCGAAGATGCTCTGGCGGAAGATCCCAACATGATTGTGTTATGGGCGGGCTACGGCTTTGCCAAAGACTACAACAAGGCTCGTGGGCACTTTTACGCATTAGATGATGTTCGCCAAACCTTGCGTACTGGCGGTCCAACCGATGCCAATTCAGGCCCAATGCCAATGGCCTGTTGGAGCTGTAAATCACCCGATGTGGCAAGAGTAATTGAAGAACGCGGTGAAGATGGCTATTTCGAAGGCAAATGGGCGCGTTTGGGTGAAGAAATTACTAACCCAATTGGTTGTGCGGACTGCCATGACACGCGCAGTGAAGCCTTCAAAAATGGTGAACCGGCACTGAAAATCACCCGTCCTTATGTCGAGCGTGCATATCAGGCGATTGGCAAGCCCTTTGATCAAATGTCACGCCTCGATCAACAAGCGGGTGTGTGTGGTCAGTGCCACGTGGAATACTATTTCGCAGGCCCCACCAAGGCTGTGAAATTCCCTTGGGATATGGGTACCGATGTGGATTCTATGGAGCGTTATTACGATGCGCTGAATTTCAGCGACTGGACGCACCAACTCTCCAAAGCCCCTATGATTAAGGCGCAGCACCCTGAGTATGAAACGTGGCGTGCTGGTATTCATGGCAAAAATAATGTGGTGTGTGCGGATTGCCACATGCCTAAGGTGAAAAACGAAGATGGAACAGTGTATACCGACCATAAAATCGGTAACCCATTTGATCGCTTTGAAAATACCTGTGCAAACTGCCATACCCAAAGCAAAGATGAGTTGAAAAACATTGTCGCGACTCGTAAAGCGCAAGTGTTGAAAATGAAGCTGACGGCTGAAAAACAGATCGTTGCAGCACACTTTGAAGCAGCAGCTGCATGGAAAGCCGGTGCAACGGAACAAGAAATGCAATCGATCTTGCAAGATATCCGTCATGCGCAATGGCGTTGGGATTACTCCATCGCTTCACATGGTGTGCACATGCATGCGCCTGAAGTAGCTTTAGAAGTGTTGGGAACCGCGGTGGATCGCGCGGCGGATGCACGTACTAAACTGGCGCGTCTATTAGCCACTAAAGGCATCACGGATCCGATTAAGCAACCGGATATCTCAAGCAAAGAGAAAGCCCAAGCAGCCTTAGGCATGGATATGGAGAAGATGAAAGCCGAGAAACAGCACTTCCTCGATACTGTCGTTCCTGAATGGGATAAGAAAGCCGAGCAACGCGAAGCGGACTATTAGACGAAAAGTCAGTAGACGCTAGAAGTCAGGGTTTAAGCCTCGATTCTGCACTCTCGTGACATTGACATAGAGTGCCTTCAACGAAAAGCCAACAGTGCGTTGGCTTTTCTTCTATTTAAACAAGATAAGTTCAAACAAAATAACGGCTTCGAGTCGAAGGTAGCTAGTGCTTGGTGACGATTTAGCTGGCTTTGACCACTCGTGATTTCGCCAGCTCCAATTGTTGAATGATTTTGGCTCTATCGAGAGCGAGATCGGGCGAGTCCAATAAATGCAGCCAAGTTTCCACTGCCTGCTGATAACGAAAGCTGATCATGTGGTCTTGAGCAATCAGTGTTAGTGCCGTTTCATTAAATGGTTCAATTTCTAAAGCCGTATTCAAAAGCTGAGTTACTTCATCATTCATGTTTTGCTTATGTTGATAGTAAAGCGCTGTCGCTTTCGCGGCATATTGGTTAGCGGTCGGAAACTCGGTCAATCGAATCGCGTAATCAAAACATTGTGTTGCAGCGGGAAAATCACTCTCCAATAAATAGCCTTGCCCCAAAGAGAACCATACATCGGCTTGATTGGGATCTTTACGTAACGCTTCCTGCAAATCACTCATTGTCTGAGTCAGTGATTTTGTTTCGGCCTTAACTTGGGCTTTAGGCTCTGGCTGCTGCATCCATAAAAAAAGACCCACGCTCACCATAGTCACAATTCCGACAAACCCAACTGCGACTCGGCGCGGGGTTCGAATCAATAGATAAATCGCCATTGCCACTACCGCAGCGACACCCAGTATCAGCGTCATCCCATCCATATTGACTCCTTAACCATTTGCCCAGCCAGTATAACTAAGTGTTTGTGAGAAAACTGAGTGGGGCTTATAGGCTGTAAGCGGGATCAAAAAAGCCGGACGATTGTCCGGCTTTGATTAGGCACTTTATGAATTTCCCCGACCTAAGTGTGATTAGGTGGAGATATGACAGAGCAGATTACTCTTCTTCACCATCATCTTGTGCAACAGGTGCATCGTTCTCAACGAGTGCTTCTTCGCCTTCTGGCAATTCAGATTCTTCGATTTCATCGATACGCTGCAGACCCACCACACTTTCACCTTCCGAAGTACGGATTAAGGTAACGCCTTGTGTATTACGGCCCACTTGGCTTACTTCCGCCACGCGAGTACGTACCAATGTGCCGGCATTGGTGATCATCATGAACTCATCACCCTCGGCCACTTGTACTGCACCCACTACGCTGCCGTTACGCTCAGAGACTTTGATCGAAACCACACCCTGAGTACCACGACCTTTGGTTGGGTATTCAGACAAGCTGGTACGCTTACCGTAACCATTTTCGGTTACTGTAAGCACATCACCTTCGGCCTTCGGTACGATAAGCGATACTACTTGGTCGCCGTCAGCCAGTTTCATGCCACGAACGCCCGCAGCGGTACGACCCATTGGTCTTACACCTTTGAACTTGATCTCTGGCTGGCCATTTTCATCAAGAACGGGTTGACCATTTTCATCCACAACCGCGGTTTCTTCGGACTCTTTAAAGCGAACCACTTTACCGAATTTAGAGAACAGCATAATTTCGCTTTCGCCATCGGTGATATCCACACCAATCAGCGAGTCTTCGTCACGCAGGTTGAGCGCAATCAAACCATTCGCACGAACGTTGGCAAACTGATCCAGTGACGTTTTCTTCACAGTACCGTCACCGGTTGCCATGAAGATGAATTTATCTTCGCTAAACTCAGTCACTGGCAGAATCGCTGTAATACGCTCGTTTTCTTCCAGAGGAAGCAGGTTCACGATTGGCTTACCACGTGCAGTACGGCTTGCCAACGGCAGTTGGTAAACCTTCATACGGTAAGTTTTGCCGCGAGTTGAGAACAGCAGAATGTTATCGTGAGTATTGGCAACCAGAAGACGTTCAATGTAGTCCTCTTCTTTCATTTTGGTTGCGCTCTTACCTTTACCACCACGACGCTGTGCTTCGTAGTCACTCAGTAATTGATACTTCACATAACCTTCGTGTGACAGAGTCACAACCACATCTTCACGGGCGATCAGCTCTTCCATGTCGATGTCGTGGGTTGCTGCAGTAATTTCAGTGCGGCGCGCATCGCTAAAGCCAGCGCGAATCGCTTCAAGCTCTTCACGGATCACTTCCATCAAGCGCTCTGTACTCGCCAGAATGTGCATCAACGCCGCGATTTCTTCGAGAAGTTGCTTGTACTCATCGAGGATCTTCTCGTGCTCTAGACCAGTCAGCTTGTGCAGACGCAGATCCAGAATCGCTTGCGCTTGTTGCTCAGTCAGGAAGTACTTGCCATCGCGGATGCCGTATTGTGGCTCAAGCCACTCAGGACGCGCAGCATCAGTACCCGCACGCTCAAGCATCGCAGCAACGTTGCCAAGATCCCAACCACGGGCAATTAAGCCTTCTTTTGCTTCTGCAGGCGTGGCGGCATGACGGATCAGTTCGATGATCTCATCAATGTTCGCCAGAGCCAGTGCCAAACCTTCAAGGATATGGGCACGCTCACGCGCTTTGCGCAGTTCAAAAATAGTACGACGAGTCACCACTTCACGGCGATGGTCGACGAAACACTTCAGCATCTCTTTCAGGTTAAACAGCTTAGGCTGACCGTTATCGAGTGCCACCATGTTGATACCGAAAGTGGTTTGCAGCTGAGTGTTGGCATACAGGTTGTTCAGAACCACTTCGCCAACCGCATCACGCTTACACTCAATCACAATGCGCATACCGTCTTTATCAGACTCGTCACGCAGTGCACTGATGCCTTCGACTTTCTTCTCTTTCACCAACTCAGCGATTTTTTCGATCAAGCGAGCTTTGTTCACTTGATAAGGGATTTCGCTGACGATGATGGTTTCTTTGCCGTTCTTATCGGTTTCGATTTCCGCTTTCGAGCGCATGTAAACCTTGCCACGGCCGGTTTTGTACGCGTCAATGATGCCTTTACGGCCACTGATCAGCGCTGCGGTTGGGAAATCTGGACCAGGAATGTAATCCATCAACTCATCAATGGTGATCGCTTCATTATCGATGTAGGCTAAACAGCCATCGATCACTTCACCTAAGTTGTGCGGAGGAATATTGGTTGCCATACCCACCGCAATACCGGATGAACCGTTGATCAGCAGGTTCGGAATCTTCGTCGGCAATACCGCAGGGATCTGCTCGGTGCCGTCATAGTTCGGCACGTAGTCAACGGTTTCTTTGTCTAGGTCTGCCAAGAGTTCGTGCGCGATTTTCGACATACGAACTTCGGTATAACGCATTGCCGCCGCGGAGTCGCCGTCGATCGAGCCAAAGTTACCTTGGCCATCGACCAACATGTAACGAAGTGAGAAAGGCTGCGCCATACGCACGATGGTGTCGTAAACCGCACTATCACCATGAGGGTGATATTTACCGATTACGTCACCTACCACACGGGCAGATTTTTTATAGGCTTTGTTCCAGTCGTTGCCCAGCACATTCATCGCGAACAGTACGCGTCGGTGTACTGGTTTAAGGCCATCACGCACATCAGGAAGAGCACGACCCACGATAACCGACATCGCGTAGTCCAAATACGAACTGCGTAGCTCGTCTTCGATGTTTACGGGCGTGATCTCTTTAGCTAGATCGCTCATAGAGCCATTATCCCTCTATAGTTTGATCGGTATACCCAAATTCTTACTGAAACGGGGCTCACTACAAGATTGAGCGCCAAGTCAGTCGAGAACTGGATATTCTTGATACTTATAAGGTGAAAAAATATAACACATGTTTCCACGCTTCGGCATTACTTTCCCTGACCTTTTATCAGGTTGTGACCTTGGTTGCGTCTTAAATGCCGAGAATTTACACATTCCTTGCACTTGGCAAAGTTAGATGGTTGTTTTTTAAACGCTCATCGTCAAATCTGGCATCTCAACTGGTGCGATTTACTCAGCGCGCTATAATGCCACTCTTCACGGATGCGTAACACAGGCGATACAAGATGGCTTCAATAGACTTGGCTTCGACACCACTGACAGCAACACAGAACGTCGATCCTAATGAAATCAAAAAATTTGAGGATATGGCTTCCCGTTGGTGGGATCTGGAAGGCGAATTCAAGCCTTTACACCAGATCAACCCTCTACGTTTGAACTATGTGCTAGAAAAAGCCAATGGCCTGTTTGGGAAGAGGGTTTTGGATGTCGGCTGTGGTGGCGGCATTTTAGCCGAAAGCATGGCGCGCGAAGGCGCACAAGTGACTGGTCTTGATATGGGTAAAGAACCGTTAGAAGTGGCACGTTTGCATGCTCTCGAAACTGGCACGAAACTGGCCTACATCCAAAGCACTGTTGAAGATCATGCGACTGCCAACCCGCAAACGTATGATGTGGTAACTTGCATGGAGATGCTGGAGCACGTTCCTGACCCACTTTCGGTAATTCAGTCTTGCGCCAAACTGGTTAAACCCGGTGGTCATGTGTTCTTCTCTACGCTTAACCGCAACTTTAAGTCCTATCTGTTTGCGATCGTGGGTGCAGAAAAGCTGCTGAAAATCGTTCCGGAAGGCACGCATGACCACAATAAATTCATTCGTCCATCTGAATTATTGAAGATGATTGACCAAACCGCGTTGCAAGAACAAGGCATCACCGGCTTACTTTATAATCCGCTGACCGATACCTACCGTTTAGGTGCCAATGTCGATGTCAATTACATCGTCCATACCCGCCTAATTTAACGCATAGACAACGCTAAAAAATCGCCGCGGTAGCACAGGTTACCGCACTTTTTTAGTCTATTTTTCGTGCGTTTGATTCCATTTTGAACGATCCAATTTCAGCGTAAATTTTTCCTTAAAGATCAAGAAAATTTTTTTCGTTTGTGGTTACGAATAAAGCGATGTGGAAAAGGCAGTTTTTTACAATCAACTCTGCTCTTTGATCATCAGTAAGTGGGCACTAACTGATTTTTTTAATTTTGCTAGTTATCCACAATCTGTCCCCTAACTGTAACTTGCAATAGGCCTCTCATAGCACTATCTTGTAACCCGAACACTGAAGCACCCCTACATATAGTGTTTATGACTCTATATGTAGGGCGAGCTTGATCACAAAAGCCGCGATTCAATTTACAAGAATTAGACAAAAATACGGCTTTTATCAGTTTTGTTAGGGAAATGAAGCAGAATGAACCAACAACTTACTGTCACCAAGCGTGATGGCCGCAAAGAAACTATTGATTTGGATAAGATCCACCGAGTGATCACTTGGGCTGCCGAAGGACTGCAAAACGTTTCTGTCTCTCAAGTAGAACTGCGCGCTCATATTCAGTTCTATGATGGCATTACGACCTCAGACATCCATGAAACTATCATCAAGTCGGCGGCGGATCTGATTTCTGAAGAAACGCCGGACTACCAATATCTTGCTGCGCGCCTTGCGGTTTTCCACCTGCGCAAAAAGGCTTATGGGGAATATGAGCCGCCAACGCTGTTCAAACACGTGACCAATATGGTCGAGAAAGGCAAATACGATAAACATTTGCTAGAAGACTATACCCGTGAAGAGCTGGAACTGATGGATCAGTTCATTGACCACCGTCGTGATCTGGATTTCTCTTACGCTGCGGTGAAACAGCTTGAGGGCAAATATTTCGTACAGAACCGTGTGACGGGTCAAATCTACGAAAGTGCACAGTTCCTGTACATTTTGGTGGCTGCTTGCCTATTTGCTAAGTATCCCAAAGAGACGCGACTTGACTACATCAAGCGTTTCTATGATGCGACGTCGACCTTTAAGATCTCGCTGCCAACGCCAATTATGTCGGGTGTACGTACTCCGACTCGTCAGTTTAGCTCTTGTGTGCTGATTGAGTGTGGCGACAGCCTAGATTCTATCAATGCAACGGCGAGCTCGATTGTTCGCTACGTTTCTCAACGTGCCGGTATTGGTATCAACGCAGGTCGTATTCGTGCGCTGGGTTCGGAAATCCGTGGTGGCGAAGCGTTCCACACTGGCTGTATCCCATTTTACAAGTACTTCCAAACGGCGGTGAAATGCTGCTCGCAAGGCGGTGTTCGTGGTGGTGCAGCAACTGTGTTCTACCCTCTATGGCATGGTGAAGCGGAATCTCTGCTGGTTCTGAAGAACAACCGTGGTGTAGAAGAGAACCGTGTTCGTCATATGGATTACGGTGTTCAGCTCAACAAACTGATGTACAAGCGTCTGGTTGAAGGCGGCAACATTACCCTATTCTCTCCTTCTGATGTTCCTGGACTGTACGATGCGTTCTTCCAAGATCAGGATGAATTCGAACGCCTGTACGTGAAGTACGAAAACGATCCTTCTATTAAGAAGAAAACCGTTAAAGCGCTGGAAATCTTTACTCTGCTGATGCAAGAGCGTGCCTCAACAGGCCGTATCTACATTCAGAACGTAGACCACTGTAACACGCACAGCCCATTTGATGCGGCCGTTGCGCCTGTGCGTCAATCAAACCTGTGTCTGGAAATCGCGCTGCCAACTTCACCACTGGCGAATGTGGAAGATGAAAGCGGTGAAATTGCCCTGTGTACCCTTTCTGCATTTAACTTAGGTGCAATTCAGTCACTGGATGATTTTGAAGAGCTGTCTGACCTTGTGGTTCGTGCTCTGGATGCACTGTTGGATTACCAAGACTACCCACTGCCTGCGGCACGTCGTTCTTCAATGAACCGCCGTACTCTGGGTGTAGGCGTGATCAACTACGCTTACTACCTAGCGAAAAACGGCGTGAAATACTCTGATGGCAGCGCAAATGGTCTGACTCATCGCACATTTGAAGCCATGCAGTATCACCTGCTACGTGCTTCAATGAAGCTCGCGAAAGAACAAGGTCGTTGCCCACTGTTCCATGAGACTAACTACGCGAAAGGCTTGATGCCTATCGATACTTACAAGAAAGATATCGATCTCGTATGTGCAGAACCTCTGCATTACGACTGGGACAAGCTACGCCATGAGATCATGGAACACGGTCTGCGTAACTCGACTCTGACTGCATTGATGCCATCAGAGACTTCATCGCAAATCTCTAACGCGACTAACGGTATCGAGCCACCACGTGGTTATGTTTCGGTAAAAGCGTCAAAAGATGGCATCCTGAAGCAAGTGGTTCCTGAATTCACTCGCTTTAAAGAGAACTATGAACTGCTGTGGAACATCGGTTCGAACGACGGCTATCTGCACTTAGTGGGTATCATGCAAAAGTTCGTTGACCAAGCGATCTCAGCCAATACTAACTACGATCCAAGTAATTTCGATTCAGGCAAAGTACCGATGAAGAAACTACTGCAAGATCTGCTGACAGCGTACAAGTTTGGTGTAAAAACGCTGTACTACCATAACACTCGTGATGGCGCGAAAGACGAGCAAACTGATGCTGTCAAAGTGCAAGAAGATGATTGCGCAAGCGGTGCTTGTAAAATCTAAGCTTATTCAAGCTAAACCACGAGATAATAGTTTAACTCTTTGATTTGCATGCCTCTTGCTCAGGCAAGAGGCCAAACGGATGAAGGCAACAATGGCTTACAGTACTTTTACCCAAAAAAAGAATGACCAACTAAAAGAACCTATGTTTCTTGGTCAGCCTGTCAACGTCGCACGTTACGACCAACAAAAATATGAAATCTTCGAGAAGCTGATTGAAAAGCAACTCTCCTTCTTCTGGCGTCCGGAAGAAGTGGATGTGTCAAGCGATCGTATTGATTACGGCAAACTGCCTGATCATGAGAAGCACATTTTCATTTCGAACCTGAAATACCAAACTCTGCTCGATTCAATTCAAGGCCGCAGCCCGAACGTAGCACTGCTACCGTTGGTTTCACTGCCTGAACTGGAAACGTGGATTGAGACTTGGTCTTTCTCTGAGACCATTCACTCACGCTCATACACGCACATCATCCGTAACATCGTGAATGATCCTGCGGTGGTGTTTGACGATATCGTTGAAAACGAGCACATCCTCAAGCGTGCGAAAGACATCGCCCACTACTACGATGATTTGATCCAGTTAACTAACGACTACCACCGTTACGGTGAGGGCCAACATCAGATCAACGGTGAAACAGTTAATGTTTCCCTCAAAAATCTGAAGAAGAAACTGTATCTGTGCTTAATGTCAGTCAATGCGCTGGAAGCGATCCGCTTTTACGTAAGTTTTGCCTGTTCATTTGCGTTTGCAGAACGTGAGTTGATGGAAGGCAATGCGAAGATCATCAAACTGATTGCGCGTGATGAAGCTCTGCACCTGACAGGTACTCAGCACATGCTCAACCTCCTGCGCAACGGTATGGACGATTTCACCTTCCTGCAAGTTGCAGAAGAGTGTAAACAAGAAAGTTTTGATCTGTTCAAAGAAGCGGCAGAGCAGGAAAAAGAGTGGGCAGCTTACTTGTTCAAAGACGGTTCGATGATTGGCCTTAACAAAGATATTTTGTGCCAGTACGTTGAGTACATTACCAACATTCGTATGCAAGCCGTGGGTCTTGAGCCAGCTTACCCAACTGCGACCACCAACCCGATTCCTTGGATCAATGCTTGGTTATCTTCTGATAACGTACAAGTTGCTCCTCAAGAAGCTGAAATCAGTTCTTACTTGGTTGGCCAAATCGACAACGAAGTTAGCACCGATGATTTCGAGGGCTTTGAACTGTAATGGCGGCAATCAAAATCAACAAACTGCTGACCATTGAGTCTAACCCTAGCCACACCCTGCTTGAAAGCATGGAAAAAGCGGGGTTAGATCCAGAATACAACTGTCGCGACGGGCATTGCGGTGCCTGTCGTTGTCAATTGATCTCTGGTGAAGTCGAGTATGTTGGTTTTGCGATGGCGTACACGCAAGGTAACGAAATTTTGCCGTGCATATGCCGCGCAAAATCAGCATTGGAAATCGAGCAGGTCGCTTATCAGCTCAAAGCTAAACGCGCGTAGTATACACATTAACCAATGCTGACGACCTAATCCGCTGCGTTTAAATTGGTTTGAGATTCGCACGTATCCACAGCTTCAACGAAAATGATCTAGCCAGAGCTTACGCTCTGGCTCTATTGACACCACACAAAATCGCATCTGCGGTTCTCATCGATACCCATTTATTACCGATTTCGCGTCCACCATCATCAAACAGGGATAACCAATACCCCTGATTACTGGCGTGATCAAATTGCGTTGGGGCATGTAACCATAGCGAAACCACATCCTCAGTTCCGTCGCTATGTGCTTCTCCTAAAACCACTTTTTGACTGGCGATTCTATACCAAACCAAGATTTTCGAGTGTTGAAACATGTCAGCCTCCTGCCGCCACTTTTCGGGGGAGAGGTCAGTGTACAGATTCAAAACAGCGTTTAAAGCCTCTCTTTTGAGACAAATCTCGCTCTCTAAGTAAATCATCCGCTTATTGATTAGACAAAATACGCATAACGAAAGCCAAACCATCAACAAGCAGAATAAGTAGTCGATTCATTCAGTTAACACCGAACGGAGAACCCTATAAAAATTCATAAAAATCAAAATATTACCCTAAGTTTTTGATTTTTAATTGAGCGCACTTTTCGGTAGATACATCTCTTTAATTCGTTCAACGGCACTGTAACCGACAAACATCGGTCGCCCCGTGAGATAGCGCAAAAGCATGTCTGCAGCCAGCGTCGCGATCCACTCTTTTTGTTCTTGTACCGAAAAACGACGGACAAACTTTAACGTTTGCCCCCATTCACCATTTGGGGTTGAAAGCGCAACCGAGACTTGCTCATCCTTCAATGCTCCTGTCACCAAGGCCATTTGAGTGCCACATTTATCTTTGGTGGCACCAGCCAATGCAAAGGCAGCGGCAAGCGGATCTTGTTGAGCTAGTTCAGAGGAAACTTTGTGGCTCAAAATCCAAGACGGCCCGGCTAAAGCTTCGATTTGCGGCTCGCCCAATAGCCAGCTTGATAGCCAACCTTGGGTCACTTGCTCTGCAAACGCCAGCGAAAGACCTTTTTCCGTCATCATATGCCCAAGATACGCCAGCATGGGTTCATCGATACTGACAACATATTGTTCCAAATGCGCATGAATGATTTTCAGCAAACTCAAACGGCGTTCATCATCTTGCTCAGGACCAAACAGCTTAACCTCGATAAATGGCAAATATGAGCGGTAACCCAAGGTATACCCTTCTGGTAAATGCATTTTATCCAATTTATCTGAAATCGAAGATTCCGAAGTACCAAAGGTATACAAGCGGCTGCATTGCTGCCCTAACACGGAAGGAAATTGCCGTTGTAAATCCGGCAAAATCTGCTCGCTGACCATTTTGTAAAACTCTTTGGGAACCCCTGGGGTAAAGTAGAACCAACAATCGTTGATCTGCATTTTAAAGCCACAAGCAGTACCCACTGGGTTATCAATCAATTCTGCATTCGCGGGTAACATCGCTTGCTTACGGTTACTGTCAGGCATGGCTCGACCGCGTCCAGCAAAAAAGGCCTCAAGTTGGCTCAGCCAATGGGCATTCATAACCAACGGTTGTTCGGCTGCCTGAGCTGCGGCTTCCGCGGTCATATCATCGCTGGTTGGCCCTAGCCCTCCATTGACGATTACAACATCCGAGTTAAAACTCAGCATCATCAGTTCTTCAATAAGTGCAGGTTGGTTATCTCCAACGGTCGAACGTTTAGACAGCGAGAAACCATGCTGATAAAACTCGCGCGCAAGCCAAGCTGCGTTAGAGTCCACAATATCACCATGCAAAACTTCTTCGCCGGTACTAAGCATTGCTATTTTCAACATATTTGCCATCCTGATGTTAATGCTGTTGCTATATTGGCTTACAATAAGCCAATAGAAAAGAACGTTGTATCCATTACGCAATTTCAAACTACTTTTAATTAGCAGTTTTCTTGTTGGTCGTTTTATGGATAATTGTGACCCTGATCGATTAATTACCTATTAATGGAGACATCTGTGCTCAAGAAAAACATCACCACCATGATGTTGTTGACATTTTCTGCCTGCGTAAACGCACAACAAGATGTGAACTTACAATCCGATTTTGCCTATCAAGCAGGCTGTGAGCAGACCGGCTGCTATTCAAGCAATTATTATACCCAATCGCTCAGTGATCCTTTTTCTTTGAGTCTCAACAGCACGTCGTCACTCAAACTCGACGAGCCACTCCCAAAATATTTAATGGTGCAAGACACTCGCGATTGGGATTATCTAAAAGGCCAAACCTATACCATCTTAGGTCTGAGTGTTATGACCGCCGGCTTGATGACTTTACTCCCTGAATCGATTACAAAATGGGATGCCGAAGATCGCAACCTCAGCGGACTTGGCAAAAAGTGGAAAGATAACGTCACGGCAGGTCCAACATGGGATCGTGACGAACATTTTCTCAACTACATTATGCATCCCTACTTCGGTGGTGTTTATTACACTGCGGCACGTCATGCAGGTTTTAACGAGTTTGAGTCCTTCCTCTACTCGGCAACCATGTCGACCTTTTTCTGGGAATACGGCGTCGAATCTTTCGCAGAAGTGCCTTCATGGCAAGACATTTTCATCACGCCATTCTTCGGTGCAGTGGTCGGTGAACTGATGTTTGAAGCTGAACAGAACATTGTCGCCAATGGTGGCGAAGTGATGGGTTCAGATACCGTTGGTGGAGTAACCTTATTCTTCCTCAACCCTATCGGTCATGTGCATGGTTGGGTAAGCAGCGCATGGGGTGGTTCAGCAGATGTATCCTTCCAAAATAGCCCATGGAGCAATAACCCTGACGCAGCAAAATATGCGTTGGATGCGGGCGTTCCGTATGATTCTCAATACTACGGTGTAAACCTAAAAATCACTTTCTAATCTCTCAATCAGGCCATCTTCGATGGCCTGATTCTTGCCGTTTCAAAGAAACAACGCCTGAAAAATGTGTGGCATAAGTAGAATTATTGTCTCTTTACTGCTACTGCCTGCTCAAAAATTGACTCACATCAATTCTCAAGCTTATTAAGCTCCTACACTCAAAAAGAGCACAAAGCGAATTCCTTATCAGGAGGCCAACATGAACGCGACTTTCATTGTTAACTTTGTCGGAAAAGCAACCCCAGCCACCATTAAACAACTGGCCGCCGTCACTCATGAAAACAGTGGTAAATGGCTCATCAGTAAGGTCAACTTTATTGAGGATAGCGTTGCGGCAGTGATCAAAATTGAGCTGCCTGAAGAAAATACGGCGACCGTTAAGCAGGCTTTCCAGACATACCCAGGGCTGTTGGTCGAAATTACCGATTCAGATCCTCACGTCCATAAAAGTGATACGGTTTACCAAATTCGGCTTGATGCCAATGACCGAGCTGGCATAGTCAATGAAATCACTCATCTTTTGGATGGCCAAGGGATCAGCATCCTCGATATGGACTGCCAACGCGTATTTATTGCAGGAGGAGGTGGCATCAGTTCAAGTCTCTTTACTGCCAATGTCGCCATGCGTTTACCTATCAATGTTGAAATTGATGATGTCATGAATGAACTTGAAGCACTGAGCGAAGATACTCGTGTGACACTTGAAACCTAGTCGAATACCACTCCATCATTTCTATCATAGTGAGGGGAGTTAAACTCCCCTCACTCTCTTGAGTTATTACACTAATTATCACCAGATAGTTGAGCCACTTAACAAAATAAACTTAGCCAACTGGCAAATCATCGGTTGTCATCCATCCTTTTATTAGATCTTATCGGCCAACTCAGACCAACAATAATTTAGCCGAATAAGACAACCGATCATCACAGCGCTCAGTTAGGTGGTAACGTCATGTTGAAGCTAGAGAATATCAAGGTCAGTTATAAACTGGCCGCTATTGTTATCGTCGGTATTGTTGGATTTTTGAGTCTACTCTTTATCTCCGCCAATGCACTACAAGGAAATTTGATTGCAGAACGAGAAGCGCGCTTAAAGGCCGTTATTCAGAGCACACTCTCTCAAGTGGCTTATCTCCATCAAACCCTACCGAAAGAGCAAGCCCAAGAACAAGCCAAAGCCCTGATTAACGCACTACGATTTGATGGCAACAATTACATGTTTGTTATCGATGAATCACGTTATACGGTTGTACACCCGATCCGTCAGGACTTGGTCGGTCAACAGATGGGAAATCCGGGCAAAGATACAGAAGGTCAATTCTGGTTCACCATGATCGACTTAGCGCGGAATGGTCAGCAAGGCTCTCTGATCTATCCATGGAAAAACCAGCAAGGTAGTCCTGCCGAAAAACTGTCTTACGTTAATGGCTTTGCACCTTGGGGATGGATTTTAGGCTCAGGTATGCTGCTCGATGATATCCAACAAGCTGTCTATCAACAGTTTATCAAAATGGGATTAGCCACGTTAGTCATCACTTTGATTATGGTGGGACTCGGAGTGGTTATCAGCAAAGCAGTTGTACACCCACTTGATGTGATTAAAGATGTGATGAAAAAAGTGGCGCAAGGTGATCTCACGGCACAGATCCCTGTCATGGGAAACGATGAGCTTGGCATTGTTGCCCAACGCATTAATGACAGTATTGCCTCGGTGCGGGTCGCGCTAGTCGAATCCGTACAATCGGCATCCTCGGTTGCTGAAGCGGCCATTCGTATTGCCTCTTCAGCAGAAGAAACTAGCCAAGCCGTAGTATCTCAACGTGATCAACTCAACCAGTTGGCTACCGCAATGAACGAGATGACCGCGACAGTAGCCGATGTCGCCGGACATGCAGAAGACACCGCACACGATACTCTCGATGCTAGCAAAGAAGCTAATTTAGGCGATAAAGATGTCCATTCCAGTGTTGATAGCATTCGTGCTTTATCGGTAGAGCTGGGCATTGCGACCGAGCAAGTGAATAAGCTCAAAGAAGGGGTTATGCAGATTAGCGAAGTCACTGCAGTCATTAGTGGTATTTCTGAGCAAACCAATCTACTTGCCCTAAACGCGGCGATTGAAGCTGCGCGCGCGGGCGATCAAGGTCGAGGTTTTGCGGTGGTGGCCGACGAAGTGCGTAATTTAGCCAGCCGAACACATCATTCCACTGACGAAATACAAACCATGATCAATCGATTACAGCAGCTTGCCGTCAGCACCGCCAGTGCGATGCAAAAGAGCCAAGATTTGGCCGCGCATAGTGTCTCCACGGCAGAAAATGCCGGCAGTGACCTCTCGCTGATTGTGAACCACATTCAACATGTCAGTGATAAAGCAACGCAAATCGCTACCGCAGCTGAGGAACAAAGTGCTGTCGCAGAAGAGATGAATCGCAACGTAAGCGGAATTAATGATGCGGCACTGGAAATGTCGCAAGCGGCAACGTATCTGGCAGAAGAGAGTGAGAAATTAGCCGATTTATCGCGCCAGCTCGACCAAAAATTAACGGCCTTTAAACTGTGATTTCACTCTTTTTATGAGCAGACAGAGATCGTCATGGGCATTCTTCGATGAAAGTGCTACCCTTACGGCATTATCTACTGCGAGAGAACAAAATGAGCAAATTAACGGCAGATATCGACGCGAATTTAGCGCTGTTTATTGAAGAAACCCGAGAAAACCAACTTGTTTGGGGTTTACGTAATGAAGAAGGTTGGCTCTCTTGTGAATCAACTGAATTTGCAGAAAGTGAAGTTATGCCTTTCTGGTCATCAAAAGAAGATGCACAAATTCATAACGTTGAAGAGTGGGCTGATTTTGAAGTCGTTGAAATCCCTTTTGACGTATTTGTTGAAGATTGGTTGATTACACTGGATGAAGACGGTGTTCTAGTAGGACCAAACTGGAACGCGAGTCTTGAAGGTAAAGAATTAGAGCCATCACAACTGGCCAAACTCTACCTATAAACCTATTCCCTATGTAGGCTGATAGGTATTTCGGTTATTCCTACCGATAAGGCGCATAATTGCGCCTTTTTGTTTTTCTAGCACCATCAATCCTCGCACTGCCGTAGCCCCACCTCATGAGCTTTGTTACACTTGCCCCATTGTTAACACCATTCGGAATGCAAGCATGCAATTAACCAAGCTGACACAAGAAATTTTTGACCACTTATACCGTGACATCAGCGAATTTCGCCAAACCTTCGATTTACCTGTCGCGGCTCCGCAAACGTTAAATGAACAAGCTGATACCTTACATACCTCATTAGCCATTGAAGAATTAACCGAACTTGCCCAAGCCGACAGCAAAACCGAACAGGCCGATGCTATTGTCGATACAGTGTACGTTCTCATGGGACGCTTAGTGCATTTGGGACAAGTGAAGGTTGAAGATAACCTATCGATCAGCTACCTCATCGATCTGCTGCTGCATGTAGCTGACAATTTAAACATTGAGTTTATTCCTTGCTGGGATGAAGTGCATAGCTCAAATATGAGTAAAGTATGCCGTAATGAACAAGAGTATTTAGATACAGAAAAGTTCTATGCAGAACAAGGTATTAAGCTAATGGCGGTTCATCAAGGTGAATACATTATTGCCAAATGTGCTGAGGATTTTATCGCTGAATCGAAAACGATCCGTCAGGGAAAAGTGCTTAAATCCGTTTATTACCGCCCAGCCAATCTCGCTGCACTGACTCAATAAAACAGATGTCATTTATACTTCACTGCGCCCAAGGCGATACGCTATGCGCCATTCAGAAGTGAAGTAAAAAAAAGCCACCTTAGTGACTAAGGTGGCATACCGCGTCTGATTGAGGGCCAATCAGTTCAGTAGAAGCTCAATACTCTTATCCGAAAGGATCTGCCAAAGAATATGAGCCTAACAAGAACGAGAATGTATCAAATCTACTATTGCGAATTGTGTGCCAACCTATACCACCTTTCCATCGAAAAGTAATTCATTGAAAAATAATAAAAAACTAAAAAAATAAGCCTCTAAGACAAATACGTCTGCGCCAAAAGAGTGCTCACTGCGCCACGATTGGTCAGTCACACCAGCAACGATATGAATGGTGTCATGGAATTAGTCGAAAAGAAGATGGTACTGGTCATCCAGTTGAACTCGCCGAATCAATGTACCAAAAACAGCCTGTAAGGCTTCTTGAGTCAGCACATCTTCCGCTCGACCAGCACTATAGAGCACACCATTATTCAGTAGCAAAACCTGATCTGCATGGCGCAGTGTTCGATTGAGATCATGGTTAGCCATAATGACGGTTAATCCCTGCCCTGCCATTCGATCAATCAAACGATACAATAAACTTTCTTGAGCGATATCGAGTGGAGCGGCGGGTTCATCCCAAATCAGTAGGCGAGCGGAAGGATTCAATACTGGTGAAACTTGTAGACAACTACCAGCTAAACGTACACGCTGCCATTCACCACCAGAAAGCTGGTGAATCGAACGGTGTAATTTATCGTCAATATTAAGTAAACGACTGATTTGGTCAATTTCACTCGCCACTTCAGAGCGTTCTAACGTAACGCCTGCAGGAATGGAAAGTGCTAAATATTGGAACACTTGCAGCTGAAAACTGGGTTTATCATTTTGCGCTAAATAGGCGCGATGGCGTGCAAGTTCAGACAAGCTTGCCTCGCTCACGTCCAGCGCGCCAATCTGTACAGAACCAGAGAAAGGGATCATCCCTGCTAATGCGGCAAGAAACGTACTTTTGCCACAACCATTAGGGCCAATGACATGCCATACTTCGCCAGTGTTAGCTTGCAAAGAAAGAGGCAGTAAACGTGAGTCGACTTGTAAACTGTTAACACGAATCATGGTTTCTCACCAACATCCAGATAAAAACTGGTGCTCCTAGCGTTGTTGTCACTACGCCCAGTGGTAACTCACCGCTGCCCAACGCCAAACGGGCAATTAAATCCGCACTCACCAGCAATAACGCCCCACACAGCGCAGACATTGGCAACAACATTCGGTTTTCAGAGCCGAGCGTTAAGCGCAGTAAATGGGGAACCACTAACCCTACAAAACCGATCACCCCGCCTAAAGCAACCGAAGCGCCAACCAGTAAGGCAATCGCGAGGATTAAACGCCAACGCACACGATGAATATCAACCCCCAACTGCTTAGCATGGCCTTCTCCAAGCATGAGTTTATCGAGAAGGCCACCTTGCAGCGCAAGCCAAATCACCACAGGGATCGCCACAAAAGACAATACGTGTTGATACCAGCTCACTCCCGCAACGCTGCCCATCAGCCAGTACATCAATTGACGTAACCCTAAATCATCACTGAAATAGAAAGCCCATGTGACTACGGCTCCAGACAAAATGCCTAATGCGACTCCCACTAACAATAACCTTGCAGTCGTCAACCGCAGCTTGCGAGCCATCATCACTAAGAGCAAAGTAAACAGTAGCGCGCCCAATACCGCGGCAACCATAAACGCTATCGGTGAATTTAAGCTTGGGAAAAACAGCAGCAAAATGACCATCGCCACACTTGCACCGCCAGAAACACCAACCACACCGGGTTCAGCAAGCACGTTACCGAGCAGCACTTGCAAGGTCGCTCCCGCAACGGCTAAAGAAGCACCAATCACCGCCGCAGCCAGTAACCTTGGTAAGCGAAGTTCCCACACCAACTGTTGCTCAAGCGAAGACCAAGTAGAAAACGGTGACAACCAGACTTCTCCCACCAGCAAATAAATCGCCCCTATGCTGATAAAAAGCCCAAGCAGCCAGTAGCCACTACGTCGCCAACGCTTTTGTTTATGTTGAAGCAGTCGATGAAAATCCATCTTATCGTTCATAGAAAAAAGAATGGCCTAACCTTACCGTTAAGCCATTTAAATAGAAAGGAGTTCATGCTGAGGCGCGATCAGTCGTACACCAATTGGTCATCTTCATAGCGCGTATTCACTTTACATACCATTAAAGCAGCTCGTTGACCGATGGCGACCTTTCGATTAGGGAACACAATCGCTTCCCCTTCATTCTTCGCCATTAGGGGCTTATCGCCGTCATGACCAAATACTTCACCGTGCATAAAGGCGGTGAAATTTTCCACATCATCAGTAAAACGGAAGTCAAAATCATCGTGCAGGCGCACGATGGTACGGCTCACTCGATACATCACAGGCTTACGGGGCAAATGCTCAGGCTTATGCCGAGCAATAAGATCACGAATGGCCAAATCAAAAGCGACTAAACGATCTAATTTATTTTCGCCGAGACGTGCAACCTGACCGAGCTCTAAGGTCAAGGCTTGCGCAGCATAATGCTCCGCCGAATACCAACTAAACGTACTGGAGGGCGCATTGGATAACATTACCGCTTCAATATGGGCTTGCTCGATAAATTGCATCAAACTGCGGCTGCGCACAGGGTGGCGCGATTTAGGACTTACCGCAAAGGAGTAATGTTTAGAGCCACGAATCGCACAGTGCAGATCCAAATGCCAACGAGAGCTCTCTTCTGTATTCGCAAAAAATTGCTTAAGCAACACTTTCAGATTATCGGCAATCGCAAGCTCTACGCTAGGATCGTGTGACTTATCATCAAATAAGCGGTTCAGATTCTGTTCGATAAAACGTGTGTGCTGCTGGGTGGCTTGAGGATGAGCAACAATAAATAAGCAGCGTTCAGTCAACTCCTGAAAGCCACTGAGAATATCGTCAATCCATTTGTCCATCAGCTCCATGGGCGCAGTTTCATCACCATGGATACCACAAGAGATCACCACATTTTGAGTAGTCACATCTCGTTGCGCGGGGATGACTTCCAAGACTCCGCGTTGATGCAGTTTTACTGTTACCCCTTGTGCCGTACGCACAGATTGAGCAACCATAGCATGGTCAAGGTCTAAGCTGTCGAAAAGAAAAGATTGGCGGAAGAAAGACTTCGTCATGCGCTACTCCTTTATTGCACAGCGGTATGTTAAGAAATTGTACGACGGATTTATGCCAAGACGATCGCACTTATGGCCACCCATTCTATCTTTGCAGCAAAATAGCGGTGTTTTTCTTCTCATACCCAGCCAGATGGCAACGATACAGCCGCAGATTCTAGCATCAATTCAATGAGATGCTCTATATTCAATTCGCTTAATCCCACGTGTCACAGCACATTTCCGATGCTGTTCACGCTCACGAAAAAAGGCTCATCACGATACAGCGTTAGCTCCGATATCGACTGATACGGAATACTTAAACGGCTATACCAATCAGGGTTGCGCCAATCCACACCGAGTGTATGTGCTAGAATCAGCCGAATGGTTCCTGCATGACAGATCACGAGTGTGTCATCCTCGATCTGAGGTAGCCACTGATCCCATGCTTGAGTCACTCGTTGATAGACCGACGCTAATGACTCCGCTTGCGGCAAGATATTGTGGGCAGGATCTTTCCAAAAAGCATCCAACAACGGCCATTCTTGCTCCAAGTCCGTGAAAGATTTCCCATCAAATAGTCCAAAATTCATCTCTTGTAGATTGGCGTCGTAATCCAAAATCACATCGGGGCGCGCATGTTGGATGCGTTGTGCCAAATCAGCGCAACGTCGTAAAGGTGAACTAATGACACGCGTGAAAGATCGGTCAAGTAGTCGACTCGCGATGGCTTGTTGCACATCAGCATCCACCGCAACATCCGTCATCCCGTTGAGTGCAGCTGGACCTTGTGTTTTACCGTGTCTCAGTAAGTAAATTCTGGCCATGCGTACATCACTCACCTTTCAAGCGTTGAGGTAATCCTGCAACCACAAAGGTGACAGAATCGGCTAAGGCCGCAATTTTTTGGTTCATCCAACCCGCATGATCCACAAAAAATCGCGTCAGTTCCCCCATAGGTACCACCCCCATTCCCACTTCGTTACTCACTAAAAAAATCTGAGCTTGGGTCTGAGTTAACGCCACCAGTAACTGCTCAATGAATTGGTCAATCAAAGTCGAAGACAGGGATTGCTCATGCTCAAACAGCTGATTATTCAACCAGAGGGTCAGGCAGTCTACCAGCACCACATCATGGCGCTGAAAACGAGACAAATAATCCGCCAACGCTAAGGGAACTTCATGTTCAATCCAGTCTGCCGTTCGCCTTGCTTGGTGATGTGCAATACGCGCGCGCATTTCATCATCCAAAGCGGTGGCGGTAGCAACATAGTGCAATCTAGCCGTTTGAGAGTGCGCCGTTTGCCTCGCTAACTGTTCGGCATAACTCGATTTACCGCTACGAGCTCCACCCAAAATCAAATGTACGCTCACCTCGCCTCCTAAATCATCAGCTCATGCTGTAAGAAGGCCAGTAAAATCAAATAGATCATCAGCTCCATTAACTGCTGCGCTCCACCAAGGCAATCACCCGTGAAACCACCTAATCGCTTCATCAACCATTGACGAAAAACTTGCCGGAAAATCAAACTGACCGCGATCATCACCCCAATCAATTGCCATGAAAAACATACCAACGTGGTCAATGCAGTCAGCCCCAAGATGGCTAAATCCGTTCCAGACTGTTGTTGCGCAAGCGGCTTGCTTTTGCTGCTGTCTGGATCTGAAACGTAAGGCGTATTGTGGATCAATGATGCCGCCACTGCACGACTCAAGGTATAAGCCAATAACCAAACTGGCACCAGTGACGTAAGATCCGCCAGTTCGGTGAGTAGCAAATATTTCCCTAGCAGAGTCATCATCAAGGCACTAGCCCCATAGGTGCCGATGCGGCTATCTTTCATGATCTCTAGACGGCGTTCAGCCGTCATGCCGCCACCTATGCCATCGGCCATATCCGCTAAGCCATCTTCGTGAAAGGCGCCCGTCAACAGCAAGCTGAGCACTATGGTCAAAAACACACTGATGTTGGTGGAAAAAAGTTGAGTGGCTAACGAGTACACCAACGCACAAATGGCCCCAAGCACTAAACCCACTAAAGCAAAATAACGCCCAGCCTGATTCATTCGCTCACTGCTATAAGGCAACTTTACCGGCACAGGAATGCGTGAGAAAAAACTCAATGCCAACAGGAAAAGTTCGAGTTGATAACGTAAAATCGCAGCCATTACACAGTGACTCCCGCATCGGCAAAACTCGCCATACGATTATAAAACTCCACTGACGCACGTACGATTCCCAGTGCCAATACCGCTCCGGTTCCTTCGCCTAAGCGTAAGCCTAAATCGAGCAGCGGATCCGCCCCTAATATCTCTAATACTGCGCGATGCCCCACTTCTTGTGAACGGTGAGCAAACAACAAATAGTCACGCACATTAGGTTCGATTAAGGTCGCAATATAAGCCGCCACCGTCACAATGAAACCGTCAACTAAAACGGGAGTTTGCTTTTCATACGCGCCAAGGAAAGCACCAACCATTTGCACAATTTCAAAGCCACCAACCTGCTTTAATGCCTCTTGTGGTGCTGCGCCTAAACAGCGTTCAACCCCTTGTGTGACCAACTCCATTTTGCGTTGGAACTGTTGATCACTAATCCCTGTACCACGACCAACACAAACTTCAATCGGCAGTCCTGACAGCGCGGCCAAAAGAGCGGCAGCACTACTGGTATTGCCAATGCCCATCTCACCAAACATCAGCAGATTACAGCCCGATGCCACTTCACGATGAATCAGCACCTTGCCAAGTTCGATTCCCTGTTGCACTTGCTCCGCAGACATCGCAGCTTGTTCAGCAAAATTGTGTGTACCAGCACCAAGACGCTGCTCAATCAAACTGGGGTGAGCCGCTTGTGCACGCAAAATACCGCAATCCACCACACGCAGTGCCGCCTGTTCGGTGCGGCAGAAACAATTGATCGCAGCGCCACCCGCAAGGAAATTTCTCACCATCTGTTCGGTGACGGCACTCGGAGCAATACTGACACCTTGTGCGGCAATACCGTGATCAGCGGCAAACACCAACGCGGTAGGCTGACGAATTTCAAGCTCAGTGACAGGATAAGGTTCGGATTGGCTTTGAATTAACGCCAAATGATGCGCAATGCGCTCAAGCTGCCCCAGAGCACCAAGTGGTTTGGTTTTTTGATCTATTCGTTGTTGGATTTGAGCGCTAAAAGTGCGATCTAACATGCAGTCATCCTTACTTCTTATTAGGCATGGGGCGGAGTCGGCACAGTCTACTCGCTCTACGCAACAAAGCAAAAACCTTCGCACATTTTGCCTAGCGTGCCGCAAAGCAAAATTACTGACAATTTCCCTCATATAATCGATTGATACGAAATGTTCTACACTCTTGGTATGGATAGTGCTTTCTTCTTTGATGCTTAAGTTTGATTTTCCTGTTTGAACGTTGTCTCCAGAGCGAGACACAATAAGGAGCAGTACCATGATTACAAATCAAAGATCACCGAAATCAAAGCCCCACAAACCTGCCAGTAAGAAAGGCAAGCGCGTGCCATTTGCACTGACGTAATATTGCCTCGGCGTCAGAGCAGCTTGTTTATGATGAAATTGGAAAGGAAAACATCAGGTCTGCCGAGAACAGACCTGATGACGACGAATCAAGCACTCAGTTTACGGACTGCAATCGAATTGATGCAATAGCGTAACCCGCTCGGCGGTGGGCCATCAGGAAAAACGTGCCCTAAATGAGATGCACAAGTGTTACAGCGCACTTCCACTCGGGCACGCGCTAAGCTGTGATCCATATGGTACGAGATTGCATTAGATTTCACAGGCTGTGAAAACGAAGGCCATCCAGTGCCTGAATCAAACTTCGTTGCGGAATCAAACAGCAGAGTTTGGCATCCAGCGCATTGGTATAAGCCGGGTTCAAACAACTCACACATCGCATTAGAAAATGCTCTTTCCGTTCCATGTTGACGCATCACATAATACTGCTGTTCATTAAGTATTTCACGCCACTCAGCATAGCTGCGGAACACCTCATGATCCGGTGCTAGATTACCTTGATTTGCAAAATCCAACACTTGTTGCCAATTCAACATAATTATCTCCTCTTGCTTTACCAAACAGCAGACCGTGGATTTACTCTTCTTATTTCATTTCTTTTATTAGAGATTAATGCCAGAAAAAAGGGCTCTCTTTGTTTAAAGTTTCCACAAACTGATTTTAGATTAACCAACTTCCTGTTTTTGATAACTATTAGTTATAAAACATGTATTTTTCTGAGTTTATTTTCGTGATAGCGATCGCTATATTCCCAGAAAATCATTCTCATTTGATGTTCTAACACGTTACCTCTGCCACTTTAAAAGTGCCGTCACGGTTAGATTTCAAACCCCTTTTAAGGATTTCATTATGTCAGTGGTTACCATCGCAGCACTTGTGATTTTCGCGGGCTTATTGTTGTATATCTTCGGACTACAGAAAAAAGCATCCACCCTTTCTCGTCAGGTTTTGTTTGGTTTAGTACTTGGTAGTGCATTTGGTTTAGCGCTGCAAGTCGTGCTCGGTGAAAAACATCCTGCAATTCAAGAAACCCTTTCTTGGGTCGGTATTGTTGGTAACGGCTATGTCGGTTTGCTGAAAATGGTCATCATGCCATTGGTGCTGGTTTCGATGATTTCAGCCGTCGTACGACTGGATAAAAACGGCTCACTCGGCAAAATTTCTGGCCTAACGATTGGTATTTTGCTCTTCACTACCGCGATTTCAGCGCTGATCGGTATTCTCATCACTCAAGCATTTGGTCTGACGGCTGAAGGTTTGGTTGAAGGCGCACGCGAAACCGCACGTATTGCCGTATTGCAAAGCCGTGCTTCAAGCGTTGCGGATCTCACCATCCCACAACTGTTAGTCAGCTTTATTCCAACCAACCCGTTTGCGGATTTAACCGGTGCGCGTTCGACTTCAATCATCGCGGTAGTGATTTTCGGCGTACTTACTGGTATTGCCGCACGCAAAGTGATGGCTGATAAGAAAGAGCTCGAAACACCAATTCGCACTTTTGTTGAAGCCGCACAAGCCATTGTGATGCGCCTTGTCAAAATGATCATGGCACTGACGCCTTATGGTATCGCCGCGCTGATGGCGAAAGTCGTCGCGACATCCAGTGCTACCGACATTCTGAGCTTACTGGGCTTTATTGTTGCATCCTACGTTGCGATTGCACTGATGTTTGTAGTCCATGGCCTGCTCGTGGCTATGGTGGGTGTGAACCCAACCACATACTTTAAAAACATCTGGCCGGTACTGACCTTTGCCTTTACGTCACGCAGTTCGGCAGCCACCATTCCACTGAATGTGGAAGCACAGATCACCAAACTGAATGTGCCACCTGCGATTGCGAACCTATCAGCATCATTCGGTGCCACCATTGGCCAAAACGGCTGTGCAGGCATTTATCCAGCGATGTTGGCAGTGATGGTTGCTCCAACAGTGGGCATTAATCCTCTGGATATCCACTTTATCGTGTCCTTGATCGCGATGATCACCATCAGTTCGTTTGGTATCGCGGGTGTGGGCGGTGGTGCAACCTTCGCAGCGCTGATTGTGCTGCCTGCTATGGGTTTACCAGTGACCATTGTTGCTCTGCTCATTTCTATCGAACCTTTGATTGATATGGCACGTACGGCTCTTAACGTATCGGGGTCGATGACAGCTGGCACAGTGACAAGCCGCCTGCTCAAACAGACCACCGAAGAATCCGAACCACAAACTCAGCAAGCATAACCTTGCGATCTTTTCAAAGCCGATGCCCTGCATCGGCTTTTTTGTTGAAACGCTGAACAAATAACAAGATAGCGCAAGAGCAGCAATTGCTATGTCAAGGTCAGGATGGTCTAATAACGGCAACTCTCAGCGATTTGGTAAGGCCACATGCAGCAAGAACACCAGCCCACTTTTTTCTTTTTTGACTACGAGACTTGGGGAGTCAATCCCGCCAAGGATCGTCCAAGTCAGTTTGCGGGTGTTCGTACCGATATGGATTTCAACATTATTGGTGAGCCTCTGGTCATTTACTGCCAATTGCCCAATGATTATTTACCTGCACCTGAAGCGGCACTGATTACCGGCATTACTCCACAAAAGGCGAATAGCCACGGCTTGTCAGAGCCAGAATTCATCGCCCGAATCCACGCAGAGCTTTCCACGCCGAATACCACCAGCCTAGGCTACAACAGCATTCGTTTTGATGATGAAGTGACGCGCTACACCTGTTATCGCAACTTTATCGACCCGTATGCATGGAGCTGGCAACACGGTAATTCACGCTGGGATCTACTGGATGTGATCCGCGCTTGTCATGCTCTGCGCCCTGAAGGCATGGAATGGCCAGAAAATGAAGATGGCTTTACCAGCTTCAAACTAGAACACCTTTCTGTTGCCAACGGCATTGAACACAGCAACGCACACGATGCCATGGCCGATGTGATTGCCACGATTGAATTGGCGAAAAAGCTCAAAGCCGCGCAGCCTAAGTTATTCGACTATTTTTTTAACATGCGCCACAAACGCAAGCTGACTGAGCTGATTGATATCGTTAACCAAACCCCGCTGATGCATGTTTCCGGCATGCTTGGCCGTGAACGTCAGTACACCAGTTGGATTGTGCCGATTGCTTGGCATCCGACCAACCAAAATGCGGTGATTGTGGTGGATTTGGGTAAAGACCCTCAGCCACTACTGGATCTGGATGCAGAAGCGTTGCAAGCGCGCCTCTATACACGCTATGAAGACTTAGCGCCCGATGAACTGCCGATTCCTGTGAAGTTAGTACATCTCAACAAATGCCCAATTCTGGCTCCGGCCAAAACCTTAACCGCAGAGAATGCCGAAAAGATTGGTATTGATCGCGAGCAGTGTCTTGCGCATTTGAATGTGATTCGCCAACATCCAGAAATTCGTGAAAAGCTTGTCTCAGTGTTCAGTCAAGAACGTGAGTTTGCCAAGGAAAACAATGTAGATAGCCAATTGTATGATGGTTTTTTCTCTCCTGCCGATCGCGCAGCGATGGATATCATTCGAACCACTGCTCCGGAAAACCTCGGAAACCTTGACATAAAAGTGGCAGATAAACGGATTGAACCACTTCTTTTTCGTTACCGCGCACGCCATTATCCACATACCTTAACCGATGCCGAACAACGGCGTTGGGCAGCGCATTGTCGTGACTATTTCGAGCGCAATCTAGAAAGTTATATGTTGAATTTGGAAAATCTGGTGCATGAACATCAAGCTGATCCAAAGAAAATGGCGATTTTAAAATCCGTCTACCATTACGTAGAAAAACTCGCTTGCTAACATCGTTTATTTTTACTTGCTGATTTTATTGATGATAAAAAAAATAGCTCAATATTGTGTCTCCATGGGACTGATTTTTCTCTGTCTTTTGGCGGGCATTAATTTACAAGCATGGTTAGGCATTGCCATTCCCGGCAGCATTATTGGTTTACTGATTTTGTTTGGCTTACTGGCTAGCGGTTTAGTGCCTGTCGAATGGGTCAAGCCTAGCTCCACCCTCTTTATCCGCTACATGATTTTACTGTTCGTCCCGATCAGTGTCGGCTTAATGGTGCACTTCGATACGCTACTGGCTAACATCGCACCGATTTTAGCCAGTGCTATCGGCGGTACTTTAGTGGTCATGGTCACACTGGGTCTGCTACTGGATCGTATGCTCAAGAAGGGGAAGAAGTCATGTGGCTGATCATCACTCTTCTGGTGTTTTTCGCCGCGCGTTGGCTTGCACAAAAATGCAAAACACCGTTAGCCAACCCATTGTTAATCAGCATTGGCATCCTGATCCCGTTGCTGACCTATCTGAAAGTGCCTTTTGAAACCTACTATGCCGATAATCAATGGCTAAGTTACTTGCTGCAACCTGCCGTGGTTGCTCTGGCTTACCCGCTCTATGAACAGTTACCGCAAATTCGTGCCAACTGGCGCCTTATCGCTTTAGCGTGTGGCGTGGGCAGTGTGATGTCGATGATCACAGCCAGCTTGATTGCAGTGGCCACAGGGGCGGATATTCCCTTAATCGCCGCTTTGATGGGCAAATCCGTGACGACCCCAATTGCTATGGAAGTCGCGAGTCAGTTAGGTGGAGAACCCGCTATCGCGGCTATTTTGGTGCTGTTAGTTGGGCTTTTTGGGGCAATACTCGCCTACCCCATCTACAAACTGCTGAATATCACCCACCCAATTGCGCGTGGCTTAACCATGGGAACCGTCTCTCACGCACTCGGTACCGCAACCTGTGCCGAAAAAGATCCGCGTGATGCCGCCTTTAGCTCACTTGCACTGGTAGTGTGCGGGGTTATTACTTCTGTTTTAGCGCCAACTCTATTTGCCTTTGCCCTCTGGCTACACGGGTAGCCTTCGAGTGATGTCACATGAGATACGTTTGCAATCGATATCATGTGTGACGTCACTCTAATAATGAAACATAATATTTATTTGCATTATTTAATGTGATTAATATCACCATATTAAATCTCTTATTCCCTAAAATAGGATTCCATACCACGAAAAGGAATCACTATGAGAAACCGTGTTGAACAAGCATTACAACAAATGCCCGCCTCTTTTGCCCCATTCTTACGCGAATTAGTGCTAGCCAAGGATTTCGATGCTACTTTCTCTGCCGAGCAATACCAGCAATTATTGACCCTTTCCGGACTTGACGATGCCGATCTGCGCGTTGCACTCCTGCCGATTGCCGCCGCTTACTCTTTTGCCCCAATCTCCGAATTTTATGTCGGAGCTATTGTGCGAGGCCTAACTGGTCGCCTTTACCTAGGTGCAAATATGGAATTTACTGGCGCACAATTAGGTCAAACCGTTCATGCAGAACAGTGCGCCATCAGCCACGCTTGGATGAAAGGTGAGAAAGGCGTTGCAGACATTACCATTAACTTCAGCCCTTGCGGACACTGTCGCCAGTTTATGAATGAACTGACTACTGCCTCTTCACTGAAGATCCAGCTTCCAAAACGTGCAGCAAAAAGTTTGCAAGAGTATCTACCCGAATCGTTTGGCCCTGCCGATCTCGGTATCGATTCAGGCCTGATGAGCCCAGTCAATCATGGTAAAACCACTAATGATGATGAAGAGTTGATCCAGCAAGCCCTGCGTGCAATGAACATTAGCCACTCGCCTTATACCCAAAACTTCAGTGGTGTCGCACTGAAAATGCACAGTGGTGCGATTTACCTTGGCGCGTATGCCGAAAATGCAGCATTTAACCCAAGTTTGCCACCGCTACAAGTTGCCTTAGCACAAGCGATGATGATGGGTGAATCATTCGAAGAAATCGAAGCCGCCGCGCTGGTAGAAAGTACAACAGGTAAAATCAGTCATCTTGCCGATACACAGGCTACACTGGAAGTGATTAATCCTGATATCCCGCTCTCCTATCTATCACTGTAAACCGAATGAAGAGGCCGCTGGCCTCTTCATTTTTTTGCACCAACACTTTTGCTAAACCTCTTGCTAAAGATGTCACGCGCACACTTTTCCATCACCTACCATGACGTTCTGAATAAAGCCTGATAACTTGCGCTTTTTACACGTATCTCTCGCAAGCTATGTTTGAACAAATCATTGCCATTCTCTTTCCTGTGATGAGCTTAGTCTTGATTGGCTATTTGATTGGTCTCTGGCTCAAACCCGATTTTCGCCCGATCAATCGCATCAATATGGAGGCCTTTGTGCCTGCGTTGGTGTTTTCTTCACTGGTCAACATGCCACTGGATACGCAGCAAACACCTCTGTTGCTTGCCGCTCTTGTCGCGGTATTGCTGCCCGGTATTTTAATGCTCCTGATATGTCGTTTGGGTCGCTGGTCATTTAAAACATGGGCTCCACTGCACATGTTTCGCAACAGCGGTAATTTAGCGATCCCCCTGTTTACTTATGCGTTTGGCGAAACCGCGCTCCCCTCTGCCGTGTTGCTGTTTGTGGTTTCTATGTGTCTGCACATTAGCTTAGGGGTGGCCATGCTGAGCAAAGGTAGCGTGTTGAAAACCGTGCTCACCGCTCCGGTCTTTTTAGCATCCTCACTGGCTTTACTGCTCCATCTCAGCGGTATCTCCGTCTGGTCGCCACTGTATAACGCCACCGCTTTACTCGGGCAAGCCGCCGTCCCTGTAATGTTGCTTTCGCTCGGCTCACAAATGATCAATCTGCGCTTAGCCGGACTCAAAGTTGGCCTTGTTTCAACGGTACAATCTCTGCTTACCGGCGCTTGCGCGTTTGCGCTGATTTACTTTTTCATTCCACTGCCTCCCCTACAACTGCGAATGATGGTGCTGTTTACCATGTTGCCACCTGCGGTGATGAACTACCTGTTTGCCGAACGCTACCACATTGAGCCCACGCAAGTTGCCGCTATGGTGCTGTTTGGTAATTTCTTCAGTTTATTTAGCCTGCCTATCTTGCTGTTTATCGCACTTTCACTCTAATTTTTTCGCCATAAAACTGTCATCAACTTGACGCCAATAAGAGCTAATCTGAAGGGCTACAGCGGGAAGCAAACGTTTTCTTTTGTGCTTTGTTCCAGTATCATGGCCGCTGTTTTTTGCTAATGTTGACTGAATAATTATAAGGATTGTCTATGTTTGGGACAGCGACTCGGGATAACGCAACGCGAGTACTTTTGCTTGGTTCTGGTGAGCTCGGTAAAGAAGTGGCAATTGAATGCCAACGTCTTGGCCTTGAAGTGATCGCCTGTGATCGTTACGCCGATGCGCCTGCCATGCAGGTCGCCCATCGCAGCCACGTGTTTGATATGCTCGATGCCGATGCACTACAACAAGTGATTGATTTAGAAAAGCCACATTTCGTGGTTCCAGAAATTGAAGCGATTGCTACCAGCAAGTTAGTGGAGTTAGAAGCGCAAGGCTTAAACGTTGTACCTACCGCCAATGCAACTCGCCTCACCATGAACCGTGAAGGCATTCGCCGTTTAGCCGCCGAAGAATTAGGCTTGCCAACTTCGCCATATCAATTTGCAGACAGCTACGAAAGCTTTGCCGCAGCAGTAGAAACCATTGGTCTACCTTGTGTTTGTAAGCCAGTCATGAGCTCATCAGGCAAAGGACAAAGTGTTATTCGCACCCCAGAACAAATTGAAGCCGCGTGGCAGTACGCTCAGCAAGGCGGGCGCAGTGGCGCAGGCCGTGTGATTGTTGAAGGCTTTGTCGATTTTGATTACGAAATCACACTGCTGACCGTGCGTGCTGTCGATGGCGTGCATTTCTGCGCCCCGATTGGCCATCGCCAAGAAGATGGTGATTACCGTGAGTCATGGCAGCCGCAAGTGATGTCAGAGAATGCCATCAAAGCGGCTGAATATGTGGCAGAACAGGTGGTTAACGCGCTTGGCGGTTACGGCCTGTTTGGCGTTGAACTGTTTGTGAAAGGCGATAAAGTTATCTTCAATGAAGTTTCCCCTCGTCCACACGATACCGGAATGGTGACGCTGATTTCCCAAGAACTGTCTGAATTCGCTTTGCATGTGCGCGCTTTTACCGGTCTACCGATTGGTCAAATCGTGCAATATGGACCATCAGCCTCAGCCGCGATTCTTGGCCAAGGCCAGTCACAGAATATCCAGTTCAGTGGGCTTGATGACGCCTTAAGCATTCCTCACACCCAAGTACGTTTATTTGGCAAGCCAGATATCGCGGGTCGTCGTCGCTTAGGTGTTGCCCTTAGTCGAGGAAAAACGACGCAAGAAGCCACTGATCGCGCGATTGAGTGTGCGAAAGCCGTGAAGATCCATTACTAATTCAGCTCCCTATCTTTATCAGCACTATCAGAAAGCGCGCTCTTTCAGCGCGCTTTTTCATTTCTACTTAGTGACGTTCAAAGAGTAAGAGTCACTCGCCTTTTTCAATCACCCAAACTTCTTCGGCAAACCGGCTTAAGCCCACTTGTGTGCGCTTATTCAAATGCGGATCTATGCTCGTATCTTGGTAAACTCTGCGCACCTCACAACCCATAAACAAGGTGCGAATTTCCGCTTCAGGCACTGAGAACGGTGGTCCCGGCAGCTCAGTTTGCACATAGTCCATGCTGACCAGCAAAATTCGTCCACCTGGTTTAAGCAGTTGTAGTAAACGCTGAGCATAGTCTGCGCGCATCTCTTCCGGTAAGGCTACCAAGGCTGCACGATCATAAACCAAATCCACTGATTCAACAGGAGCTGTAAAGAAATCGCCGGAAAAAATAGCCAGCTCATCAAACTGATACAACTCATGTTGCGCATTGAGTCGCGTCACCGTCGGGGTATAAAAATGCTCTGCAAAGAAGGAACGTACCGCGATTTGACTCAGTTCAACCCCTTGCACACTGTCATGCTGATTAGCAAGCCAGATGAGATCTTCACTCTTCCCGCATAAAGGCACTAGCACTTTATCATCACGTTTAGGTGCTGTTTCAGACCAAAACCGAATCAGCAACGGATTCACATCTTTCAGATGAAAACCAATCTGATTTGCTGCCCATTTGTTATGCCAGAATTCAGGGTCTCGCATCTCTTACTCCTGTCTTTTTGAGAACAGCCAAGAGTAGCGGATCTGCCCCATTTTCGGTAGCACGAATTTGTCCCATTGATGACCTCTAGGCCGTTACATTTACTTACTTGTAGTGATGGAACTCTGCTTAATGGGCGCAGTCTGAATCTATGTCGATGTTATGTGATGGATAACAAATTCTTACAAAGTGTAGCGGTGGATTTGATTGGAAACAGCCATCTGCATCCCCATTGATCATAGTGAATGGAATTGAACACATTGAACCAACTTGAATTGCACTGTCAGGAAACGCCTTCTAGGTCCACTTTTTGACCCTACAGCGCAAGCTAAGGAGAGTGAATGAGTCTATTGCTACGTACCACAGCATTGATGCTATTGCTGTTAAGCCGTGCTCCAGTTATGGCGGCCGTTCCATTAATCTCAAGCTCAACGGAAGATAATCGAGAAGAGTCTCGACAAAATGAAGTCAGCTCTAAGCTATTTCGTCACAGCTTAAGTGGTTTGTACGGCATCTCTAGCCAGAATTATCCCGTCACCCAGCCTTACCAAGATTTTGATGTGCTGTACAGTAAAGCACACCAAGCCCAGATCGAATTAGAAACCTTGTGTAAGAGCACTGCCCTACTTACGGATACTCAAGCGTATTTCGCCGGAGCCAAATCTCACCAACGTGCATTAGAAAAAGTTGCGTTGGAGCTGGATGGACAAGCGGAACGTATTACGGATTTAGCGCGCGCGACGATCGTTGCCCATGATGTGGCGAGCCTTGTGACCGCTTACGAAACCTTGAACCGAGAAGCAACCATTGTAAAAGTGAAGAACCGCTTTAAGAATCCAGCAGAGTCGGGGTATCGCGATCTCAACGTTTTGGTGCAACTGCCTAAAACCAAAATTATCGCCGAAGTTCAATTTCATTTAGCCGCGATTGCTGAAGTCAAAAGTGGTGCTGAGCATCAGCTGTATGAGCAAATACAAAATATTGAGCGAACCGCTCGCCAAGAGCAGCGTGGTTTAACTGAATGGGAACAGGCTCAAATTGCCAAGATACGCTCAACGTCACGAGATCTCTACCAACAAGCTTGGCAGCCTTACATCACAACTCACATCCAAGCCGCTTAAAACATGCAAGCGCAGCCACCCAAAGCTCAGGCTGCGCTTTCAAATGTTAACTCCACCATCTACTCAACAATATGGTATTGCAGATAGGCTGCAAGTAGCTTCATCCCATGTGCATAAACAGAATATGGGTAAACAGGCTATATGATTGGGATAAAGGAACACAATCAACACTGTCGCAGCGACAAGTAGAAAGGGATAAAAGCAAAAAGACCACGCTTATGGGCGTGGTCTATTGCTCGGTCTTATTTTTCGACTTTGATGTTCTCGACTCGGGCTTTCAATTTTTGCCCTGGGCGGAACGTTACGACACGTCGAGCGGTAATAGGAATATCCTCACCCGTTTTGGGGTTTCGACCCGGACGTTGATTCTTATCTCGTAGGTCAAAATTACCAAAACCAGAGAGTTTTACCTGTTCGCCACTTTCGAGTGCTTTGCGAATTTCTTCAAAAAACACTTCAACCGTATCCTTGGCATCCCGCTTGCTCATGCCGAGCTTTTCGAACAGGGCTTCAGCCAATTCGGCCTTTGTGAGCGCCATAAAACTTCCCTCAAAGCTAAGTTAAACCTTGCTGCTGGTTGGCAGCGCCAAAGCAATTTTTGTTCGACCAATCAACAACCTAACAGCCGAACAGTGAAAGTGTATGCCAACCTTCTGATTTTCGCCAACTTTTTTATTGCTTACTAAGCGATTCAAAACGTTATGATTTACAGCTCTCTTTAAAAATCACTCACTTTCTCTTGGAGAACAAGAGGAAAAAAATCTGAATTTTTAGTTATTTACATCATTGTCACTAAAATGATTTTCAGACTCTTATCACTATTTAGAGTAGATAATTTTTTTCGATACGCCAAAAATTTTTTCTTAGTTTCATCTAAAAATCAGAGAGTTGTTGACCTAACTCCACATTCAAACCATAAAAAACAGGCTCCGAGGAGCCTGCTATCATCTTGCTTGAAGCGAGGAGATCTCTGGCTTAGTCGCGCAGAGCCGCGCCGAATTGGGCAGATACTGCTTGAACAATCGCCTCTACCGCTGCTGCGATATCCGCTTCTTCAAGCGTGCGTTCAACGGATTGAAGCGTCAGCGCAATCGCTAAGCTCTTCTTACCTTCTTCAACGCCTTTACCCACGTAAACGTCGAACAGTTTCGCGTCTTTCAACAACTCACCGCCCGCAACACGGCAAGCTTCAACGATGTCGCCAGAAGCGATGTTGCCATCGACCACCAACGCGATATCACGACGGTTGGCTGGGAACTTAGAAATCGCTGCCGCTTCAGGGATCACGCGTGTGTTGATCGCATTCCACTCGATCTCGAACACGATTGTGCGACCATTGAGGCCAAACTTACGCTCAAGTTCTGGGTGAACCGTACCAATAACACCGATCGCTTTGCCATCCACCATAATCGCTGCAGCTTGACCTGGATGCAGAGCTGGATGCTTAGTTGCTGCGAAGCTGTAAGCTTTGCCTTTCGCAGTCAGTTCAAGAACCGCTTCCAGATCGCCCTTCATATCGAAGAAATCAACGGTTGCCGTTTCCATATTCCAGTGCTCTTCACCACGAGCGCCAGAAATCACACCCGCCAACATTGGCTCTTGGCGCATACCGTTTTCTGCTGCTGCATCAGGGATAAAACGCAAACCGTATTCAAACAGACGAACACGAGGTTGCTGGCGCTTTTGGTTGTGAACCACAGTGTTCAGCAGACCTTGGATCAGACTCAAACGCATCGCTGACATTTCAGCAGAAATTGGGTTTGGTAGGATCAGCGCATCAACACCCGGTACAACCAGTTTCTGCTGCTCAGGCTCAACGAAGCTGTAGGTGATCGCTTCTTGGTAACCACGGTCAACCAGCAAGTCGCGTACACGCTTCAGCGGTAATTTCGCTTCGTTATGCAGGTTCATGTTCAACGCAGCCACAGGAGCTTGGTTAGGAATGTTGTTGTAACCGTAGATGCGGCCTACTTCTTCCACCAAATCTTGCTCGATAGCAATATCAAAACGCCATGTTGGCGCAGTCGCTTGCCAGCCTTCTGCGGTAGTCGCCACTTGCATGCCCAGACGCTCAAGAATTTCTACCACGTCCGCATCCGGAATCGCATGACCCAGCAGTTTGTCGAGCTTGCTACGACGCAGTGTCACTTGGTTTGGTTTTGGTAAATCGGCCGCTGATTCTGCGGCTACCACTGGCGCAACGTCACCACCACAGATCTCAACCAGCAGCTGCGTTGCACGCTCCATCGCCGCGTGTTGCAGAGCGTAGTCAACGCCACGTTCAAAACGCATTGAAGAATCGGTGTGTAGGCCGTAGCTACGTGCACGACCACGAATATGGTCTGGTGCGAAGAACGCACACTCAAGTAATACATCTTTGGTGTCAGTGCTGACGCCAGAATGCTCGCCACCGAACACACCAGCAATCGCCAGCGCTTTTTGTTGGTCAGCAATCACTAGCGTATCTGCGTTCAATTTGGCTTCTGAGCCATCAAGTAGAGTCAGTTTTTCATCTTGCTCAGCCAGACGAACCACTATTCCGCCTTCAATCTTCGCCAGATCAAACGCGTGCATCGGTTGACCTTGTTCCAGCATCACGAAGTTAGTGATATCAACCACCGGATCGATAGAGCGGATACCACAACGACGCAGTTTTTCTTGCATCCACAGTGGCGTTTGCGCTTGAACGTTCACGTTCTTCACGATACGACCAAGGTAACGTGGACACGCCGCTGGTGCTTTCACGTCAATTGCAATCGTATCATTAATGGTCGCAGCAATCGCATTCACCGCAGGCGCAGTCACGTCCGCACGGTTCAGTACGCCCACTTCACGAGCTAAACCACGGATGCTGAAACAGTCCGCGCGGTTAGACGTCAAATCCACATCGATAGTCACATCGTTCAGTGACAGAAAATCGCGGAAATCCATACCAATTGGTGCGTTTTCAGCCAGTTCCATGATGCCGTTCGATTCAACATCGATACCCAGCTCAGAGAATGAACAAAGCATACCGTGTGACGGTTGGCCACGCAGTTTGGCTTTCTTAATTTTGAAATCGCCTGGCAGCGTCGCGCCTACGGTTGCCACTGCAACTTTCAGACCTTGACGACAGTTGGCTGCACCACACACGATGTCCAGAAGCTCTTCTTCGCCCACATCGACTTTGGTGACGCGCAGTTTGTCGGCATCTGGGTGTTGAGCACACTCAACCACGTGACCCACTTTTACGCCGTCGAACACACCAGCCACTGCCAGTACGTCGTCCACTTCCAGACCCGCCATTGTAATTTGGTGGGTTAATTCGTCAGTGGTAATTGCCGGGTTAACCCACTCACGAAGCCATGATTCGCTGAATTTCATTGTATATACCTCTTGGGAACCCTGAATTATTTGAACTGTTTTAGGAAACGCAGATCGTTTTCGAAGAATGCACGCAGGTCATTCACGCCGTAGCGGAGCATGGTTAAACGCTCAACGCCCATACCAAACGCGAAACCTGAGTATTTCTCAGGGTCGATGCCTACGCTGCGCAGTACATTTGGGTGCACCATACCGCAGCCTAGCACTTCTAGCCATTTGCCGTTTTTACCTTTCACATCCACTTCCGCTGAAGGCTCAGTGAACGGGAAGTAAGACGGACGGAAACGCACTTCAAGATCTTCTTCGAAGAAGTTACACAGGAAGTCATGCAGGATGCCTTTCAGCTGTGCGAAGTTAACGTTTTCATCAACCAGCATACCTTCCACTTGGTGGAACATTGGTGTATGCGTTTGGTCGTAGTCGTTACGGTAAACACGGCCTGGGGCGATGAAACGCAGTGGCGGCTGACGCTCTTCCAGAGTACGGATTTGCACGCCAGAAGTGTGAGTACGCAACATCAGCTTCGGATTGAAGAAGAAAGTATCGTGATCAGTACGCGCTGGGTGATCCGCGGCAATGTTCAGAGCATCGAAGTTATGGAAATCATCTTCGATTTCAGGGCCAGACTCTACAGTAAAGCCAAGCTCACCAAAGAAGCTTTCAATACGTTCGATAGTACGGGTCACTGGGTGCAAGCCACCATTTTCGATACGGCGACCCGGCAGAGTCACATCGATGGTTTCAGCCGCTAATTTGGCTTCCAGCTCTGCGCTTTGCAGCGCATCTTTACGCTCAGCCAGTGCTTTTTGCACCGCTTCTTTCGCAACGTTAATTTCTTGGCCAGCAGTACGGCGCTCTTCCGGCGGTAGTTTACCTAGGCTTTGCAGTTGAACCGTCAGTTCACCTTTTTTGCCCAGATACTGAACACGCACTTCATCCAGTGCGACGAGCGACTCTGCAGCGTTAATCGCCGCGGTCGCATTAGCAATAATCTCTTGTAGATGTTGCATCGTTTCCTCGTCTGCCAATCAGCAGTTTCCTTTAGGAGCCCGAGTAGGTTTCTTTGGCAGTCGCAAGACCGCCAATAGTGTTACCGTAAGGGATTCTTGGGGTTTTCAAATAGCTATACATAGTACCGAAAGCTAGGATTAAAGCCAAATTGAAATCCACCGTGTATGCATTATTGGGGCATTATTCATGCACTTGAAAAGTCTTACAGCAATACCCACTAATTAGAAGTACGCGGTGACATGCTAAAAAAACAACATCACCGCATTTTTCATCCAGAAAAGGACTAGCAATGAGAGTAGAAATCGTACCGATTCGACCTGAGTTTGACTCTGAGATTTGCCAAATTATTCAAAGCGTCGGCGCTGAGTTTGGTGCCATTGGTGAAGGTTTTGGCCCTTCGGATGCTGAAGTGCTTGCCATGAGTCAGCATTATCGAGAACAAGATCGCAGCGCGTATTTTGTTGCGTTATTGGAGGGGAAGGTAGTCGGCGGTGGTGGTATTGCACCTTTTGCTGGCCATACGGATTTGTGTGAACTGAAGAAGTTGTTTCTGCTCCCCACAAGCCGCGGCCATGGCGTAGGCCGAGCGCTCAGCGAGCACTGTTTGAATTTTGCGAAGCAGCAAGGCTATGCCAAATGTTATTTAGATACCCTTTCTAGCATGACCCAAGCAATCAAGCTCTACCAACAGCTTGGTTTTGAGCACTTAACACAGCCCATGGCAGGAACTGAGCATAATGGCTGCGACGTGTGGATGCTGAAATCACTCAACTAGCTCAGCCCATCAAAAGCGCAAACACGATTTTTCCCACTGTTTTTGGCAAGGTAAACCGCTTGATCCGCCGCGCGCAGTAATTCATGGTGATCCTTCATTTTTGGATCGAATTCTGCGACGCCCATGCTAACACTACCTTGCCAGCATAGGTTGTCTTCAATCGAGATCACATGCTGTTGAATGGCGTGACAAACCGCTTGAGCGATATGTACTGCACCTAATGTATTCGTTTCAGGACAAAGCACCAAAAACTCATCGCCACCTAAACGACAAACCAGATCATCACTACGGAAGTGATCCCTTAGTGTGTGTGCCAACGTCGTCAAAACTCTATCTCCCACATCATGACCATAGAGGTCATTCACAGCCTTGAAGCCATCAACATCAACCATCACACAGGCGAAAGACTGTTGATTGTCTTGAGCAAGGTTCCAATGTAGTACGAGCTGACGCATGGCTTTACGTCTGTTAGGTAAGCCAGTCAGGCTATCGGTCATCGACAGTGCTTCTAGCTGACGATTGACTTGGTAAAGCTGCTGAGTACGCTCAATCACTTTTTCTTCCAGTGATTGATTGAGTTTGACGAGTTCCCTATTACGTTCAGAGACTTGATCAAATAACGCATTAAGGGCATTGAGTAATGGCTCCGTCGCGGCATTTTTCTCACGCTCCTCTTTAGCGTAGGCCTCTTCAGCACTCATGCCAGAGCGAATCGCAATCACTTGTCGCGCCATATTCTGGTCGATACCTAAGATGTGGTACGCCAACCAATGGATCAAAAACTCCAATAGCTGAACGGCCGAACGGTCATCTACGTCATGGATGAAAGCTTGCATGCTGAACACTTCAGACATAAACGTGCGATGAACCTGAATGTGCTCTTCAAGATGACGGTCTGAAATGCCGACCTCACGCATCAGCTTTTCTTCTTCTTTGAAGTGGTATTCTGAATAGCGGGACAACTCGAACAACGCAAGACGGATCTCTTCTAGCGAGACGTGATTTTCAGCCAACAGAGAGCTATAGCGATTAACAATGTTCACCAAATACTGGTGCTGTTCATCAACCTCATCCAACCCTGTTTCGAAATATTGATCCCACTTGAACGATTGCATGCTCGGCACTCATTTCTCTAGCGTGTACAACCCAATCACGGATAACCCTTAGTAATCTAGGGCAATTGTAACTGGACACGGAATAACCGACGTGATTCAACTCATAAAAACAGGAAAACGTTAGCAAATGCTAATCAAATCGAAGAGAAATAGCACCATATGTGATTAACAGGATACTGAAACGAAAAACCCCGCTCATTGAGCGGGGTTTCGATTTGGAGCGACACACGAGGTTCGAACTCGTGACCTCAACCTTGGCAAGGTTGCGCTCTACCAACTGAGCTAGTGTCGCATAATGGAGATGGTGCCCCGGGCCGGACTTGAACCGGCACGACTCGAAAGTCGAGGGATTTTAAATCCCTTGTGTCTACCGATTTCACCACCAGGGCACGCAAAATCTTTGCGATGGAAGACACCATCTTGTGATACCGCTTAACGCCATATCATTTAATTTGGAGCGACACACGAGGTTCGAACTCGTGACCTCAACCTTGGCAAGGTTGCGCTCTACCAACTGAGCTAGTGTCGCAATGGAGGCGCGTCCCGGAGTCGAACCGAGGTTCACGGATTTGCAATCCGCTGCATGGCCACTCTGCCAACGCGCCTCTGTAACTTCAGGCGCTTGCTTGTTTCGCTGACTGCCTGACTACGGGAATGCATTCTACGCATTCGAGGTATTGAGTCAACACAATTTTTTTGCCTTTCTAATCGTTTGACTATTTAACATGCAAAAACGCGATATTTGCTCACTTTATTAGCAAAAAAAGCCGCGTTTTTATGGAGATAACTGGATCTCAAGCTCAATCTTTTGTCCAACGCCCCTATCGTCCAGCGATAAAAAAACGGGCTTTCGCCCGTTTTCTAGTGATGTTCTTCGTTAAGTAAATCGTCTTTGGCCGCAGCGAGATATTGCACCATTGACCAATAGGTCAGCACAGTCGCCACATAGATAGAAATGTAGCCAAGCCAAATCATCCAGTCGTCATAACGCCAGATCAGCACCCAGAGTGCAAACATTTGGGTCAGAGTTTTCACTTTGCCCACCCAAGACACCGCGACACTGGCTCGTTTGCCAATTTCTGCCATCCACTCACGCAGTGCAGAAATGATGATTTCACGGGCGATCATAGTCACCGCAGGAATGGTGATCCAGATACTGTGATAATGTTCGGTGATCAAAATCAGTGCCGTGGCCACTAGCACTTTATCGGCCACTGGGTCAATAAACGCGCCAAAACGCGAAGTTTGGCCTAATTTGCGCGCCAACATTCCATCTAACCAATCGGTAAATCCAGCTACCCAGAACACCATCGCGGCGACAAAGGGAGCCCATTCAAAAGGAAGATAAAAGGTCACCACAAACACGGGGATCAGAAATAATCTGAGCAGGGAGAGAAGGTTAGGAATGTTGAAACGCATAATATATAGGCTCTTTTCGATGGCGCGTTAATGTTGCTGTATTTTTCTTATTGTTTCAATGCTTGATAAATGATTTCTGCCAACGCGTAACTAATCCCCGGCACTTTGGCGATTTCTTCAACAGATGCACGTTTCAATTCCTGCATACCACCCAAATATTTGAGTAGCGCCTGACGCCGTTTTGGCCCCACGCCTTCAATACCCTCAAGCGTACTGGTACGGCGAGTTTTTCCGCGCTGCGCTCTGTGTCCTGCAATCGCGTGATTATGGCTTTCATCACGAATATGTTGAATCAAGTGTAGTGCAGGTGCATCACTCGGTAGATGGAATTCATCGCCATCAATCGTGATCAGCGTTTCCAAACCGGGTTTACGTGTCACTCCTTTGGCGATACCAATGATCTTCGGGTACTTCGGCCAATCCTGCCAACATGAGGAGATAATTTCGTACGCACGATTAAGCTGCCCTTTGCCGCCATCAATAAAAATAATGTCGGGAATTTTACTGCTATCAAGCTGCTTGCTGTAGCGGCGTTCCAACACTTGCGCCATCGCCGCGTAATCATCCCCACCGGTGATGCCAGTGATGTTGTAACGCCGATACTCTTGCTTTAGCGGCCCTTCTTGGTTGAACACCACACAAGAGGCCATCGTGCTTTCGCCCATGGTATGCGAGATATCAAAACACTCCATGCGGGTAATCGCATCCATTCCGAGCTCTTCTTGCAAGGCTTTGAAGCGCTGACTGATGGTCATTTTGTGATTGATCTTGGTCGTCAGCGCCGTCAAAGCATTGGTATTAGAAAGCTTTAAATAGCGGCCACGCGTACCGGTTGGATTGACATGGAAAGTGACTTTGCGCCCTGCAAGTTCACTGATCGCGGTTTGTAGCGCCTCGGTTTCTTCGGTCAATCCTCGATTTAAAATGATCCGTGCAGGAATACTGCGAGCTTCACTGTGGCTCAAATAATATTGGCTTAAAAAGCTCTCAAACACTTCGACCTGCGAGGTATCACTTGGTATTTTCGGGAAATGGCTACGACTGCCGAGCACTTTGCCTTGGCGGATCATCAAAATATGGATGCAAGCAATGCCATTTTCTTGCGCAAAACCGAGCACATCCAAGTCTTCCAAACTGTCATCCGACACAAATTGCTGCTCTTGTACGCGGCGAATGGCTTGAATTTGGTCACGCGCTTTAGCGGCATCTTCAAAACGCAGTTCACGGCTCGCCTGCTCCATTTTCTCAACCAGAATCGACAATACTTGGTTGTCTTTGCCTTGCAGGAAAAGACGCAGGTAATGGACGATCTCTTGATAGCCTTGGTCAGAAATCAGCCCTTTCACACAAGGTCCGGCACAGCGACCAATCTGATACATCAAGCAAGGTCGAGTACGGTTGCTGTACACCGTATCTTCACACTGACGGACGGGAAAGATTTTCTGGATCAAATGCAGAGTTTCACGCACTGCACCCGAATCCGGATAAGGCCCGAAATATTCACCACGGCGTTTTTTGGCACCACGATGTGAGGACAGTCGCGGGTGTTTGTGCGCGCTTAAGAAAATATAGGGATAAGACTTATCATCACGCAGCAGCACGTTGTACTTAGGCAGATACTGCTTGATGTAATTGTGCTCAAGGATCAATGCTTCCGTTTCGGTGTGGGTGACCGTCACGTCAATCTTGGCGATGTTGCTGACGAGAGCTTTGGTTTTTTCGCTGTCGAGATTCTTGCGAAAATAGCTGGTTAGACGCTTTTTGAGGTCTTTGGCTTTGCCGACATAAATCACTTCAGCCTCAGCGTTATACATTCGGTATACGCCGGGCTGGTTGGTGACTGTCTTAAGAAAAGGGGCAGAATCAAACTGTGTCGACACTATAACTTCTCAGTATCTAAGATCCCGTGTCGGATAGCTAAGTGGGTTAATTCCACGTCACCGTTGATATTCAGTTTGGCGAACAGACGGTAGCGGTAGCTGTTGACGGTTTTCGGGCTCAAACTGAGCTGTTCGGAAATGTCCGTCACCTTCTGGCCTTTAGTGATCATCAACATGATCTGCAATTCGCGTTCGGAGAGATCAGCAAAAGGATTTTCAGAGGCGGGCGAAAACTGGCTCAACGCCATTTGCTGCGCAATTTCTGGAGAAATATAACGCTGGCCACTGTGAACGATACGGATCGCATTGACCATTTCATCCGGCGCCGCGCCCTTCGTGAGATAACCTGCGGCACCCGCTTGCATCACTTTGGTTGGGAACGGATTTTCGGTATGTACCGTCAATACAATAATTTTAATGTCTGGATTAACACGCAACAGCTTCTTGGTTGCTTCCAAGCCACCAATACCCGGCATGTTCATATCCATTAAAATGACGTCTGCATGGTTCGCACGACACCATTTTACTGCTTCTTCACCGCTGTCAGCTTCCCCTGCTACTTTCATTCCACGGACGTCTTCAATAATACGTCGTATCCCTGTGCGAACCAGCTCGTGATCATCTACAAGGAAAACACTAATCAAACTTGTATCTCCACACTTATCTATTGGCTCTGCACCCACCTAGACAGTGGATTACAGCGAAGTTACCCCAACCAACGCGGGCAACTTTTCTCTCGTGAATATGATCTGAAACCTACACTTTAGCAAGCACTTATTTTTCAAAGTGTCGAATCGCACATGTGGCACATAGAAATCAATAAGTTAATGAAAATCATATTCGACCAATTGAAAGCTTTAGTGAATGTTTTCACTCATTTTCACCGTATGATTTCAATTGTCTTTCGCCGATGATTGGCCTTATCTGGCGACACAAATCACAATGCGATGTAATCAGCTTCACGATCAGTATAATGTGCCAGCGCAAAACTGTATGAGAATCTATAAAGGTGAATCAGATTGAAGATTGAACAAGGGTTTGTATTAACACGTCACGCTCGTGATGTGGCTGGACAAACCCAAATTGAACTTTGGCTTGCCACACCTTCAGGCCCCACGCAACTAATCATACGCGGTGAGCGCCCTGTGTTTTTTATTGAACAATCGGCTTGCTCAGAGACTGAATCTATTGCAGCGCCACTGGCCTTGCAGCTTTCGCTCTCACCCCTCGCCCTACACAGCTTCCAAGGCCAAGCCCTCACTGCTTGTTACACCACCACCATTCGAGATAGTCAAACCTTAGCGGAAAAACTCGCTCACGCGGAAATTTTAACCTTCGAGACCGATATCCGTTTGGCTGACCGTTTTCTGATGGAACGCTTTATCCAAGGCAGCATCGAATTTACTGGTCAAATCACCGATTTCGGTCGTTATCGCCAAGTTCAGCAAGCCAAATGTCGCCAAGGTGACTACCTGCCGACGCTAAATATGGTGTCGCTAGACATCGAATGCTCCGAAAAAGGGCTGCTCTATTCGATTGGCTTGGACAGCCCGATGGACAGTCGAGTGATTATGATAGGTCAGCCAGAGCCTGCGGAAACGCCGATTCAATGGGTCGAGGATGAATACCAGTTACTCAAAGCGCTCATTGCATGGTTTGAGCAGTTTGATCCTGATGTGATTATTGGTTGGAGTGTGGTGGATTTCGATTTCCGGCTGCTGCACAAACGCGCGGAGTTCCACAAACTGAAACTCACTATTGGCCGAGCTCAGCAACCGAGCTTCTTTCGAACGGCGAGCCAAACTCAGCAAGGCTTTATCAGTATTCCCGGACGTGTGGTGCTCGATGGCATCGATACGTTAAAAACCGCGACTTACCATTTTCGTTCATGGTCTTTGGAGTCCGTCTCGCAAGAGCTGCTCGGCGAAGGGAAAGCGATCCATAACGTGCATGATCGGATGGATGAAATTAACCAGATGTTTCGCCACGATAAGCCCTCGCTCGCTCGCTACAACCTGCAAGACTGCGTATTAGTGAATAAGATTTTTGCGGCCACTCATCTGCTCGATTTCGCCATTCAGCGTTCACGTTTAACAGGTGTCGAGTTAGATCGCATTGGTGGCTCTGTAGCCGCATTCACCAATCTCTATCTACCACAACTACACCGTGCAGGGTATGTCGCTCCCAATTTGCAGCCAGAAAACTGGGTTGCCAGCCCGGGCGGTTATGTGATGGATTCAATTCCGGGGCTGTATGACTCGGTACTCGTGCTCGATTTTAAAAGCCTCTACCCTTCGATTATTCGCTCGTTTTTGATTGATCCGCTTGGGTTGATTGAAGGATTAAAGCTACCGATAGGCAAACAAGCCGATCACGCGGTTCCGGGCTTTCGCGGTGGTCAATTTCATCGTACCAAACACTTTTTGCCTGAGATGATCGAAAAGCTATGGGCAGCGCGCGATGAAGCCAAACGCAACCAAGAAAAGGCTTTTTCGCAAGCGATCAAAATCATCATGAACTCGTTTTATGGTGTACTCGGATCATCAGGCTGCCGCTTTTTCGATGCGCGATTGGCATCGAGCATTACCATGCGCGGCCATGAAATCATGATCCAAACAAAACAGTTGATTGAAGCGCGCGGCTATCAAGTAATTTATGGCGATACAGACTCAACTTTCGTTGCGCTGGGTGGTCAGTACACTCAACAAGAAGCCGACACGATTGGTAATGCTTTGGTGAGTGAAATCAACCAATGGTGGACAGAGCATTTAAAGCAAGAATATGCCCTTACTTCGATTCTTGAACTCGAATACGAAACCCACTATCGCCGCTTTTTAATGCCGACCATTCGCGGTTCAGAAACGGGCTCCAAAAAACGCTATGCGGGTTTAAAAGGGGATGGTGATAATGAACAACTGATTTTTAAAGGTTTGGAAAGCGCACGCACCGATTGGACGCCGCTCGCGCAACGGTTTCAACATCAGCTGTATCAATTGATTTTCCACGGCCAAGACCCAGAATCCTATATTCGCACTATCGTAGAACAGACATTGGCAGGCCAATTGGATGATCAATTGGTATATCAAAAGCGTTTGCGCCGACGGTTACATGAGTACCAAAAGAATGTGCCGCCGCAAGTGCGCGCAGCCAGAATGGCGGATGACATTAATGCCAAACTCGGGCGGCCTCTACAGTATCAGTATCGCGGCAGCATTGAATATTTGATCACCGTGAATGGACCAGAGCCGAAAGAGTATTCCAAAAGTCCGATGGATTATCAGCACTACATCGACAAGCAACTCAAACCGGTGGCAGACGCGATTTTGCCTTTCATCGGCAAGCAATTCGACGAGCTTATTGCACCTCAGCTGGGGTTGTTTTGAGCATATTACGTTCTTGCACGAATTCCACCAAATGTTCACGAGTGAGAGATTTACTGTAAAACCAGCCTTGTACTGAGAAAGGGTATTCATCTCCCATCGCTTCTAATTGCTCTTGAGTTTCGACCCCTTCGACGATCGTTTCCAACTCAAGGGAATGAGCAACGAGCTGTAAATTCGCAAACACTTTACGCCCTTTTTCAGAGGCCAAAGCTAGCACGAAAGAGCGATCAATCTTGATCCCATCGACATCAAAACGGTGCAGATAGCTGAGAGAAGAGTAACCAGTACCAAAATCATCAATGTAAATTTTGACACCTAATTGATGGAGTTGATTAAATACCCAAGTCAAACGCTGTTCATCCGCCAGTAAACTTTCTTCCGTCAGCTCAATATGGATTAATCCTGCCACTGGGCGAATGATCTCTTCAATCTGAGCCATTACGGTCAAATTCATCAAGGTTTCTGCCGTCAGATTAATACTGACAGGTACATAAACTCCGAGATCCGTTAGCTTGCGAACATCACGCGTAGCGTGTTTCACCACCCATAAATCCATCTCTTTCATCAACCCTGCTTTGGCAAGGGAAGGTAAAAAGGCTGCCGGTGGTAGAATGTTATCTTGTTGATCTTTGGCGCGAATTAATGCCTCACAACCAATCACTTGCCCAGTGCGATGGCAAACTTGTGGTTGATACTCCAAACAGAACTCTTTGCTGCTCATCATTTGCAGTTGTTGCTCAACCTTCAATTGTTCACGTTCTTGTTTTTGCGCCAATGCAATCGGGTCATCTTGCAAGTGTTCTGCTTCTTCTTGGCGACGGGTGTACATAGTATCTAGCGAAGGAATACGAATAACCTGCTTGCCATACTGTTCATTGAGCCGTAACACCGAAGGCAGATACAAAACGCAACCAAGAAAAATGTTGAACAGTTGGAGTAACAAAGCGTGCCAGTCGCCATTCGTCGCAATCCACGCATTAAGAAAAATCGGGCTATTAAACGGAACGGAAACCGTAGGATAATCCACCCATCCAGAGGTAACCACCCATAAAGACACCACGACATTCGTCATCGGCACTAACAGAAAGGGCAGAAACAATCTGGGATTCAAAATCAATGGCAAGCCAAATAGGAATATTTCATTCACATTGATAAACCCGATAGGAATGCTCGCTAAGGCAAGCAATCGTATGGATTTTTGTTTACTAAACAGCAAAATGGATAAAGCCAGTGAAAAAGTGGCCCCACTGCCTCCAATAAACACGAAAGTACCCATAAAAGACAAATTCATCGGATACGGAGCACTTTCCCCGATCAATAAATAGGACTCAGAAAGCAGACTCGCTTCTTGTAAGCGTTCCACTAAAGGTAGTAACGCGTAATAACCATGCACCCCGAAAAACCAAAGTAGGGAATTAAGGCTAGCGAACGTTAACCCAAATGCATAAGGGTCATTGGCATAATCAAAATGCATTAAACTCGCGAAGATTTGGCGCGTCACTGGGCCAAATAAAATTAAATTAATCGCCACTACTACAATCGAGGTCAACGCTGCCGGCAACACCAGATTGAGCGACTCACGGACAATAGTACCAGCACTGTTAGAACGCGTTAAATGCAATGCGGGGTAACGCATAAGCCAAGCAATCAACGGAATAGCGTATACGGGGGTCACCAGTGCCGTGACAATCTGAAACGTCGGCAGATTATGTTCGGTACTGACCGATGCCGATGACACCACTAAGTAAACGATGCTCAGTAGCGCAATCGGAGGTCGTGGTAAATGCCAATGCATCGCTAAAAGATAAGAAATGGTCGCCGTCATCAAATAAGGGAACGTTTCGGCGATCACTTGATTAGCACGATATAAAACCAGCACCCACTCCGGGCGACCACCACTAAACAATTCCCCCATACTGGCGATAAACAGCACAAAGGAAGAGATCATCAAACAGGGGATCAGCCATACCATACCTTCTCGAATTGAATGCATGGACGAGACTAGATATTGAGAAATATTGGCCAGTTCTATCTTTTTAATGGTTGGGTGGCACTTATCAAGAATGGACATGCTAGAGCAACTCGGAAGAATACATAACTAAAAGTTAGCACAGCATTTCCTTAATTAATAAACCGTTAAACTGTGCAAAATAATACTTATCGCAAATTCTCAAAAAAGACTAACCAATCCTGAATTCGGTTTTTTGATATTGAGACACCAGCCAAGGACCAAAGCTATCAAGTAAACCCACCACCGAGCGTTTGGGAATCGCACGGGATTTTAGCAGTAAACCAAGGCGGTCAATCTCAATCTGCTTCTCTGGGTGATAGCGTAGGAAGTGGGTACCGCATTCTAGTGGATCGTCAAACCACTGCTTGTCGCGGTACATAATCAGTGAATAACTGGCACGCAGTAGTTTTTTGGCCACCATCTGCTGAGCCAAAATCTGCTCTTGTTGATTAGCCGCTTTGGCAATTTTATCTCGGTAATAGGCTAGCCAATCACCGACATCCATATTCCAATGTTTGGCAATTTCCCAACTGGGCTCGTAGTGACCAAAACACTCCGCCAGATCATCGCCATATATGCACACACAGCAATGGCGCAGCATAAAACCCCAAGAGAAAATCGCCTCTAAGGTCGCGATTTCTTCAACCGTTGCAAGTTTGATGGATACATCAGTGATCCACGGATAACTTTTCTGAAAACGCCAACGAATCGTGTTGATTAAGGTCGCGCGATTTTCTTCAAAAGCGCCATGCGTGACTACCACGACATCCAGATTGGAACGGTTAGGCTGTGCCGTTTTGCGCGCCACACTGCCGTAAAGATAGATACTGTGCAGCGCCTGCCCTGCCCCTGCACGCCAAAAACGTACCAAATCGGTAATCGCACTTTGGTATTCAGGTTGAAAAGGCTGTTTCGGGTCAATCACCGGCAGAGTCATACCGCTCACGTACTCACTTGGTTTGCAGAAGCCTTATGTTCCACGATGCGCGGCTATCAATCAATAGCTCACCGTTTTATTGCTTAGCAAAGCATCACTCCGGTTAGCTCTTCATCATGCAACGCGTGAGACAAAACGCAACATAAGGAGAGATATTCCTTTTCCCCCTTCCTTTAGTTATAATGCTGCCACTTTTTACACGAAGGATATATTTCATGCCAAAGGCAAGTGAACTGAAAAAAGGTTTTGCCATCGTTTCTAACGGTAAAACTCTGCTGATCAAAGATATCGAAGTGACCACTCCAGGTGGCCGCGGCGGTTCAAAAATCTACAAACTGCGTTGTACTGACCTCAATACTGGCGCTCGCGTAGATGAGCGTTACAAATCTGACGACGTGCTCGACACCGTAGAAATGAACAAGCGCCCGATCTCTTTCTCTTACATTGATGGCGATGAGTATGTCTTCATGAACAATGACGACTACACCCCATACAACTTCAAGAAAGATGAAATCGAAGACGAACTGCTGTTCATCACTGAAGAAATTCAAGGTATGAGCGTAGTATTGGTTGACGGTGAAGCGGTTGCGATTGAACTGCCATCTTCTGTTGAAATGGTGATTGAAGAGACAGATCCATCAATCAAAGGTGCTTCGGCCTCTTCTCGTACTAAACCAGCGCGTATGCCAACTGGATTAGTGGTTCAAGTTCCAGAGTACATTGCAACGGGCGATCGTATCGTTATCAATACTGCTGAACGCAAATTCATGAACCGAGCGTAATCTTATGGCTGAGCTAATTTCTATCGACGACACCATTGATACCGCATACGACATTTTCCTAGAGATGGCGCCAGATAACCTCGAACCTGTGGATGTAATTTTGTTCACAGCTCAGTTTGATGATCGCGGCGCGGCTGAAATGGTTGATGTCGGCGATGACTGGGATGATCAAGTGGGCTTTGAAGTCGATAAGGAAATCTACGCCGAAGTTCGCATTGGTCTGGTGAACGAAGAGAACGATGTGCTGGACGATGTATTCGCTCGCATGTTGATCAGCCGTGACCCGGATCAGAAGTTTTGTCATATGCTGTGGAAGCGTGACTAAACTTCGTAACGCCAGCTTTCAAGCTGGCGTTGCTCTTTTAGCCCCATCAATATCAAGCACAATCACACCCTAAAAATCTGCGCAATGTGGCAACTTACACACAAAAAGTTGCAAAACTTCGATTTCAAAGAAATGATTTGTCTATGCAAATGATTTTTTGAAAGAGTTGAAACTTGTCTCCACGCTATCTGCAAATCAAACAATTTATGCTCGATAACATCGAGTCGGGTCGTTGGCCGGTCGGTTATCGTACACCTACTGAATTGGAATTAACCGAGCAATTTGGTGTCAGCCGCATGACGGTCAACAAAGCGCTGCGCGATCTGGTCAGTGAAGGAAAATTGCAGCGCCGCCCACGTTTAGGCACCTTTGTTTGCGCGGCAGAAGAGAAAGCCGAATCGCCTTTGCTAGATATTCGCAACATCGCGGATGAAATCCTCAGTCGCGGTAAGCAGTATCACAACAAAGTGGTTGAACAGCGTGCGCTGAACGCCGACGAAGCTGTCGCCATCAAGCTCGGTGTGATGGTGGGTAGCCCAGTGTTTTACAGTGAAATCATTCACTACGCTAACGATATCCCGATGCAACTGGAAGTGCGTTGGGTGAATAGCCGTTCGGTGCCACACTATTTGGATCAAGATTTTACCCAAATTACGCCCAACCAATATTTGTCGCAAAACTGTCCACTGAGCGCGATTGAGCATACTGTAGAAGCCATTGTGGCCGATGCGCATGTCAAACAAGCCCTTGCACTTGCGGCTAATGAACCTTGCTTGCTACTCAATCGCCGTACTTGGAGTGGTGACAAACTGGTTAGCTCAGCCCTGCTCTATCATCCGGGTTCGCGTTATAAACTCAGCTCGAAAATTCTGTTCAACCAATAGTCCCACATGATCACATTTTCGCAACATTCAAGTTGCGAACTTTTACGCTTTCCACTATTTATTTGTATATACATTTGACATATCGATATCTGGATGGAAAGCGATGAATTGTGTGTTGACCGAAGCGCGTTTAGTAACCATGCAACCGGGCGTGCAAGGTTATCAGGTAACCGAGCCGCAAACCCTCATCATTGAGCAGGGGCGCATTCAGCACATAGGCCAACATATTGACCTTCCCAGCGATGCGCATTCTATCTCGTGTGCCGGCAAATTAGTCACACCGGGATTGATTGATTGCCACACCCACTTGGTTTATGCCGGCAGCCGCGCCAACGAATTCGAGCTGCGTTTACAAGGTGTGCCCTACCAAGCCATCGCCGCCCAAGGTGGCGGCATTCTTTCTACCGTGAATGCCACTCGTAAGGCCAGTGAAGAAGCGTTGATCGAGCTGGCGCTACCGCGTTTGGATGGCCTGCTGCGTAGCGGTGTCACTTCCGTTGAAGTGAAATCTGGCTACGGTTTAACGCTCAAGGATGAGCTGAAAATGCTGCGCGCCGCCAAAGCGCTTGAGCAGCATCGCCGCGTCAAAATCACCACCACATTACTTGCCGCGCACGCACTACCTCCTGAATTTCAAGGCCGTAGTGATGACTATATCGCGCATATTTGCCAAGAGATCATTCCTCGGGTTGCCGAAGAGCAACTGGCCACCAGCGTGGATGTGTTTTGTGAGTCGATTGGCTTTAGCGTGGCGCAAACTGAACGCGTGTTTCATGCTGCGCAAGCGCATGGCTTGCAAATCAAAGGTCATACCGAGCAGCTTTCCAACTTAGGCGGCAGCGCACTCACCGCTCGCATGGGTGGGCTCTCCGTTGACCATATCGAATACCTTGATGAAGCGGGCGTGAAAGCATTGGCGCAATCGAGCACGGTTGCCACCTTACTTCCCGGTGCATTCTACTTTTTGCGCGAAACCCAAAAGCCGCCGATTGAATGGCTGCGCCAATATCGCGTACCCATGGCCATCTCTACCGATTTAAACCCCGGCACCTCACCATTTGCCGATTTGTCCCTGATGATGAATATGGGCTGTACCTTGTTTGGCCTAACGCCAGAAGAGACGCTACGCGGTGTCACTTGCCATGCAGCGCAAGCTTTGGGTTACGCCGCAAACCGTGGACAAATCGTAGAAGGCTACGATGCTGATTTGGCGATTTGGAATATCGAACACCCTGCCGAGCTGAGCTATCAAGTCGGCGTTTCTCGCCTGCATGCTCGCATGGTGAATGGAGAGCTAAGCTATGAATCCTAATTTCACCACAGAGCACACTTGGCAAGGCCGCCATGATCCCGAAGATGGCCAAGCTGGGCGTCGTGTGCACTATATCGCTTGTCCAATTCAAGTGGACGAGCTAGCCAATCAGCCTCAAGGGGTAGCGCTGATCGGTTTTGAGTGTGATGCGGGCGTTGAACGCAACAAAGGTCGCACCGGAGCCAAACACGCGCCCAACCTTATTAAGCAAGCACTGGCCAATCTCGCGTGGCACCATCCAACCCCCATTTACGATTTGGGCAACATTCGTTGTGAAGGTGATGCATTAGAGCAAGCTCAGCAAGAATGCGCGCAAGTGATTCAACAGGCTTTGCCTCACGCGCGGGCCATCGTGCTCGGCGGCGGACACGAGATTGCTTGGGCAACCTTTCAGGGTTTAGCACAGCATTTTCTAGCAACAGGCGTACAGCGACCGCGGATCGGCATCATCAATTTTGATGCGCATTTTGACTTACGCGCGTTTGAATCTGGGGTTGAAACAGCGTTCGTTCCAGTACGCCCAAGCTCAGGCACACCGTTTAATCAAATCCACCATTTTTGCCAGCAGCAAGGTTGGGATTTTCATTACGCCTGCTTGGGAGTGAGCCGCGCCAGCAACACGCCCGCACTGTTTGAACGCGCAGATAAGCTAGGGGTTTGGTATGTTGAAGATAAAGCGTTTTCGCCTTTGTCACTCAAGGATCACCTGACTCGATTACAACACTTTATTGATGATTGTGATTACCTCTATCTCACCATTGATCTGGACGTGTTTCCGGCGGCCAGTGCGCCCGGTGTGAGTGCGCCTGCCGCGCGCGGTGTGAGCATAGAAGCGCTTGCCCCCTATTTCGACCAAATTCTTCATTACAAAAACAAACTGATGATTGCCGATATCGCCGAATACAACCCGAGTTTCGATATCGATCAACATACGGCGCGCTTAGCTGCTCGTTTGTGTTGGGACATTGCTAACGCCATGGCCGAACAAGTGCAATCCATCCGTCACCCGTGAATCAAAAGGAGTCTCAACATGACACAGTCATCTACACAAGGAACAAGACTGGACACTCAGCGCACCATTCGCGCCCCTCGTGGCACACAGCTGCGCGCCAAATCTTGGCTCACTGAAGCCCCACTTCGCATGCTGATGAATAACCTCGACCCCGATGTGGCTGAACATCCTCATGCACTGGTGGTGTATGGTGGTATTGGCCGCGCGGCCCGTAACTGGGAGTGCTTTGACAAAATCGTCGAAGTGCTGGAGCGCCTCGAAGATGACCAGACTTTATTGGTGCAATCGGGCAAACCGGTTGGGGTTTTCCCAACCCACAAAAATGCGCCACGTGTGTTGATTGCCAACTCCAACATAGTACCTCACTGGGCAAACTGGGAACATTTCAACGAGCTCGATAAACAAGGCTTGATGATGTACGGCCAGATGACGGCAGGTTCTTGGATTTACATTGGCTCGCAAGGCATAGTGCAAGGTACTTACGAGACGTTTGTCGCGGTTGCGAAAAAGCATTTCAACGGCGATGCCAAAGGCCGTTGGGTTTTAACTGGCGGCTTGGGCGGCATGGGCGGCGCGCAACCTTTGGCGGCGACGATGGCAGGATTCTCGATGATTGCGGTGGAATGTGATGAATCGCGCATCGACTATCGTCTGCGCACCGGTTATGTCGACAAAAAAGCCAACACGCTTGATGAAGCGCTGGCGATGATCGCCGATACCGATCGCCCAATTTCTGTCGGCTTACTGGGTAATGCCGCTGACGTCTTCCCCGAATTAGTCAAACGCAACATCACGCCTGATGTGGTGACGGATCAAACCTCGGCACACGATCCACTCAATGGCTATTTACCACTCGGCTGGAGCATGGAAAAAGCCGCGCAGATGCGTCAACAAAATGAAGCTGAAGTCGTCAAAGCTGCCAAAGCTTCGATGGCGATCCAAGTGCGCGCCATGCTTGATTTGCAAACTCGCGGCGCTGCGACACTGGACTATGGCAATAACATTCGCCAAATGGCGCTGGAAGAAGGTGTTACCAATGCGTTCGACTTCCCCGGTTTTGTGCCGGCCTATATTCGTCCCCTATTCTGTGAAGGGATAGGTCCCTTCCGTTGGGCGGCACTCTCTGGCGATCCGGAAGACATTTACAAAACCGATCAAAAAGTCAAAGAGCTGATCCCTGACAACCCACATCTGCATAACTGGCTGGATATGGCGCGTGAGCGAATCCACTTCCAAGGTTTACCTGCCCGTATTTGCTGGGTCGGTTTAAAAGATCGCGCTCGCTTAGGCTTAGCCTTTAACGAAATGGTGAAAAATGGCGAGCTCAAAGCGCCAATCGTGATTGGTCGTGATCACCTCGATTCAGGCTCAGTCGCCAGCCCGAACCGCGAAACGGAAGGCATGCTCGATGGTTCAGATGCGGTCTCTGATTGGCCCCTACTCAATGCGCTACTCAACACCGCAGGTGGTGCTACTTGGGTTTCGCTGCACCACGGTGGCGGCGTCGGTATGGGGTTCTCACAACATTCCGGCATGGTGATTTGCTGTGATGGCAGTGATGATGCCGCCGAACGTATTGCACGCGTACTGCACAATGACCCAGCGACCGGCGTAATGCGCCATGCCGATGCGGGCTATGAGATTGCCAAACGCTGCGCGCAGCAGCAAAAACTCGATTTACCAATGCTCAACGCTGAGCTGGCCAAACTCAAGTGAGGAAAGAAACCATGTTGCACCTGATGATCAAACCCGGCCAACTCAGCTTAAAACAGTTGCGTCAAGTGAGCCGCTCACCCGTGGTGTTATCCCTCGATCCAGAAGCGATTCCGGCGATTGCCGAAAGCGCCCAAGTCGTCGAACAAGTGATCAGCGAAGGACGTACCGTTTACGGCATCAATACCGGATTTGGCTTGCTCGCCAACACCAAAATTGCCCCGCAAGATTTGGAAACGCTGCAAAAGAGCATCGTGCTTTCTCATGCTGCGGGCATCGGCGAGCTGATGTCGGATGAAACCGTTCGTTTGATGATGTTACTTAAAATCAACAGCTTGGCGCGTGGCTATTCTGGTATCCGTCTTGAAGTCATCCAAGCTTTGATCGAGCTCGTCAATAACCAGATTTATCCTTGCGTACCGAAAAAAGGTTCGGTTGGCGCATCGGGCGATCTTGCGCCGCTGGCTCACATGAGCACAGTGTTGCTCGGCGAAGGCCAAGCACGTTACAACGGCAAAATCATCTCCGGTCTAGAAGCGATGAAAATTGCGGGGCTAGAGCCAATTACCCTTGCCCCTAAAGAAGGGCTCGCGCTTCTGAACGGTACTCAAGCCTCGACCGCATTTGCGCTCGAAGGACTGTTTGTGGCTGAAGATCTATTTGCCTCCGCCACTGTGTGCGGTGCGATGTCGGTCGAAGCCGCTCTGGGAAGCCGTCGCCCCTTCGATCCGCGTATCCACCGCGTGCGTGGGCACCGAACCCAAATGGATGCTGCAACGGCGTATCGTCACCTGCTCGATGTCAGCAGTGAAATTGGCCAATCCCACAGCAACTGTGAAAAAGTGCAAGATCCTTACTCTTTGCGCTGCCAACCCCAAGTGATGGGCGCTTGCTTGCAGCAAATTCGAAGTGCAGCAGAGGTGTTGGAAGTCGAAGCTAACTCGGTTTCTGATAACCCACTCGTGTTTGCCGAGGATGGCGACATCATCTCAGGCGGCAACTTCCATGCTGAACCTGTGGCCATGGCAGCGGATAACTTGGCGCTGGCGATTGCTGAAATTGGCAGTCTCTCCGAGCGGCGTATGGCACTGCTGATTGACAGTGCGCTAAGTAAACTACCGCCCTTTTTGGTCGACAATGGTGGGGTGAACTCCGGCTTTATGATTGCGCAAGTCACGGCAGCTGCCTTAGCCAGTGAGAACAAAACCCTCGCGCATCCTGCGTCAGTCGACAGTTTACCCACTTCAGCCAACCAAGAAGACCACGTTTCCATGGCGACGTTTGCCGCACGCAGACTGCGTGATATGGGCGAAAATACTCGTGGTATTTTGGCGGTGGAATACCTTGCAGCAGCACAAGGATTGGATTTTCGTGCACCATTGAAGTCCTCACCACGCATTGAGGAAGCAAGGCAGATACTGCGTGAAAAAGTACCGTTTTACGATAAAGACCGCTATTTTGCGCCGGATATCGAAAAAGCCAATGCTCTGCTGCAACTTGCCGTACACAACCGTTTAATGCCCGATCAGCTGCTACCAAGCCAGCACTAAGTGACTGACAAATCAACCTTTCAAGAGCCCTACGGGGCTCTTATGCTTAAATCACTTGAGGTGGCAATTTAAAATAGCAATAACATCTCCACTGGATAGACCAATGATTGCAAGATTCTGTCCTATAATGCGCGCAGTTTAGTTGAGATAGCGATAACCATGTTCCTGACTGCATACCATTCAACCCAACAACACCAATTTCAATTTACTCGCCAACAGGCTAGCCACTTTGCCAAATTGGTCGCGGGTGATTTCAACCCAATCCATGACGAAGACAGCAAGCGTTTCTGCGTACCAGGCGATTTGCTTTTTGCCGTACTGCTGCAAAAAGAAGGCATTAGCCAGAAGATGCGTTTTGACTTCTCAGGTATGGTGAGTGATGGCGTTGCTCTGCACATTGAAAATAAGTGTCAGCGTGAAAGCGCAGTCGTGGATGCCAGCGGCAAAGAGTACCTGCACATGTCACGTGAAGGTGAAGTCAACCGCAACCCTGCTTTTATTGAGCATGTGGTGACCAGCTATGTGCAGTTTTCTGGCATGAACTTCCCGCACATCATGGTGCCTTTGATGGAAGAGCAGCAGATGATGATCAACTGCCAGCGTCCACTGGTGATTTATGAATCGATGGAAGTGGAATTTACCCGCCTTGATCTCACTCATCCAGAAGTAGAATTTGCTGGCGCGACTTTTGATGTGGATGGCAAACGCGGCTTAGTGACACTCAACTTTGTGTTTAAAGATGAAGGACAAGTGGTAGGCAAAGGGCTAAAACGTATGGTTGCCAGTGGTTTAAAACCTTACGACCAAGCGGAAATCGATGATCTCGTCAACCGTTTCAATGAGCGCAAAGAAGCCTTCCTTAGCCAGATTGAGCAAGCGGCATAATTCTCAGACCTCTTATATAACGAAAAAAATAACCCGCACACAGCGGGTTATTTTTATTATGGTATTGCTAATCAAGCGGTTTTCCGTCTCATCCCCAATGGAGCCAAAAGCAGCAAACTCAGCCAGCCGATGGAACCACCAGAAGAGGTACTTGGGGCAAAAGGCGAAGTATCCAGTTGAATGCGAGACGTTGCACGTTTAGAACCTCCCGCATAGCTAAAGATCAACTCAAAGTCATACTGATATTGACGGTAGTTTTGCGCATCAACAGCCACTTCTACACTACAACTTTCACTAGTGGCTAACGTCACTTTAGTACTGCATCCATTGGATAGCACGCTGAAATCAGCAGGCAGGCTAGAGAATGTGTTTCCTGTATAAGTCAACGTATTGGAATCAAGGTTGGTATATGTAAATGATTGACTCACTTTACCTAATGAACGAATACCGAGATTGGCGACTTGATCATAGCTAAGCTGGTTAGTGTGCTTTGTGATCCAATCACGAAAATAACTGACGTTGGTATACACACCATAAGTGCCCGTTTTAGCGCATTGTTCATCACCCCAACTCACAATACCCAGTTGCTCTCGGCCCGTTTTAACTACAATTGGGCCGCCAGAATCACCCTGACATGAATCTTTCGTAAGACGAGCAGCGCAAAAATTGGTTGAATTAGGATCAGAAGAAATTCCATGCTGCATAACGATCTGGCAAAGCGATTGCGAAACTAGGTCAACATCTACTTCTTGTAGTATCGGAGTAAATTGTGGCGGTTTCGATTGCACGGTAATCCCCCATCCAGCCACTTTTAAAGGGGTTAATGCTGATAAAGACACGCGTGTTGCAGGACCCGCTAAAGTGATGGCAGGTAAACTACTGGTTTGTGCTAACTCGACAATCGCGATGTCATTCAATAAGTTACTGGGACTATAACTCAAATGACGGTAAATTTTTTGCGCAGGAATCATCTCTCCTTGAGAAGAGTTATTCAGATCATACGCACCAATAATGACATCCACACTAGCAGCACTACGACTATCAAAACAGTGAGCAGCAGTTAAGACATATCGTCCACCTAAGAAACTGCCGCCACAAAATTGCCCTTGATAAGCATCTGCACCGCGTTTAACCAGAGCCACAATCGATGGCCATTCGGCAGAGTTTGCATTCGAACCATTAATAATACGAGATGAAATATCTGCTGTGGATTCCGCATAGAGCAGTGTAGGGAAAAGAGAAAAACCGATAAAGCACGACAGCAATTTAGAAACCTGATGCACAACTCAATCCTTTCATTAATCAGAAATTATCATTTGATAGCTCGTTATATCCCAACTACTTGGAACGATAGGTAGGCGACAAGTCAGTGACAAGTTTGTTGGGAACAAATTGCGCCGCGCGCCAGCCAGCCACTACCACTGCAACGTCAAATAGGAAGGTTATCCTACGCACAAATCTATAATCCCCAGAAATGTTTCAAACTCTTTTTCACAAATATGTGAATTTTAGCTAAAAATGCTAGGTAATCGGACATTACAACCAGCGTCTCACTCGCTTTTTGTAATGTAGATAGGCTTCGCCAAACTTGGCTTCTAGAATCCGCTCTTCAGGCTCGATTTGGTATTGATTCATGTACAACAGAAAGCCGCCAACTATCACCAAGCTAAGAGCGTTTTCTTGCCAGTAAGCAAGCCCAAACAGCAGGAGCAGTAAGCCGAGATACATAGGATTGCGGCTGAGTGCAAAAACGCCGCTGTCTACCACAGTGGCCGCGAGATCCGGTGCCATGGGGTTCACCGTCGTTTTAAAACGACGAAACTCCAACAAACCTGCAATCCCCCAGAAACCTGAGCTGCAAAAACAGAGCGCCATGACTAGGCTTGGCCACGGTAGTGTAATGGTTAATGTTGGAAAGAGAATGGAAGAGAGATGAATCAACGCCAAGGCCACCAGAAAAACCGCGACTGGAGGAACCTTTAATTCTAAATTTTTCATAATCACCTCAATTCAACTGAATGAAAAAGCCCAGTGGAGTCACTGGGCATTCTGCTTATAGCAAGTGTAACAGAGCCTGCAACGGATGCTTAGGTTTGATTTGCTCAAACCGTTTCACTTGGCTACGACACGAGTAACCAGTCACCAAACAGCGTTCTTTCGGTAGCGACGCTAATGCGGGTTGCCAACTCAAATCGTAAATATCGCGAGACATGGTTAATTTATCCACCTCATGACCAAAGGTACCCGCCATACCACAGCACCCTACCGCCACCGCATTGAGCTGCGTACCAAAGTGGCGGAAGATTTCCACCCACTCTTTTTCCGCATTCGGCAGCTTGGTTTTCTCCGTACAGTGCGCCAATAAGTACCAAGGCTGTGCATCGGTTGCTTGAGGCGTAAACTGCGACAGGCGTGGTTTGAGCCATTCATGAACCGTCAGAACCGAAAACTCGCCGCGCTCTTTGCCTAATATTTCAACATACTCATCGCGATAGCAAAGCACCAAAGCAGGATCTACACCCACGAGCGGAATATTGAGATCCGCCACTTGAGTCAGAAATGCCGCGGTATTCGCTGCCGTCGAACGAAATTGGCGTAGAAAGCCCTTAATATGTTGCGCTTTGCCATTGGGCTTAAACGGCAACAATACTGGTTTTTTGCCTAATTTAAGCAGCAGGGCGACAAAATCTTCGACCACATCTGCATCGTAATAACTGGTAAACGGATCTTGCACGATCAACACATGTTGCTCGCGCTCTTCTTGCGATAACCCCGCCAAACGCTGCATATCAAACAGGACGACGGGATGACGGTGCAAACGCTGCACGAGTGTCGGTACCGATAACAGGGGCGCATCGACATAACCCACAGTTTTAGCAGTCAACTTCTGCACCACAGATTGCACTAACACGCTATTCACTAGCTGCGGAGCCTTCGCCATCACAGGTAATAAGCTCTCAATATTCGCAACCAGATAATCTTTGACTGGGCGCGGATAACGGCTGTGATAGATATTCAGAAAACGTGAACGGAAACTTGGCACATCCACCTTAATCGGGCACTGGCTTGCACAGGCCTTACAGGCCAAGCAACCATTCATCGCTTCATACACTTCATGCGAAAAGTCATACTCTTTATCTTTGCTAAAAGCATGACGAACGCGATCCAGCATGGATTTGACTGTTGGTAAGGATTCGAGCGTGGCTTTTTCAAGATCGAGAATATCAATCCCCTGCTCCGTCAGTTGACGTAACCATTCCCGCACTAATCCTGCGCGCCCTTTCGGCGAGTGACGACGATCCGCCGTCACCTTCATTGACGGACACATCGGAGAGCTGGTTTCGTAGTTAAAGCACAAACCGTTACCGTTACACTCCATGGCTTGCTTAAAGCTGTCGCGCACTTTGACGTCGATTTGGCGATCGTAAAAGCCACGTTTAGTATCCGATACCTTGACCAGTTCAAACGGCGTATCGAGTGGGGTACAAATCTTGCCCGGATTCATCTTATTGTGCGGGTCAAACGCCGCTTTCACACGACGCAGTTCAGTGAACAGTTCCTCACCAAAAAATTCTGGACCATATTCCGAACGATAGCCTTTGCCATGTTCACCCCACATCAAGCCGCCATATTTAGCCACCAGCTTGACCACTTGATCGGAGATTTCACGCATCAACAGTTCTTGTTTGGGATCGCACAAGTCAAGCGCAGGACGCACATGCAATACGCCCGCATCCACATGTCCAAACATGCCATAAGCCAGATTTTTGGAATCGAGCAGTGCGCGAAATTCAACGATAAAATCGGCCAAATTTTCTGGCGGCACACAGGTATCTTCGGTAAACGCAACCGGTTTAACTCGGCCTTTGGCTGCGCCGAGCAAGCCCACCGCTTTTTTGCGCATATTGTAGATGCGGTTGATGCTCGCTAAATCGCTGCAGACTTGATAACCAATAATTCCCGCTTGTTGGTTAGCCATCATCTCATCAAGGCGCGCAGTTAATTGTGCGACTTGCTGATTAATCTGCGCGCTGTCTTGGCCTGCGTATTCGACCATATTGATGCCTTGCATCTCTTTGCCCGGCACATCAGCCAGCAAGTCTTTTACGCTGTGCCAAATAATGTCTTCTTTGGCAAGATTGAGCACTTTCGAGTCAACGGTTTCTACCGAGAGCGCTTTGGCTTCAACCATCAACGGCGCATTACGCAGTGCAGAATCAAAGCTGTCGTATTTCACATTCACTAAAGTGCGTGCTTTGGGGATTGGCGTTAGATTGAGTTTGGCCTCAGTAATGAAAGCCAGAGAGCCCTCCGCCCCACACAACACCCGCGTGATATCAAAGCGATCTTCTGCTTCATTGAGGGCATTTTTTAAATCGTACCCGGTCAAAAAACGGTTGAGCGGCGGAAATTTCGCGACAATTTGCTCACGTTTGGTACGGCAAACCTGCTCCGTGACTTGCATCGCTTGCGCAGCAAACGTATTGGGAGCAGGCAAACCTTGCGAGAGATCGGTTTCCAGCAAAGAACCATCGGCAAATACTGCTTGCAGCGAGAGTACGTGATCCGACGTTTTGCCATATTGTAGCGACCCTTGCCCTGAAGCATCGGTGTTGACCATGCCGCCAAGCGTCGCGCGATTACTGGTCGAAAGATCGGGAGAGAAGAAAAAACCGTGTGGGCGTACCGCATCATTGAGTTGATCTTTGATCACCCCGGCTTGAACACGCACCCAACCTTCTTGTGGATTAATTTCTAAGATGCGGTTCATATGCCGAGAGAGATCAACCACTACTCCTTTAGTGAGCGATTGACCATTTGTACCAGTACCGCCGCCACGAGGTGAGAAAGTCACTCTCTCAAATTCAGGTTTTGAACTAATCTTTCCTATGAGTACCACATCTTCGGTGGATCTAGGATGCACGACAGCTTGGGGCAGTTGCTGATAAACACTGTTATCCGTCGCAACGGCAAGTCGGCTAGAGTATTGGGTTTCAATATCGCCAGTAAATCCTGCGGTTTTTAACTCATGTAAAAAAGTTAAAACCACCGGATCAACGTCGGATTGGTGATGAAGTCTTGGTAACATTTGCTTCCTGCCCCTACTACGCTGATCCAATCAGCTTTGGGTTAATGTTGGATTTTAAAGAGTAATCTTTGAATTGGGTCACTTTACAACATTTAAAATGGTGATCAAATCAGAATCTGAGTGCCAGAATGCGGTGAAACAGAATTTTATCAACTTAATTTCTTGCTGACCTATTCTGTTATACGACTTATCAAGAACTGTATGGAAAAAACGATGAAAAAAAATCAAATAGTAACAACGGAAGACATTTTACTGATGCTGTGCCAATCGGTTTCTACGGTTCTCACATCCGCTACAAATTCACCGATCACTTATTCTGCGATGGTGCAGAAAATCAACAAAACCTCGTTAAAACCTGATTTTGGTTGTTTCGTTCTCTTCGACGGGGGCTTTACTGGTCTGGTGGTCATTAACTTCACCGCTAAAGCGGCGCTTGAAGTCTACACCAACTATATGCGCAACATGGGGATGCCTGACGATGAGCTAGCGGTGCTGCACACCTCCGATGAAGTTGGTGATGTACTGGGCGAACTGATGAACCAGCTAGTGGGTGATTTTACCAATAAGGTGCGCAAAGAACTGCAAACCAACATCACCCAAAACCAGCCTAAAATGCTGTCACTCAATAAACAGGTTCTGCTTTCAGTCGATACGAACCTAGACCGCCCTCAAGCACGCCGAGTGACTTTCTCTACCGCGAATAACAACATTTTCTACCTCGAACTGGCGATGGATAAAACCGAGTTTATCCAATTAGAAGATTTTGATGTGCGTGAAGATGAAAGCCCAGATGATATTCTCGAAGCCGCGCAGCAGCAGAAAAAATCCCAATCAATAGCCACCAGCACGGTACAAGATGATGCGGCTGCGGATTTACTTGACCAACTTGGCATCTAACTTTTCTATCAATTCTAAACCCTTGTGAATTGAGAGGTCGTTACTGTTGTGACGACCTCTTCCCTTTTCCTTCTCAGGCAAAAAGGCTAGAATGTCGGACTTTTCTTAAGTCGTACCGAATCTGCTTTACTTGCCAATGGATAAACAAAAAGCCCTTAAAAAAATCGCGAAATGCCTTGAGCTAGGTAATTCAGCTAACGTCAATGAAGCCGCCAATGCGATCAAAATGGCGCACAACTTGATGCTGAAATATGGTCTCGATAAGGATGACATTGAGTTCATCAAAATGGGGAAAACCCAATCGAGCCATCTCCTCCCAGCCGCGATTTCCTCTGGTATTTTGCGGGTGATTCGTGGCATCAACACTCGATTCGGTGTGGAAGCAGTATTGATTAACCATAAAGGACTCAAGCGGGTTGAATTTATTGGTGAAGCCGATCGCGCCATCTTTGCGGCGTTCGCGTTTGATATCATCTATCGTGAGATGAATGAGCAAACAGGCCAGTTTCGCAATAGTTTTTCCGGCACGGGGACTTCGTCGCTAGAAGTTACTCGTCGCGTCAATTCCTTTGTTTCTGGTTGGATTGAAGGCGCTTTAGAGAAGCTCCCCATCATCACGCCAGATGAAGACTCCATGAATAAAATCAATAACTACATTGATAAAGAGTTCGAAAACATCGACCGTGAAACGTTTAAACAGCAATTAAGGGAAGCGATGAAAAATTTGACCGAGGATTATGAAATCGGTCTTAAAAAGGGACGGCGTGTTTCAGTGAATCGTCCTATTCATGGTGCGCAAGCACCAAAGCTTCTCAAGTAGCCATTTGTAAGAGATTGGTAAAAAGCGCAATCCGCCGATTGACGTTGAACTCGAATTCTCGTTTATTGCGCGAAAAATCATTCAATAAACGGAGAGAATGTGTTGAATAAAGCAACTTTGTTGTTAGCCGCGGTGATGGCGTTGTCTGGGTGCCAAGCGACCCAACGCCAAAATGCGACAACCGGAGAAACAGAAACCAACGCCACCACTAAAGGTGCATTATTAGGCGCCCTAGCCGGTGCAGCCGTTGGTTTAGCGACAGGTGACGATGCCAAAGAGCGCCGTAAACATGCATTAATTGGTGCGGCTGGTGGTGCGGCAGTGGGTGGCGGGATTGGTTATTATTTTGACCAACAAGAAGTGGAACTGCGTAAAGCACTGCTCGATTCTGGGGTTCAAGTGGTACGTGTCGGTGAGAATCAACTGTTACTGCGTATGGAAAATGGCATTGGTTTTACTAGTAGCTCATATCAACTTGATAGCTATATCCATAAAACCTTACGTGGCGTGGCTCGTATTCTAGTGGAATATCCTGATACGAGTCTGGTGATAGAAGGCCATACTGACAGCACAGGCAGTGATAACACTAACCAAGTCCTTTCCGAAAAGCGGGCAGAATCGGTACGCGCATTCTTGCTTGCACAGGGAGTCGCTGCGGGTCGAGCAATTGCTCGTGGTAATGGTGAGCGTTTCCCTCTATGCTCAAATAGCACCGCAGAAGGACGCGCTTGTAACCGTCGTGTTGAAATTCAAATTCTGCCACTAAAATAGTGTAAAGAGCTAAACGACTTGAAGCTGCAGCCCATACTGCTATTGATTCAAGTTGAAAAATGATAGCCCGGTGCCTACTGGGCTTTTTTCATCTTTAGGGAAAGTACAACCATGCGTTTGCGTTGTTTATGGCTGTTTTTGCCGTTTTCATTTCCACTCGCGGCCGCCGATGAGCTGACCGAGCTGACGAAGCTCGCCAAACAGAATGATCCGCAAGCCCAGTATCAACTTGCAATGGCGTACCAAGCAGGGAGTTCGACACCACAAAATCTCAACGACGCATTTTACTGGTTTTTGCAAGCGGCAGAGCAAAACTATCCCGCAGCTATGGCTCAAGTTGCCAGCGCTTATATGACTGGACAAGGGGTAAACAAAGATGCTCAGCAGACTCAATATTGGCTGACCAAACTCGCCCTTAGTGGCAACGTTCGCGCTACAGCGACTTTGGCTAAGTGGTATGAACAGCACTCCTCGCCCATTCCCGCACTGGATTTGGCCGAACTCTGGTATCGCGTAAATTCGAATCAAGACAGCGAATCCGAGCAAGGGTATTCACGTTTACTAGAGCAAAAATTCAATCAACAGCGTGAAAAACAGCTCAGCAGCATCGAATCCTTAGATAAAGTGATTGATCAGGACCTCAGTGCTCCACCCACACAACCCATACCAACAACCAACCAAGCGATTACCAGCGATTGGTTATTACCGTTACTCACGGCCGTGGGGCTTCTGCTCGCGATCATTACCGTTCGCATGATATGGCGGAAACCTCGCAACTCAGTAATAGCATCCACCACCATCGATCCAGAAACAAAGATCAAAGAGCAACAGTTCATTATTAAGAGACAGAAACAACAGCTTGATCAGCTATTTCAAGAATGCAAACGGCTGCAACAAAACCAAGCCAATGACCTCAGCGGGCAAAAAGTGGCTATCGCCTATGCCGTCATGGGATTTCATCCAACGCAAACACCCGACGTAAAAGCCATCAAATTACGTTATAAGCAGCTATCGAAAATCTATCATCCCGATCTACACGGGAGTGATGAGGAAATGAAACGACTCAATTCGGCGGTCAAAATCGTGATTGATTCAGTTAATAAATCGTTACAAAAACAAGCATAGGCATTGAGAATTCTTGTTTAACAATTGCAAAATCAGTGTTTGCGCAATCGATCTCCCTCTCAACCACAATTACAAATAGTTAACTTTTCTTATTCACTCGTGCAATAATCCGCGCGAAATTTACGCCTGATTTGGGTGGGAGAAAAGACAATGTTTAGCGTAGAAGGCATCTGTGATTGGTGTAAACAGCCAAAACTACTGACAAAACATGAATATGTGGATGGTAAAGCCCATCATTCATGTGAAAACTGCAATGAATTTGCCCGTATGGATGTGCGGCAATTTAATCTAGCTGAGATGGCATTCCGAGAAAAACAACAAGCAGCTCGATAGATAGCATCCTCTTCGATTGGACAAGCGCCTTAAGGCGCTTTTTCTATTTATAGCCATCTAAGCCCCATTCACACTCCACTTGCTTTACGTGCCACCGCTCACAAAACACACCATCCATCAAAATTATCACTACTCGCAGCACAGAATCCAACCAATTGAAAAATAATAATTTAACTTAAAAAGCCAGATAAGAATCCACTTGTCTGTACTTTTTTTATCCAAAAATAGGTTGCAAAAACAGCCAATCAATAATACTGTATTTACATACAGCATGTATGGAGAAACAGTATTATGTTACACACTGAATTCAAACATTTGGGGCTATACCCATCACATACACGAACCACACTACGTCCAGCGAACGAATTAACTGGTGACGCTCACGTAATGCAACGTCTCGCCTGTTTATCTGAGCGCGCACAATGGATTCTCTATACAGCTCAATGCCAACGCCCAAATATTCAATTACTCCATGCACACCAGATCGATAGTGGCAAGGTAATCCATATCAAGCCATCCAAGGTTTATTCAGAAGCAGAGATCATTGCCAAAGCCATCGCTTGCCGAACAGCCAGTGCGATTGTGGCCAGCAGTGCGATTGATCTGATGACTCAACAACAGCTAAAACAGTATGCTCAGCAGCATCATTGCGAACTGTTTTTCATCAAACAAGCACCTTACTCTTTACACTAATCACCTGAGAGTGAACGGAGAATAAATTTAAGCAAACGTTTGCTTTTTGTCTGGCGGCAGAAATTAGTTCTGGTATCATGCGCTCAACCCGCGATTTTCTATAGAGGAAAATCGCAAAGTGAAGTTTGAATTCAGATAGGAATGTCTCAATGAGCCTTGCAGATCAAGTCCTTGCCGTCAATGACGACCTCCCCATTCGTACTCATCAACCTGTGCATAGCGGCAAAGTTCGTTCCGTGTATTGGTTGACAGAGCAAGATAGCCGACGCCTCATCAAAGAAAAAGGTTATCCCGTCGCCGAAGATGCGCCATTGGCCATTATGGTGATCAGTGACCGAATTTCAGCATTTGACTGTATTTGGCATGCTGAAGGCGATGTCCGAGGTGTACCCGGTAAAGGTGCAGCATTGAATGCGATCTCTAATCACTGGTTCAAGCTGTTCCAACAACAGGGTTTAGCGGATAGCCACATTTTAGATATTCCTCACCCTTTCGTCTGGATTGTACAAAAAGCTCGCCCAATCAAAATTGAAGCGATTTGTCGTCAATACATCACGGGCTCTATGTGGCGCGCTTATTCAAAGGGTGAGCGAGAGTTTTGTGGTATCACTTTACCTGAGGGTTTAGAGAAAGATAGCCAACTCCCAGAACTGCTGATGACCCCCTCCACCAAAGGTATTTTGCGTGGTATTCCCAGTGTGCCAGAGGCGGATGATGTCAACATCTCGCGCCAAGATATTGAAGCCAACTACGCGGCATTTAATTTCAACCAGCCACAAGATATTGACCATTACGAGACACTGCTCAAACAAGGTTTTGCCGTGATCAGTGAAGCCTTAAAAAGTGTGGGGCAAATTTTTGTCGATACCAAATTTGAGTTTGGCTATGTGACTGATCAGCAAGGACAACAAAAACTGATCTATATGGATGAAGTCGGTACTCCTGATTCATCACGTATTTGGGATGCGGAACAGTATCAACAAGGAAAGATTGTTGAAAACTCAAAAGAGGGCTTCCGCCAATTTTTACTCAATTACTTTCCTGACCCCGATATTCTGCTTAATAAAGAGCGTATGCCAGAGCGTGAAGCACTCGCGCGTGATAACGCTTTACCATTAGAAGCATTACTTGATATTTCACGCACCTATTTAGGCATTGCAGAAAAAATCACCGGACAACCCATTCATCTTAGCAATCAGCCAAAACAAGAGATCATCGATATTTTAGACCAAGAATACGGGCTAATAGAACGCTAAAACCATGCAACGATGTAGTGAATAATAGAAGTGAACAAAGGGGCGATAACGCCCCTTTGTTTTATATTGTCGATTGAGATTTAAGCCTTTTTTCAAAACATCACAACTTAATAAGAAACTCGTCTTGATTTGTCGATTCAATCTGCGCAGCACTCTTGCTTTGAATCGCGGTAAGTTGTTGTTCATCAAGTGCATAGGGCATCACCAGAGTCAGCTCTTCAATCCCTTCTTGTTTCGCCAGTTTCACTAGGGTAATTAAGTTGGACTCATCACTGCGCCGAGTGGAGAGTCGCTTTAAAGCGACATCCCACAGCCGATCTTGTGGACTCTGCTCTTCCTTGATGACATCCAACCATGCAATACCGAAAATCGGTGCAAATGAGCCAACAGCCTCAACAAAAGTCCATTTTTTAGTGCAGGATACGCCTAAAAATGTGGTGTAGTCGAACACTGCGCTAATCCTTACTTTTTCCATTCTGTCCCCCGACATGATTGGCAACACAGTGAAACCACTATTGACCATGCTTGTGCATATAGCAATACGATATAAGAAAATAGTCTTTTATGTTAGGCAATCGGTTTCAAAGGCTATATAAAAACCAAAGTAGTAACACCACGCCTACATTTTTAAAATGATATGTGTTTTGTTGATTAATATTTTCTTATTCAAACAAAATCCCCTCCGTAAAGCCCAATCAAAAGCACGAATAATCTTAAGGTGTAAATCATCCTAAAGCTTTAAGCAGAGGACTTAATCACTAATAGCCACCAAGTTGCACACAAATTATCCATCTCATTAGCTCTTGAGTGTTTTAAACACTGGGCTTGCGCACAGAAGCAGGATATTCAACGGACGCAAGCCGTTTGTCTATTTACAATCCAACCAGCAAGTCGGTATCATTTTCGCGTTTCTCTTCTACCCTACCAATCAATAGGCCGAACATGAATAACGATAAACGTCCGCTGTATATCTCCTACGCAGGCCCTGCTCTTCTTAGTACTCCCCTGCTCAACAAAGGTAGCGCTTTCAGCGCAGAAGAACGAGCTTCATTTAACCTTGAGGGTTTACTGCCCGAAGCGACAGAAACCATTCAGGAGCAAGTGGTACGTGCATACCAACAATATCGCGGTTTCGAAAGCGATATGGATAAACATATTTACCTGCGCAACATTCAAGACACGAACGAGACCTTGTTCTACCGTTTGGTACAAAATCATATTTCCGAGATGATGCCGATCATCTATACCCCTACCGTGGGCGCGGCATGTGAGAATTTCTCTAACATTTACCGCCGTGGTCGTGGTCTGTTCATCTCTTATGCCAACCGTGATCGTATCGACGACCTGCTCAACAACGCAGCCAACCACAACGTGAAAGTGATTGTGGTCACCGATGGTGAACGTATTTTAGGTCTGGGCGACCAAGGCATCGGAGGCATGGGCATTCCAATTGGTAAACTGTCACTCTATACCGCTTGTGGTGGTATCAGCCCAGCTTATACTTTGCCTGTAGTGCTTGATGTGGGTACCAACAACCCACAACGCCTTGCTGATCCTATGTACATGGGCTGGCGTCATCCTCGAATCACTGGGGCTGACTACGACAACTTTGTTGAAGAGTTTATGCAAGCGGTTCAACGCCGTTGGCCAGATGCATTAATCCAGTTCGAAGATTTTGCACAGAAAAATGCGATGCCGCTGCTGGAGCGCTATAAAAACCGCGTGTGTTGCTTTAATGATGATATTCAAGGCACAGCAGCAGTGACTGTGGGTTCACTGCTTGCTGCCTGTAAAGCGGCAGGTAGCCAACTTTCTGAGCAACGTATCACTTTCTTGGGCGCTGGCTCTGCCGGTTGTGGTATCGCCGAAGCCATCATCGCGCAAATGGTGTCTGAAGGTATTAGTGACGAGCAAGCTCGCTCGCAAGTTTATATGGTTGACCGCTGGGGTCTGCTGGAAGAAGGCATGCCTAATCTGCTCGACTTCCAACAGCGCTTGGTGCAGAAAAAGGCCAACACCCAAAACTGGACGACAGAGAATAACGGCTACTCACTGCATGATGTGATCCGCAATGCCAAACCGACGGTTTTGGTTGGTGTATCGGGTGCTCCGGGACTCTTTAGTGAAGAGATCATCAAAGAGATGCATCAGCACTGTCCTCGACCAATTGTGTTCCCGCTGTCTAACCCAACTAGCCGCGTGGAAGCCTTACCAAGCGATATTATTCGTTGGACTAATGGTGAAGCTTTAGTGGCAACTGGTAGCCCATTTGATCCTGTGCTGCACGAAGGCAAAACCTACCCGATTGTACAATGTAACAACAGCTACATTTTCCCGGGAATTGGCTTAGGTGTTCTGGCAGCGAATGCACGCCGAGTAACCGATGAAATGCTGATGGAATCCAGCCGTGCCTTAGCAAGCTGCTCACCACTGGGTATTAATGGACATGGACCTTTGCTGCCGCCTTTGGAGTCCATTCATTCTGTATCGAAGAAGATTGCATTCGCCGTCGCTAAAAAAGCCATTGAACAGGGTGTCGCACCAGAAATTACCGATGAAGCATTGGAAGCATCTATCGATCAACACTTCTGGCAACCGGTTTATCGTCGTTACAAGCGTACTGCCTTTTAATTTAAGCGGAGAAGCCCCTGCATTCAGGGGCTTTTTAACAAATATGCAACTGTTTCATCTTCTCGCCCCTGTTGGGCAAAAACTGCACCCATACCTCAGTGAAATCTCCATCGCACTCATCGCTTGTGCTTTAGTGATGCTTGGAGGGGAAATCAATGCCTTTTTGCGTAGAGCATTACGGAATCAACATTTTCTGGTGCGTACTTTAGTGTTTATCTTTATTAACGCGTTTGGATACGGTTTAATCATCGTCAAAGCGAGCCCTTACGTTGCTCGGACACTCGCGCAACTGGATTCCGGCATGATGCTGACCGTTATCGTAAGCTGTTTTGTTGTGATAGGCCTATGGGCACAAAGAAACCATCAAATTTAACTCTCCACTCCATCGCCATGTCGATAGGAGTTCGAGTATCTCGATTCCCTTGGCGCAAGTGGGCAAAAAGTCTGCTATTGATTTTTGTCGTATCTATCGTCAGCCTATTGGCGATCGATCGTTGGGTCACTTGGCAAACTCAAAATAACATCATTAATGACACCGACAATACGCCCCCCTTTCAAGTGGCGGTGGTGTTAGGCACTAGCAAATACATCGGTAAGACACTCAACGAATACTACACCAACCGAATTGATGCAGCGATTGAGCTCTATCAACAAGGAAAGGTTCGCAATTTCCTGCTCAGTGGAGATAATGCACACCGTTCGTACAACGAACCGTGGACGATGAAACGCGATTTATTACGAGCAGGCATTCCAGCAGAGAATATTTCGTTAGATTATGCGGGGTTTCGGACATTGGATTCGATTGTGCGTGCAAAACAAATCTTCGATACCAACAATTTCCTAATTATTACTCAGCGTTTTCACTGTGAACGCGCACTGTTCATTGCGCACTACCAAGACATTCAAGCCTCTTGTTTAGCTGTGCCGGGCCCGAGTAGCCATTCAGGATTAAAAGTTCGTTTACGTGAGGTATTTGCGCGCGCCTATGCCGTTTTTGATCTTTTCGTGTTGGATACTAAACCTAAGTTTCTTGGCCCTAAAGAGCCGATTATTGTGGAAAGTAATGAGAGCGAAGCTGAAGCAAACGAAGCACCCGCTCAATAATAGGTTCACGGCAAGCATCAACTCACATTAAGTTACTTGGAGCTTGCCGTGACAATTAATCCATAATGAACTTCAATACGATTTCGGCCAAGTCGCTTAGCTCGATATAAGGCTTCATCAGCGCGTGAAACCGTTTCTGTGATACGTTCATCCCCCATCTGCGCAATACCAATACTGCACGTTAAATCCCCGCCATGTATCCAGTGGTGGTTTTCCACACATACTCGTAAACGTTCGGCCAGTTCAACAGCTTGTTCAAGATGAGTCTGGGAGCAGAATACAACAAACTCTTCGCCACCCCATCGTACCAATCGATCGCTCTCGCGAATTTCCCGGTCGAGCACTAATGCGAACTCTCGCAATAAGTCATCCCCAAGAGTGTGCCCGTATATATCATTGATTTGTTTAAAGTAATCAATATCAATGAATAACACACTAAATTGGTTTAACTGCCAACGAACCAAACGTGCTTGCTCTTGCAACCAATCTCTTATGCCGTGTCGATTAATGGCGCCCGTCAGTGCATCACGGTGTGCCATTTCGACAAACTTCATGTTCTCTTCATGCAGCGAATGATTTAAACGCTGTAAGTGCGCCTGGCGAATACGTGCACGCAATGCCTCACGGCGATTACGGCGAATTTCCAATCCAGATAACCAAGCTCCCGCCGCAGCCCACATGATCAGCATCGCGAGAAACAGCTTTTCACCAGAAACATAATCACCAATTAACTCAACATTATTGATCGTTAATTGGTATTTACCCAGAGTGCTTTCTGAACCTGTTGCAAATTCAATTTTATTAATATTGTTAAACTCTGGCGCTGAGTTCTCAATTGAAATCCGATTATCCACTAGCCACCAAGTCATCACTTGTAAACTGCGAATAGGAATATCAATCCTCCCTTTACCGACCCCAGGTGTAAACTCTAGTCCATTGTATTTATGGGTATATTCATCTTCTGTATTGGAATACAGCGGATTATAGTTACGCAGATAAAAGCGTAGGCTCGCGGGTTCAGCGGTAGGGCCTTGTAAGTCAATATCTAACCGTATGGTGTGGATATTGCTTAGGTCTAAGCCCACTACTGGGTCGGGATTAATATGAACGGAAATACCGCAATATGGCCACGGATACTCACTGGCGATCAGTTCACAGTCAATATGGGCTTTATTACCTTGGATCTGTAGCGAGCTGGTTGATGCACCATTTGAAACTTGATCATTCGTTGCGAAATAGGGGTAGCGCTGTGGAGAGATCAATATTCGCTTTGCAGAACCAAACTGCCAATAAAGCAATACGGTCACCATAGTGATGATAACTAATCCTAACAGCACTCTTGGCACTACCTTCACAAACCTTACCCCAGCGTAAAATCACATTCTTAAAAAGCGTTCTCTTGATTGTAGCAAGCCAATAAAGCGAGATTGCTTCCAAAAAATAAAGACCGTACGCCGTTTTGTCACTGACTATTTATTTTCAAACCTACATTTTCAGAGGCATTTCACTTTTTGCTTAAATAATAGAAAGCGCACCACTCTTGTGGTGCGTGGATAACGGGGGCATCTAAGATAGGGAAAATAATGAACTGCGCTTTTTGCCTATCATCGGTTGATAAAGCTCATCAATTTAACTGCAAGTAATCCTCATTGAGCACTCTAAATAACTCATCAATTTCCGCTGTCGTGTTGTAGTGCATCAAACCAATTCGCAACACTCCACCGCTTTCTTCTAACCCGAGCTGACGAATAAGACCCAACGCATAAAAATGGCCATTCCATACGCAGATATTTTGCTCGCCCAACATTTTTGCGATCAACAAAGGTGAGCCATCTCGGATGGTCAGAGCAAACGTAGGTGTCCGTAAATCAGCTTGGCAAACACCATGCAACTGCAATTTTGGGAAATCAGTTAGTTTGTGAAGAAAGTATTCACTCAGTCGTTGTTCATGCTCTTGGTATTGCTGATAGCTTGAGACTAATCGCTCACGCAGCGTTTCCTTTGGTTCTCCCCATTGCGCCAAATATTGCACAGCAGCGATAACCCCCGCCAAGCCTTCAAAGTTGAGCGTACCTGTTTCAAATCGCCCCGGCCCTTGATTTGTCGCGGGTTCCACTTTGTACGGCATAATCGAGCTTTGCCACTGCGGCGCAACATAGACAATACCAACATGTGGCCCAAAAAATTTATAAGCAGAACAAGCAAGGAAGTCACAGCCTAGTGCCTGTACATCCGGCAGAAAGTGCGGAAGATAGTGCACCGCATCGACATACACTATTGCTCCTACTTGATGCGCCGCTTGCACAATCGCTGATAGATCAACCAATGATCCCGTGGTGTTAGAGGCATAAGTGAGCGCGACTAAGCGAGTACGCGAATTAATCAGCGACAGCAGATGCGTTTGATCTAAGGTGCAGTCAGCCGTATTCACTCTAGCTTGGTGAACAGTAGCCCCCTTATCTTGAGCTGCTTGCTGCCAGCTAGAAACATTGGAATAGTGATCCAAAGCCGTGACAATCACTTCATCGCCGGGTTGCCAGTCGCGGCTGATCGCTCGACTAAACTGAAACGTCAGTGACGTCATGTTCGGCCCAAAAACAATCGACTCTGGAGAGGGAGCATTCAGTAGCGCCTGCACATGTTCACGCGCACTTTGTACTAACTCCACCGTTTTGTGGCTCGAAAAGTAATGCCCACCCAAGTTGGCATTATAGCGCCCAAGGTAAGTCACCATGGCATCCAGCACCGTTTGTGGCACTTGTGAACCACCTGGCCCATCAAAAAACACTACAGGCTTACCATTCACTTTTTGACTTAAAGCTGGAAACTGCTCACGAACTAACTCAGGAGAGAAGCGCATGGCGACCATCCTTAGCCGTCAGCACAAACACATCCATGTGTCCTTCTTGAGCATGGTTCACCGCTCGGATCGGGCATGCGTTGTGCCATAACTGACTATCTGCGAGTAAAGCAACTTCACCATTTTCCAATACCTTGCGGAAAAAAGGCGCTTCGTGACTGCTTAAATAGAGCATGATCTCGCCACCGACTATGTTATGGCGATCGATTCCGACAATCGCAATATGGTCGAAACCATCTTGGTGCACCCCTTCTGGAGCCACCAAGGTTTCATCAAACACCGCAGCGATGCGCATTTGATGAATTTCAATCTCTTGTCCGTTCGGTAACGAGTTGGCTTCCATAAACAACGAACACAACTCGCGCAAGCCATCACTTTTTAATGTACTCGGTTGAAGTGCCTCAAAACGGCGCACCACATTGCCTTGAAAGTGATTAATCTGATCCGTTTGCATGAAATCATGCTTATCGACTTCCACCACTTGCCCATCCATAAAATGAATGACTGAGTATCGGCGTAAGCGATACTGCCCATCCGCATGACCAGTATGAGGTAACTCAGCAAAAGATGGGGCAAGTTGGTGAATCGCCGCCGAGCTTAACTGAGTGATATGTAGGGTATTGGGGTGAGAACGTAACATCATCGACTCCTTAATGAATGAACCATACCGCAATGAAATTCACATTTTATTTACATTTAAGATTAATCGATTATTTGGCAAAAACAACAATCATTGGAAAAATAAACCATACATAATAATATTTTGTTTCTTTGTGCTGATTTATTGCGTTTTAACCGTTAATCCACCTAGTAAGTCAATAGTGAAAATTGAGAAACCAGAGCCTTTCACTAGCCAATGTTAAATAGGGAATATGGCCAATCAGTTAGCATAAAATTATACGCAAGCGAATCAAAACCGGTCTTGTGATGGAATAGAAGAAAGAGAATAAACAATTACGATTTATGCTCAGTGAGCTACTTTCATTCACACTTTATATTCCCTACAATCGAAACCAATTCTTCTCATTCGCTTGCGTCTTAATTCCTAGTTCAAGCAATGAGCAAACTCCCTTTCTTCCTTATCGGAGTACTTCATGAGTAACGTGAAACACAGCAAACTTCTTATCCTTGGCTCTGGCCCTGCAGGTTACACAGCCGCAGTTTACGCTGCGCGTGCTAACCTAAAACCAGTCCTTGTCACTGGCATGCAACAAGGCGGTCAGCTCACCACCACAACTGAAGTGGAAAACTGGCCAGGCGATGCAGAAGGCTTAACTGGCCCAGCATTGATGGATCGCATGAAAGAGCACGCTGAACGTTTCGATACTGAAATCGTCTTTGACCACATTAACGCGGTTGATCTCTCTTCTCGCCCATTCCGTCTGACAGGTGATAGCCAAGAGTACACTTGTGATGCATTGATCATCTCAACAGGCGCATCCGCCAAATATCTCGGTTTAGAATCCGAAGAAGCGTTTAAAGGACGCGGTGTTTCTGCTTGTGCAACCTGTGATGGTTTCTTCTATCGCAACCAGAAAGTCGCCGTTGTTGGTGGTGGTAATACTGCAGTTGAAGAGGCACTTTACCTATCTAATATCGCGGCAGAAGTGCACCTGATTCACCGTCGTGACAGCTTCCGTAGTGAAAAAATTCTGATCGATCGTCTGATGGATAAAGTAGCGAATGGCAACATCGTTCTGCACACTCATCGCACTTTGGATGAAGTGCTGGGAGATGAAATGGGCGTGACTGGCGTTCGCTTGAAAGATACCCAATCAGACCAGATTGAAAACTTGGATGTCATGGGTGTATTCATTGCCATCGGCCACCAGCCCAACTCGCAAATCTTCGAAGGCCAGCTTGAAATGAAAAACGGCTACATTGTCGTAAAATCTGGCCTTGAAGGTAATGCAACCCAAACCAGTATTGAAGGCGTGTTTGCCGCGGGTGACGTGATGGATCACAACTATCGTCAAGCCATTACCTCAGCTGGAACAGGTTGTATGGCAGCATTGGATGCTGAGCGTTATCTGGATAGCTTAGGCAAATAACCTACTTTACACGTAACACCAGTTTTTATTTTTGCAAAGCCCGACGGGTATAACCGTTGGGCTTTTCTTTGTATACTGGCCGCCTATTACAATTATTATTCTCATTAAGCCTTTTCAAAATGGACAAGAAAAAACAGCGTAGCTTGAATCTCTGGCTCAAGCAGCAAAGCAAACTAGCAAAACGCTGGCTTGCAATAGCTGTTGGGTTAGGTGTTTTATCAAGCCTATTTCTGGTGGCGCAAGCCGCACTCCTCGCATCAATCCTTCATCAACTGGTGATTGAACAAGTCGATAAGCACCTGCTTATCCCACAATTTATCGGTTTAGTCGTTCTTATCGCGCTGCGCGCCCTTTGCTCTTGGGGACGTGAAATGGCGGGATATCGCTGTGGGGAGGAGATCCGTCGCTACATTCGTGAACTCATTCTCAATAAACTTCGCGATTTAGGGCCAGCGTACATCAAAGGTAAGCCTGCCGGCTCATGGGCAACCTTGATGCTTGAGCAAGTCGAAAACATGCACGACTTCTTTGCTCGCTACCTACCGCAGATGTCTCTTTCCGTGATGGTGCCTTTTGTAATTCTCGCCGTGGTCTTTCCTGTGAACTGGGCTGCCGGGCTGATTTTTCTTATCACTGCGCCACTGGTACCGCTGTTTATGGCATTAGTTGGTATTAAAGCCGCCGATGCCAGCCGGAAAAACTTTAAAGCACTACAGCGCTTGTCCGGTCATTTTTATGACCGCTTACAAGCGCTGACGACCATACGTCTATTCGATCGCGCTTCAGCGGAAACTGAGCAAATGCGCGGCGCTTCTGAAGTATTCCGCCATCGCACTATGGATGTACTGCGTATCGCGTTTCTCTCTTCCGCGGTATTAGAGTTTTTCACCTCGATCTCCATTGCGCTAACCGCGGTTTATTTTGGTTTTAGTTACATTGGTGAACTCAACTTCGGCTACTACGGTGCTGGTGTCACCTTGTTTGCTGGGCTGTTTATTTTGATCCTCGCCCCAGAGTTTTACCAACCACTGCGTGATCTTGGCACTTACTACCATGCCAAACAGTTAGCAGTAGGTGCGGCGGAATCAATCGTCGACTTTCTACAAACCGAAGCCGACACGCTGCATAGTGGCGAACAAACACTGGCCGATGGCCAACCCATTGAAATCGTTGCGAATGATCTTGTCGTCCTCAGCCCGCAAGGCCAACGCCTAGCTGGTCCACTGTCATTTACTCTGCAAAGCGGCAAAACTACCGCGCTCGTCGGGCCAAGTGGCGCTGGCAAAACCAGCTTAATCAATACCATTTTGGGCTTTATGCCCTATCAAGGCAGCTTAACCATTAACGGCATTGAGCTGAGCGAACTGGATCATGCACAGTGGCGACAAACCATCAGTTGGGTAGGTCAAAATCCGCTGCTGCTTCACGGCTCCATTCGAGATAACGTGACGCTCGGTAAACATAATATCGCTGATCAACAAGTCACTCAGGCACTACAAGCCGCTTATGCCCAAGAGTTTGTTGAGCAACATGGTTTGGATTATCAGATCAATGATCGCTCGGCAGGCCTTTCTGTAGGCCAAGCTCAACGTATTGCTCTGGCTCGGGCTATTTTGCAAAACGGCCGCTTTTGGTTACTCGATGAACCCACCGCGAGTTTAGATGCACGCAGCGAGCAATATGTGATGCGGGGTCTAAATAAAAGCATTCAACAACGCACCGCCTTGCTGGTGACTCACCAGTTACAGCCGCTGCAATCTGTCGAACAAATCTTAGTGATGGAAAACGGTGCACTAGTCCAAGCCGGTCATTTTGAAGAGTTAAGCCAGCAACCGGGTTTATTTGCCACTATGTTAGCCGCTAACCAAGCCCTGCAAGCTGCGAATCAGGGGAATCTCGATGCGTGAACTGCTACCTTATCTCAAACTTTATAAAAAACACTGGTTCGGTCTGACGCTAGGCATGCTTTTGGCATTGTTGACCGTACTCGCCTCTGTAGGTTTACTGACATTATCCGGTTGGTTTTTGTCTGCCGCTGCGGTAGCTGGGCTGACCATCGCCAGAGAGACATTCAACTACATGCTACCCGGCGCGTTTGTACGTGGTTTTGCCATGGGACGTACCGCAGGACGTTGGGGGGAGCGTGTGGTCACACACAACGCGACCTTTAAGTTGCTCACCGATTTGCGTGTGTTCTTCTTTGAAAAACTGACTCCGCTGATTCCGGGACGCTTGAGCGCCGTACGCGATGCCGACATGCTCAACCGAATCGTGGCCGATGTGGATGCCATGGATCACGTCTATCTGCGCCTGATTAACCCAGTGACCGTTGGTGTGTTGGGCATCGCCGCACTCACAGCATTGGTGGCTTGGTTTGATACCAGTCTTGGTCTTACCCTTGGTGGCGTTTTACTGTTAGTGTTGTTGATTTGGCCAATCTTGTTCTATCGACTTGGCAAGCACAATGGGCAACAACTTACACAACATAAAGCAGAGCTAAGAATTCGCACTTTGGATTGGTTGCAAGGCTATAGCGAGCTAACCATTTTCGGCGCGGAACAAACCTATCGTCAGGCGATCTTCACGGCACAAGAAAAGCTGCTGCGTAACCAATACACCAACGCGCATATCTCTGGATTAGCGCAATCCTTACTCCTACTCGCCAATGGTTGGATACTAGTATTGATGCTCTGGTTGGCTGCCGATGGTGTCGGTGGTCAAACCCCAGATCCTATGATTGCCCTCATCGCTTTTGCCACGATGGCGAGTGTAGAATTGCTGATGCCAATTGCTGGCGCATTCCAGCATTTGGGGCAAACATTCACTTCAGCACGCCGCCTGAATGAGATCATTCTGGCGAAACCGGAGGTCGAGTTTACCGATCAACTCACCCCACATAATGGCCAATACGGTATTGAGTTCAATGGGGTTAACTTTGCTTACCAAGCCAATAAACCGAACACCATTGATGAATTCACTTTATCACTGCCTCAAGGTCATAAAGTCGCGATTGTGGGTCAAACTGGTTCTGGAAAATCAACTCTAATTCAGTTGCTGTGCCGTTATTGGGATGTGCAAGCAGGACACGTTACGATTGGCGGAATCGATATTCGAGAGTGGCGAGAAAGCGATCTCCGTGCGGCGATCAGTGTGGTGAGTCAACGGGTCGATATTCTCAATGGCACGCTGCGCGACAACCTGAAACTGGCGAAACCAGACGCAACCGATGAACAATTAAGTGAAATTTTGCGCCAAGTGGGTTTAGAAAAACTGTTGCAAGACTCCGCGCTTAACGCATGGTTGGGTGATGGTGGTCGTCAGTTATCAGGTGGCGAGAAGCGCCGTATCGGCATCGCGCGAGCACTACTGCATGATGCACCTATCCTATTGTTAGATGAACCGACTGAAGGTTTGGACAAGCAGACTGAACAGCAAATCATGCAACTGCTGCACAGCCACTTTGCCAATAAAACCGTGCTGTTCATTACGCATCGCTTAATCAACCTTGAACAGATGGATGCAATCGCACTGATTGAACATGGCCAGCTGGTCGAATTCGGCCACCACCATGCCCTACTCGCTCAGCAAGGTCGTTATCATCAATTAACCCAAACGCTATAACCTGCTGACCCCATTGCTCACGAGCAGTGGGGGGGTTATCACTCCCCTCATAATCGGGTGATAAAAAATAGGTAAGAAAAAAGCCAGTCGATATGACTGGCTTTTTAATCATTGAAAAACAGGGCTGTTCAAGCACTTAGCCGCGAGGCTTACGCGCACTTTGCTGCTTATTCGCAACTTTATTACGGGTACTTGACTCACCACCCGTTTTACGACGAGCTGAGCTACTACGGCCCGGTGCGGTCGATACACGTTCTTCGTGGCGACGAACCGCACGACGAATTTTCTGGCTACGGGTACGTTCACGCTTACGCGTTGCCGCATCAGGGGCAGTGTTCAATACCGTTTCTTTCTCTGGACGCAGCTCTACCAATTCACGCAAGTAGTTCACTTGCTTCAGATCGAGTTCCATCCAACCGCCGCGAGGCAGTTTCTTATCAAGGAAGATATCACCGTAACGAACACGTTTCAGACGGCTTACCGTTGTACCTTGTGATTCCCACAAACGACGAACTTCACGGTTACGGCCTTCGTTGATCACCACGTAGAAAGTATGGTTGATGCCTTCGCCACCGGCGTACATCACATCTTCAAAACGCGCCATACCATCTTCTAGCTGCACACCACGAACAAGGTTGCGAACTTTTTCTTCATTGACGTCACCAAATACGCGAACTAAATACTCACGTTCAACCTGACGGCTTGGGTGCATCAAACGGTTTGCCAATTCACCATCAGTGGTAAATAGCAGCAAACCTGAGGTGTTGGCGTCCAAACGACCAACGGAAATCCAGCGCGAACCACGAATTTTCGGCAGACGGTCAAACACCGTACGACGACCTTCTGGATCATGACGGGTACACAACTCACCTTCTGGTTTGTAGTAAGCCAGAACTCGACAGATGACCTCTTCTTGCGCTTTTACAGACACAACGTGTCCGTCAACACGCACTAAAGCGTTATCATCTTCTAGGCGTTCACCCAATACAGCTACCTTGCCATTAACACTTACACGCCCAGCTCGGATCAGAGCTTCAAGCTCACGACGAGAACCATGACCAGCACGTGCTAAAACTTTTTGTAACTTTTCGCTCATTTATCTACCTATGTGTCGTCTTCTCAGACGTCGAATGACTGTTTGCGATCTCAAAATCGCGGCCGCGTAGTATCGCAAATTTTGTGGATAAAAGCATCCGTTTTGTCAGGTATTAACGGCCACGTCATTCAACTACTGAAAGGGGGTCGGATCACCAGCTCCGACACGAGCCACAACAATCTCATCATCACTGAAATCAATCACTGTGGTCGGCTGCTGACCTAAATAGCCACCATTGAGGATCACATCCACCGCGTGCTCTAAACTATCACGGATGGCTTCAGGATCAGATTCCGTAAAATCGTTGCCAGGCAAAATCAGCGACGTCGACATCAATGGTTCACCCAAAGCTTCTAGAAGATCCAACGCGATTTTGTTGTCTGGCACACGGATCCCGATGGTTTTACGCTTTTCATTCATCAGACGACGTGGAACCTCTTTGGTTCCTTTAAAGATAAAAGTGTAAGGTCCCGGTGTGTTGTTTTTCAGTAAGCGAAACGCGGTGTTATCCACTCGGGCATACAGCGATATCTCAGACAAATCACGACACAACAGAGTGAAGTTGTGTTTATCGTCCAGACGACGAATCTGACAAATACGCTCCATCCCGTGTTTATTTTCTAGCTGACAACCGACTGCGTAACCAGAATCGGTTGGGTAAACCACTACCCCACCATTGCGAATAATCGCGACTGCTTGATTGATCAGGCGAGTTTGAGGGTTTTCAGGATGGACATAAAAAAACTGGCTCATGGTTATTCCTCTTCATCGAGTCTCTCGACTCTATTGCTTGGGGATAAGCCCCAATCTTTCCATACAGGTTCTACTCCGGCAGGTAACCAAAGATTTTTTCCCAACTCCATCCAAGGAGAAGGATAGTGAAAGTCACTGCCTTGGGAGGCGAGTAGTTGGTATTCCATTGCGTAATCACCCAAGGTACGTTTTTCCTGTGGTGATTGCTGCGGCTGGGCGACTTCCATTGCATCACCACCCGCTTCAACAAACGCGGTCATTAAGCGCTTAAGCCATTTGGCCGTCAAGTCATATCGTCCGGGATGCGCTAATACGGCTTGCCCACCCGCGGCGTGAATCGCGGTCACTGCATCGCTCATTGAACACCAGTTAGGCGGCACATAACCCGGATTATCTCGGGTTAGGTATTTCTTAAATACTTGCTGCATATTCGCTGCATAACCATTATCCACCAACCATTTGGCGAAATGAGCACGCGTAATCGGTGCACCATCAGCAATGTGCTGAACCTCTTCTAACACTCCCTCACGCGTGGCTTTTTGTAAACGATGTGCCATTAACTCGGCACGTTCCACTCGGCGCTGCTGTTGCTGCGTAATGAGCAGCCCCAACGCCTCACTTTCAGGGTCAATGTTTAAACCAACAATATGAATGTCTTTATTTTGCCAAACCGTTGAAATCTCAATGCCGTTCACTAATTGTAGCGGATATTGCTGCTGTGCAATGTAAGCGCGAGCATCGCTCAAAGCTGCCACTGTATCGTGGTCCGTGATCGCCAAAACATCAATATTGAAACTGACGGCTCGTTCAATTAATTCTTGATAGGTAAACCGTCCATCAGAAGCGGTCGTATGACTATGCAGGTCAATTCTCATATTTTTTATTTGCTTGATTTTTAGGCTTGACTTTTTATCGCCGCACTAGTTAACTAGTACGCAAATGCAAGACTCTTTACTAAGGCTCACTATGTTACAAGAATTTAACCCAAATCATAAACCCAATTTCAGTCCAGCGTATGCTGAACTGACTTGGTGGCGCACTTGGACAAGTTCTTGGTGGGCTCACGTGTATTTCTAAGTTTAGATACTCACACACCTAGCCCGCCAATTTGAGCGGGCTTTTTATTCGTCTTTTTCCACAATATCACTGCTGTTTATTTGCTTTCTCATCGCGGTGATCAGTGCACAATCGAATCATGGTTAAGGAGGTCTTATGAATAAGGCCATCAACATAAAGAAAACCGCGCCGCTTGAGGTACTACACAGTGAATTGCCTTATACGCAAGATCCTACGGCTTTATTTCATGCTCTTTGCGCTGGGCGCAGCGACTGCCTACTGCTGGAATCCGCAGAAATCGATTCCAAGCAAAATCTGAAAAGCCTTCTGTTAGTGGATGCTGCCGTGCGCATTGTGTGTGAAGGCCATCAAGTGACCTATCATGCGCTCAGTGCAAACGGCCAAGCGCTGCTCAACATTATTCATGGCAACCTCACAGATCGGATTCCTTGCAAAGTAGAGAAGGCGAAACTTACCCTCACCTTCTCTACACCCTGTGATACGTTGGATGAAGACTCTCGCTTGCGCGAAGCGTCTTCTTTCGATGCGCTACGTTTAGTACAGCACAGTTTTGATCTCACTGACCACGGTAAATTCGCGCTGTTTTTAGGTGGCTTGTTTGCCTACGATTTAGTGGCTAACTTTGAACCGTTGGGTGAAGCACCTACCGACAATCAATGCCCTGATTACGTGTTTTATGTCGCAGAAACTCTGATGGTCATTGATCATCAGCGTGAAACTTGCCAACTGCAGGCGACCCAATTCCAACCGGGCGATGCGCTGCACAGCCAATTAAAAAGTCGGATGCGTGAAATTCGTGCGCAAGTGAATCAAAAATTGCCTTTGCCGAGTGCGCAATCTTTATCTGATGTGGAAGTGACCACCAATATTAGCGATGCAGCGTTTTGCGATATCGTGCGTGACCTCAAGCAGTACGTGGTCAAAGGCGATGTGTTCCAAGTTGTGCCTTCGCGCCGTTTTCGCTTACCTTGTCCTTCACCACTCGCAGCTTATCAACGGCTGAAACAGAGTAACCCAAGCCCTTACATGTTCTACATGCAAGATGAACGCTTTACCCTGTTTGGCGCATCCCCCGAAAGCGCGCTCAAGTATGAAATGCACACCAACCAAGTGGAAATCTACCCGATTGCAGGCACTCGCCGCCGCGGTAAGCGCGCCGATGGCAGCATCGATTTTGACCTCGATAGCCGCATTGAGCTTGAACTGCGCACCGATAAAAAAGAGAACGCCGAGCACATGATGCTGGTTGACTTAGCACGCAACGATGTCGCGCGCATTAGCCAAGCCGGTACTCGCCATGTCGCTGACTTGCTGCAAGTAGATCGCTACAGCCATGTGATGCATTTGGTGTCACGCGTGGTGGGTCAGTTACGTGAAGATTTGGATGCGCTGCACGCATATCAAGCTTGCATGAATATGGGCACGCTAACTGGCGCACCGAAAATTCGCGCGATGCAGTTAATCCGCGATGTTGAACAAGCGCGTCGCGGCAGCTATGGCGGTGCTGTGGGTTATCTCACTGGTGAAGGCGACTTGGATACCTGTATCGTGATCCGTTCCGCTTATGTGGAAAACGGCATCGCCCAAGTTCAAGCTGGCGCGGGTGTCGTTTACGACTCCGACCCACAAGCCGAAGCCGATGAAACGCGCGGCAAAGCGCAAGCGGTAATCTCCGCCATTTTATACGCTCATCAAGGGAAGGAATGATCATGGCCAATATTCTGTTTATCGATAACTTTGACTCCTTCACTTATAACTTGGTGGATCAGTTTCGCTCACTCGGTCATGTCGTAACGATTTATCGCAACAACCTTTCTGCGGATGCTATCGAGCAAGCACTGCAGCAACTGGACAATCCTGTAGTTGTGTTATCCCCAGGGCCAGGTGCGCCGTCTGAAGCGGGCTGCATGCCAGACCTGCTGCAACGCCTGAAAGGCAAAGTTCCCGTGATTGGTATCTGCTTAGGGCATCAAGCGATTGTTGAGGCTTATGGTGGCGTGGTCGCAGGCGCGGGTGAAATCATCCACGGTAAAGTGTCGATGATGGAGCACCAAAACCACGCCATTTATCGCGGGCTACCCTCACCGCTGGCGATTGCGCGTTACCACTCGCTGGTCGCAACGCAAGTACCGGCAACACTGACCGTGACGGCAGAAGTGAATGGTTTGGTGATGTCGGTGGTTAATGAAGCTGACAAAGTGTGCGGCTTTCAATTTCACCCAGAATCGATCATGACCACCCACGGCGCTACCTTGCTGGCCAATGCCATTGATTGGGCATTGTCTGCAACACCAGCACAGACTCAATTCGCGTAACCGCACAGGGAGAGAATGTTATGCAAACCATTATTAATAAACTCTATGAACAGCAAGGGCTAACGCAAGCCGAGAGCCAACAGCTTTTCGACCAAATTATTCGCGGTGAAATGGATCCTGTATTGATGGCTGCGGTACTGACTGCGCTGAAAATCAAAGGCGAAACGCCAGATGAAATTGCTGGTGCGGCTAAAGCTCTGCTCGCCAACGCGAATCCGTTTCCGCGTCCTGATTATGACTTTGCCGATATCGTAGGTACCGGTGGCGATGGCTCAAACACCATCAACATCTCAACCACCGCGGCATTTGTCGCCGCAGCGTGTGGCGTGAAAGTCGCTAAACACGGTAACCGTGGGGTATCGAGCAAATCCGGCTCTTCCGATCTACTCAGCTCATTTGGGATCAACCTTGCCATGAGCGCGCAAGATTCGCGTCAAGCCTTGGATGATCTCGGTGTCGCTTTCTTGTTTGCCCCTCAGTATCACAGCGGTGTGCGCCATGCGATGCCGGTGCGTCAAACCATGAAAACTCGCACCATTTTCAACATCTTAGGCCCCCTGATTAACCCTGCTCGTCCCAATATTGAATTGATGGGGGTTTACAGCAAGGATTTGGTTCGTCCTATTGCGCAAACCATGTTACAAATGGGTCTGAAACGCGCAGCGGTGGTGCATGGTTCAGGTCTGGATGAAGTCGCGATTCATGGCGAAACGCAAGTGGCGGAAATTCGCCAAGGCGAATTGATTGAGTACACGCTCACCCCGGAAGATTTTGGTGTTAGCCGTTACCCACTGGATGCGATCCGTGGTGGAGAGCCAGAAGAGAATCGCGCCATCATCACCCAGATCCTAACGGGCAATGGTACAGCAGCACAAATGGCGGCAGTGGCAGTCAACGTTGCACTTCTGCTGCGTCTATTTGGTCAAGAAGATCTGAAAGCCAACACCCAACAAGCGATCGCCGTGATGAAATCGGGCCAAGCCTATGGATTGGTTCAGCAGTTAGCACAACGAGGTTAAGTAGAATGTCCGAGCAGTTGTCTGAGCATATTTCCGTACAAACCGCGCAAATGGCGCAAGTGCTGGTCAAAATCGTCAACGATAAATACCAATGGATTGAGGAGCGCAAAGCCAAGCAACCTCTTGCTAGCTTTCATCCATTACTGACTCGCTCCGAGCGCGATTTCTATCAAGCCTTGAGCGGCGATAACACCGTATTCATTCTCGAATGCAAAAAAGCCTCACCTTCAAAAGGGCTGATCCGTGAAGCGTTTGATCTCGATTACATCGCCTCCGTGTATGGCGAGTACGCCAATGCCATTTCGGTACTGACCGATGAAAAGTATTTCCAAGGTCGTTTTGAATTTTTGCCACAAGTGCGCGCTCAGGTGACTCAGCCTGTATTGTGCAAAGATTTTATGGTCGACCCGTATCAGGTATATCTGGCGCGCCATTATCAAGCGGATGCGATTTTGCTGATGCTGTCTGTGCTCAATGATGATCAATATCGTGAACTGGCCGCTGTGGCACACGACCTTGGTATGGGCGTGCTCACCGAAGTCAGCAACGAGCAAGAACTGGAACGTGCAATTGCTCTGCAAGCGAAAGTCATCGGCATCAATAACCGCAATCTGCGTGATTTGACCACCGACCTAAATCGCACCAAGCAGTTGGCACCGCTCATTCCACAAGGCACCATCATTATTTCCGAATCCGGCATTTACACCCATCAGCAGGTTCGTGATTTGGCTCAATTCGCCAATGGTTTCTTGATTGGTAGCTCGCTGATGGCGCAAAGCAATCTTGAACTGGCGGTGCGAAAAATTGTGCTCGGCGAACACAAGGTGTGCGGTTTGACTCATCCTGATGATGCGGTTAAAGCCTACCAAGCCGGTTCCGTTTTTGGTGGATTGATTTTTGTTGAGAAATCCAAACGCTTTGTGAATGTAGAACAAGCGCGCCTGACCATGAGCGGCGCACCGCTACAGTATGTCGGCGTGTTTCAAAATCACCCAGCAGCACAAGTCGCTGATATCGCGACCCAATTGGGCTTATTTGCGGTGCAACTGCACGGTGAGGAAGATTCTGCGTATGTAAGCGAACTACGCGCTTCCCTTCCAGAATCCATTGAAATTTGGAAAGCGTATGGCGTGAGTGATGCCTTACCTGAGCTACTACCAGAGCACATCGATCGACATCTGCTCGATGCCAAAGTCGGCGAACAGAGTGGCGGCACAGGACACAGTTTTGATTGGCGCTTGCTGCCAAAACATAGCGACCTGATGCTCGCCGGTGGATTGAGCGCCGAGAATGTCGCCCAAGCGGCGCAACTTGGCTGCCGCGGACTGGATTTCAACTCTGGCGTGGAAAGCGCTCCGGGTAAAAAAGACGCCAACCAGTTACAACAGGTTTTCCAACAGTTACGGAATTATTAGATTATCAGCATGGCAACATGCATAAGAAAGGAATGTAAGCATGGCTAAATTAAACGCCTATTTTGGCGAATTCGGTGGGCAGTTTGTGCCACAAATTTTGGTTCCGGCACTCGATCAACTGGAACAAGCTTTTATTGATGCCCAGCAGGATGATGTTTTTCGCGCTGAATTTATGAGCCTACTGCAAGAGTACGCAGGTCGCCCCACGGCGCTGACGCTGACGCAAAACATCACCAAAGGCACCAAAACCAAACTCTATTTGAAGCGTGAAGATCTGCTGCACGGCGGCGCGCACAAAACCAACCAAGTACTTGGCCAAGCCCTGCTAGCAAAACGCATGGGCAAACATGAAATCATCGCCGAAACTGGTGCGGGGCAACACGGTGTGGCGACGGCATTAGCCTGTGCGCTGCTTGGCCTAAAGTGCCGCGTGTACATGGGTGCGAAAGACGTTGAGCGCCAAAGCCCGAACGTGTTCCGTATGCGCTTGATGGGCGCAACCGTGATTCCGGTTCATTCAGGGTCAGCAACGCTAAAAGATGCCTGTAACGAAGCGCTGCGTGACTGGTCTGGTAGCTACGAAACCGCGCATTATCTGCTCGGCACTGCGGCGGGCCCTCACCCGTTCCCAACCATTGTGCGTGAATTCCAACGCATTATTGGCGAAGAAACCAAAAACCAAATCCTTGCTCGTGAAGGTCGTTTGCCCGATGCGGTGATCGCCTGTGTCGGCGGTGGTTCAAACGCGATTGGCATGTTTGCTGATTTCATCGAAGAGGAATCGGTACGTTTGATCGGTATTGAGCCAGCTGGTAAAGGCATTGATACCCACCAACATGGCGCGCCACTTAAACACGGTAAAACTGGTATCTTCTTCGGCATGAAAGCACCGTTGATGCAAGATGAACATGGTCAAGTGGAAGAGTCTTACTCTGTCTCTGCGGGGCTGGATTTCCCATCGGTGGGGCCACAGCATGCTTACCTGAATGCCATTGGCCGCGCCGAATACGAAAGCATTACCGATGATGAAGCACTTGATGCGTTCCAAGCGTTGGCACGTAACGAAGGCATCATCCCAGCACTGGAGTCTTCACACGCTCTCGCACATGCAATCAAAATGGCGTATGCCGAGCCAGACAAAGAGCAGTTGCTCGTGGTTAACCTTTCGGGCCGAGGTGATAAGGATATTTTCACCGTACACAAATTACTTGAAGACAAAGGAGCGTTGTAATGAACCGTTATCAAGCCCTATTTCAACGCCTGAGCGCTGCGCAGCAAGGCGCTTTCGTTCCTTTCGTAACCATTGGTGACCCAAACCCAGAGCAGTCACTCGCCATCATGCAAACTCTGATTGATGCAGGAGCAGATGCGCTTGAGCTTGGTATGCCGTTCTCAGATCCTCTGGCCGATGGCCCGACGATTCAAGGCGCGAACTTACGTGCATTAGCGGCGAAAACCACGCCAGATGTCTGTTTTGAGCTGATCGCGCAGATTCGTGAGCGCAACCCTGACACTCCGATTGGTTTACTGATGTATGCCAACTTGGTGTACGCACGCGGTATCGAAGATTTTTATCAACGCTGCCAAAAAGCTGGAGTGGATTCGGTGCTGATTGCGGATGTGCCTACCAATGAAAGCCAACCTTTTGTGGCGGCCGCAGAGAAGTTTGGTATTCAGCCGATCTTTATTGCGCCACCAACGGCCAGTGATGAAACCTTACGAGCAGTTGCTCAACTAGGCAAAGGCTACACCTACCTACTATCACGCGCTGGGGTGACTGGGGCAGAAACCAAAGCCAATATGCCAGTACATGCTTTACTTGAACGTCTGCAACAATTCGATGCGCCACCTGCGTTACTGGGTTTCGGTATTTCGGAGCCCGCTCAGGTCAAACAAGCAATTGAAGCCGGCGCAGCCGGTGCAATTTCAGGGTCTGCAGTAGTGAAAATCATTGAAACACATTTGGATAACCCTGCAAAACAGCTTACTGAGCTCGCAAACTTCACTCAAGCCATGAAGCAAGCAACACAAATTTAACTCATAGCTTAATTTGATGCGGCACTTCCACCACCGAAATGCCGCATCATTTCATTAACAATCCTTCAGCACGCAAAACACCAATAAACCCATACCAGCAACACAAACCCATTCACGAAACCAATAGCAAACGTTTTCCTTGCGGGTAAAAACGCCAAATCGCTCTCGTTTTATTCCGCTATTGAGAAATCGCTCGATGCGCTTATTGCTAAATGTAAACATTCCGTGTAAAAAGCAGGAGCAAAATTTTTGCCCATATAGTGATATGACACTAGTGGCTAACACTAGGAATTTACAATTTATTAGCACAGAGGTTATGGAAGTGTTAAAGACAAAGGGTTTACTAAACAACATCGGCGTACAAGTCGTGATCGCCATGCTCGCGGGTACTGCCGTGGGTGCAGCAATGGGCCACGATGCCACACTATTTGCCCCACTAGGTGCAATTTTTATTAATCTGATCAAAATGCTGGTCATCCCTCTAGTTGCTGTGGCACTAATTTCTGGTGCGGCAGGTCTGGGTGATAGCCATGCCGCGGGCAAGGTCGGCGCCGTTACACTCAGTTACTTCGCGCTTACATCTGCAGCAGCCGTTGCTCTAGCATTGATCATGGGTGAACTATTCCAACCGGGTGTTGGTGTTGATGTTTCTGGCGTTGAGAGCATGTTCTCAGCAGAATACGCAGCGCAAGGTGAGCTCCCCACTTTCTGGGCAACCATTATTGGTATGATCCCAACCAACGTTTTCCAGTCACTGAACGAAGCTAACATCCTGCAGATCTTGGTTTTCTGTCTGTTTTTAGGCATTGCGATTTCTAAGCAAGCCAAAGAAAAACGTGACCCAGTGATCAACGCGGTGAACACCATTGTTGATGCCATGGTGTGGATGATCAATAAAGTGATGCTGATTGCACCTATTGGTGTATTTGGCTTAATGGCCGATGCCGTGGGTACTTTCGGTTTCAGCGCACTGATGGTGGTGTTTAAGCTGTTTGTCGTTTACGTAGCAGCGATTGCGATTTTTGGCTTTGTGGCTTACCCAGTCATGATCCAACTGTTCAGCAAAACATCGGCGAAAAAGTTCATTCAAGCAATGAAAAAGCCACAAGCGGTTGCACTGTCTACTGCCTCTTCTATGGCGACACTGCCTGTCACTATGGATACGGTGAAAAACGATCTGGGTGTGCGCAACTCAACGGCTTCTTTCGTACTGCCTTTGGGCGCGACCATCAACATGTCAGGTAACGCGATCTACTACGGTCTGGTGGCTATCTTCTTTGCTCAGCTGTTCAATATTGAACTCAGCATGGGCGCTTACATTGCAATCATCGTGACGGCGACTTTGGGTGCGGTTGGTCAAGCGGGTGTTCCGGGGCCTTCATTCCTTGTGGTGGCGGTTCTGCTCTCTGCTGGTATTCCTATTGAAGGTCTACCACTGCTGTTTGCACTGGATCGTATCTTCGACATGATCCGTACTGCGCTCAACATTACCGGCGATGCGGCTTGTGCCGTGATTGTGGATTCGATGATCACTGAGGAAGCGGCGGCTGAGCTGGAAAAACGTGAAGCCTAATCGCTGATCATTATCATTCATAAAAAAAGCCAGACATTATCCGTCTGGCTTTTTTCTTTACTCAGTCACGGGTCATGGTAACCAGTGAGAAGATGAATCCACTTAGCGACCCAACGCCTCTTTATAGTGCTGGCGGCATACCGAAACATATTTATCGTTGCCTCCAATCGCCACCTGATCTCCTTCGCTGATGGCGTTGCCATGTTCATCAGTACGGATCACCATGTTGGCTTTGCGGCCACAGTGACAAATGGTTTTCAGCTCAATCAGTTTATCCGCCCATGAGAGTAGATATTTACTGCCTTCAAACAGCTCACCAAGGAAATCGGTACGTAAGCCGTAACACAGCACAGGGATATCCAGTTTATCCACCACTTCGGTCAGTTGGTAAACCTGCTCTTTAGAGAGAAACTGGCACTCATCCATCAAAATACAGTGACGAGGTTCAGCCTCATGTAATTTTGCGATCATATGCAACAGATCGGTATCTGCATGGAAAAGGTGTGCTTCGGCCTCAAGGCCAATCCGAGAACTCACTTTGCCAACACCAAAACGATCGTCGATCGCGGCGGTAAAAATCAGTGGATTCATGCCGCGTTCTTGGTAGTTAAACGCCGATTGCAATAAGGTAGTCGACTTACCCGCATTCATTGCCGAGTAATAAAAGTACATCTGAGCCAAAGAAGAAATCCTGTTTGTATCATTTTACTGTCTGCGCTCTCGTGCTGCGCAGGTTAAAAAAAAGGGTGGCTAATGCCACCCTTTGCAAGGCGTTGATTACGCTTTATCTTTCGTTGCAAGCTTGACCGCAATCGCCAGCTCTTCGAGAGCGGCTGGGTTCGCCAAACTTGGTGCATCGGTCATTAGACACGCGGCGGCTGTCGTTTTCGGGAAGGCAATGACATCACGGATGTTTTCCGTGCCGCACAGCAGCATCACCAGACGATCCAGACCAAATGCCAGACCTGCGTGTGGTGGGGTACCAAACTTCAGCGCATCGAGCAGGAAACCAAACTTGAGACGTTGCTCTTCTGGCGTGATACCCAGAATGTCAAATACAGCAGATTGCATTTCTGCGTTGTGGATACGGACTGAACCACCACCCACTTCGTAGCCGTTCAACACCATATCGTAAGCGTTTGACAGTGCTTCTTCTGGATTCGCTTTCAACTGCTCAGGCGTCAGGTTTAGTGGTGAAGTGAATGGGTGGTGCATTGCCGCCACGTTACCTTCGTCATCACCTTCGAACATAGGGAAATCAACAACCCACAGTGGAGCCCACGCAGATTCATTAGTAATACCCAACTCTTTACCCGCTTTCAGACGCAGTGCACCTAGAGCTTCAGCAACCACTTTGGCAGAGTCTGCACCGAACAGAATGATATCGCCAGTTTGTGCTTGAGTACGCTCGATGATGGCTTGGATTATCTCTTCAGTGAGGAATTTCGCCACTGGAGATTGAATACCTTCCATGCCCGCAGCCAAATCATTCACTTTCAGCCATGCCAAGCCTTTCGCACCGTAAATAGCCACAAATGCCGTGTACTCATCAATTTGTTTACGGGTCAGTGCTGCGCCACCTGGGATGCGCAGTGCAGCAACACGGCCTTTTGGATCATTCGCTGGACCAGAGAACACTTTAAAATCCACGTTTTTCAGCAGATCAGCAACGTCCACCAGCTCCATTGGGTTACGCAGATCTGGCTTGTCTGAGCCGAAACGACGCATCGCTTCGCTGTAAGGCATGATTGGGAAATCACCCAGATCCACATTCAGCAGTTCAAGCCACATTTCACGAATCATCTTTTCCGTCACAGCACGCACTTGTTCTGCGGTCATGAAAGACGTTTCGATATCGATCTGGGTAAATTCAGGTTGGCGGTCAGCACGCAAATCTTCGTCACGGAAACATTTTACGATTTGGTAGTAACGATCAAAGCCAGACATCATCAGTAGCTGTTTAAACAGCTGTGGTGATTGTGGCAGCGCGTAGAAACTGCCTTTGTGGACACGGCTTGGTACTAAGTAGTCACGCGCACCTTCTGGTGTCGCTTTGGTCAACACTGGGGTTTCGATATCAAGGAAACCGTGTGTATCCAAGAAACGGCGCACAAAGCTTGAGGCTTTCGCACGCAGTTTAATGCGGTCACTCATCTCTGGGCGACGCAGATCCAAGTAACGGTACTTAAGGCGTTGCTCTTCTGAGTTCTTTTGGTTGAAGTCGAGCGGCAGAACATCTGAACGGTTAATGATCTCAAGACCACGCGCCAACAGTTCAACTTCACCGGTCGCCATGTCTTTATTCACTTGGCTTTCTGGACGCGCACGAACTTCACCGGTCAGTTTGATACAGAATTCGCTACGCAGTTGGTTAGCCACAGCGAACACATCCGCCATATCGGGATCCACTACTACCTGAACAACACCTTCACGATCTCGCATATCAATGAAGATTAGACCGCCTAAATCACGACGGCGATTAACCCAGCCGCACAGCTCTACAGTTTGTCCTACCAAGGACTTGTTCAGGTGACCACAATAATGGCTACGCATAGTGAATTTCCCAATCTCAATTAGTCATCAAATTTAACGCTGAAAGGTCGTGGTGTGCTTAGCAGACTGCCATTTCAGCAAAGTTCCATTTATACGCCGAAAGGGATTTAAGATCGACCTTCCCACGTACAATTTGTTGTCTTTTCTTACCCCTTGCTGCTTTTTAACGCAATAATCCCGTCAACCGGAGATTAAAGGCTAACCAGAAGGGAAAAATAGGCGCTGATTATAGCGCTAAAATCTCGTATTCTTCAAAACTCTCGTGATGATGATTTAAGGAGCCCAGCCAGAGTGATGCCTTCTCTTCCCTTGCGACTCGGTTTAACCCTGTGGTCTCACCCTGCATGGCAGAGTGAGTTTTATGGCAGCGGCACACAAGCCTCTGAGCGCCTTGCGAAATACGCCAGCGTTTTTCACACCGTGGAGGGCAATACCACCTTTTACGCGTCGCCCTCGCCCAGTACCGTACTCAACTGGCGCGCCGCGACTCATGATGACTTTCGCTTCACCTTTAAGCTGCCGAAAAGCATTACCCACCAGCATTTACTGCGCGATTGCAAAGAAGAGCTGCTGAGCTTTTTGCGTTTAATGCAGCCCTTGCACGACCGAATTGGCATGTGGACCATTCAATTACCCGCTGCTTTTGGCCCTGAACATCTGGCGCAATTGAAAAACTTTAGAGACTGGTTTCCAGCCGATTTTCCACTGGGCGTAGAAGTACGTCATTTGGCCTTTTTTGGCAAAGGCGCAGCGGAAAAAGCGCTCCATCAATGGCTGATTGAGCAAAACATTGATCGCATCATTATGGACAGTCGCCCCGTTTTTTCGGCGCTACCGAATACCGAAGCGGTAATTGATGCGCAGCAGAAAAAACCGAAAGTGCCGGTGCATGCGATTGCCACCGCCAATCATCCGATGATCCGTTTTATCGGCCATCCTGAGATTGAGGCTAACCTACCCTTTTTCGGTGCTTGGCTCCATAAACTGCCCGAGTGGATTGCGCAAGGTAAGCAGCCTTATCTGATGATTCATACGCCAGATAATGATTTGGCACCTCAGCTCGCGGTGCAACTTTACCAGCAATTACAAAAGGCTATCGCGCTGCCTGACTTAGCCCCCTTTCCCGCCACACCAGAACAACCACAACTGAGCATGTTCTAAACCACAAGCACTATATACTTCTATTTCGCCTAAACACCACGTGTGTAATGACAGACGCTGCGATTTTTCATAAAATACGCGCCTTTTATTGAGCCTGTTCAGCTTGATCAGGAACAAGACGCTGCCATGAGGTCTGCTATGAACCCAAAAGATACTCTCTTTTCCGCACCCATCGATAAAATCGGTGATTTCACCTTTGACGAGCGCGTTGCTGAAGTCTTTCCAGACATGATCCAACGTTCGGTGCCGGGTTACAGCAATATCATCTCCGCGATTGGCATGCTGGCTGAGCGCTTTGTGAAGCCTCATTCCAAGATTTACGATTTAGGTTGCTCACTGGGTGCGGCTACGCTGTCGATGCGCCGCCATATCAAACAAGAAGGCTGCCAAATCATTGCGGTCGATAACTCAGCGGCCATGGTGGAACGCTGCAAGCTGCACCTCAACGCTTATCGCTCTGACACGCCAGTGCAAGTGATCGAAGCCGATATTCGTGACATCGCGATTGAAAATGCGTCTGTTGTGGTACTCAACTTTACCTTGCAGTTTCTCGCGCCGGATGATCGCTACGCACTACTGGAGAGAATCTACAACGGACTGCGTCCAGGTGGCATTTTGATCTTGTCGGAAAAATTTGTGTTTTCTGATCAAGAAGCGCACGAACTGTTGATCGATTTGCACCACGATTTCAAACGTGCCAACGGTTACAGTGAATTGGAAATTAGCCAAAAACGCAGCGCCATCGAGAATGTGATGCGCCCTGATTCAATCCAAGATCATAAAGAACGCTTTGCTAAGTTGGGATTCTCTAGCTTTGAAGTCTGGTTCCAGTGCTTTAACTTTGGCTCAATGTTCGCCATTAAGTAAATTGCTTATTTTGTTAACTATTTTTGTCATTTATCTTCATGTTAGCGACTCTCTGCGCCAAGCATGATCCTGAAGTCATGTGCAGAGAGCATAGTTTAGGTATTTAGCCCCATGTTCAACTTTGCCAACGTTTACCAACAGATCGCTCAACATCCGCAGTTACAGTTGTGGCTCAACACCCTGCCTCAGCAATTGACGGATTGGCAAGCTAAGCAGCACGGAGATCTCGATCGCTGGATGCGTAACCTCAAGAAAATTCCGGTCGGTCAACCGGAGGTGATTGATCTGAAAAACGCGGTAGCGGCACACAATCATGAGCCACTCGCGCAAGGTGAACAGAAGAAGCTGGAAGCGGTGCTCAAAACCTTCCATCCTTGGCGTAAAGGTCCTTACCATCTGCACGGCATTCATATTGATACCGAATGGCGCTCAGATTGGAAATGGGATCGCTTGCTGCCACACATCTCACCACTCAAAAACCGTTTGGTGCTCGATGTAGGTTGCGGTAACGGCTATCACATGTGGCGCATGTTAGGTGAAGGGGCGCAGCAAGTGTTTGGCATCGACCCTTCCGAGCTGTTTCTGATCCAGTTTGAAGCGGTGCGTAAACTGCTGGGTGATGACCAACGCATCCACTTGTTACCCCTTGGTATTGAACAAATGCCGGAGTTGAACGCCTTTGATACCGTGTTCAGCATGGGTGTGCTGTATCATCGTCGCTCTCCACTCGATCATCTGCTACAGCTGAAAAACCAGTTAACTTCTGGCGGTGAGTTAATTCTTGAAACCTTGGTGGTAGAAGGTGATGAAAATACTGTCTTAGTACCTTTTGATCGTTACGCCCAAATGCGCAACGTCTACTTCTTCCCTTCTGCGCTGGCTCTTAAAGTGTGGTTAGAAAAAACTGGGTTTGTCGATGTACGTATTGTCGATGAAAACACCACAACCCTTGGCGAGCAGCGAACTACTGAGTGGATGACGCACAATTCACTGCCCGATTACGTTGACCCACAAGACCCAAGCAAGACGGTTGAAGGTTATCCGGCGCCGCGTCGTGCCATTCTGATTGCTAAAAAGCCATAATTGACATAGTTTTAACTCGTTTATTCGGGTATCAAGTTACCCTTGACAAAGGATGCGCTAAGCATCCTTTGCTATAACTTATCTATACAATCACTCATTAGAAAATAATAAGGTCGCAAATGTTTAAGCGAATTGCACCCTTTGCCGCATTGAGTTTGCTTTCGGGCTGCGCACTCACCAATGGCGATGAATACCACCAAGCGACACTCGCCGCGATTCAAAATTCTGAAACCAACATGACCCAAAAAATGACCAATATAGAATCTCAGTTGGGTCTGCAAAATGATTATATCGAAAGCCTTGAACAGCAAATTACTGAGCTAAAAACTCAAGTCAGCCAAATTAAACTGCCGCCTCCCGCACCAAAACGTGTCGAGTCCGTAAAAATTCCTAATGAGCCTAGTGCAACACTGACTAAGCCCCGACATGATGTGGTCTTGGGTGAAATCGAAAGCGTTACCATCGATACCATCAAACAATCTTTTGACGCTCGCATTGATACTGGTGCAGCCACCTCTTCGCTCAACGCGATCGACATTGAAGAGTTTGAACGCAACGGCAAGAACTGGGTGCGTTTCCATCTCGCTGACGAGAAAAATCCCAAGACCGAAACCAACTGGATTGAAGCGCCTGTGCTACGTTATGTGCGTATTCGTCAATCCACCAACGAAAATACAGAACGTCGTGCCGTGGTTGAACTTTGGGTCAAACTTGGAGTGATTCATGAAAAAGCCCAGTTTACTCTTGCTGACCGTTCGCAAATGACACACCCCGTTCTACTCGGCCGCGAGTTTATCCGTGACATCGCGTTAGTCGATGTCAGTCGAAAATACATTCAGACCGAACAAAAATAGGCGAGCGAATGACTTCTAAAATTCCTTTTTATATTTCTGTCTTCCTGCTGTTTGTCACGGGTATTACGCTCAGTGTATTGCGTCACCAAGATTACGGTGTGCCTTGGACTCCCGGAGAAGCCCGTCAAGTATGGGATGTCGAAGCACGAATTGAATTTGCCGCGCAAGGCAAAGAGGCCAAAGTTTCATTGGCTGCGCCCCTCACGCAAGAAGGCTATACCCTGATCAATGAAACCGCGTCATCACCAGGCTATGGCATTTCTTACCTTAATACCGATTCAGGTCGTCGAATTGAATGGTCAATTCGTCAAGCCAGCGGCCCACAAACCATCTACTACAAAGCGCAATTCTTAGTGGATCCACAAGCGAAAGCGGTACAAATTCCACCGACACAAGAAATTGTCAAACCCACGTTTGATGGCCCTGAAGAGTCGGCGGCGATTGCTTTGATTGATCGAGCTGCGCAACGCTCTGCCGATCATGTCACCTTTACTCGTGAACTGATCAAAACGCTCAACGACACTGAAAGCCAAAACGCATCCCTGCTGCTGAACAAAATGAGCAAGGTGGAAACTACCCAAAAGCTGCTCTCCTACGCCCAAGTGCCGAATAAAGTGGTCGGCGTAATCCAGTTAGAAGATGGTCGCCGTCGTCAGTCGATTCAGCATATGAATGAAGTATGGAACGGCAGTGCTTGGATCCTGTTTAACCCAGAAACAGGCACACAACCGACTCACCCAGATTTGTTAGTATGGGATGAATCTAACGTTTCTCTGCTTGATGTCGTGGGTGGACAAAACAGCCAAGTCATGTTCAGTATGATTTCGCAAAAAGTCACACCACAACAAGCTACCGACAGCAAAGTCGAAGCCGATGGGTTACTGAATTTATCGATTCACAGCTTGCCACTTGAAGAACAAGCCATGTTCAAAACCATCATGCTGATCCCGATTGGGGCGCTGATTGTGGTGTTCTTACGGGTGATTATTGGCCTAAAAACCTCTGGGACTTTCATGCCAGTTCTGATTGCTGTGGCCTTTGTACAAACTCAACTCACCACCGGTATCATCGGTTTCTTATTGATTGTGGGAACGGGGCTTGTCATTCGTAGTTATTTATCAAAACTCAACCTATTGCTGGTGGCACGGATCTCTGCGGTCATCATCACAGTGATTTTGATCATCTCGGTCTTTACTGTCGTCGCGTTCAAAGTTGGTTTAACCGAAGGTTTAACCATCACTTTCTTCCCTATGATTATTTTGTCTTGGACGATTGAGCGGATGTCGATTCTGTGGGAAGAAGAAGGCGCCAAAGAAGTGCTGCTGCAAGGTGGTGGCTCTCTCTCGACTGCGGTACTCATCTATCTTGCGATGACCAACTCTTATGTACAGCACTTAACCTTTAATTTCATTGGATTACAACTGGTTGTTCTCGCTGCAATCCTACTATTAGGAACTTACACCGGTTATCGAATTTCTGAACTACGCCGCTTCAAACCATTGGTGGAGGAGAAGTAATGTGGTTCTCATTTTCGCTCTCTGATTACACCTCCCCTTTTAAGTTACGCCGCAAAGGGATCATGGGGATGAATAAGCGTAACCACGCTTATATCGGACGTTATAACGATCGTTCCAAGTATCCTTTAGTGGATGACAAGCTCAAAACCAAGCTGATCGCTCAACGAGCTGGGTGTACTGTTCCAAAGCTCATCGGAGTGATCAGCAATCAAGCCGAAGTGAAAAAAATCCACGAAATGGTCAAAAGCTGGCCGGGTTTTGTCATAAAACCCGCACGAGGCAGTGGTGGCAAAGGGATCTTAGTCGTGACCTCTCACCAAGATGGGATATACACCAAGCCTTCGGGATCAACCATGAACAAAGAGGACGTGGAACGCCACATCAGCAATGCGCTCGCCGGACTTTTCTCTCTGGGGGGGAAAAACGACGTCGCAGTAGTCGAAAACCTGATTCAGTTTGATGACTGTTTTGATGGTTTTAGCTACGAAGGGGTGCCAGATGTGCGCATTATTGTGTTTAAGGGCTACCCTGTAATGGCAATGATGCGGCTTTCCACTTCAGCCTCTGATGGTAAAGCCAACTTGCACCAAGGCGCAGTGGGCGTGGGGATTGATATTGCGACCGGTCAAGCTGTACGTGCGGTGCAATTTAATAAGCCGGTGACTCATCACCCAGATACGGGTAAAGAGCTTGCCACGTTAGTTGTACCCCACTGGGAAAGACTGCTCACACTAGCCGCCAGTGCATGGGAGATGACGGGGTTAGGTTACATTGGAACCGACATGGTGCTGGATAAAGAAGAAGGTCCAATGGTGTTAGAACTCAACGCGCGTCCCGGACTCGCGATTCAGATTGCTAATGGCGCAGGACTCTTGCCTCGTTTGCAGCACATTGAAAGTTTAGGCTCATCACTGATTTACCCAACCCCCGCAGAACGCGTGGCGTATTCAGTGCGTAAATTTGGCGTACATTCTATAACTGCTTAGAAATTCTGTTTTCTGCTGAGTCAAGTATGACAAAAGGCTTCCCGAGGGAAGCCTTTTTCGTTAGCTATGCAAGCCTCTATGACAGATGAATTACGCGTATTGCGTTTCGAACTCTTTCATAAAGTCGACAAGAGCCTGAACGCCTTCTAATGGCATCGCGTTATAGATAGAAGCACGCATACCACCAACCACACGATGGCCTTTTAGCGAGACTAAACCACGCGCTTCAGCCAGTTCTAAGAAGGTGTCATCTAACTCAGGTTTCGCGAGTTGGAATGGCACATTCATCAGCGAGCGGTTGTCTGGATGGATCTCGTTACGGTAGAAATCGGATGAATCAATGTAGCCATAAAGCAGCGCCGCTTTTGCACGGTTCACTTCTTCAATCGCTTTGACGCCACCTTGTGCTTTCAACCATTGGAAAACGAGGCCCGATAGATACCAAGCAAAGGTAGGTGGGGTGTTAAACATCGATTCTTGCTCAGCAAGAATTTTGTAATTCAGCACTCCCGGTAACAGATCGCTAGCCAAATCCAGCAAGTCATCACGGACGATCGCAATACAAATCCCCGCAGGGCCAATATTCTTCTGTGCGCCGGCGTAAATTACGCCGTACTTCGATACATCAATTTCACGCGACAAGATGGTCGAAGACATATCGGCAACGATTGGTTTGTCGGTTACAGGCAAATCGTTGATTTCAATTCCATCAATCGTTTCATTCGGGCAGAAGTGCACATAGGCAGCATTGTTCGCAATGCGCCATTCGCTCGCCGGCAATACGGCAATTTTGCCTTCTTTTTTGATTTTGGCGTCAAAAACATCGACAGTGCAGTATTTCTTCGCTTCTTTCACTGCGCTCATCGCCCAGTAGCCTGCATCAATGTACGTTGCCGTCTCCGCTTCACCTAATAAGTTCAATGGTACCGCGGCAAACTGCGCACGCGCTCCACCTTGGCAAAACAGCACTTTGTAATTAACTGGGATATTCAGAAGATCACGCAAATCGCGCTCGGCCTGCTCGGCAACTTGAATGAATGGCTTACTGCGGTGGCTGATTTCCATCACCGAAGTACCTAGGTGATTCCAGTTTACAAACTCAGCTTGTGCTTGCTGCATCACGGCTTTAGGTAACGCCGCTGGACCTGCACTAAAGTTATAAACCGTATCGGTGTTGTGCTCCATGTGTTCTTTGCTCCTGCTAACGAAAAGTGTTGTGATTAATACCACTTTTTTTATCAGATAAAAAGCAAGAAAAGAGACCTTACGGCCTCTTTTCTTGAGCAAAATACAACAAAATGACAGGTTAGCCTTGCGACATCATTAACGGCATTAACAACATCACGAGAGGCATGGTTTTTCCACTCGGGAAAACCACATTGCCTTCTTTAATTTCAGCTTCCAGCGTGTAGCCTTTGTCATCTTTTGTCATCATCTCCATCATCATCAACTGGTCAATACCTTGTTGAATGAACGGGAAAGCCTCCACCAATTGGTGAGAAATGAATGTTTTCGTTTGACCGGTTAACGCAGGAACGATCGCCATCGGATCTTGTAAAAGATTCTGCGTACCTTCCGGAACCGCAAAACGCCAGTTAGAAGCAAACTCGCCCCCTGCAATGTTGGCCGCAAATTTATCGATAGCCACAAAGAAACCTTTACTAAACAGCGCCTCCACTTGTGGCAGAATCTGTTCAATATCTTTGTCCGTCATTTCTGGAGAGCCTTGATAAAGCGCAGAAAGAGCTTTGGTCGCCGTAGCATCTAAATCACCGAGCGTAAAATCTAACGCAAAGTCTTTAAACTCGCCGTCACTGTATTTGGCATTCGCAACCTTCATTTGATGCGCCGTGGTAAAACGAGTTTGCGAGCCATCAAGTCCAGAAGTGAAATGGTAGCTAAAGCCATCCATATCAAACTCAGAATGACCCGCTTGACTCACACTCAGTTTATCCAGTTTGAAATTTTGCGCCCCTAGCCACAGGCCATCACTCTCTTTACCTTGCCCCTCTCCAGAAATTTGGCTAAGCACCATTTGTGCTTGGTTTTCAAAATCCAAGATGGTTTTAGGCATATTGAGTTGGAAGGTCATTTCACCCAATGTTGTGATAGAACCCGACATTTGTGCAGGCTCAACCGTTACCGTAATTGGCTCTTCACCTTGGAATACATAATTCCACTGATCCAATTTAACGGTGTAATCGGTATTTCCATTTAGATGGGTATTAGACAAAATCTGCAACGGGAATTGCGGGAATTGTGGCAATGTCGATACGGCAGAAACCCCCGTCAGACCATGACTTAATTGACTATCCACTAGGATTTCGGTCGGGATCCCTTCCGCTTGCAATTGAGCCACAATCGCAGGGTCTGTGATACGGTAACGCGTCTGCATTTGCGACGATAAATAGCCACGTTGGTAATTAACCAATTCTGCTGTGGTTGAGGCGCTTTTAAAATTGTTAATACCATCCGTTATCGCGGACTCTCCAATTTGTCCTACCGCGAGCGGCCAGCATAAACCAAGCGCAACTGCCCCACCCACTGCACCGATAATTTTTATTGATTTCATAGTCGAATATTTCCTTGGGATTGAGTTTAATTAGTTTAGGGGACGAAAGTCGTACAAGATACAAATAATTGTCAACATTTGCGCAAACAGCGGGAAAAGTATGAAATAAATCAGAGTATTGAATTGCAACACTTTTGATTAGGAATTCTCCAACCCTGCTCCCACTTCATCAGCGACATCCCTGCTAAAGTAACGGCGTGAACCCTTGCCAGAGAAAAGGTTGTGAATCGCTACGCCCTGCTCATTTTAGATAACAACCCGGTCAGCATTGAACAATGGCGTCAAGAGCTAGCGGGTTTTGCCAATAAATTCGATCTCTGCAGTGCAGAATCCATCGAAGAAGCTCAACAATGGTTAGAGTTTATTGAACAACATGAGCAGATCGTCGCTCTCGTCATCGCCAGCCACCATGAAGCACTCAACGGTGCCGAGTTTTTAATCCGATTGGATAAAATTTCCCACACTCGTTACGCACGTAAAGTTCTGGTTAGCTGCGGGCAAGATATCCAAGCCATTCTCAACGCCGTTAACGAAGGCCGTTTAGATTACTGCCTGACTAAGCCATTGCAGGATCATGTTTTACGTAAAACCGCACTACAAGAGCTGACCTCCTTTGTGTTAGAGCACGACAAAGACAATATACTTAGCTACAGCACAGTGTTGGATCAACAACGCCTACTGCGTGCACACATTGATTATAAAATGCGTAGCTACAGTGAAGGCTTCATCACCGATTACCACCGACTCTCCGACAGTGAATTAGCCGAAAAAGTGATTGGGGCTTTGTACCAATTCTTTGATGAAAAAGATGAAACACAGGCCTGCCGAACCTATTCAGCACAACATTTGCTCACCCAAGAAGGCGAACCGAACCGGTTTTTATGGTTTATTACGGAAGGAGAAGTCGCGCTCTACAAAAAAGATGACCTTGGCCAACAACGTGAAGTGGTACGCCATAAAAAGGGCAATATTGTTGGAGGGATGTCATTTGTCACTGGTGAGCCCTCCTTTTCTACCGCGATAACCTTAACCAAAACTGAAGTGATTAAACTCGATCGCGATGTGTTTACCAAGGTGATGCATAACGATACTAGCTTACTGCCACTGTTTACCAACCTACTGCTGCGCCACTTTAACCGGCGTTTACAACGCAGTATCACCACCAAACTGGAACTGCAAAAAACCCTCGATTCTCTTGAATCAGCACATCAACAACTCATGGAACGCGAGAAAATGGCCATGCTAGGCCAACTGGTCGCAGGGGTCGCACACGAACTCAATAATCCGGTGGCGGCCATTTTGAGAGGTACGGAAACCCTCTCTTCGCATATTCGTCTTCTTATTGAAGGAGAAGATCGAGCAGACACAGAGCAGCTCGGTGCACAATTGCTTTACCAATCCATGCAAGCCAAACCGATCTCAACCTCGGAAGAGCGGGGCAAAGCGAAACAATTAGAAGAGCTCATTCATCATCGTTTGATGGCAAAAAAGATGGTCAAGCTCGGCCTTGATAATGACGAAGCGATGATTCAGCTTGCCAGAAGCAGCCCTGAAACCGCCCAAAAACAACTCGAACAATTAGAAAGTTACCATATTACCGGCAGCACACTGCGCTCAATTCAAGTTTGCGCACAACGCATCGCAGATATGGTGAAAAGCCTTAAAGGCTATGCGCGTCCCGACGATGAAACTTATCGATTAGTCGATATTCATGAAGGCATCGAAGACACTCTGGTCATTTTCGAAAATCGTCTAAAGCGGCATAAAGTAGAAAAAGAGTACGCCCCACTGCCTTTCATTTATTGTTTACCTATCGCTTTGCAGCAAGTCTGGACCAACCTCATTTCGAATGCGATTGATGCATTTCCGGAGCATGGCGTATTACGTATAGAGACTCAGCAACAACAGCATCAAAATATCGATTATGCCGTCGTTCGCTTTACTGATAATGGTTGTGGTATTCCAGACCAGCTTAAAGAACAGATATTCGCCCTCAATTACACCACTAAACGAGAAGGTAATTTTGGTCTTGGCATTGGGCTTTCTGTATGCCAGCAGATCATTCTGCAACATCAAGGATGGATTGAAGTCGAATCCGAACCCAATCTCTACACCACCATGACAGTGTGGCTACCGCTCGATGCATCCACGGTAACAAGGAGCTAATGATGAATAAATACCTGATTTTATGTGTAGATGATGAACGAGAAGTGCTCGACAGTGTCGTGCAAGATCTCGATTGTTTTGAAGAGCATTTCATTATTGAAGCGGCCGAGTCGGTTGCGGAAGCGAAATCCGTGATTGAGGATTATCGCCAAGAGGCGATCCCCCTCGCTCTCATCCTGTGCGATCACATCATGCCGGAGCAGACTGGAATCCAATTTCTGATTGAACTCAACCAAGACAGCGATACAGCCAAAACACGCAAAATGCTGCTTACTGGCCAAGCGGGACTGGAAGATACCGTTCAAGCGGTTAACCATGCCAGTTTACACTTTTATATTGCTAAACCCTGGCACGGTGAACAATTACGTCAGGTGGTAAAAGAACAACTGACCCAATACGTCATTGAAAATACTGATGACTTAATGCCTTGGATTCAAATCTTAGATGCAGAAAAAATTCTGAATGCGATCTCAGCCAAAAGAATGAGCTTTGGTGAGTAGCAATCTGGCATTTAACTTGCTTAAAATTCATATCAACGACAAAACTCTGACATTTTTTGATAGTAGCTTGATACATCAATGCCTTATGATGTCAACCATGAGCCCGGAGTCGATTTTATGGCTTCAGTCACTGTGGATTTACAGGCAGTGGCCTTGGAATTAATCAGAAGATATAGGTTTATCTTAATTATGCGTAAAACAATCATTGCAACTGCACTACTTCTTACCGCGGGTTCAGCATTCGCTGTTGACGGTAATAATAATGATAGCCGTACCGTAATGAGCAACTTTAGCTATGACTACGTAGAAGCGCGCATCGGCGCTAGCCCGGTTACTTTTGGTGCTGCGATGAGCCGTTCTATACACCCTAATGCTCATGCTATTGCTCGTATCGACTCTGAATTTGAGAGTGACTATGACGTTGCCGCCGGATTTGGCTTCCATGCACCAGTCAATAACTGGGCGGATTTGACGGGTGAAATGCTATTTCGTTTAGTGGATAACCGCAAACGTTCAAGCGCCGATACTGGCATGGAACTGAATGTTGGTATTCGCCAATGGTTAGGCCCTCAACTCGAAGTCGGTGGCAAGGCAGGTTATGTGTCTATCGACAACAACGATGATTGGTTAGGCTCAGTGTATGCACGTTTCCATTCTACCGAACTCTTTTCTCTCGGTGCCGAAGCTCGCTTTAATGACTTTTATGACGACCAGTTGATGTTTACTGCGCGCTTTAACTTCTAAGTTTTTAGATAACACTCTGATATGAATAAAGAAGCCGGGGTCGCCCGGCTTCTTTATTCGACTTGTTCGTTATTGGATTCGTTTAGCGACGTACTCTAACGTTGCTGACAGCTTTCAAGTAGCTGACGCTTGCGTGGCTCTTGTAATAACTTCCAATGGATCCCTTCAATAGCACCTGCAAATTTCCACAGCAGTTTGACATCCACATCACTACCGTAAGCTTGACGGACTTTATTAAACACTTCAGGAGCACCCATGCTCATGAAGGTTTCAACATCATCAATACCCGCTTTTTTCACCATACGCTCTAAAGTGAGCTGCATATTGGGCAGATCACGCAAACGACGGCTCGCAGCTGAACGTTGAAACTCTCGCTGATTCACCGAAAACTGGATGGAACGTTCGATGATGGAGTCTAATTCAGGATGATGTTGTTCATATAAATCAGTGATGTCGTAATAGTTTACCGTTGCTGTCGTCTGCTTCTTAACATGGCGATATTTTTCACATCCCAAAGCAATCAGTTCAGGATCAAGTTCTTCGCCACCACGGACAAAAATTCGATCTTCACTGACTAATACGTACATTGCATCATGTTGAAACAAACCAATCCCACCAAACATCGAGCGTTTTTGGTAGGCGCCAAACTTGTTTACGTAATCGAAAAACTGTTGCTCATTCATATCCATTGATCCTTTAATCATATTCCCCGATTAAGGAAGATCACCAGATAGCAGCAATAAAGCGAAAAAATGAAATTGGTAGCAAGTCTATTCAATCGTTAGCATGAGCTTGCTTATTTTATGTGGTTAATGATAGTTAACGATGAAAAATAAGTCCGGACTTATCTCACACCCGTGCAATCATTTTGCGCCACATTATGAGACAAGTATCACAGCGTCAATTTTTTGTTGTCTGGAATGATTAAACCTCGTTTACTAAATCGCTCAATAGTTCAACGAAAAAACTAGCACACTCTCCAAAACGTGTGGAACCGTTTGCTTATTTAGTTTAGCGATAGTTAAAATGCGCTTAACTTTGCTTGATCGTGTATTTTATGAGTCATCTATCTTTTTACTGGCTACCAGAAACTAAACATAAACTCATCCAAGGATTGGAAAGTGAATTTGCGCAATTGGTCGAGCTTTCTATCAGTACCGGAAAAATATCCCTTCCCCCTATCTCGGATGTCGTTCTCAAAATTCAGCGTCTGTGCTTGAAGGAGTCCACCTCCATTACCGATGTAGCAGACTGCTTGATTGAAGATCCTGGCCTTTCAGCCACTGTTATTCGTGTCGCTAATTCCGTTGTCTTTAACCGACGCAACATTACCTGTACCGATATTGTCACCGCCGTTTCTCGGCTAGGCATTTTAAGGGTTCGTGATATCGTCACCGCACAAGCTATTGAGCAGTTAAAGCACGCTGTCAATCTCAGCAAAGAGTGCAACCGAATACTGGTTAAAAGTGCAACGATTTCGCGGGAACTAGGAGCAACCATGCTGTTAGTGACACAAACGTTTAAATGTGTCGATGCGAAAAAATATCACTATCTTGAACTAGAAAAGGCCTTACTGGTGGGGTTACTCGCCGATATTGGGCTGTTTTGTTTGGTCAATGAGTACCACTTATATCTGCAAAATGGGAACTATTTGGATCCCGATATTGCGTTGCACATCTTCCAATCGCAGTGCTCCTCAATCAGTCAGTTAGTGTTGCGCCATTGGGGATTTGATAACGACTTTTTAGAAGTATCCTGCAACTGCGAATTAGTCGCCACTCGTCCAGAAGTGAGTTATCTGGATATCGCACGTATTGCACATCACCTACTTATGTTTAGAAAGCAGGATGAGGCAATTGACGACCACGATGTCGAAATCAACTCTGAAGGTGCTGAAGTGCTTTACAAACTCAGTAATTTGAGTGAATTGGAATTTAAAAGTAAGCTGAGCGATGTAATCAGTGCCAGTGGCATCTGAACAAGCCAGCCATGAGGATGTTATGCTGTCAGGGATGATCTTTATTTTTTTACCACTTGTTGTCGGTTATCTATTCACTATTCATAACCCGTCTCACCTTCAACGCTTAAGCCGTGCAACCTCAAATTTGGTGTACGTGATTTTATTCTTAATGGGCTTAAGCTTAGCGGGGTTGGATAACCTGCAAAGCAATCTACAAACCATTGTTCAATATACTGCGGTGTTTTTTATCCTCTTAGGCGCTTGTAATCTGATGGCGTTACCTTTGGTTGATCGCTATCTTCCGCTGAAAACGGATACCACTCACAAAAAGCTCCCGTTATCTAGCATGATGCTAGAGTCTGCTAAGCTTATTCTTGTCGTCGGTGCGGGGTTGGCAGTAGGCGTGATATTGGATCAAGACTTACATTGGGTTGAATCCGCCAGCGGTTGGATTCTGTTTCTCCTACTGTTTTTTATCGGTATCCAACTGCGCAATAGCGGCTTGTCGCTCAAGCAAATCCTGCTCAACAAACATGGTATGGTGATCGCAGCGATCATTATTTCAACCAGCTGGTTAGGAGGAATGGTGGCCGCTTGGGTTTTAGATATGCCGATCTATCAAGCTCTAGCCATGGCATCAGGCTTTGGTTGGTACTCTTTAGCAGGCATTTTGGTTGGTGAAGCGTTCGGTCCTGTGTTAGGTGGCGCCTCCTTTATGATTGAGTTGCTACGCGAACTGGTTGCCTTGGTTCTTATCCCGATGTTGATTCGCCGTCATCCTTGCACTGCCATTGGATATGCAGGCGCAACAGCAATGGACTTTACCTTACCCGTCATTCAAACCACAGGAGGCGTAAAGTGTGTCCCTGTCGCCATCGTCAGTGGTTTCATTCTCAGCCTGTTGGTACCGGTTTTAATCCTATTCTTTGTTTCTCTTGCAAGCTAGATCTCAAGATTTCCTGAGTGTCTCATTTACAATGTTTCGCTTTGAGATTTACAATTTAGCAAACAATGTATTAACCAAACATTCTCAAACGATCGGTTTAGCGCACGAGGTCGTTTGGGAGTAATACTTTATTTCAGTGAAGTCCCATCGGAACTAACCAACTATAACAATTCAAAAAGGAAAGATTATGAAACGCCTGAGCACTGCTTTACTCATGTCAGTCATCTCAGTCTCTGCCTACGCAGATAATGCTTGCCTAAGTCAAAAATACGACGCCTACATCGACGCCTCTCTTAATTGGTATAGCGATCTTACGAAGCTCACAAGCGATCAGTACCCAGAATTAACCGAAGTCAGTCAATGGTTCTTAGAAGGCAGACAACATCATTTCGCATTGAATCGAGCAGCCGTACATTACTACTTACAACACGATCCTTCCAAGGTTGAGACTGCTCAGCACGTAGAATCTTGGTTAAAGCTAGAACAGCAAGAGATTAAGCAGCTAGCAACCCGCAGTGATGAACTCGGCAAGCTAGCGAGTGTCACTTTTGCGGATCGACAAGCCGCACCACATTCGCAAAATTATGAATTACGCTCAGCGCTTGCTGATCTACTCAGCCACCCTAAACAAATTGAATCGGCATTAAATCGATATAACCAAGCGATCGAAAAAGTCGAAGCGATTGAATGCCCTTAAGCACTCGCGAATGCAATCAAGGCTTTCCGAATTAAGACGGGACATTGCTCCCGTTTTGAATTAGATTGTCCCGCTTGAAACCCATCAATCAAAATAATAACGACGCTGTATGGTATCAGAACAAAAATCTGCGCAAGTCAACTTCGATTCTCTGCTCAAGATCTTCACCGTGCCAGAAGGTCCAGATTCGACTTTAACCAAGATCGATGAGGAACTTTCTCGCAATTTAAATCAGTTCCTACGTAAACACATTGTTGCCGAAGAAAAACCACTCAAAGAGATTGAGAAAGATTTTTCGAATGCTCAAATACCTGAGCAGCCACAATTCGTTTCCGATCACACACAACATCTGCTTGATACTTTGGTTTCACATTCGGTGCATACGGCATCGCCAAGTTTTATCGGCCATATGACCTCGGCGCTCCCCTATTTTTTAATGCCGCTGTCAAAAATCATGATTGCCCTGAACCAAAATCTGGTCAAAATTGAAACCTCCAAAGCGTTCACACCGCTAGAACGTCAAGTTCTCGGCATGATTCATCGGTTAATTTACGGGCAAAATGACCACTTTTATCAACAGTGGATGCACAGTGCCGATCACTCTCTCGGTGCATTCTGCTCTGGCGGTACCGTTGCGAATATCACGGCGCTTTGGGTGGCACGTAACAACGCTCTCAAAGCAGAAGGAGATTTCCCTGGCGTAGAAAAAGCGGGGCTGTTTAAGGCCATGCGCCATTACGGGTACGAAGGCCTAGCCATTTTAGTCTCCGAGCGTGGTCATTATTCACTCAAAAAAGCCGCCGATGTGTTAGGCATTGGGCAAGAAGGGTTAGTTGCGGTCAAAACAGACGCCTACAACCGTATTTGCCCTGAGCATCTCCAACAAAAAATTGCAGAGTTAACGGCACAAAAAATCAAAGTTTTTGCCGTTGTCGGTGTGGCCGGAACCACGGAAACCGGCAATATAGATCCACTAAGAACAATTGCGCAAATTTGTCAGCGTGAACAGATCCATTTTCATATTGATGCCGCGTGGGGCGGTGCAACTTTAATGTCGAACCACTATCGTCATCTTCTTGATGGCGTTGAACTCGCGGATTCCGTGACTATCGATGCACATAAACAGCTTTACATCCCAATGGGGGCTGGCATGGTTCTGTTTAAAAACCCAGATGCGATGCATTCTATTGAACACCATGCACAATACATTCTGCGTCAAGGCTCCAAAGATCTAGGGAGCCACACACTAGAAGGTTCCCGCTCTGGCATGGCGATGTTGGTCTACGCCAGCATGCATATTATTAGCCGTCCTGGCTATGAGCTGCTCATAGATCAGAGCATAGAAAAGGCGCGCTATTTTGCAGATCTGATTGATGCTCAAACCGATTTCGAGTTGGTTTCTCAACCTGAATTATGCCTGTTGACATACCGATACCTCCCCGCACATGTGCGCGAAGCATTGGAGAAGTCGCAAGGTGCGCAGCGTGCAGCACTGAATGAGTTACTTAACGAGCTCACTAAGTTTATCCAGAAAAAGCAACGGGAAACCGGCAAGTCATTTGTATCTCGTACTCAATTGAACCCGCATCAATGGGATAAATTGGCCACTATTGTGTTTCGTGTCGTGTTAGCCAATCCGCTCACAACGAAAGGAATTTTGCGCAATGTATTGGATGAACAGCGCGACATTGCCTTGCAAGCCCCCAAACTGATGAAGCAGATTGAACAATTGACTCAAACTATTCTTAATCAATAGCCCTCACGAAGAGTTACAGCAAATAGAAATAAAATTTCAGATTGTTGTAACTCTTGCGTCAATCATGGGCTAGAAGCCGTCTATATGAGCCAAACTGAACACCAAAAGTGTAGTTTTTATAAAATTTAATTGAGGCTTGTCATATTCTCACGGTCTTTCTGAGAGTTTCGTTTCTGGATTTATCACGCTTAGGTTTATACTCGGCTTATCGGCGTTGGTGGGTCAATCATCCGGAAACCATTGATTTCTCCCCTATTGTTTTCGAACTCCAGACCAACGAGTTGTTCTCTAGCCTGCGTGAACACTATGAATACATTAGAAAAAATTCAAAAAAACCTAGAAAATTTCAGCAAGTCTGAGCGTAAGGTTGCCGAAGTGATTATGGCATCACCACAAACAGCCATTCACTCTAGCATTGCGACATTAGCGAAGATGGCTGATGTCAGTGAGCCAACGGTGAACCGTTTCTGCCGCCGCCTTGATACCAAAGGTTTTCCAGACTTTAAACTGCATTTAGCGCAAAGCCTTGCCAATGGCACCCCTTACGTTAACCGTAACGTAGAAGAGGATGATGGCCCAGACGCGTACACGCATAAAATTTTCGAATCAACCATGGCGTGTCTGGATGTTGCTAAAAATAGTCTAGATCCTGTGCAAATTAACCGAGCCGTTGACTTGCTCACCCAAGCTAAACGTATTTCGTTTTTTGGTTTAGGTGCATCATCAGCCGTCGCACGCGATGCACAAAATAAATTTATTCGCTTTAATATCCCTATCAGCTGTTTTGAGGATATTGTGATGCAGCGTATGAGTTGCATTAACTGTACGGATAACGATGTTATTGTGCTGATTTCCCATACTGGCCGTACCAAAAGCCAGGTGGAAATAGCTAATCTTGCTCGTGAAAACGGCGCTACCGTCATCGCGATTACCGCCAAGGACTCGCCACTCGATAAAGCAAGCTCGTTATCGATTTGTCTTGATGTGCCAGAAGATACGGACGTGTATATGCCGATGGCAAGCCGAGTGGTGCAAATGACCGTGATTGATGTACTGGCAACCGGTTTCACCTTACGTCGCGGTTCTGGCTTTAGAGAAAACCTCAAACGAGTCAAAGAAGTCTTGAAAGACTCTCGCTACGATAAGTTACCCCCTTATTAGTGACAAATCCCCTCTAAAACTAACGGAGCCATTAGGCTCCGTTAGTTTTAGAGGGGATTTTCAGCGATTCCCTTAATGCTGGCCACTTAAACGACTACTTTCTTCCTGCAACAGCTGACGAATCTCAACTTCGCCCTGTGAGGTTTTTGGCTCAACCGAATCGAGCTGATGACAAGCACAAACTTGCTGAAGAATATGTAACAGTCGCTCTAATGTGAGCGGTATCGGATTACCTTTAATCGCAGTTGATTTCAATGCATCCCCCGCAACACGCTCAAATGAGGTGGCGCACACACCAAAATCGGTCAAATTAGGGATGGATAGTCGTTCTAACATCATATTCACCCACAAGATTCCATCTTCGACACACGCATTTTTACGCCCAGTGAGGATTCGTGAAATCGTTTTGTAACGCTGTAAAATTTCAACACGCCCCACTTCTCTCGCAGCTTCAATGTTTTCACGCATTACATAAGGTGCTAAACGTGCGGTTATGACACTGTGGGGAGCATCCAGTTTGCCACCGAGAGCAGAAGCGAGCCCGTGTGCCGCCCCCAATTTGGCATTTGTAGAAGCCATTCCCCCCAGTATGGCAGCAAACGATAAATCACTACGGGCCTTTTTATCATCCCTTAAACAGCCTGGGATCATTGATCGAGTTAATCGGCGCAACCCCTCTTCACAAATCATATCGGTTAGAGGATTCGGCTCACCACACACATAGGCTTCCATCAAATGTGTAAAAGCATCCATAGCACCTCGACCAGAGGTCAACGGATCCGTTCCGTAGGTCAACGTCGGATCAACAATTGCTACATCAGCTAACATATCAGGACTACGCAGACTGATCTTCACACGATCTTGAGCCGATTTGAGAACCGCATTTCGAGTCACCTCTGAACCAGAACTCGCTGTCGTCGGAATAGCAATAAAAGGCAGAGGTTTGGTCTTGAGAGGTACACTACGCCCGACAACCTCAACATAATCGTATACGTTTCCTTGATTGGGAATAACCGCGGCAACGGCTTTACCCATATCAAGAACGCTACCTCCTCCAATCGCAATGATCATATCCGGTTTAAAGCGGCGCCCCAACACAGCTGTTTCTTCGACCATTGTGATGTTAGGTTCCCCTGATACCACAACGTGCTGATAGCGCATATTTTGCTGATGTAGATAGTTGATGAGTGGTGCATATCGCTCAGAATTTTTCCCTGAGACCAACAACACGCTATAGCCATATTGGCTGATGACGGAAAGAGAGCTCTCTAACACTCCTTCACCAAAGATGATCCGTGTTGCTGTCATGAACTGAAACATGCACCCTCCAACGTTCTCATAAAGCGATAGTGCTAGCTTGCGCTCAAAGTAAGCAAATTTGTTTGACCAAGTGCAACTTGCCAAACATAACCACAAAAAAATTATAGGTTCTTGCACGACTTCACACCTAAGTTGAGCCGTTTCAATCAGTTCCATCATAACTGCGAGTGAGAAAGTGTAGGAAAAAACATCGCCACCCTCTGCGGAACCATCGTTTTTACCTATTGAATCAAGTGGCTAAATCACACTTTATTTCCCACTTTGGATCGGGCATAGTACGCGCAAACAAAATGAAGGAGAAAGTTATGTTTGTGGTCATTTTTGGTCGTCCTGGCTGTCCTTACTGTGTTCGTGCAAAAGAACATGCTGAAACGTTGAAAGCAAAACGTGATGATTTCAACTACCGCTACGTAGATATCCATGCGGAAGGCATCACCAAAGCCGATCTAGAGAAAACCATCGGAAAACCTGTAGAAACCGTTCCACAGATTTTCATTGATGAACAACACATTGGTGGTTGTACTGATTTTGAAGCTTACGCAAAAGAAAATCTGGGTCTATTCGACTAAGCCTTTCTTGACGAGCAAATTAGCCTGCGAATATCGCGGGCTTTTTGTTATTCGTGATTTCATACTGCTCAGCGCTTCTTTTAGCTATTTCGATCCAAAGAATGCGCATTCGCGCAAAAATTCACTTATCTTTTTGCAATATTCGGATACAATTCCCAAAATTTTATTATTCCCTCTCTTGTCACGCGTGAATTGAGTTAAATCGTGAACATCGACGTCGTTTTATTGCTAGAGCAAAATCCAATTTTGCTGATTTTTGTAGTCCTCGCCATTGGTCTCTCTTTCGGGAAAATTCGCTTTGGCAGCTTCCAGTTAGGTAACTCAATTGGTGTTTTGATCACCTCGCTAGTGATGGGTCACCTCGGCTTCTCTTTTACTCCCGAAGCCCTCACTATTGGTTTCATGCTGTTTATTTATTGTGTAGGCATTGAAGCGGGTCCGAACTTCTTCGGTATTTTTTTCCGAGATGGGAAGCATTATTTAATTTTAAGTTTAGTGGTACTGATTACCGCTACTTGGATCGCCTATTTCGGCGGTTATTATCTCGGGCTCGATTATGGCTTAGCGGCAGGGATGATGGCGGGAGCCCTTACATCAACCCCCGTACTGGTGGGCGCTCAAGATGCCCTAAACTCTGGGCTCGCAGCAATACCAAGAAATATGGACCTTTCACTGATCCTCGATAATGTTTCAGTCGGCTATGCTATGGCTTACCTTATCGGCCTCATCAGCATGATCATGTTTGCAAAACTGCTTCCTAAGTTGCAAAAGCAAAACTTATCCGACTCTGCGCAGCAAATCGCGCAAGAACGTGGTTTGGGTAGTCAACGTAAAGTGTATCTGCCAATTATTAGAGCCTACCGCGTTGGTCCTGAGCTGATTAACTGGATTGATGGCCGCAACTTACGTGAGCTAGGCATTTACCGTCAAACCGGATGCTATATCGAGCGTATTCGTCGTCATGGCATTCTGGCGCATCCTGATGGTGACGCGATTTTACAAGAGGGTGATGAAATTGCACTGGTAGGATTCCCGGATAGCCACGCACGCCTTGACCCGAGCTTCCGTAATGGTAAAGAGGTGTTTGACCGCAACCTACTTGACCTGCGTATTTCTGAAGAAGAAATCGTGGTAAAAAGTGACAGTATCGCGGGGAAACGTTTGTCTGACCTTAACCTTTCCGAATACGGCTGTTTCCTCAATCGCGTTGTGCGTGCACAGATTGAGATGCCGATGGATCTGGATATCGTCCTTGCCAAAGGAGATGTACTTCAGGTCAGCGGTGAAAAGAGCAAGGTAAAAGGGCTAGCCGATAAGATCGGTTTTATCTCAGTACACAGCCAAATGGCCGATCTGCTCGCCTTCTGCAGTTTCTTTATCTTGGGCATCCTGTTTGGGTTGGTGACGATGACCTTTGGGCAGGTTTCTTTCAGCCTTGGTAATGCGGTAGGGCTGCTGCTCTCTGGCATTACTTTGGGCTTCCTGCGTGCCAACCACCCCACTTTTGGTTATGTACCTCAAGGTGCACTGAATATGGTCAAAGACCTTGGTCTGGCCATCTTCATGGTCGGGATTGGGCTCAATGCAGGTAGCAAAATGTTCCAACACCTCTCTGAAGTGGGTGTTCAAGTCATTGGTTTAGCTTTCTTAGTGAGCGTCGTGCCAGTCGTGTTCGCCTATTTGGTCGGCGCTTATATTCTCAAAATGAACCGAGCCTTGTTGTTTGGTGCCATCATTGGTGCACGCACCTGCGCACCAGCAATGGACATCGTAAATGAGTACGCGAAATCCACCATTCCGGCACTGGGTTACGCAGGCACCTATGCTATCGCCAATATTTTGATGACGTTAACCGGTACCATTTTTATCTTACTCAGCTAATGACTCAATCATCAAATATTCGAGATTAAAAAAGGCACCTTAAGGTGCCTTTTGTCTATTTGGATAACTCGTTTAGTGAACAACCTCTTCACGAGTACCAAAATACTCAAAAGCCAATCGATCATCACTGAGCGTTACTTTTACGGTACCACCATCGACGAGTGAACCAAACAGCAGCTCATTGGCAAGTGGTTTCTTCAACTGATCCTGAATCACACGTCCCATCGGACGAGCGCCCATTTCTCGGTCATAGCCTTTCACTGCCAACCAGTGACGCGCATCTTCAGAGACTTCAAGAGAGACACCACGAGCATCTAATTGGGCTTGCAGTTCCACAATAAACTTATCAACCACTTGATGAATTACGCGTTCATCCAAGCTGTTGAACCAGATAATGTGGTCAAGACGGTTACGGAATTCAGGAGTGAACACTTTTTTGATTTCCGACATCGCATCATGGCTATTATCTTGCTGGATCAAGCCAATCGATTTTTTCACCGTTTCCGCCACCCCCGCATTAGTGGTCATCACTAAAATCACGTTACGGAAATCCGCTTTACGACCGTTGTTGTCAGTTAGCGTACCGTTATCCATCACCTGTAGGAGCAAGTTAAAGATATCGGGGTGCGCTTTTTCAATTTCGTCCAACAAAACAACCGAGTGCGGGTGCTTAATCACAGCATCAGTCAGTAACCCACCTTGGTCATAACCCACATAACCCGGAGGAGCACCAATCAACCGGCTTACCGAATGACGCTCACCGTATTCCGACATATCAAAACGTAGCAGTTCGATACCGAGCAGTTTAGAAAGCTGCAGAGTCACTTCTGTTTTGCCCACCCCTGTTGGGCCAGCAAACAGGAAAGAACCGACTGGTTTATGTTCCGCGCCCAATCCGGCACGAGTCAGTTTGATTGACTCAGTCAGTACATCGATTGCAGCATCTTGACCAAACACCAACATCTTCATCTTCTGATCCAAATTCTTCAGAATATCTTTGTCAGAAGACGAGACGGATTTCTCAGGGATTCTCGCCATTTTGGCGACCATAGATTCGATTTCCGCCACACCGACCGTTTTCTTACGACGGCTTGCTGGCATCAAACGCGCACGCGCGCCAGCTTCATCAATCACGTCAATCGCCTTATCTGGCAGATGACGTTCATTAATGTACTTCGCCGACAATTCCACCGCCGCACGCAGCGCTTTATTGGTATAACGTACATCATGGTGAGCTTCGTATTTGGTTTTAAGCCCCATCAATATCTTGGTGGTGTCATCGAGCGAAGGCTCAACAATATCAATCTTTTGGAAGCGGCGAGACAAAGCGCGCTCTTTCTCAAAAATGTTGCTGTATTCTTGATAGGTGGTAGAACCGATGCAACGCAATTTGCCGCTACTGAGCAGAGGTTTTATCAGATTCGCAGCATCAACTTGTCCACCAGAAGCCGCACCAGCACCAATGATGGTATGAATTTCATCAATGAACAGGATCGCGTCTTTTTCTTTCTCAAGCTGTTTCAAAATCGATTTGAAACGTTTTTCAAAATCACCTCGATATTTGGTACCCGCCAACAGCGAGCCAATATCGAGTGAATAAATCACGCTGCGCTGAATCACTTCCGGCACGTTGCCTTCCACAATTCTCCACGCTAAACCTTCAGCAATGGCTGTTTTTCCTACGCCAGCCTCACCCACCAATAGCGGGTTGTTTTTACGGCGGCGGCACAAGACTTGAATCGTACGTTCCAACTCTTTATCACGGCCTATTAACGGGTCAATTTGACCTTGTTTAGCCAGTTGATTCAGGTTAGTCGCAAAGCTTTCCAAACGTTCATCAGCACTCACTTCTTCGGAACTATCGCTGCTACCAAACGAATCAGAAGAAGAGTCTTCACTGTGATTAGAGGCTTTAGTAATACCGTGCGAGATAAAATTGACAATATCCAAACGGCTGATGTCATTTTTCTTGAGCAGATACGCCGCATGTGACTCTTGCTCGCTAAAAATCGCCACCAACACGTTCGCCCCCGTCACTTCACTGCGACCAGAAGATTGCACGTGGAACACTGCACGTTGCAGTACACGTTGGAAGCTCAGGGTCGGTTGAGTCTCACGGGTTTCATCGTTTTTGGGGATAAGGGGCGTGGTCTGGTCGATAAAAGTATCCAGCTCACGGCGTAACACATCGATATCAGCTTGGCAGGCTAACAAGGCTTCCCGCGCTGCATCGTTTTCCAACAATGCAAGTAGGAGGTGCTCGACGGTCATAAACTCATGTCTTTTGTCTCGTGCCCGAGCGAACGCGCCGTTTAGACTAGACTCTAATTCTTTGTTAAGCATAAGGCCTCCTTAAGGAACAACCACGTTGTCTGGCAAGCTTACGCTTGCTCCATCGTGCACAAGAGTGGATGCTCATTTTCCCTTGAGTACATCGTTACTTGAGCGACTTTCGTCTCTGCAACTTCTGCAGTAAACGTGCCACATATTGCTTTTCCTTCGTAATGCACTTTGAGCATCACTTGTGTCGCCCTCTCTATATCCATAGAGAAAAAGCGCTCAAGAATCTCAATGACAAAGTCCATCGGGGTGTAATCATCATTGTTTAATACAACGTGATACATAGATGGTGGCTTAACCGCCGTCTTTTCTTTCTCCAGCAAATCGAGGTCTGGAGATATCCATTCAAAATTTTTACTCATAACACTTCAGTATTTGAGGACTTTTTACCGAGAATTCAACTATAAAGTGCTGTAAACCTAGCTTTTTTAACTAACTTACTGAGTTCGCACTTCGATGATTTTCGCCTCTTACTTAGAGACTAATGCAGCAATTGTAACGCTGCAAATAAAACATTGCGAATGGCGATCACGAATAGCGCGATTGCTTATTTTACCAACACCAGTATGCAACCTTGCTAGTAATTTGCTTCGCGATTTGCAAATGACAAATTTATATAATTGCAATTGCAAAATTGAGTTTTCATATCAAACTGTGTGCTTTTATACGTTCGTCCTATTGACTGCGTTCAATCATCGTCTAAATTGGTCAATTAGTGACTAACGTTAAGCATAAGCTGAATCGCTATTCACTTTTGAGAAGTCAGAGAGTCCTTGGGACGAATTGACGTTTCTCTTAAAACATCAGTTATAAAATGCATGAGGGATGTATAGCATGGCTACAGGTACAGTGAAATGGTTTAATAATGCCAAAGGCTTCGGTTTTATTTGCCCGGAAGGTGAAGACGGAGACATCTTCGCCCATTACTCAACCATTCAAATGGACGGATACCGTACACTCAAAGCCGGACAACAGGTTTCTTATCAGGTGGAGCAGGGGCCTAAAGGATACCACGCTAGCTGCGTTGTGCCGGTCGAGGGACAAGTGGCTAAGTGATAGGTGCACTGCCGCACTCGGTGTGTTTGATATTGATCAGCACCCAAAATAGAAACCCGCCAATGTGGCGGGTTTTGTTTTGCAATAGCGCACTATTAACGATCAATCACAGCGTTAAAAGTCGCACTAGGGCGCATTAACTGAGCCGCTTTAGCAAACTCAGGCGCATAATAGCCACCCAAATCGGCAGGCTTACCTTGTGCACCATTCAGTTCAGCCACAATCAGTGCCTCTTTCTCTTCAAGCTCTTTGGCAATTGGTGCAAATTCAGCCGCCAGAGCAGCATCTGCCGTTTGTTCAGCTAGTGCTTGTGCCCAGTAAGTTGCCAAATAGAAATGGCTACCACGGTTATCAATTTCACCCACACGACGAGAAGGCGATTTGTTCATATCGAGGAACTTACCGGTCGCTTTGTCTAGGGCATCTGCCAACACTTGCGCTTTGCGATTGCCAGTAACCACGCTCATGTGTTCCAGAGAAGCGGCCAACGCCAAAAACTCACCCAGTGAATCCCAACGCAAGTGGTTCTCTTTTTGTACTTGTTGTACGTGCTTCGGAGCAGAGCCGCCCGCGCCCGTTTCAAACAAGCCACCGCCATTCATCAACGGAACGATGGAAAGCATTTTCGCTGAAGTACCCAACTCAAGGATTGGGAATAAGTCAGTTAGATAGTCACGCAATACGTTGCCCGTTACGGAAATGGTATCTTGTCCTGCTTTCATGCGTACTAGTGAGTATTGCGTTGCATCAACAGGAGACAGGATCTTGATTTCCAAGCCTGATGTATCGTGATTTGGTAGATACTGATTCACTTTTTTGATCAGTTCAGCATCATGTGCACGCTCTGGATCAAGCCAGAAAACGGCAGGTGTACCTGAAGCACGAGCACGAGTTACCGCCAGTTTCACCCAGTCTTGGATTGGCGCATCTTTTACCTGACACATACGGAAGATATCGCCCGCTTCGACGGTTTGCTCCAGCAACACTTTACCCGCTTCGTCAATCACACGCACCACACCCTCAGCATCCAGAATAAAGGTCTTATCGTGTGAACCGTATTCTTCTGCTTTTTGCGCCATCAGACCAACGTTTGGCACACTGCCCATGGTGGTTGGATCAAATGCGCCATTCTGTTTACAGAAATCGATAACGGTTTGGTAAACACCCGCGTAGCAACGATCTGGAATCGTCGCTTTGGTATCTTTCTGCTTACCATCTGGCCCCCACATTTGGCCAGAAGTTCGGATCATCGCTGGCATTGACGCATCGACAATCACATCGCTTGGTACATGCAGGTTGGTAATGCCGCGATCAGAGTCCACCATAGCAAGAGGAGGTTGAGTGGCGTATACCGCTTGAATCGCCGCCTCAATCTCTGCGCGTTGCGCTTCTGGTAACGATTGAATTTTCGCGTAAACATCACCTAAGCCGTTATTGACGTCTACACCCAGTTGATCGAACAGTTGGCCATACTTATCAAAAACTGCTTTGTAGTACACCTTCACCGCGTGACCAAAGATCACTGGATCCGAGACTTTCATCATGGTCGCTTTCATGTGCAGAGAGAACAGCACATCTTGCGCTTTCGCATCGGCGATTTCTTTTTCAAAGAAAGCAATCAGCGCTTTTTTGCTCATCACGCTGGTATCAATGATTTCTTTATCTTGCAGCACAAATGGCTTTTTCAGCACTTTCACTGCACCATCTTTACCCACAAATTCAATCGCAACTTTGGTTGCGCCACTGACCGTGACTGACTTTTCACTACCAAAGAAATCTTTATCACTCATGCTCGCGACATGGGATTTAGAATCCTTACTCCAAGCGCCCATTGAGTGTGGGTTCTTCTTGGCGTAGTTTTTCACCGAGGCAGGTGCACGACGATCTGAGTTACCTTCACGCAAAACAGGGTTTACCGCACTGCCCTTGATCTTGTCATAAGTCGCTTTAATCACTTCTTCTTTATCGTTGCTCGGTTCTTCTGGATAATTTGGCAGTGCGTAGCCTTTGTCTTGCAGTTCTTTAATTGCCGCTTTGAGCTGCGGAATTGAGGCTGAAATATTCGGCAGTTTGATTATGTTAGCTTCTGGTGTTTGTGCCAATGCACCCAATTCAGTTAACGCATCGCCGATACGTTGTTCTTCAGTCAAATACTCAGGGAAATTAGCCAAAATACGGCCAGCTAATGAAATATCGCGTGTATCGATATCAATGCCTGATGAGGCAGTAAACGATTGAATAATTGGCAGTAATGAATACGTGGCTAGAGCCGGGGCTTCGTCAGTAATGGTATAAATAATTGTAGGTTTATTGGTAGGCATGAACTTTCCCTATCTGTTCTAACAGCACCATTGGATGCAATGACACTGTGTGACTGTCCGTACTCAAGTCGGCGACATCCCCTCAACCTGAGTACGATCTTCTCACTCTTGCAAATCCTGTGTTCGAATGACGTTGAGCCGCCTTCGAGCTCGTCCTTGAGTGAAGGTATTTATAATTAAACAAATTGAAGACAATAGTCTATTATCTTGTTCGCTAAACCTTTTCCAGGGCGCGCAAATGATAGCCGATATCGCTCCTGCGGAAAACTTTCAAACACAGTTTCTTTACATTTTTGCAAGGTGCTTAACATGTCATCTCGCTCTCCTAGCGACAATGCTCCCTCTTCTCCTGCGCAACGAAAATCGCATTTCAAACAGAAGGCAACAAAAAACACCGCTCGCGCCAATAACACATCAGGAAAGAGAAACTCTTCTACCAAGAGAAGAGCAACATCTAACGACATTGGCTCCCCTAAACGCACGATTTCGCCCAGTGAACGGAAAGTGATCCTATTTAATAAACCATATGACACTTTAAGCCAATTTACCGATGGGGATGGAAGAAAAACCTTGGCCGACTACATCCCGATTAAGGATGTCTACGCCGCAGGACGTTTGGATCGCGATAGCGAAGGACTACTGATTTTAACCAATGATGGCATTTTGCAGGCCAGATTGACGCAACCGCAATCCAAAGCGCCAAAAACCTACTGGGTACAAGTTGAAGGTGCGCCGCAAGAAAACGACCTTGAGGCATTGCGCCACGGAGTGACCTTAAAAGATGGTCCGACTTTACCGGCGAAAGTAGAAATCATGCCCGAACCCACGCTTTGGCCACGGAATCCTCCGGTGCGTTTTCGCGCTGCGATTCCTACCACATGGTTAGCCATTACCTTGATGGAAGGGCGCAATCGCCAAGTACGACGCATTACGGCGCACATCGGGTTCCCGACTCTACGCTTGATTCGTTACTCCATGGGCGATTGGAACTTGGGAGATTTGCAGCCTGGTGAGTGGCAGGAAGTGACGCTTTAACACTCTGATTAATCAACGATATATAGCCTTCCGACTTGGAGTTGCAGGTAGGCGGCAAATGAGTCAATCCCCATGAGCATAGATACAGTATGTGGTTGGGGTGAACGAATGCAGCCAACACCGCGCCGAAGCTTCAAGTAGGAAGACAATAACGCCCCAATAATGGGGCGTTATCGTTTGGATCGTGATTAGATCTAAACTACTTGTGACGCTCTTTCAGCTTATTGATCACATCATTCATGGCTAAGCCTTGCTCTTGCAGCAGCACCAGCAAGTGGTACATCAAGTCGGCGGATTCGCAAATCAGCTCCTCCTTATCCCCTGCCGTCGCCGCCAGCGCGACTTCAACCCCTTCTTCACCCACTTTCTGCGCAATACGTTTGGTGCCACGCGCATACAAAGAGGCCGTGTAAGAAGAACTGGGATCGGCATTTTTTCGCTCAGCCAACAATTGTTCAAGCTGATGAAGCCAAACCATTTGCGACTCTTCTTGTGCATCACCATCCCAACAGGTCACGGTGCCTGTATGGCAGGTAGGGCCAATCGGGTTCACTTTCACCAGTAGCGTATCTTGGTCGCAATCCAGCGCGATGTTTTTCAGTTGCAACACATGGCCTGAGGTTTCCCCTTTGGTCCACAAACGCTGTTTGCTGCGCGAGAAAAAGGTCACTTGTTGAGTATCGAGGGTTTTTTGCAACGCCTCAGGGTTCATATACCCCATCATTAAGACTTGGCTGGACTGAAAATCCTGCACAATCGCTGGCACAAGTCCATCGACTTTCTGCCAATCAATACGGTCGGTTAGCGTGGCAAATGGGCTTGCTGGATTCATCGTCTCACCTCAATTCCTTGTTGTTTTAGATACTGCTTGAGTTCACCGATATTGATGATCTGCTTGTGAAACACCGAAGCGGCTAAAGCGCCATCGACGTTCGCTTGAGTAAAAGCTTGCGCGAAATGTTCCATCGCCCCTGCACCTCCGGAGGCGATCAGTGGAACTCGGCACACCGAGCGCACTAAATTGAGCTGCTCAAGATCGTAACCATTGCGCACACCATCTTGGTTCATCATGTTCAGTACAATTTCCCCAGCGCCGCGCTTTTGAACCTCTTGCACCCAATCACAAGTTTGCCATTGAGTCGCTCGGGTGCGGCTTTCATCACCGGTAAACTGATAAACCTGATATTGACCTGTTTCTTTATCAAAATAAGAGTCGATGCCAACCACGATACATTGCACGCCAAAGCGATCCGCAAGATCGGTGATGAGTTGTGGATTCGCCAGTGCAGGCGAGTTAATTGACACTTTATCTGCACCGAACTCCAAGATTCGTGCAGCATCTTGCGCCGATTTGATCCCCCCGCGACACAGAAAGGAATGTCGATCACTTCCGCGACTCGCGCGACCCAGCTTTTATCGACCACGCGGCCATCACTGGAAGCGGTAATATCGTAAAACACCAGCTCATCCGCGCCTTCTTCGGCGTAACGTTTGGCCAGTGGCACAATGTCTCCAATGATTTCGTGGTTACGAAACTGAACGCCTTTCACTACCTGTCCATCTCGTACATCCAGACAAGGAATTATCCGTTTTGCCAACATGCGAATGCCTCCTGCGCGGTAAATTTGCCATCCAATAGCGCGCGGCCGACAATCACACCCGCAACGCCTGTGCCTTTCAATGCCTCAATATCGGCAAGTGAACCAATGCCACCGGACGATTGGAACTGCACTTGTGGATATTGACGACAGAGATCGCGATACAGCTCAACGTTCGAGCCGGCTAGCGTGCCATCTCGGGAAATATCGGTACACAGTACGTGCTTTAAGCCAACCGTTAAGTAGTCATCAATCAAAGCTTCAATCGTCACGCCGGAATCTTCCTGCCAGCCGGAAATCGCGACTTTGCGCGTACCTTGTTCATCAATGTTGATGTCCAACGCTAAAACAATTTTCTCAGCGCCGTATTTTTCCATCCAGCTTTTGACCAATTGCGGCTGTTTAACCGCGGTTGAACCCACCACCACGCGCTGCGCACCTGCTTCAAGCAGATCCACCACGTCTTGTTCACTGCGTACTCCACCACCAATTTGAATATTGGCGGGTGTGCTCGCGAGCAGGCGGGCAATCAAATCCAGTTGGCGTGCCGCGGTATTTTTCGCGCCAGTTAAGTCCACCAAGTGCAACCAACCTGCCCCAGCTTGGTGGTACAAATTAAACTGCTCCGCTGGGTCTACTTTATATTCGGTCACTTGTCCGTAATCACCTTGATACAGACGCACAACCTGACCTTCAATCAAATCTAATGCGGGAATAATCATTGTGGTTCCTTGTATTGCGCCAGCTTTGACCAGCGCTTGTCCCTAAAGCTCAAGAAAGTTTTGAATCAAGCGTGCGCCCGCTTTTGAAGAGCGCTCAGGGTGAAATTGCACCCCGTAATAGTTCCCTGCTTGAATCGCTGCGCTAAACGGCTGACCATATTCGCACTGGGCAATGGTGTAATCGCCAACGGGCATAGCAAAACTGTGCACGAAGTAGAAGTACGCATCAGGTTCTATACCGTTAAACAGCGGATGCCCCTCTTTCACTTGCACCGTGTTCCAGCCCATGTGTGGCAACGGCAGATCGCCGGTTTGCAGCAAACGGACTTCTCCATCGACCAGCCCTAAGCATTGTACAATCTCATCGGCTTTCTGACCTTTTTCTTCGGACAATTTGCCAAGCAGTTGCATGCCAAGACAGATCCCAAGCAATGGTTTTTCAACCCGTTTCACTAGCTCGATCAAATCACGCTCAGTGAGGTTTTTCATCGCTTCGCTCGCGGTGCCAACTCCGGGCAGAAACAGTTTATCTGCCGCGAGTACCACTTGCGGATCGCGCGAAATCGTCACCGCATAACCTAATCGCTCAATGGCAAATTTGACCGAGGAGATATTGGCGCAGCCAGTATCAATAATCACCACATTTTGAGTCATCAGAGCACCCCTTTACTGCTCGGCAGATCGTTACCTTGCACCGTGATTGCTTGACGCAGCGTGCGACCAAACGCTTTAAACAGGCTCTCAATGATGTGATGATCGTTATCGCCACTGGATGAAAGGTGCAGAGTACACGCCAAGGTATCGGTCAATGAGCGAAAGAAGTGATACACCATCTCAGTCGAGAGATCGCCCACTTGCGGGCGGCTAAAGCTCGCATCAAATTTCAGATACGGGCGGCCCGATAGATCCAACGCGCACTGTGCCAAACACTCATCCATGGGCAATGTGAAACCAAAGCGTCCAATACCACGTTTGTCACCCAGTGCTTCACGCAGCGCTTGCCCCAGTGCCAAGGCAGTATCTTCCACCGTGTGGTGATCATCAATGTGCAGATCGCCCACCACTTTCAGTTGCAGTTGGAAACCGCCGTGGGTTGCGATTTGATCCAGCATGTGATCAAAAAAGCCCAATCCAGTTTCAATCTGATTACCGCCAGTTTGGTCAAGATTGACTAGAACCTGAATATCGGTCTCTTTGGTTTTACGCACCACTTGGGCAACACGTGGCTTGGTGGTGAGATCTTTAACGATATCCAGCCAACCCATAGTTTGCGGGTGGTATTGAATACCGCGAATCGCCATATTTTCCGCCAGTTGCAGATCGGTCATGCGATCGCCAATCACAGCTGATGATTTGAAATCGACTTTGCCACCTTGTAGATACTCTTTGACCAAGCCAAGTTTCGGTTTGCGGCACGAGCAGTTATCACGCTCAAAGTGCGGGCAAATCAACACATCATCAAACTTAACGCCTTGCGATTCAAAAATGTCCATCATCATGTTATGCGGCGCATCGAAATCCGCTTGCGGGTAGCTTGAAGTGCCTAAACCATCCTGATTAGTTACCATCACTAAGCGATAGCCCGCCTCTTGTAGCTTGAGCAGGCTTGGGATCACATAAGGCTCAAGTTTGAGTTTGTCCAAACGGTCGACTTGAAAATCCACTGGCGGCTCAACAATTAAGGTGCCGTCGCGGTCGATAAAAAGAATTTTTTGTTGTTTGCTCACAAGAATGTCCTTTTCATCAGCAGCCCGCGCTGCGAGCTGCTGTAAACAAAATTACTGGTAGTAGTTGCGAATAAACGCGACGGTTTTTTCACACTCTTCGCGATTGCCAACACTGATACGCACACAATTTTCAATCGGCGAGTTACGCAGAATAATGCCGTGCTCCCACGCTGCTTTAAATAGCGCATTGCCATCAGGGAATTTCACTAATAGATAGTTACCCCAACCTTCAAAGACCTGCACACCCGGAACCATAGAGAGCCCCACTTGTAGGTAAGCTCGATTCGCGCCGAGATCCAATACTTGGTATTTGGCGCGCGCGAGACCTGCAGGTGATAAGGCTTGCACCGCGATTTCGGCAACCGGCACCGGCACCGGATAAGGCGCGATCACTTTGAGCAACACATTGATGAGTTCAGCATTGGCAAGCGTGAAGCCACAGCGTAGTCCCGCCAAAGCAAAAGCTTTAGAGAGTGTGCGTAGAATCGCCAAGTTCGGATATTGGGCGAGCAAATCAACCGTCGATGCCTCTGGGCAGAAATCGATGTAGGCTTCATCCATCACCACAATCGCGCGATCTTGGGTCATCTCCAGCAGTTTGATGATGTCGGCACGTTTGACCAAGTTTCCAGTCGGGTTGTTTGGACTACACACAAACACCAATTTGACGCGATCCAGATTGGCTTCGATGCTCGGTAAATCGAGTTGCCAATCAGTAGTCAACGGCACTTTTTTACGCTCAACACCAAAGGTTTCTGCACTGATCGCGTACATGCCATAGGTTGGAGGGCAAAACAGAATCGCGTCCTGATTGGGTTCGCAAAACGCACGGATCAGAAGCTCAATCCCTTCATCCGCGCCGCGCGAAGTCAGCACTTGCTCCGGCTGTACTCCAGCGTAATTGGCGTAGGCTTGGATCATCGCCTTAGGTTGGCAATCACTGTAACGATTAAGGCGCGCAAAATCGGTTTTGTATTCGTTATTGAAAGGCGATTCGTTGGCATTGAGCCAAACATCACCACTACCACCAATACGACGCGCAGAAAGGTATGGGGTTAACGCCTGAATTTGTTGACGAGCCAGTTTTTCCATAATTTATTGAGCCTTCTGTAATTTTTCTACTCGAATCGTAACCGCACGTTTATGCGCGTCTAACCCTTCCGCTTCTGCCATCGTGACTACGGTGGGCGCGAGCAATTGCAAACCATCAGCGGTCAGTTCTTGCACTGTCATGCGTTTGCTGAAATCGGCCAAACCTAAGCTAGAATAGGTGCGGGTGTAACCGTAAGTTGGCAGCACATGGTTGGTACCAGAAGCGTAATCACCTACCGATTCGGGTGACCAGTCGCCAAGGAAAATGGAGCCTGCGTTATCGAGCAGTGGAACCAGTTCACGTGGGTTGCGCGTCTGCACAATCAAGTGCTCAGGGCCATAGTAGTTAGAAATGGACACCGCTTGGGTGAGTGATTCAGCAATAATAATCAGACTGGAAGCCAAAGCTTTTTCAGCAATGCTGGCGCGCGAAAGCACTTTAAGCTGCTGTTGTACCGCATCAGTCACTTGATCGGCCAACACTGGTGATGGTGTGACCAGGACCACCTGAGAATCAGGGCCGTGCTCTGCCTGACTGAGTAGATCGGCGGCGATAAAATCAGCATCCGCCGTTTCATCGGCAATCACCAACACTTCAGATGGGCCCGCTGGCATATCAATCGCTGCGCCGCGGAAATCGTTACTCACTTGGCGTTTTGCTTCTGTCACATAGGCGTTACCGGGGCCAAAGATTTTGTCAACTTTAGTGACCGTTTCCGTGCCATAGGCCATAGCAGCAATCGCTTGGCCGCCGCCTAAGTTGTACACCTCATCGATGTTACACAGCTTAGCGACGTAGAGAATTTCATCAGCGATTGGCGGTGGTGAGCAGAGCACGACTTTACGGCAACCTGCGATTTGAGCAGGCACACCGAGCATTAGCACGGTTGATGGTAGCGGTGCGCTTCCACCCGGAATATACAGACCCACTTTATTGATCGGGCGAGTCACTTGCTCACACACCACTCCGGGCATGGTTTCCACTTTGATTGGCTGCGCTTTTTGCGCCTTGTGGAATTTGCTGATGTTGTTGTATGCCTGCTCTAGTGCCTGTTTCATCGTTTCCGACAAACGTGCAGCGGCGGCATCCATCTCTTCGCGAGATACGCGCAGTGAGGCGGGTTTTACGCGATCAAATTTTTCGGTTAATTCAAACAGGGCAGCATCACCCTCACTGCGCACTTTCGCAATCACCTGCGCAACTGCGGCAGTGATGTTTGCTCCTTCCGTAATCGCAGGACGTTCTAAAATCGATTCTTGCTGAGCTTCACTCAACGATTGCCAAACCACGGTTCTCATCGCCTTACTCCATCATTTTTTCAATCGGTAACACCAGAATTGAGCTAGCACCGAGAGCTTTGAGCTGCTCCATGGTTTCCCAGAATAGATTTTCTGAGCTCACCATGTGTACCGCGACTTTGGATTTGTCGGCAGACAAGGGGAGCACTGTTGGGTCTTCCGCACCGGGCAACAAGGTTTTGATTTGAGCCAGCTTCTCAACCGGTGCGTGCAGCATGATGTATTTGGATTCTTTGGCTTGTTGTACGCCGTGCATACGAGTGAGGAGCTTATCGATCAGTGCCGCTTTATCTTCAGCAAAAGCCCCTGGGCGTTGAATGAGAGTGGCCTTGGATTCGAAGATCACTTCCGCTTCTTTAAGACCGTTGGCTTCCAAGGTTGCGCCAGTGGAGACCAGATCCGCAATCGCATCGGCTAACCCCGCACGTGGGGCAACTTCAACCGAACCCGTCAACATACAGGTGCTGAAATCCACACCTTGACGATCCATGTAAGCTTTGAGCAGTTGCGGATAAGTGGTGGCAATACGCTTACCATTCAGATCTTGCGGGCCACGATACTCAGCATCTTTTTCGATCGCGATCGACAGACGGCAACCACCAAAGTCCATACGACGAAGAGTGATAAATTCGTTACGTTGGTTGAGTGCTAGGCGATCTAAACGTGTTTCTTCAAGCACGTTTTCACCAACAAAACCCAAATCCACCACCCCATCCATGATCAGTCCTGGAATATCATCGTCACGCACCAACAACAGATCAATCGGCATATTCAGTGAATGAACCACCAAGCGCTCGCCCATGATGTTGAATTTCACACCACATTTTTTCAGCAGTTCTTGGCACTCTTGGCTCAGGCGGCCTTTTTTCTGTACCGCGATTCTTAGTCGTTGTGTTTGCATCTCATTATTCCTTTGCAATTTGTTGAATTTAATGATTTTTTCAAAGCTTAAAACGAAAAACCCTCGGGAGTTTGGTCTCCCGAGGGTTAGAATCTTTTTGTGGCTCTGATTTCAACTCCGGGAGATTCCTGTCCCCCGGGTATGCGTACATCTCCCGAAAGACACCTTAGGGATGATGATGGTGATGAATGTTCATTACGAAATTACGCATACTTAGTTACTTTCTATCTTTTTGATAACTGCCTTCACACTAACCAAGCTGAGTTTTTTTTTCAACCACAAATTGATACTTTTCTGGTTATTTTTTCATGACACCTTGTTTGAGCCGAAAAAAGAGGCCAAATGGCCTCTTTTCTATATATCGATCACGCGATGAATTATGCGGAGACTTGCTTACTGACTTTCGCCTTAGAAAGCAAAGCAAAGATAAAGCACACTGCCACAAAAGCCACAGAAGTTGCACCTAATGCTAACCACAGTGAGCCAAACATACCTAACACTACGTAGCCCAATGCAGAAACCAAAGCAACGGCTAACGCATATGGCAGCTGAGTAGAGACGTGATCAATATGGTGGCAACGCGCGCCTGTCGATGACAGGATGGTGGTATCGGAAATCGGTGAGCAGTGGTCACCAAAAACGGAACCTGCAAGCACCGCACCGAGCATAGGTAGCATCAGCGCAATATCGGTGGCTCCCGCCATATCTCCGGCAATCGGCAGCATAATGCCAAAAGTACCCCATGATGTGCCGGTGGAAAACGCCATTGCGCCTGACAAGATGAACAAAATGACCGGTAACCAATGTGGGCCAATATTCCCTTGTACTAATGATGAAAGGTAAGTCCCCGTCTTCATGTCACCAATCACAGAGCCAATCGTCCACGCAAAAATCAGGATCAGAATCGCACCAAACATCGATTTAGCGCCAGTCCACAACGTTTTTGCGATTTCAACTGTTGGCAATTTTTGACGAAATACGGTGACAAAGGCCATCGCCAGACCAACTAATCCGCCATAAACCAATGAGGTACCTACATTGGTATTTTCAAACGCCCCCAAAATATTAAAGGATTGACCGCTTTCTGCTAATGCGCTCGCGCCAGTCCAAATCATTGCGCTAATCGTCGCAACAACAAGGAAGACGATAGGTAGAACCAAATCTAAAACAGTACCACCTTCACTTTCGTGGATGTCGAGTTCTTCATTCAGCTCATGCGCTTCTTTCGCATCGGTACTTGGATCTTCTTCAAAACCACGACCTTGAGAGGCAGCAATTTCATGTTTGCGCATCTGGCCGATATCCATCTGGAACCATACCACCGCAAATACCATCAGCAACGCAAAGATTGCGTAGAAGTTCATCGGCACTAAGCGTAGATAAGCACCTAGTGCGGAGTAATCTTCAATACCATGCGAAACCAAAATACCGCCGATAATGGTCATGATATACGCGCCCCAGCTTGAAGCGGGCATCACCACACACATCGGTGCCGCCGTGGAATCAAGAATATAGGCTAACTTAGCACGCGAAACGTAAAAGCGATCCGTCACCGGACGGGCGATAGAACCAACAGCAAGGCTATTAAAATAATCGTCAACAAAAATGAATACGCCTAAGAATGCTGCCAGTAATTTCGAACCTCGTTTACTTTTGACTCGAACCTGTGCCCACTGAGCAAAAGCGCGAGTGCCGCCCGACAATGTCAGTAGCGCAGTCATCATGCCCAGTAACAGTAAAAAGCCAACAATACTCATATTCCAAGCATTGATTGCCCCGTCTTTTACAAACACACTACCGACTTGAGTGGCAATATATTGCAACGCTTGACCAACAGAATAGTCGGCCAACAATAAAGCACCTAAGAAAATACCCACACCGAGAGAAAGTAATACGCGGCGAGTAATGATAGCCAGACTCAAAGCCACAAGAGGTGGCACAACTGAGAAAGGCGAAGAAGCAAAATCGATTAAATTCATGATCTTCCTAAACCAGTAAAAAATGGTTAGAGATCTACTGCAGACAAACTAAGTGACTTCATGTCAACTTAATTTATGTTGAACTAAGCGAAAGGGAAGCGAACACTTCACCCAACCCTACAGTAGCGCTCCATAGTTTAACAACAATATAGACTATGGCAGTGTTACACCTATTTGATGTAACCCCAGCCAGTTGCTTTGATGGGCAAACTGACTTCGGCGACAACGCCTTTCTTCACAACTCATAGGCATCACCCTAATTGTGGATACTCTTCGTAATCGCTCCTCTACGGCGAAAACCTCGTAGCTCACTATTCCAATTCATTTGGTTCAAGTTCAGCCCGCTTTTCGCATTAGGTAAGAAACATTTTACTTAACAAAAATATCAATGCAACTAGGTATAGGTGAGAAAAACAAGTGGCACAGCTCACAAATCAACCATACTATTGATACCTATTTCATAAAAAATTCTCACACCTTGATATATCGGTCTAATATTATTTATCTGTGTGATACGTTTTCTGCAGTTACTTTTATATGCCTTGTGTAAATTTTCCAAAAACTAGGAAATACCAATATAAATAAACTTTATATTTTTACTTTCTTACTATTTTGACTTAATATTTGCAGCGAAAACTTGTCAGTATAATAAGCTAGGTTTAGTATTAACTCGTTATCCAAATTGTGAACAGGAAATGGTAATGTCGGAAATCACTAAGACTTTATTAAATATTCGTAGCCTACGTGCTTATGCACGCGAACTGACTATTGAGCAACTTGAAGAAGCTTTAGATAAATTCACTACAGTTGTTGAAGAGCGTAAAGAAGCCGAAGCAGAAGAAATTGCTGCTCGTGCAGAACAAGAAGCGAAATTAGCCGCGATTGCAGAGCAAATTGCTAAAGATGGTATTGATCTAGAAGCGCTTATTTCTGCGCTATCTGGTGAAACAAAAACGAAAGCAAAAGGCAAACGTGCTCCTCGTCCTGCAAAATACAAGTACATCGACACCAACGGTGAAGAAAAGACTTGGACAGGTCAAGGCCGTACTCCTTCTGCCATTCAAAAAGCACTCGACGAAGGTAAATCTCTCGAAGAGTTTGCTCTTTAATTAAGCGTTTCAAACGAATATGAAAAAGGCTCCCAAAGGAGCCTTTTTATTATCTTTATCTTTCCCAATAAGCTTCTTCAAGGCTATCTTCCCGCTCGGGAAGACCACGAGAAAGACGTGGAGAATGTTGAGCCAATACCTCATAACTGGCGCGATTTGAATATTTACACACTTGAGAAAAAGAGGAATAGGTTAAAAACTCATGTTGATGCTTACTTGAGTTAGGTACATTTTCTTTGTGGTATTTATTGGCAGCCATATCGTGTAACAAGGCCGATAATGCTGCATCACCCGCACCATTGGTATTTTTTATCTTCTCTGGCCCACCCATGTACGGTGAAATATGTGAATAAACACGAATCGGGTTTATACAGCTGTCTTTACGTGCAGGGCGGCTAAATTCATAGCGATTAAATTCCGCAACCGAACCAGGTAATAATGGAAGTGAGGTTTCGCGCTTGGCTGATTCTTCTGTATATCCGGCCATAAATAAACCAACTGGGCCTGCAGTACATAACACTAAGTCAACCCAATCCAAGGTTTTATCAGAAGCCGCTAGAGGGTCACTCTCTCCAGTTAACGCCAATGCTTCATCTTCATTCATTGCAACGACAGTAACATGATCACGTAAAAAATCTTGCCAGAATTTAGGATCATCCTGAATAACAAATTTGGTTCCTAGAGTTAATACCACAGGAACATCGTATTTTTTGGCATATTCAATGGCGCGCATTGTCGCTTCTGGCATCGGGTCGCCTTCTTTACAGCGAACTAAATAAGCGGTGATCACTAATGCAGATGCACTGGCAAATATTTTCTCAGGAATACTGTCTGGGCGTAATTGGTTCATTTGACCTTCGCTGATCGCAAAAGTACGTTCACCATCTTCGGTAATCAATGCAAAACAGCGCCCGATGGCACCTTCAACACCTTGTAAATAATTCAGATCCATACGGCTAGAAGTATTACATAGGTAACGATAGCCATAGCTGCCAATTTTGATGTCTTGGCTCATCACACCCAGCAAGGTTGAACGGTCATCGGCTAATACTGAATAGTTGTGCAGCGTATTCCCTATGGTTCCACCTGCATATTCATTGGTAATTAAACGCTGATCTTTTAATTCGTTATATAAGGCCTCAGCCGCTTGATCATCGATCACTAATGAGTGTCCCTTACTCAGCCCATAACGCTCGATCAAATCTGAATCCACCTTGGCCTCAATATCCACCAACGTTTGATCAATACCGATAATATGAGTGCGCGACATCTTCTTATTTTCTTGCGCTTGAATCACTAAAGGATCACGCGCGTGAACTGGAAAATAATGCTTAGATTTGCGTTGGCCAGGAAATTTCATAAGGGTTACTAGGCTTCTGGGATGAAAGGAGCGCCGATTCTACCGCGCACCTTTTAGTGCAGCAACAAAGGAAAAAATAGCAAACGTTTGCACGATGATGATTTTATTTCGCTCTCCATCTTTAGCTATTGGAGCACAAGTGATTCAATGATTTAGCAACATTTGACTGAAGTCAGATGAAGTGTGATTACCGTCTCGGATCTGTCCTCGAAAAATTCTTTCTGTTAGAATCCCCGTCCAAGTTCCTCAAGTGGTAGAAAAGTGATGTCTGTAGAGCACAGCGCAAACAGCCAAAAGAAAGTGATTGTCGGTATGTCTGGAGGGGTTGACTCCTCTGTTTCAGCCTATCTTCTCAAGCAACAGGGTTACCAAGTGGAAGGCCTGTTTATGAAAAACTGGGAAGAAGACGATAACGAAGAGTATTGTACTGCGGCGGAAGATCTTGCAGATGCTCAGGCAGTGTGTGACAAACTCGGCATCCCACTTCATACCATTAATTTTGCCGCAGAATACTGGGATAACGTATTTGAATACTTCCTCGCGGAATATAAAGCCGGACGGACCCCAAACCCAGATATTCTGTGTAATAAAGAAATTAAATTCAAAGCGTTCTTAGAATTTGCCGATGAAGTGCTGGATGCTGATTACATTGCCATGGGTCACTATGTGCGCCGTACTTTCCCGCAAAATGGTGAAAAACCGCAGATGTTACGCGGTCTCGATGGTAACAAAGATCAGAGCTACTTCCTTTATACACTGAGTCATGAGCAAGTGGCGCGCAGCCTATTCCCCGTCGGTGAACTAGAAAAACCAGAAGTACGCCGCATTGCCGAAGAACAAGGCTTAATTACGGCGAAGAAGAAAGATTCAACCGGTATTTGTTTTATCGGTGAGCGCAAATTTACCGACTTCTTATCTCGCTATTTGCCAGCTCAACCGGGTAAAATTGAGACCCCGGAAGGCAAAGTGATTGGTGAGCACCAAGGCTTGATGTACCACACACTCGGACAGCGTAAAGGTCTGCACATTGGTGGTATGAAAGAGAGCAGCGAACAGCCATGGTATGTGGCGGATAAAGATCTCAAACGCAATGTGCTCATTGCAGTACAAGGCGCCGATCATCCCCTGCTCAAGTCTCACGGTTTGGTGGCGGCGCAGCTGCATTGGGTTGACCGTACTCCAATCACTGAACCTCTACGTTGCAGCGTGAAAACCCGCTATCGCCAAAGCGACATCGCTTGTACCATCATTCCACTCAGTGATGACCGAATTAAAGTGATGTTTGATGAGCCGCAAGTAGCTGTAACGCCAGGACAATCCGCCGTGTTTTATCAAGGTGAAATCTGCCTTGGTGGCGGCATCATTGAAGAGCGCATTTAGAGTCAATTTTTAGGAGATTTACGTGGCTAACGCAATTTACGACCGTACCATCGCTTTCGCTGGCATTTGTCAGGCTGTGGCACTTGTTCAACAAGTCGCCCAAAATGGTCACTGTGATTCAGATGCGTTTGAAACGTCGCTCAAAGCCATTACGTGTACTAATCCCAGTAATACACTGGAAGTTTTCGGCCACGAAAGTCAGCTCAAGCTCGGCTTGGAGTGCTTGGTCAAAGGGATTGACAGCACACCATCAGGTAGCGAAATCACCCGTTATCTAATTAGCCTAATGGCGCTTGAACGTAAGTTGAGTGGCCGCCGTGACACGATGAGTCAATTAGGCGATCGCATTCAAATGATTGAGCGCCAGCTTGAGCATTTTGACTTATTTGATGATCAGATGATCAGTAACCTCGCCAGTATTTACCTTGATGTGATTAGCCCGATTGGTCCTCGCATTCAAGTGACTGGTACTCCAGCCGTATTACAGCAAACCGCTAACCAGCACAAAGTGCGCGCCCTACTCCTGTCAGGGATCCGCTGCGCCGTATTGTGGCGTCAGGTTGGCGGACGACGTCGTCACCTGATTTTCGGTCGTAAAAAGATGATCGAACAGGCGCAGCTTTTATTAGCGCGAATCTAAATGATGACAACCCACTCAAATTACTCACACCTTTAACTCAATATTCAGGAGAAGAACATGGAACTGTCAGCATTGACTGCTGTTTCACCGGTAGATGGCCGCTACGGAAGTAAAACGATTGCGTTACGCAGTATCTTCAGTGAGTTTGGTCTCCTAAAGTACCGCACTATCGTTGAAGTTCGCTGGCTACAAAAGCTAGCCGCCACTGCTGAGATCGCAGAAGTGCCTGCATTCAGTGCCGAAGCGAATCAATTCCTTGATGCGATTGCCGCGAACTTCAATGAAGCGGATGCACTGCGTATCAAAGAAATTGAACGCACTACCAACCACGATGTAAAAGCCGTGGAATACTTCCTGAAAGAGAAAGTTGCTGCGATGCCAGAGCTGCATGCAGTGAATGAGTTTATCCACTTTGCTTGTACTTCAGAAGACATCAACAACACTTCACATGCGTTGATGCTCAAAGAAGCGCGTGACACGGTGATCCTGCCTGAAATTCGCAATGTGATTGACGCAATTCGCAAACTGGCCGAAGAGTACCGCGATATTCCGCTGCTTTCTCGTACTCACGGTCAGCCAGCCTCTCCATCGACCATGGGTAAAGAGATGGCGAACGTGGCCTACCGCATGGAGCGCCAATACAAGCAGATCGCTAACGTAGAAATCCTAGCCAAAATCAACGGTGCGGTGGGTAACTACAACGCGCACCTTTCTGCTTACCCAACGGTAGATTGGCATAAATTCAGCGAAGAGTTCATCACTGAATCTTTGGGTGTAGACTGGAACCCATACACCACACAAATCGAGCCGCATGATTACATTGCTGAGCTGTTTGAAGCAGTAGCACGTTTCAATACCATCTTGATCGATTTTGATCGTGATGTTTGGGGTTACATTGCTCTGGGCCACTTCAAACAAAGAACCATCGCGGGTGAAATTGGCTCTTCTACCATGCCACACAAAGTCAACCCAATCGACTTTGAAAACTCGGAAGGTAACTTGGGGCTGGCCAACGCGATGTTTACTCACCTAGCACAAAAGCTACCTATCTCTCGTTGGCAACGTGACCTGACGGATTCTACCGTTCTGCGTAACCTCGGTGTGGGTGTGGGTTATGCGCTCATTGCCTATACTTCAACCCTAAAAGGCATCAGCAAGCTGGAAGTGAACCGCGATGCACTGCTCGCAGAACTGGATCACAACTGGGAAGTTTTGGCTGAGCCAATCCAAACTGTGATGCGCCGCTACGGCATTGAAAAGCCATATGAGAAGCTGAAAGAGCTGACTCGTGGTAAGCGTGTTGATGGCGAAGCGATGCGTCAATTCATCGACGGTTTAGAGCTGCCTGCCGAAGAGAAAACGCGCCTGAAAGCCATGACACCAGCCAGCTATATTGGCTACGCGATTGAGCTGACGGACAAGCTGTAATCTCGACAAGAGAGACCAAATGACTAAGGGGAGCAACAGCTCCCCTTTTACTTATTGACGACTTATCGACTTGGTTTATACCAGACCGTTTCACTCGTGCTTTTCAAAAAACAGAGTAATCCGACCGACTTCAAGACCAAATTTGCGAATTTTGGTTAAATTAAATACCCGCTTGTCATCTTGTCGATACAACCAGTCATCGAAGTGTACTTGCACATCGCCTCTGTCGCGTGGCAACACAAAATCGTATTGCCACTGCAGTGCATTACCCACTTCTTTACCACGAGCCGTTCCAACAATATCATCCGCTCGTCCTTCGTACTCATCATCAGCCGTTCGGTTAATCGTCCAGATCCGTTGGTTCTTCTCCCCATCATCAAACACAAAGTCTTCAACTAAAATCAGTTGGTTATTCTCAACTCGGCCTTCAATTACCACCTCAAAACGGCGCGTCTGCGTCTCGGTATAGTCTTGCACCATACCCCAAGCGTGAGTAGTGCCAACAAAGTAATTGAACAGATCAAACTTGGGCGTCGCCACACGGTAATCATCGATATCCGCTGAACATCCGCTAAGTCCTAAGAAGAACAATAACAGCCAAGTTGAGTAGTATTTCATTGCCGATTCATTCCTATCAGTTGATTCCGTAAGGCTAGATATTCAGTTTGTGGAGAAAGCCAAATCGATAAAAAGGCATCGTTGAATGCTTCATCCGCAACCACTCCAATGCTTTGTTGTGCTTCTTGCTCACGAGCAAAGAAGAATTCACCGCTTTTCCCATCGGAAACGTATATCAGACGATCACCTATCGAGACATCCGGTAACATTTGCTGTAATTGATCGAGCCAAGACTGGGTTTGTGGCTCTTTAAACCCCAACTTATGCCATTGGTCTTTGGTGGCATCGATTAACTGTTGGCGTTTAATATTACGCAGATAACGAATCTCCAATGCCATGGGATGCGGTGAGATATCCTGCGACTCATGGTATTGACCATCCGGTGCTCTCAGTTGTGAAGAGTAGATATCCAACCAAAACCACGAAAGCGTTGCCTGCCCGACCACTGGCCAATCCGTCCATGTACTGGTCGGTTTATGCTCAGCTTGTGCTGCACTAGCGGCGTCGGCGTATCCCAAACCGCTCATCAGCAAAACGAATAGGGTTATAAGTCCTTTTTTCATGCCTCATTACCTTCAACAGTAACCAAGTGATACCTATCCATTCCAAAAACAGTGCCAACATCACCATCAATGTGGGGTATTCCCAACTCACTGCTCCGATTCGATAACCGAACCAATAACTTAAGCAACCTAAGCCACCACCAGCTATGCACAATAAAGTATTGGAATAACGGGTCAGCTGCGGCAGCAAATGGCCTGCATACCAAGTAAAGGCAAACCAAAGTGCCATTAGCCAAAGTGGAAACTCGCCGTCGGCAAAGCTAAGCAGGCCGATCGCCATATTGCCGCTATCGAGTAAGATGCCAATAATTGCCATCCACACCATTTTTTCAAATAGCGGATGGCGCTGCATAGCAGCCAATGCATAGGTCCCAATAACAAGCAAAGCGGTTAGCCATAGCCATTTTTGCTGACCAAACACCGCCAGAGCCCAAATTAGGTCAAACCAAATGGAAACCCATACCAGTGCCATCATTAATCTCGCTCGAACGTCATATGCACTGTGCTGATACTGCGAGCTAAAAAGCCCCCTTCGCAATAACAAAAGTAGTAACGCCACATGCGAATAAAGCGTTCGTCATAACCGAGATCACGCACTTTGGGCAGTTGCTGTTCAAAGCGCTCACGCCAATGTTGCAATGTCACGGCGTAATCCATGCCGATGTCGTGCAGATTACGCACAACGAATCTCGTGCGTTTTGTGGCAAGCGCAGTCAATGCACTGACCGACGGTAAAAAGCCGCCGGGGAAAATATACTTTTGAATGAAATCCACGCTATTGCTGTAACTTTCATAACGTTGGTCAGCAATGGTAATCGCCTGCAACACCATCTTGCCGTGAGGTTTGAGCAAGTCGTAACACTGGCTAAGAAAGGAGGGTAAATACGCTTTGCCAACCGCCTCAATCATTTCAATTGAAACCAGTTTGTCATACTGGCCTTCCAATAAACGGTAGTCTTGTTTTAAAAGCGTAATTTGCTCACTCAAACCCAACGCTGTAATTTGCTGTTTTGCGTAAGCAAACTGCTCTTCAGAAATCGTGGTGGTGGTGACTTTACAACCATAGTTTTGCGCCATATAAATCGCCATCGCCCCCCATCCAGTACCGATTTCCAACACATGATCAGTGGGTTTAAGCTGTAGCTGTTCACATAAACGTTGCATCTTCTGCTGCTGCGCTTGTTCAAGTGAGAGATCGGGTTGATTAAACAGCGCACTGGAATAAAGCATGCTGTCATCTAAAAACAATTGGTACAGCGCATTACCTAAATCATAGTGTTGATGGATATTGTTTTTCGCTTGCTCGATCGTGTTGCGTTTTAACCAATGGGCAAGCCGATTCAACCATTGAGTTACTGGGCTACTTTGGCTTTCCAATTTATCGAGCGTACCGAGGTTGGCAGCCATCAACTGCATCAAGGCCGTCAGGTTAGGGCTTTCCCACCAACCATCCATATAGGCTTCGGCCGCAGCAATACTTCCACCTTTCAGAATACGACTGTAAAAATCAGGGTGCTTAACCTCGATCACTGCATGAATAGCATCAGGCTTATCGTGGCCAAATTGCTCATGTGATGTTTGCGTTTGTCCAGAAAAATGCTCAACCACAGTTAAATTGCCTTCGAGATACTGTAATGCACGGTGAATGATACTGCGGGCACCTTTCTGCCAACTGGTGAGAGAGCGGGATATTTCCATCGACGAGCTATTTAACATGAGGTTGCTCCTTATTATTGTTTTGGCTCTGGTTTGGGTGCGCATAAAACGGCGCGCCTTTACGCCACAGTTTGAAGGCGTGCCAATAAATTCCCAGTACCACTTTTACTGCCATGATCGGCGTTTTGATCAATCGAGGTAATAAATTGCTTGCGCTTAAGGGTTCAGCCTGCATCGCTAATGTGGCATCAAACTCTTTATCACTTCGATGACATTCAAGATGGATCATCAGCGCGCGGGTTAAGGGTTTTATTTTCCAGTGGTATCTCTGTTCGATGGGATTGAATGGCGACACATGAAATGCTTTCGCATGCTGCCACTCAATCGCGGCAGCATTTGTCGATGTCGAGGCCGTCTGCGCCGGAACCGCGTAGTAGTGGCGCTCATTCCACGGAGTATTACTGACTTCAGCCAACAGATAACGCCAACGCTTTTCGCTATCGTAGACGTAGTAAAAATTGACTGGGCTAAAATAGATTCCCAGATAGCGCAGGTGCAGCAAAGCCACCACTCTGCCGCCTTCTATTCGCTCTCCCGTCAGTTGCTCGACCTTATCAAGTACTGCTTGTTTGAGCGGGCCTTGCCCGAGGTAATCTTCACGGCGAAAACGCGCCCAATGCCACCAACGCTCACCCAATCCCCAAACTTTATCCGCCAACTGTGGCCATTCATCTAAATCAATACAAGGCATAAACAGCGGATAGTTGAGCGCGTGCTCGACCGGCGTAAAACGTCGGTGTCTGATTTGTCCAACCATCAAACAACTTTGCCACTCGGTGCTATCTTGGGGCACAGGCATTAGGCTGCTCCTTGCTCACTGCGCTGTGCGTAAGCTTCCAATTGGGTCACCACATCCAGCGCACTGCGTACCCCATCTTCATGAAAACCGTTATGCCAGTATGCGCCACAAAACCAAGTGTGGTTGACACCGCTGATCTGCGCTTTTTTCTGCTGCGCTTCAATCGCAGGACGAGAAAACACCGGATGATGATAGGTAAATCGACGCAGCACCTTGCTCGGGTCAATGTCCTCACTACTATTGAGTGTGACGCAGAACGTCTCTGGCGCTTCAATATGCTGCAAAATATTCATGTTGTAGGTCAAAGATGGCAAACGACTTTCTTGATTGGCTTCCCCTTTCAACCAGTAATTCCAAGCCGCCCAAGCCGCTTTACGTTTGGGCAGCAGGCGAGTATCGGTATGCAATACCACTTCATTCGCTTGATAAGCCAAAGCTGAAAGCAGCTGCTGCTCTTTGGCTGTCGGATCGCTGAGCATGGCGAGAGCTTGGTCGCTATGGCAGGCAAAAATCACTTCATCAAAACGCTCACTCTGACCATTCACCACAACTTCTACCCCACTTGGTAAACGCTTCACTTGAGTGACCGCGCTATTGAGGCGGATGCGATCGCCAAATCCTTGGGTTAAAGGTGCAATATAACTGCGCGAACCGCCGGGGATCACATACCACTGCGGACGATTGGTGACATCCAATAGGCCATGGTTTAGGAAAAAGCGCGCGAAAAACATCAGAGGGAAAGCTCGCATATCAGCCAGAGAGGAAGACCAAATCGCCGCCCCCATGGGCAGAATGTAGTTTTCACAGAAGTATTCAGAAAACTGATGCTGAGCCAGAAAATCACCTAAGGTTTGCTCATTCGCCAATTGATTATCGACGCACGCTTTCGTTAAACGGTTAAAGCGTAAAATCTCCGCGATAAAACGATAAAACTTTGGATTCAGCCAGTTACGTTTTTGAGCGAATAAGGTCGTCAGGGTATGCCCGTTGTACTCCAAACCGTTAGCATCATTACGCACGCTGAAGCTCATCTGCGTCGGTTTACCTTGTACGCCAATCTCATCCATCATTTTGATGAAATTGGGATAGGTTCTGTCGTTATAAACGATAAAGCCCGTATCCACTGCGTATGGCTTACCCGCAAGCTCAATATCCACCGTCGCAGTGTGCCCGCCAATGTAGTCATTGGCTTCGAATAGGGTGATATCGTGATAACGGTGCAGATAGTAACCACAGGTTAAACCTGAAATGCCCGAGCCAATGATTGCAATTTTCATCAAAAAATCCTTATTAAGCCTTCAACAGACGTCGAACTAAGCGACTTTGCCATGCATAAGGCAAAGCACCGAGTAACCGAATCAGCCAAGTAAATCGTTTAGGGAAATAGAGTTGTGACACACCGCGCGCCAAGCCAGCTTTGATCTCCTGGGCGGCACGCTCTACTGTGATGATCATGGGCATGGCAAAAGTATTGCGATCCGTGAGTGGTGTGGCGACAAAGCCCGGAAAAATGGTGGTGACTTCGATACCAAGCGGACGCCAATCGAGTTGAAGCGTTCGTGCTAAATAAGCAACGGCCGCTTTGGAAGTGCCATAAGCTTCTGCTCGCGGCAAGGCCAACTCACTGGCAATCGAGCCGACAATCGCCACACGGTGACCACGCGCCAAATGTGGCTGTATACATTCAATTACTGCCGCTACGCCAAGCACATTGATATTGAACACACGTGCCATCAGTGTCACATCCATCTTGCCATCGTCGATGTACTCACAATCACCTGCATTTAAAATCCAGAGTTCCGGCTGACATGGAAGCTGCGCTAATGCCGCTTTTGTGCCGAGATGATCGGTGACATCAAACGCCAAGGCAAAAATGTTGGCATATTGTGTCTGCAAGCTGTCTAACACCTGCTGATTACGTCCACACGCAATTACTTGCCAGCCCTGTTTGGCATAATCCAACGCCAGTTGTTTACCAATTCCGGAGGTCGCACCGGTAATGAACACGGCAGTCATTGTCCTAGTCTCCGCTTAATCGCGCGGATAACTTGCCCCAACACAGGCAACTGCTCATAAAGCATTTCCCCCATATCGAAATAATCGCGATGGTAGGTCACTTTGCCCTCGGCAAAGCGCAAGTGGCTCACGCCTTTCACATCCACCTGCTCGCCCTTGGCTAATTTGGGGTGGCGCAAATGCATGGTCCAGATCAAAAACGCGCCCTCATTGACCGCGTACTGCTCATGAATGGTAAAGGTACAGGTATGAACGTTTTGGTAAAGATTCAAAAAATACTGGTAAAGGGCGTCAAACCCTTCGATACGATGTGCAGCATCTTCAAACACCACATCAGGATGATAGATTTCAATCAGCCTATGTAATTGGCTCTTATCTAATTGTTGATAAAACTGCGCGACGTGTTGTACGTCCATGATGCTCATCCCTAAAGTTATACAAATTTAATATTCGTATAATGCATTACAACCATAGTTGAGTTTACAACCTTGTACAATATTTTTTCTGTACAACTTTGTAGTTCATATTACGCAACTCAGAACGCAAGGGATCACTGAAAAATATTAAGAAAATTAGCTGAAGAGAAATTAAAGCAGAGATAAAAAAACCAGCCCGAAGGCTGGTTCTCAAACATTACATATTACGCAAGGCGGCGATACGTTTTTCCAATGGCGGGTGAGTCATCATTAATTCAGACAATGAACGTTTACCGTTGATACCAAACGCCATCATCGAACCTTCAAGATGCGACTCTTGGCCCATTTTCAACCGTTCCAATGCAGCAATCATCTTGTGCTTACCAACGAGTTGAGCCGCACCGGCATCAGCATAGAACTCACGACGGCGGCTATACCACATAGTAATGAAGCTTGCTAGCAAACCAAATACCAACTCTAGAGCCATTGAAACCCCAAAGTACACCATCATATTGCTGCCTTCACCCTCTTCAGAGTCACGTGACGCAACGATATTGGCAATAAAGCGTGACAGGAAGATCACGAAGGTATTTACCACGCCTTGCATCAACGTCATGGTCACCATATCACCGTTCGCAATATGGCTGATTTCATGCGCCAGCACGGCTTCGGCCTCATCACGCGTCATGTTGTGCAACAAGCCGGTAGAAACCGCGACCAGAGAATCATCACGCTTAGCCCCTGTCGCAAACGCGTTCATATCAGGTGCATCGTAAATCGCCACGGTTGGCATACCGATACCCGCTTGGTTTGCTTGGCGGCGTACCGTTTCTAATAACCAATGCTCAATTTCATTGCGCGGTGTATCAATGACCACGCCACCTACTGAACGTAGTGCCATACTTTTAGACATCAGCAGCGAAATAAATGCACCACCAAAGCCAAATACCGCAGCCATCACCAACAACCCAGATAAACTGCCCGGTTGCATGCCGGTAACAGCATAAACAATATTCAAAACAACACTAAGCACCAATACGACAGCAAGGTTGGTTGCTAAGAATAACAATATACGTTTCATGACTTACTCTCCGAAGGAAACTTCTCAGCTGATGCGATGCGCGACTTTACCACACATCGTTTGTTCTTATTTACAACATATGTTCTTTCATTTGAAAAACAAGGTTAAGTAGGAAATTGCAACATTTAATGTCTAGCTAACCTAGCAGGCGTTTTAAATGAGCAGAGATATAGACTTTGGTCGTATTGAGCTAAGCATAGCGAAAGAATAGAGTGCGGGAGTCAAAGGAATTTCACCATAAACAAAGGAAAACACATGGCTGAAGCACATAGCTATCAAATGGCGATTGATTTACTTTGTTGTCATTTAGGTATCAGTGAACAAGAAGCTCGTACTCAACTCGGATTGGAAGCCAAAGAGCAGACGCTGCAACAGCAGATCGTCGAGACTCAACAATCCCTGATGGGGCTAAGTGCAGAAAAATAAGCACTTCGGATACTAAAAAGGCAGCTCACGCATGAGCTGCCTTTTTATTTTGTTACTTTTCTATACTTACGCGGTAGGAGTGACTTCTAACACCTGTTCAAGATGGATGAATTTGCCCAATTCCTGACGCTTCGCACTCGGCATATAAGGAATTTCACCCAGTTTAGGGGCACCAATTCGCCCTTCGAGGTGTTCAATAATCTCAGCATAATGCTCCGTACCGGGATTAATACGGTTAGCAACCCAACCTATCAATTCAAGGCCATCGGCACGAATCGCTTCCGCCGTTAAAATCGCATGGCTCAAACAACCTAACTTAATTCCAACCACTAAAATCACAGGCAAACGCTCTTGTTTTACCCAAGTGGATAAGCAATCAGAATCCGAAGTGGGGACTCGCCAGCCACCAGCCCCTTCAACCACCACCAACTCAGCATTTTGTTTATGTTTCGCTAGCTTATTGCTTAGCAACGCATAATCAATCGCCACATTTTCATGTTTAGCCGCAATGTGAGGAGATGTCGGCAGAACCAAAGCGTAAGGATTCACATCGTCATACGGCATTGTCACTGTTGCTGCTTTCATTAGATGCAAGGCATCTGAATTGCGATAACCAAATTCCGTTTTATCACTACCCGCCGCCACTGGCTTATAGCCAATTGTGGCAATATTCTGCGCCGCTAGCGCCTGAAGAATCGCTTTCGAAGCGACTGTTTTCCCAACGTCGGTATCCGTCCCTGCGATAAAAATTGCATTTCTCATCGGTGAATAACCCCTAAACAAACCTGATATGTGGCAGGCACAAGACCCTGTTGGTTACGAAATGATTGGTAGGCCAACTCAACTTTTGCCAACGTTCTACGGCTAATCAGCCCAGTTGAACGCCCACTGACATGATTGGCTCCGATCCCTTTTAGATCGCGCATCAGTGCGAAGGCTGTCTCATACCAAACTGTGATTGGCGCTAAGTCTAAGTGATGTTGCGCACATCCGGCTTGCGCTAACGCAATTTTTACCTGATTGATGGAAATGAACTGATTGATATGGCGATGATGATCAACACTCCGCCAAGCTTCTTGTAGCTCGAACAAGGAGCCATCAAGCAAAGTCGAGACAAAGGCTTGACCATGTGGTTTGAGTACACGGCGAATTTCGCCCAGCGGCAGCGACAGATCTTCACACCATTGCAATGCTAAGCTTGAAAACACCATGTCAAAACAAGCAGATGCAAAAGGCAGTTGCTCGGCATCCGCTAACTGATAATTCATTCTTTCATCGCCACAACGTTGCCTTGCTTGATCAAGCATGGCGTGTGAGATATCGGCGCACACCACTTGCGCTCCCCGCTCGCGCAGCAGGGCTGAAAAATAACCGGTACCACAGCCGAGATCCAATACTCGCAGCCCATTCAGACAACTGGGCATTTTTTGCAGTAAACGCAATCCGACATCGCGCTGAAAAGCGGCGTGCTGATCATAGTGCGCGGCGGCTTTGCCAAAGGCTTGCGCAATCGCGCTTTTATCTTTTAATTCAACACAAAGCTCCGTGGCTGTCATGCTCATGTGTCCTTCTCCATCACATGTTTTAACTGCTCCGATAAGCGGCGTATCTGCGCTTGGGTATGCGCCGCCGTTATCGTGATACGTAAACGAGCAGAGCCTACAGGCACGGTGGGTGGTCGAATAGCACTTACCCAAATCCCTTGTTGCTTGAGCTCGTGGGATGCACTCAATGCTGAATCAGAGCTGCCCAACAACCAAGGTTTGATTGGCGTTTGTGTTGCCACAAAACCCGGAATATTGCGGCACTGCTCATCAAAACACGCCATCAGCTCAGCCAGTTTTTCTCTGCGCCAAGACTGACTTTGGATCATCCGCGCAGCATGGATCAGAGCATGCGCTTGTGCCGGAGGCATAGCGGTGGAATACACATGGTGGCGTGCAAATTGCGTCAGATAATCGCCAACGTGTGCATCACACAACACCGCCGCACCTGCTAAACCAAAGGCTTTACCAAAAGTAACGACCAGAATCTCGGGATGAATCCCTGCCGCTTGGCAGCTCCCCGCCCCATGCTCTCCAAGCACGCCAATGCCGTGCGCATCATCCACCATCAACCACGCCCGCTGTTTCACCGCAGCGGCAATTTGCGCCAAGGGTGCGCAATCGCCATCCATACTAAACACTCCTTCCGTCACTACTAAGCTGTTGCTCTGCTCATGCAGTAATTGGCGAAGATGATCAGTATCATTGTGCTTAAAGCGTTTCATTGTGGCAGGACTTAACATACCCGCTTCCATCAAGGAGGCGTGATTGAGTTTGTCTTGCAGCAGCAAGTCCTCTTTTTCGAGCACAGTAAACAGCAGGGCTTGATTGGCACTAAAGCCAGAGCTGAACAAGACTGCTCGCTCGTAACCAAGCCAATGACACAACTCATGCTCTAACTCGGCATGAGCTGAGCTAAAACCAGTCACCATCGGCGAAGCGCCACTGCCAGCACCAAAGCGCGCCAGACCGGTTTGCCAAGCCTGTATTAGCTCTGCATCATTGGCTAAACCAAGGTAATCGTTGCTTGAGAAGTTCAGGTAAGTACGATCTTGCTGAATCAGTTCGCCTTGAGCGCTTCGATCTAAATGCTGAAGACGGCGAGTCAGCCCTGAATGTTCACGCTCATTCAGAGCTTGCTCAATCCGCGATTTAAAGCGCAGCGTCATAAAATAGATCGCTGGCGGTTGGGCGCGCGGCTACTCGTTCAACGACTCTATCCAGCAACTCATTTTCCGTGATTTCATCGGGCTTTTGCGCCACTTGTTCACGGTTAATTCCTAGCTTTTTAAACAGCAGCATATCGCTGTCTTCTGCTGGGTTGGGGGTGGTCAGCAGTTTGCAACCGTAGAAAATCGAATTGGCTCCGGCCATAAAGCACAGCGCCTGCATCTGCTCATTCATCTTCTCGCGTCCAGCTGAAAGGCGAACCGCGGATTTCGGCATCATAATGCGCGCCACTGCAATCAAGCGAACAAAATCAAAAGGTTCCACATCATCGACTTGTTCCAGTGGCGTACCTTTCACTTTTACCAGCATGTTGATCGGCACACTTTCCGGATGAGTCGGCAAATTCGCGAGCTCAACCAATAACCCAGCGCGGTCATTGGTGCTTTCGCCCATGCCGATAATGCCCCCGAGCAGATCTTCATCCCTGCATCACGTACATGTGACAAGGTATCTAAGCGGTCTTGGTATGTTCGTGTGGTGATGATGTTGCCGTAGTATTCAGGGGAGGTATCAAGGTTGTGGTTGTAATAATCTAGCCCCGCTTGCGCCAATTGCTGCGCTTGATCTGGCGTTAGCATACCCAGCGTCATGCAGGTTTCTAGCCCCATATCCTTGACGCCGCGGATCATCTCTTTGAGCAGCGGCATATCACGCTCTTTCGGATTCTTCCACGCCGCGCCCATACAAAAACGGGTCGAGCCTGAATTTTTGGCTTTTTGCGCCGCATCCAATACGCGCTCGACTTCCATCAAACGCTCTTTATCTACATCCGTACGATAGTGAGCACTTTGCGGGCAATATTTGCAATCTTCTGGACAAGCGCCGGTTTTGATCGACAGCAGCGTGCTGACCTGCACATGGTTGTGCGGATGATGAAGACGATGCACCTGCTGCGCTTCAAACAGCAGATCCATAAAAGGTTTATCCAGTAACGCTTTGACCTCAGCGACCGTCCAGTTATGACGAACTTCCACGTGTAATCCTTATTGGGGTTATTGGTTTTATGCTTGGCTAGTCTACTGACAGGCGTTAGACTGTCAACAACAAGAAAATCACAAGGTTTACATGTGATTATTAATTAATCTTCTATTGATTTTGGAATGATGATGGATTTAGCCTTCGACCGTTGCCACATCTGGCATCCCTACACTTCGACCCTGACACCTCTGACCTGTTACCCCGTGAGTCGAGCCGATGGCGTAATGATCACACTTGAAGATGGGCGCAGCTTAGTGGACGGCATGTCCTCTTGGTGGGCGGCGATCCACGGTTACAATCACCCCAAGCTCAATCAAGCGGCGCACCAGCAAATCGAGCAGATGTCACACATCATGTTTGGTGGGTTAACTCATCAACCGGCGATTGAGCTTTGCCAAAAGCTGCTCAAACTCGCGCCCAACAATTTACAGCAAGTGTTTCTCGCCGATTCAGGTTCAGTCGCCGTAGAAGTGAGCCTGAAAATGGCGTTGCAGTATTGGCACAGCAAAGGTCAGCCGAGAGCAAAGTTTCTCACCCTACGCCACGGCTATCACGGCGATACCTTTGCGGCGATGTCAGTGACCGATCCGGATAACTCAATGCACAGCCTGTACAAAGGTTTTCTGCCAGAGCATATTTTCGCCAACTCGCCAGAAGGTGGTTTTTTTGATGAGTGGGATAAGCGTGATATTGCCGATTTTCGTCACAAACTGACTGAACATCACCACCAGATTGCCGCAGTAATCCTTGAGCCTATCGTACAAGGCGCTGGCGGTATGCGTATCTATCACCCCGAGTTTCTACGCCAAGTTCGTGCGTTGTGTGATGAGTTTGGCGTGCTGCTGATTTTGGATGAGATTGCGACCGGCTTTGGTCGCACAGGCAAAATCTTTGCTTGTGAACATGCAGGAATTCAACCAGATATTCTCTGTGTAGGTAAAGCGCTGACTGGCGGATACATGACGCTATCAGCCACCCTCACTACCAAACAAGTGGCCGATACCGTGTGTGCGGGAGAAGCTGGCTGCTTTATGCATGGCCCTACCTTTATGGGCAATCCGCTGGCTTGCGCGGTGGCAAGCGAGAGTTTATCGCTGATTGAGCAAGGAGATTGGCAACAGCAAGTCGTAAACATTGAAGCGTTTTTTGCCGAACATCTACCTAAGCTCAACGATTCGCCACGGGTGAAACAGACTCGTTGGCTAGGCGCGATTGGTGTGGTGGAGACGCATCTTCCGGTCAATATGGAAGTGATTCAGGCTCTCTTTGTGGAGCATGGAGTTTGGATCCGCCCCTTTGGCCGGCTGATTTACCTGATGCCACCGTATATTAGTCAACCTGAACATCTGCAAAAGCTAGTGGATGCAATTGCAGCCGCGTTAAGCCAACCAGACTGCTTTAAACAATAGACAATACGCCACGCAACAAACGGCAAGCACAAAAAAGCCGACATCACGTCGGCTTTTTTCATTCTTATGCAATTTGGGCACTGATTTCGCTTGATAGGAAACAGAATTAACCGATATGGGTTAAACCGCCCATGTACTTTTGCAGTACCGCAGGAATCGCAATACGGCCATCGGCTTCTTGGTAGTTTTCCAAAATCGCGACCATGGTACGACCAACCGCCAGACCTGAGCCGTTCAGTGTGTGCACCAATTCAGGCTTCTTCTCACCTTTACGGCGGAAACGTGCTTGCATACGACGCGCTTGGAAATCCCACATGTTTGAACAAGAAGAGATTTCACGGTACGTCTTCTGCGCTGGAACCCAAACTTCCAAGTCGTAAGTTTTGCAAGAGCCAAAGCCCATGTCGCCAGTACACAGAATCACTTTGCGGTAAGGCAGCTCCAGCAGTTGCAGAACTTTTTCTGCATGACCAGTCAGCTCTTCCAATGCCGCCATTGAATCTTCAGGGCGAGTGATTTGTACCAGTTCCACTTTATCAAACTGATGCATACGGATCAGACCACGAGTATCACGACCGTAAGAACCCGCTTCAGAACGGAAACATGGCGTGTGTGCGGTCATTTTCAGAGGCAGTTCAGCTTCATCCAAAATAGTGTCACGCACTAAGTTAGTCACTGGCACTTCCGCAGTTGGGATCAGTGACAGACGGCGTGGCTCTTCATCACTGGCTTTCTCAGTCAGAGGCTCAGTGTGGAATAGATCTTGACCGAATTTTGGTAATTGACCCGTACCGAACAATGTTTCTGCGTTCACTAAGTAAGGCACATACAGCTCAGTGTAACCGTGTTGATCGGTGTGCAGATCCAACATGAACTGTGCGATAGCACGGTGCAGGCGAGCAAATTGACCTTTCATCACCACAAAACGCGCGCCAGTGATCTTGGTTGCGCTAGCGAAATCCAGACCGTCGCCCATTTCACCCAAATCCACATGATCTTTCACTTCAAAATCATAAGTTTTTGGTGTTCCCCAACGAGAAACTTCTACGTTTTCGCTGTCGTCTTTACCGTTTGGCACTGCATCGTCTGGAATGTTAGGCACGGTTTGGGTGATCGCATCCAATTGCGCCATAACCGCATCCAGTTCAACTTTTTTCGCATCCAGATCGTCACCCAAGGTGCCGATTTGTTGCTTAACCGCTTCTGCGCCCGCTTTGTCGCCAGACGCCATCAGTTGACCGATTTGCTTGGAGATGGAGTTACGCGTGGATTGTAAATTCTCAACTTCTACTTGAATGGACTTACGTTGTTCTTCAAGAGTACGGATAGTCTCCACGTCGAGTTTAAAACCGCGACGTGCCAATTTTGCAGCTGTTTCGTCCAGCTCAGTACGAAGTAATTTAGAATCCAGCATTGCTAATCCTATGCTTTAAGAGTTGCGAGAAAGCGCGTGTGCTTCCTTTTTAGCCAAAGCCACGCGTATTGAAATTTACCCTGCCAAAGATAACCAAAAGGCACTACTTTTCATAGCGCTTTTGTGGGCTTTTTGCGTTCAAATCCGCCAGATACGCTAACTTTTCAGCAATCTTGGTTTCCAGCCCACGCTGTGTGGGCTGATAGTAGCGAGTTCCACTCATTTCTGGTGGGAAATAACATTCACCTGCGGCATAAGCACCCGGTTCATCATGGGCGTAACGATATTCCTCACCATAACCGAGATCTTTCATCAGTCGCGTTGGTGCATTACGCAGATGCGGTGGTACTTCAAACTCAGGCAGATTATGCGCATCCGACAGCGCTTGTTTCCAAGCGGTGTACACCGCATTGCTTTTCGGTGCGCAGGCAAGATAGACAATCGCTTGGGCAATCGCGCGCTCCCCTTCTGCAGGCCCCACACGAGTAAAGCAATCCCAAGCAGAAAGCGCCACTTGCATCCCCCGCGGGTCGGCATTGCCGACATCTTCTGAGGCAATCGCGAGCAAACGACGCGCGATATACAAAGGGTCACAACCTGCAGAGATCATCCGCGCTGCCCAATACAGCGCCGCATCGGGATCGGAACCACGAATCGATTTATGCACAGCGGAAATCAGGTCGTACCAAATATCGCCCTTGTTATCAAAGCGCGACACTTTTTCGCCAGCGACTTCGGCCAGTAAAGGCAGATCAATCTGCTTGCGTCCCTGATCATCCTCGCGAGCCATGTCATACAACAGCTCAAGATAATTTAGCGACATGCGCGCATCGCCATTCACCAGTTCTGCTAAGCGATCCAGTACGTTATCGGCAAAGACTGCGGCCACTTTGCCAAGCCCGCGTTCAGTATCCGCAATCGCTTGATGCAGGGCTTGCAGAATTTCTTGTTGATTGAGCGAGGTAAGCTTATAAACCCGCGCGCGGGAAAGCAGCGCGTTATTGAGCTCAAAAGAAGGGTTTTCCGTGGTTGCGCCAATAAAAGTGACCGTACCGTCTTCAATATGCGGCAAAAACGCATCTTGCTGTGATTTATTAAAGCGGTGGACTTCGTCGACAAACAAAATCGTGCGACGACCACTGAGCTTGTTCTCACGCGCTTTTTCGATCGCGGCACGGATCTCTTTGACTCCGGACGTCACCGCCGATACGCGTTCCACTTCCGCATTGGCGTAGTTGGCTGCCACTTCAGCTAAAGTGGTTTTTCCGGTGCCCGGAGGTCCCCAAAGAATCATCGAGTGAATATGCCCCGCTTCTAATGCACGGCGCAGCGGCTTTCCCGGCCCTAAGATGTGTTGCTGACCAATATACTGCTCCACGGTTTGTGGACGCATACGGGCAGCTAACGGACGAAAATCTTCGTCGCCGGAAAAATCTAAGCTGTAATTACTCACTCGACTCGCTTCCTTGGTGCTGATTTAGTTACGCTGATCGTCAACTTCCACGCCTTTCGGCACTTTGTAGTTAAATACGCTAGCGTTTGGTTTCTGCTGTTTCACCTTACTAAAGGTAAATTCGCTCTGCTGACCATCTTGCTCAATCACTTTAAAACCTTGCACCACCCCTTTCTCACTGATGGTGATTTGGAAACGGCCTTGGTTTGAATCCAGCGCAGTTGGCGTCAGGGTAAACACATCGCCCTTTTCTTCCACATGGTAAGCATCCCAATCGCTGGCTTTATTACGAGTCAGCAGCACAAAAGGCGTCTGCTCTAAAGCTTCTTCGGCGCGGTACAAGGTGACCTGCTCCACGAAAGGATCGAAATGCCATAAGGTTGTACCGTCAGAGACCAGTAAGTTTTCATCCGGCGTTTCGGTTTCCCAACGAAATAGGCTCGGACGAGCAATATCCACCTTGCCATTTCCGGTCAGGATCACTTTGCCCTCTGGGCTTAATACTTGCTGATTAAAGGTCGCGCTGAAGCCTTCACTCATGGCTAAACGCTCACTTAAAGTATCTTTAGGGGCGGCAATGGCCGAGAAACTACAAAATAACAGGGCTAACCATTTGTTCATGCTGACTCTGCTCCAAGCAATTTAGCGATGAGGAAGATAATAAAGCAAAAGCCTAAGCGTTTGCCTTCTCTAACGTGTCAGTGATGTGTAATAAACTATTGCCCACAACACTGTTTGAATTTTTTACCGCTGTCGCAAGGGCAAGCATCATTGCGACCAATGCCTTTAAACGGATTCACACTTTGTGCTTTAGCGCCGAGCATGGCTTCATCCGCCGCAAGCGCGACTTCGTGCACCATTAAATTCAGTTGCTCGATCAAATCGGCGAGCGCAGGAACTTGTTCATAGCCCGCTTCGCGCATTTGCGCTTGGGTTTGCGCTTCATCAATCGCCAACATCAAGGTGGTCAATAATGCTTGCAGCATGCGGATCGAACCATCTGCAAATGCGCCTTGCTGCCACATGGGTTCAACTTGTGGCCATAATTGCATAAAGCCTTCCGCAAAATCTGCCAAACCTTGCTCACGCGAGGGTGCATGCTCATTCAACAGCGTCAACAAATCATAACCGTTGCCTTTAAGCAGCTGGTATTGGCGATGAATTTGCTCGGTCACCGGTTGTAATAACGCCTGATGTTGCTCGGTAAACAGCTCTGGTAGCCACTGCTCAGGATCGAGCGGACGAGTCGCCAAGTTAGCGGCGAGCACCACACCTTCAATAAACAGATCCGACTCAGGGCATTCAATCGCGCTGAGATCGATCAGGGAATAATTCATAGGAAACACTTAAGACAAGGAAAGTTGCGCCGCATTATATACTCAAAGCCAAAGAAGTGGCAGGTCGTCACACTGAACTTGAATCAGAATGGATGGGTGACATTTATCGATGCTACTACTACAATCTCGCTCCCTTTTCTTCAGCGCTAGCCGGTATTCATCACTATGCGAGTTATTTTAGGCCCGATGGAGGGCGTGTTAGATCATTTGATGCGTGACATGCTGACACAAATCAATGACTACGATTTCTGCGTCACCGAATTTGTACGCGTAGTGAATCTGCTGCTGCCTGATCATGTGTTTTATCGCCTCTGTCCTGAATTGCAACAGGGTTCTAAAACCCCGTCCGGTGTTCCGGTAAAAGTACAACTGCTTGGCCAAGATCCACACTGGATGGCAGAAAACGCTATTCGCGCAGCTGAGCTTGGGGCTTATGGCATCGATCTGAATTTTGGTTGCCCAGCGAAGATGGTCAATCAAAGCAAAGGCGGCGCGGCTCTTTTGCAGCATCCCGAGTTGATTTATCAGGTGGTCAAAGCGTGTCGTGACGCAGTGCCTGCGCACATTCCTGTGTCGGCGAAAATCCGCTTAGGTTGGGAAGATCCTGAAGATTGTTTTGAGATTGTTGATGCCGTTGCGCAAGCCAAAGCCGATGAGCTCACTGTGCACGCGCGTACCAAAGCGGGTGGCTACAAAGCCAGCGAAATTAAATGGCATTATGTTGATCAGATCCGCCAAAAATGCAGCATTCCATTGATTGCTAACGGTGAAGTGTGGAATTACGCCGATGGTCAAGCTTGCATCCAAACCACAGGTGTCGATTCACTCATGGTGTGCCGCGGCGCGCTCAACGTGCCGAATTTAGGCAATGTGGTTAAACACAATCACGCCGCCATGCCTTGGCATGAAGTGGTGGATTTGTTGCTGCGCTATACGCAATTTGAAGTGCGTGGTGACAAAGGCAAATACTACCCAAACCGTATTAAGCAGTGGTTTGCTTATCTGCGCCACGCCTACCCTCAGGCGAATGAGCTGTTTGGTGAATTACGTACGTTGACTCTAGTCGAGCCGATCGTTGATCAGCTACATCGCTATCGCGATCAACTCCATCATGCTGCGATCGAGCTACCTGTCTAATGAGTAAAACAACGGATCAGTAAATCAACTGATTAGTATACCAACTGATTTTTGCCGCTGGTTTTCGCCACATACAACTTTTCATCAGCGGCTTTAAACAAATCTTCAAAACTGCGATCGGTTGTACTTTCAACCACCTCTATCCCACCGGAGACGGTAAAACCTGGCTCTAGTATTAAAGGGGACTCGCGGCAAACCGCATCAAAAATGCGCTGCATAATTCTCGTGATCTGCTCTTTTTCTTTTGCTGTGACATAAACCACAAACTCTTCGCCACCAAAGCGTGCCACGGCATCTGAGCTACGAATATGGTTTTCAATCTGCTCACCAATGTAGCAGATCACCCTATCACCCATATCATGACCGTAAGCATCATTGATCTGCTTGAAGTCATCGATATCCAACACGGCAATGGCTAAATATTGACTGTGGCGTTTGCCTTTCAGAAAGCTTTCCATACCACGTCGATTGAGTAAACCCGTCATCGGATCACGCGCGGCGAGCTGCGCATAATGTTGGCGATCCCAACGCGTATTGAGATAAATAAGCACGCCTGTGAGAAAGAGGTACACCAGAGCAACGACCAGTAAATTACCGCTCTTCTCAGTAAGAAAATTGCTCAATTCGGACTGAATATCCAACTTATAAAATACCACCTGATGATACTCGGCATATTCACTGGTGAGCTTGTGTGGACGATAGGCAAACGTTGGAATAGCCATCTCATTCAAATCAATCATTTCAAAACGAGAAGCTAAATGAGGCATGCGACTAAGCAGTTCGCGTAAACCAATATCTACCGCAACGAGTCCTTGATAATCCGCGTCACGGTAAACGGGCAGAATCAGTGTTAATAACCACTCATGTTGCTCTCTGATAACTGAGCGATAAGGTCCATCAACGGCAATCATATTGGGGGCAGCAATCGCATGGCTCCACAAAGGACTCTCGCTGATAAAGTCTTTAATTTGCTGATAGGTTACCTTTTCGCTGATGGTGTCCGGCGATGAAATGATATAACCGCTGGTATCCACATAATGCACACCATAAATATATTCATCCATGTCATGCAAAAACGAGAGCATAGGAGCCATGGAGAGTTTGATTTGTAAACTGGGATCATGACTTGGCTTTGAATCGCATAACGAGGCATCCCCAATTAGCATATAACTTAGATCTAATTTGGGAACGGTAAACTTGGAACTCAACCCCTGAGCCAGAATCAGCCCATCTATCGGTTTGATTTGACAAACATTCGCAACCACACGAGCCGAGTGTTTAAACAATATATTCTCCGCCGGGCGTTGATTATGCGTGAAAGTATAATCCAGTGCTGTCACCACTTTTTCGGCGCGTTCAAGCTGTTGTTGGATATCAACGTAGGCATCATCGATCTCTTCGTTTAAATCATATAAGTATTGCTGAAAAACTGAAGCGACCAACACGAAAGCGACAAATAGTGGCGCGCAGATTATCCAAGTCAAACTCATGCGCTGATTCATAATTGCCTGCTAACCTCTAGAAATGAAAAACCCATCATAAACAGATAACGCTTATGATGGGTAGGGATATTGCGTTGCGACGATTATGCCAAGAAAAACCCAAAAATTGCTAGATTTTGTTGGTAAGGACACTGCAAGTTTTCACTACTTCCAGTTAAAAACTGCAATCAACTCAGTAGCAGGCTGTCATCCGCCAACTCTTCACCTCGTACTTTAGAGAACATCTCCAGCAGCTCTGGAACACCCATACTGGCACGTTGTGCACCCGTAACATCCAATACAATCTGGCCTTGGTGCAACATGACCGTACGATCACCACAAGCCAGAGCATCTTTCATCGAGTGGGTCACCATCATCACGGTTAAATTAAACTCTTTAACAATTTTTTTCGTCAGATCAATGATGAATGCCGCCATACGAGGATCGAGTGCTGCAGTATGTTCATCCAGTAGCAAAAGTTTACTTTCTGACAAGGTTGCCATCACCAAACTTACTGCTTGGCGCTGGCCACCAGAAAGCAGACCAATATTGTCGCCCAGGCGATTTTCTAACCCTAAGCCAAGAATACTAATGCGCTCTTGAAACAATTTGCGGCGCTGACTGGAAAGCGCCAAACTCCAACCGCGGTTTTTGCCACGCATGTAAGCAAGCGCCATATTCTCTTCGATGGTCAGGGCTCCACAAGTCCCAGCTAGCGGATCTTGAAACACACGCGCACAAAGGTTAGCGCGTTGATCGACACTCTGTTTAGTTACATCAATCTCATCAATTAATACCTGACCGCCTACGATGGGGGTTTCACCTGTGACCGCCCCGAGCAAAGTTGATTTCCCTGCACCATTAGAGCCAATCACAGTTAAAAATTGATGCTCAGGAACCTCTAACGATACACCGCGTAACGCGCGATTCTCCAAAATCGTGCCAGAGTTGAATGTCACCTGAATATCTTGCAAACGGATCATACTGCTTCTCCTGAGGCGCTTCCCTGCTGAGAGACTTCCGACTTCTGAGCAGGTGCGTTACGCTTTTTTGTTTTCAAATTCCTTTTGATCTTCGGCATGATCAGCGCCAAGGCGACCAAGACCGCCGTGATTAGGTTAAGATCCGAAGCTTGTAAGCCAAACATACCTGAGCTAAGCGCAAAAGCCACCGCCAAACGGTACAGCACAGAGCCAACAATCACAGCGACGACAGCGACCCATATTTTACGTCCAGGAATTAAAGTTTGACCCAAAATGACCGCCGCAAGACCAACCACAATGGTGCCGACGCCAGAGGTTACATCCGCAAAACTGTTGGTTTGCGCAAATAGAGCACCTGCAAAACCCACAAAACCATTAGACAGCGCCAAACAGAAATAGGTATAAAATGCGGTGCTTGCCCCTTGGGCTGCCACCATACGCGCGTTGACGCCTGTGGCTCGCAATCCTAAACCGAAATCGCTGTTCAACAATCTGATCACGAATAGAGCAGAGATAAGAACCAGAACGGCGACCACCAGAGGACGAATAAAAACGGGATCGCCTAGAGCCTCAAAGGGAGTCAAAATCGTATCTTCCCCTAACAAGGCAAGATTAGGACGCCCCATGATGCGGATATTGATCGAAAATGCAGCAATCATGGTCAAAATCGAGGCTAACAAATGCAAAATACCACAGCGCACAGTCAGAAATGCCGTTACCCAGCCTGTGGCAGCACCAGCAAGAATCGCTAATCCTGTTGCCACCCAAGGGTTAATCCCCGCCACAATTGCGGTTGCTGCGACCGCAGCTCCCATAGGAAAACTACCATCGACACTCAAATCTGGAAAATCGAGCACTCGAAAAGTTAAATACACGCCCAAAGCTACTAAGCCATACAACAAGCCAAGCTCCAAAGCGCCAAAAAAGGCAAAAGCAGACATACATACTCCTTTCTGCTTCAAGGCGTTAGATAACTCCAACACCTTGGAATATACGCTTTCTACAGGTCGTTACCGCTCAATAGCAGAAACGACCTGTGATTTGGATATTGCTTAGTTATTTGATGCTGGTTGCACGTGCAAGCACGGCTTCAGGAATGGTGATACCCAACTGTTCAGCCGCAGCCTTGTTGATCACAAGATCTGAGCCTTTTGCGACTTGAACATCAAGCGAGCCCGGCTCTTTACCTTCTAAAATAGCCGCCACATAGTCAGCGGTTTGCACACCGATCTGATAGTAATCAAAACCGAGGCTCGCAATCGCGCCGCGTTCTACATAAGAAGTCGCTGCACCAAAGACCGGGGTTTTGGCTTGGTTAGCCGCCACAATCATACCTTCGATTGCACTTGCGACAGTGTTGTCGATCAGGGCATAGATCACATCAGATTTTTCGGCGATCGCTTGGGTAGCAGATTGAACATCAGCACTTTTCAGCGCGGTAGCTTCGACCAACTTAATACCATGCTTTGCAGCCGAGAGTTTGAGTAACTCCATTAAGCTGACTGCATTGGCTTCACCTGGGTTGTACACCACGCCGATCGATTTGACGTTTGGTAGGATTTCTTTAATCAGTTCAACATGCTGTTCAACCGGAGACAGATCAGACAGACCTGTGACGTTTTTGCCCGGTTGTTCAAGTTGTTTTACCAACTTAGCACCAACAGGGTCGGTCACTGCAGTAAACACGATAGGAATAGTTTTAGTTGCAGAAACCAGTGCTTGCGCAGTAGGTGTTGCAATACCAACTAACACATCTGGATTTTCACCAACAAATTGACGCGCAATTTGTACAGCAATGGCAGGATTACCTTGCGCGGTTTTGTAATCAAACTCTAGGTTTTTGCCTTCTTCATAGCCTTTGGCTTTCAATCCATCGAGTAGTCCTTGACGTGTTGCATCCAAAGCAGGATGTTCCACAATTTGTGACACCGCGACTTTGGCTGTTTTGGCCATAATACTCTGAGAAGACAGTAGTGCAGCTCCGGCTAGAACGGCGGTAGCAATAACTTTGCCTGCTTTCATCTTAACTCCTTGATATAAAGCATAGTTTTTATGATGTTGTGTGTGGGTATATATTTAATAGTTTTTATTGGACACTCAAGGTGTCGCTGACAACATTATTACCAGTAACTTTAGGCAAAGGGAAGTAGGATTTAACAGTCAGATAACAGAAAAAAGTGCAGAATTTGGTCAATGTCGAAAATGGAAGTGAAGTTGACTATACCCAAACGACTTCGAGTTGCAGATGACAGTGGGTAAATTGATTCTCATGAGTGTAAAGAAGCGATGTGATTGAGGTGAACTAATAAAAGATGATCCCCATAACAGATAACCATAGGGATGTAAGATCAACTCTGCTAGAATTCGCCCCCCTCGCCGGGATCAACAAGTACATGACTCATATCTGCCAAATCTTGGTATGCCTACCCTATCTACCATTTACCCTTAGGAGCCGATTATTATGACCGATCAAGAAAGAATCGAACTACAAAAGAACAACCCATTACACGGCCTTAAGTTAGAAACCTTGCTACAAGAGCTGGTGGATTTTTATGGCTGGGATATTTTAGATACAGCAATGCACTTTAACTGCTTTCATACCAAGCCTTCGATTGCTAGTAGTGTCAAATATTTAAACAAGACCGAGTGGGCACGAGAAAAACTAGAAAACTTTTATCTCTATCGCTTTAAACGCATGCCTCGCGCTTCCAGTGAAGAGTTTAATCTCCCGCCACGCGCACGAACTTTCCCTCATGGCCTACAGCCGAAAGAACCGATGCAATTAACAGTAGACTCTATTTTGAAATCTCAAGCGAAAGCAGCTTCTGCTCATAAAGAAAGAACGTCCCGCAGTCGCCACACTCAGCGCTAAGTTATCTTGAGCGACAGAGCTAAGTTGCCTTAGCCTACTGTATGTTTCCGTGGCCAACTATCCGATATCCGTTGGCCACAACTGACTGACGAGGCAAACCCTCTAGGCGGAAGAATTAAAACCAACGTTCTAGCGCAGTATCATCCAACTGACGAAACGCGCGATTCAGCACATGAGCCAGCTCTTTATAACGCGGTTTGCTTTTGATCGGCTCAAGTGCAAATCCGGTTTCAACTATCTTCATATAGAGTTCACGGTACCAACTGGCTAGCGCGGGAGGCAGTTGAGTATTCGCGCGATTACCTAACCACCAAATACCTTGCAATGGCAGGCTCATGGCAAACAAAGCAACCACAATCGCTTGAGGCATGGCTTGCGTATTGGTAAACACCATTTGAGTCAATACGCTGATCGCCGCTACCGCTGGCATCACTTTAATCGCGAAGCGAGTCGCCTTGATCACACGTTGCTCAGGAAACAGCGGATTTAACTCTTTGCGTATCGGCCAAATATCCATGTACTTCTGGCCGTCTTTGAGGCTATGCACGATACCGACTTTATTATTCATACCCACTTCCTCGCTGCTCTTTGCTCAACCCACTAAAATTTAGTTGAATGATTCAACAAAAGACGCAAAAATTTGACAAAAGCTAATATTGATTCAAATTTTTTTTGTTATATTTGTCTATTATCGCTATGCTCTGCGGACTCTCAATCTCATTGTTGCCCTTATTTACAATTTAGGCAACGTTGGGACGATTCCTGCACGGATTGCATCGACGATTTATACTGACTTTGTCACGTCTCCACGATACGGAAATTGACGTTTTATTGACCGAGATTAGTGCCGTACATCAAGGCGTCATCTATTCTTGGTACTGATTTTATCCTAACCGATTATTACAGGTAGTCACACATGTCTAAGCTGGTTTTAGTTTTAAACTGCGGTAGTTCTTCACTTAAGTTTGCAGTTGTTGACGCTCAAAGCGGTGAACAACATCTTTCAGGTCTTGCTGAATGTTTACACCTTCCTGAAGCTCGTATCAAGTGGAAATTGGACGGCAAGCACGAAGCTCAACTGGGCGAAGGCGCAGCACACGATGAAGCCCTGTCGTTCATCGTTGAAACTATTCTTGCTTCTAAGCCAGAACTGGCAGCTCAACTGAAAGCTATCGGTCACCGCGTAGTACACGGTGGTGAGCAGTTCACTCAATCAGCACTGATCGACGACGCTGTGCTGAAAGGTATCGAAGATTGTGCCACTCTAGCTCCACTGCACAACCCAGCACACATCATCGGTATCAAAGCAGCGCAAAAAGCGTTCCCTGCACTACAAAACGTAGCCGTGTTCGATACTGCGTTCCACCAAACTATGCCTGAAGAAGCGTACCTGTACGCTCTGCCATACAAGCTGTACAAAGAGCACGGCATCCGTCGTTACGGTATGCACGGTACTTCTCACCTGTTCATCGCACGTGAAGCGGCTGAGCGTTTGGGCAAACCAGCTAACGAACTGAACATCATCAACTGCCACCTAGGCAACGGTGCTTCTGTTTGTGCGATCAAAAACGGCCAATCTGTTGACACTTCTATGGGTCTGACTCCACTGGAAGGTCTGGTGATGGGTACTCGTTGTGGTGATATCGATCCTGCGATCATTTTCCATCTGCACGATGCACTGGGTTACTCAGTTGAGCAAATCAACACAATGATGACCAAAGAATCAGGTCTGCTGGGTCTGACTGAAGTGACTTCTGACTGCCGTTTTGTTGAAGACAACTACGGTCAAAAAGAAGAAGCAACTCGCGCAATGGACGTGTTCTGTCACCGTCTGGCGAAATACGTTGCAGGCTACACTGCAAGCCTAGAAGGCCGTCTGGATGCGATCACTTTCACTGGTGGTATCGGTGAAAACTCTGCGCCTATCCGTGAAATGGTTCTGAACCGTCTAGCGATCTTCGGTATCACTGTTGACAGCGCAGCAAACCTGAAAGCGCGTTTCGGCGGTGAAGGTGTGATCACGACTGCTGACAGCCGTATCCCAGCGATGGTTATCGCGACTAACGAAGAGTTAGTGATTGCAGAAGATACAGCTCGTCTGACTAACATCTAATTCGACTTACACTGGCTAACTCAGGTTAGCCAGTGTCATTTAGGGGCTCAGCGTAAGCCTGTCCTGCGTTTGAGCTTTGTCACTTTCAATCTAAGCACCTTAGATTGGTATCAATAGTGTTGAGGTACTTTACCAATGTCCCGTACTATTATGCTTATCCCAATCAGCGCTGGCGTCGGTCTGACTAGCGTGAGCATGGGTCTCCTGCGTTCTATGGAACGTAAAGGGGTTAGCGTTTCTTTCTATAAGCCTATCGCACAGCCACGTACTGGCGATGACCAACCTGACCTGACTTCTACTGTCATGAGCCGCAACAGCGACATTAAGATCGGTGAGCCGATGAGTATGTCTGCTGCAGAAGCGTTGATTGGTAGCGAGAAGATGGACGTTCTGCTAGAAACCGTGGTTGAACGTTACAACCAGATCAACAAAGATGCAGAAGTGACTCTGATCGAAGGTTTGGTTCCAACACGTAAACACCCTTTTGCTAACCAAGTGAACGCGGAAATCGCCAACACGCTAGGCGCAGAAATTGTGTTCGTTGCCACTCCGGGTACTGATAACCCAACGCAACTGAAAGAGCGCATTGAAGTCGCATGTTCTAACTTTGGTGGCACCAAGAACAAGAGCATCTCTGGCGTTATCATCAACAAACTGAATGCACCGGTTGATGAAGCGGGCCGTACTCGCCCTGACTTGTCTGAAATCTTTGATGATGCTGACAGCGCGAAGCAAGCCAACCTGGAAGTGATGCAGATCTTCAACACTAGCCCGATCCGTGTTCTGGGTTGTGTGCCATGGAGCATCGACCTGATTGCGACTCGTGCAATCGATATGGCGAAGCATCTGAAAGCCGAAGTCGTCAATCAAGGCGAGATCAATACCCGTCGTATCAAGAGCATCACTTTCTGTGCACGCTCTCTTCCACACATGATTGAGCACTTCAAACCAGGTTCGCTGTTGGTAACCTCAGCAGACCGTCCTGATGTGATTGTGGCTGCGGCACTGGCGGCAATGAACGGAGTGGAAATTGGTGCGGTACTGCTGACTGGCGGTTACGACATCCCACATGAAATCGTTAACCTGTGTAAACCTGCCTTTGATACTGGCCTGCCAATTTTCAAAGCGCAAGGTAACACATGGCAAACTTCGCTGAACCTGCAAAGCTTCAGCCTTGAAGTACCTGCAGACGATAAAGAGCGTATCGAATTCATCAGCGAGCACGTAGCAAGCCACATTGACGGCCCATGGGTAGACTCTCTGACTGAAGGTGCGCAAGCGTCTCGTCGCCTGAGTCCACCTGCGTTCCGTTACCAACTGACTGAACTGGCTCGTAGCGCGAACAAGCGTATCGTATTGCCAGAAGGTGATGAGCCACGTACCGTGAAAGCAGCAGCTATCTGTGCTGAGCGCGGCATTGCACAATGTGTGCTACTGGGTAACCCAGAAGAGATCAAACGTGTTGCTGCGCAGCAAGGCGTTGAGCTGGGTTCTGGTATCGAAATCATCGATCCAAAAGTAGCGCAAGAGCAATATGTGGCTCGTTTAGTGGAACTCCGTAAGAGCAAAGGCATGACTGAAGTGGTTGCGCGTGAACAACTGGATGATACCGTTGTTCTGGGCACTATGATGCTTGAGCGTAACGAAGTTGACGGTCTGGTTTCTGGTGCGGTTCACACCACAGCGAACACCATTCGTCCACCGCTACAAATCATCAAGACTGCACCAAATGCGTCTCTGGTTTCATCAATCTTCTTTATGCTGCTGCCTGATCAGGTACTGGTATACGGTGACTGTGCGATCAACCCAGATCCAAACGCAGAGCAACTGGCTGAGATTGCTATCCAGTCTGCAGATTCCGCAGCAGCCTTCGGTATTGAGCCTCGCGTAGCGATGATCTCTTACTCAACTGGTACTTCTGGTCAAGGTGCTGACGTTGATAAAGTACGTGAAGCAACCCGCATTGCGAAAGAGAAACGTCCTGATCTGATCATTGACGGTCCTCTGCAATACGATGCAGCGATCATGGAAAACGTAGCGGCTTCTAAAGCGCCTAACTCGCCAGTGGCAGGTAAAGCGACCGTATTCGTATTCCCAGATCTGAACACAGGTAACACCACTTACAAAGCGGTACAACGTTCAGCGGATCTAGTGTCTATCGGTCCTATGCTGCAAGGTATGCGTAAGCCAGTTAACGACCTGTCTCGCGGCGCATTGGTTGACGATATCGTTTACACCATCGCCCTGACAGCTATCCAAGCAGGTCAAGAGCAGAAATAAGTCTGACTTATCGGCTTAAATGCAAAGCCCCCGAAACTCGGGGGCTTTTTTATGCTCTTTATTCATGAAATCTATGGTCGCATTTCAAACAATCAGCTCTCGCTGATGCGGACTCAGGAGATCCAATTGCGGCCCGACGGGCACGACTTGAGTTGGGTTGATCGTGGTATGGCTGAAGTAGTAATGCCGCTTAATATGGTAAAAATCGACCGTTTCTTGAATGCCGTCTACTTGATACAACTCACGCAAGTAGCCACTCAGGTGTGGGTAATCTGCAATACGTTGGCGATTGCATTTGAAATGCCCGACATACACTGCATCAAAGCGAATCAGAGTCGTGAATAAGCGCCAATCGGCTTCAGTAATTTGATGCCCAGCTAAATAGCGGTGTGTTGCGAGATGCTGGTCAACCTTATCTAATGCTGCAAAAAGCGCTTCAAACGCTTCTTCATAGGCTTTTTGCGTAGTCGCAAAACCACAACGATATACCCCGTTGTTGATGTTGGGATAAATAAAATCATTCCATTCATCTATAACCGTTCGTAAAGCTTTGGGGTAATAATCGGTTTCATTGCCCGTTAACCCATTGAATGCACTGTTCAACATGCGAATAATTTCAGAAGATTCATTACTGACGATGGTGTGTAGCTTCTTATCCCACAATACAGGCACAGTCACTCGCCCTGTGTAATCGGCTTTTGCGTGGGTATACAGTTGATGTAGTTGGGTATAACCATAGAGAGGCTCAGGGATGCCAAACTGCCAACCGTGCGCAAGCATGTCTGGACAGACAATTGTCACATCAATATGCGCTTCAAGTCCTTTGAGCGCGCGGAAAATCAGTGTTCGATGCGCCCATGGGCATGCCAATGAAACATACAAATGATAGCGGCCAGATTCAGCACTAAAACATGCACTGGGCGCGGCTTCAACCCAATCACGAAATCCTGCGTCTTCGCGGACAAACTCGCCGTCACTTTGCTTAGTGTCGTACCACACGTCATGCCACTTACCTTTGATCAGTTTGCCCATGTTGCCCCCTTTCTGCTTCTTTTGGGCATTATAAGTAACTGAGCTGTGGACTTAACCCAAGGCTGTTGGCCGTGTTGTTCAAAAAATTCGAATACAAAAAAAGCGCGATCCAAACAAGGAATCGCGCTTGGCCCGTCACAGGCTGAATTTATGCCTCAGCGTATAAACAAGAGACTGAGTGAATATCCGAACCTTTAATCACTGGTTTGGTTTTCGCACACTCTGCCGTTGCTTGAGGGCAACGAGTACGGAACACACAACCGGAAGGCGGGAACATTGGTGAAGGTAAATCCCCTTCCAGCATCTGGATGGTTTTATTGCGTTCCAGATCAGGGTCTGGAATCGGAACGGCTGACATCAGTGCTTTCGTGTAGGGATGTTTAGGATTCGCAAACAACTCTTTGGATACCCCAAGCTCCACCGCATTGCCCAAATACATCACCAATACACGATCAGAAATGTGTTTTACTACCGAGAGATCGTGCGCGATAAACACCAGACTTAAACCGAGCTCTTTTTGCAGCTCTTTCAGCAAGTTAACCACCTGAGCTTGAATCGACACATCCAGTGCTGAAACCGGTTCATCACAGATGATCATCTTAGGTTTGAGGATCAATGCACGAGCAATACCGATACGCTGACACTGACCACCAGAGAATTCATGTGGGTAGCGGTTGATCACGTTAGGCAGTAAGCCTACTTTCATCATCATCTCTTTTACCCGATCTTTCACCTCTTGCTTTGAAAGTTCAGGATAAAACGTTTGCAGTGGTTCCGCGATGATATCCCCCACCGTCATCCGTGGATTGAGGGATGCCAATGGGTCTTGGAAAATCATCTGGATTTGCTTACGCGTTGCACGACGTTTGACTTCCTGCATGCGGGTTAAATCTTGGCCTAACCACAGCACTTCGCCATGAGTCGCTTGTACCAAGCCGATGATGGCACGTGCAAAAGTTGATTTACCACAGCCAGATTCACCCACTACGCCTAGCGTTTCACCCTCATACAGACGTACATTTACACCGTCTACCGCTTTCAGGGTCATCGGTTTGGTCCACGGCCAAGCCGATTTTGGCGTGATGTTGAAGTGGACTTTCAGATCTTTAACGTCCAGTAATAATTTTTTCTCTGCGCTCATTTTGTCCAAGCCTCCCAATCAGAAAAACACGCACGTTGACGGTCATTGCCAAACGGCAGCAGAATCGGTGCTTCACGCTTACAGCGATCCGTCACGCGATGGCAGCGCTCTTGGTAAGGGCAACCCACTGGCAAACGCAGCAAGTTAGGCGGGTTACCCGGAATGGTTGGCAACACTTCACCTTCCGAGTCCAAACGTGGAATGGCACTTAGCAGACCTTCTGCGTAAGGGTGGCTTGGGTTATAGAAAATATCGTTTACTGAACCGTATTCCATAGTACGGCCGGCATACATCACCAGCACTTTGTCACAAGAGCCTGCAACCACACCCAAATCGTGAGTGATCATAATGATGGCTGTATTGAACTCACGCTTCAGATCGTTAAGCAGTTCCATGATCTGCGCTTGAACCGTTACATCCAATGCCGTGGTTGGTTCATCGGCAATCAACAGTTTTGGACGGCACAACAGCGCCATCGCGATCATCACACGTTGACGCATACCGCCTGAAAACTCGTGCGGGTACATGGTGATACGCTTACGCGCTTCTGGAATTTTTACCGCTTCCAGCATACGAACTGACTCTTCAAATGCTTCCGCTTTACCCATACCTTTATGCAGCATCAGCACTTCCATCAGCTGATCGCTCACTTTCATGTAAGGGTTGAGTGAAGTCATTGGGTCTTGGAAAATCATCGCGATTTGCTCAGCGCGCACTTTATTCAGTTCACGCTCCGGCAGATTGAGGATCTCTTTACCCTCAAATTTTGCGCTACCAGTGATTTTGCCGTTTTTGGCTAATAGCCCCATGATGGCAAACACGGTTTGTGATTTACCTGAGCCGGATTCGCCAACAATACCTAAGGTTTCTCCCTGTTTCAGAGAGAAATTGAGATCGTTCACTGCGGTAACAATACCGTCTTGGGTAGAGAACTCTACGCGCAGATCTTGGACATCTAATAAACTCATCATTACTTCCTTTTGATTCTTCTTGGTTTATCTGTCTTTCGGATCGAGCGCGTCACGCAGACCATCACCGACATAGTTAAAACAGAACAAGGTCAATACCATGAATGCAGCGGGGAATAGCAGTTGCCAAATGGCCACTTCCATTGTGTTTGCACCCTCTTGTAGCAGAGCGCCCCAACTGGTCATCGGCTCTTGCACACCAAGGCCAAGGAAAGAAAGGAAAGATTCGGTCAAAATCATGCTTGGGATCAGCAGGGTTGAGTAAACCGCTACAATGCCCAATACGTTTGGTACGATATGGCGAGTAATGATGTTCCACTTACTCACACCACACACATGTGCCGCTTCGATAAACTCTTTGCTACGTAAGCTCAGGGTTTGACCACGTACGATCCGCGCCATATCTAGCCATGCAATCGCACCGATCGCCACGAAAATCAGCACGATGTTACGGCCAAAAAACGTCACCAATACGATAACCAAGAACATGAATGGGATAGCGTAGAGGATTTCCAGAATACGCATCATCACACGGTCAGTACGTCCACCAATAAAACCCGATGCCGCGCCATACAGGGTACCGATCAGTACCGCGACGAGTGCACCCATGATACCTACCATCAGTGAGATACGGCCACCCACGAGCGTGCGCACGAAGAGGTCACGCCCAAGAGCATCAGTACCAAACCAGTGTTCAGCCGAAGGTGCGGCATGCATTGCATACCAGTCAGTATCTTCATAGCTATAGGCTGAAAACATCGGCAGGAATATCACAGCCAACGTGATCAGGGTTAGAACAAACAAACTCACCATCGCCGCTTTATTGCGCATGAAGCGAATTCGCGCGTCTTGCCATAGGCTGCGGCCTTGGATCTCAAGGTTTTGCGAGAAATTTTCAATCGCCGCTAAATTTTCTTTTTTCGTCAACATTATCTAAGTCCTATTAGTAGCGAATCTTCGGATCGATGTAAGCGAGAAGAATATCGACAATCGCGTTAAACAGAATAAATAGGAAACCGATCAGGATCGTTACCCCCATCACCAGAGAATAATCTCGGTTGAAGGCGGCGTTAACGAAGAGCTTACCAATACCAGGTAAACCAAAAATGGTCTCAATAACAACCGAACCCGTGATGATACCGACGAAAGCAGGTCCCATATAAGAAACGACAGGCAACAACGCTGGTTTCAGCGCGTGCTTCACCACGATATAACCGTAACTCAAGCCTTTCGCACGAGCGGTACGAATAAAGTTACTGTTCAGGGTTTCAATCATCGAACCACGGGTAATACGGGCAAAAGTAGCCACATACAGCAGAGACATCCCCAAAACTGGCAGAGCCATATATTTGAAGCCGCCGTCTTGCCATCCCCCAGCCGGGAACAGATTAAAATTGATCGCGAAGATATAAATCAGCACAGGAGCCAAAACAAACGAGGGCATCACCACCCCTATCATGGCGGTCGACATGATGGTGTAGTCAACCCAAGTGTTCTGCTTCAAGGCGGCAATGGTTCCAACCGTTACCCCCATGATCACGGTGAAGATAAATGCGGCTAAACCGATTTTCACCGACACTGGCAGTGCACTGGCGATCAGTTCATTCACCGTATAGTCTTTGTACTTAAACGATGGACCAAAATCACCCTGAACGATGTTGGTTAAATAAGTGAGATATTGTTCAGAAACCGGCTTATCTAAACCGTATTTAGCGTTGATGTTGGCCATGACTTCTGGCGGCAAAGGACGCTCTGAAGAAAATGGGTTACCTGGCGCGTAGCGCATAAGAAAGAAAGATATAGTAATCAACACCAACATGGTTGGGATTGCTTCAAATATCCTTTTTGCTATGAATTTAAGCATAAACTCACTCTTTCAATCTGTGACAAGGAAAAGAAAAGACCCTGCATGTGAATTTCACATGCAGTGTCTGTGTTATTTATAGTTTTATGGCTCGATTATTGAGCTTTGATGTAAAGATCTTTCATATAGATCTTGTCTTCCGCGTTGTTCGATGGGTAACCACCGACTGTTGGAGAAACAAGACGTGATCTTACGTATTGATAGATAGGCGCGATTGGCATATCACGAGCCAACAACTTCTCAGCTTCAGCATAGAGTTTTTGACGCTCTTCTTCTGACGTTGAAGTCATCGCTTTTTCTAGCGTCGCATCATACTCAGCACTGTGGTACTTAGAGTCATTCGATGAGTTGCTTGACATCAATAGAGTTAGGAATGAAGACGCTTCATTGTAGTCACCACACCATCCCGCACGAGTCGCATCAAAGTTACCTTGACGACGCGTATCTAGGAAAGTTTTCCACTCTTGGTTTTCCAGTGCGATATCAACACCCAATGTCGTTTTCCACATAGATTGAACTGCAGTTGCAATCTTCTTGTGGTTTTCAGATGTGTTGTACAGCAGAGTGAATTTCAGAGGGTTTGACTTGTTATAACCCGCAGCTTCAAGAAGTTTTTTCGCTTCAGCCACACGCTCTTTCTGCGTCATTTTGCCGTAAGCCGGCATCTCTGGGCTGAATCCTGCGGTGATTTCTGGGGTCAGGAAGTATGCCGGTTTTTGGCCTTGACCTAAGATCGCATCAGAGATGACATCACGGTCAATCGCATAAGAGAGCGCTTGACGTACACGAACATCATCAAATGGTGCTTTGGCTGTGTTAAAGCCGTAGTAGTAAGTACAAAGTTGGCCTTGCACTTGAACAGATTCTGGATGCTCTTTTTTCAGACGTTTGAAGTGCTCAAGAGGCAGTTCGTTGGTGATCTGAATTTCACCCGATAGGAAGCGGTTCATCTCTGCCACTTGGTTTTCGATTGGCAGATAAGTCACTTTGTTCAGAACGGTATTTTTGTCGTCCCAGTATTGAGGGTTGCGTTTCAGCTCTAAACGCTCGTTCACTACCCATTTATCGAGAACATAAGCACCGTTGCCTACGAAGTGTTCAGGCTTCGTCCACTGTTCGCCATACTTTTCTACTGTCGCTTTGTGAACAGGCTTCACAGTAGTGTGACCCATCATCATCACGAAGTAAGGCACTGGGCTTTCCAGTTCAAACATCAGCGTTTTGTCATCAATCGCTTTCACGCCCAAAGTAGACTTGTCTTTTTCTCCTGCGATGATTTCTTTCGCGTTGATCATCTTGGTGTATTCCATATACCAAGAGTAAGGAGAAGCCGTAGCAGGATCGACAGCGCGTTGGAAGCTGTACACGAAATCCTGTGCGGTAACAGGGTCGCCATTTGACCATTTTGCATCTTTACGGATGTGGAATGTAAAGGTTTTGTTGTCCGTCGTTTCCCAACTATCTGCTACACCCGGTACCACGTTGCCGTTAGCGTCTTGGTTAACCAAGCCTTCTAACAGGTCACGAATCACGTTAGATTCAGGAACACCTTCGGTTTTATGTGGGTCAAGTGATGCGACTTCAGTACCGTTACCACGAACCAGCTCTTGAACAGGAGCAAGTTTGGTACCAGCAGGAACATTCGCTGCAAGGGAGGAAAAAGATGTAGCGGCCACCGCTAGACCAGCACTTAACAGCAGTGCTTGGGTGATTTTGTTCTTATACATGCATAAACTCCAAGTTTTAGTATTGCATCCATGACTTCCATGTCAGGTATTCAGAACGGCTGATTGTTGTCGTTTGTCGTATAAGTTTTAAACAAAGGCAACTTACACCTGACAGGGATTGCGGCACACATTAGCAATCATTGAATTAATTTGCCATAAAAATGTCTTAAAAACCGACTATCCTCTTTGGTTTTCTCAGACATCAGTAAAAAACTTCACCACTCGTGATTATCTCTAGTGAATTAGAGCGTGGAAGCTGGCCTAAACAGACAATGTGCAAGATTATCTAGTGCACACCCAATGTACAGTGCATTATGCTAGATAACTCAGATCTATTTAACATTTCGTACACAAACACTCCAACTCTTAATGACAATGCACTGTCTAACACGATAAAAATGTGAGCCACCTCAAACCTACGTTTTAAGCAATCGTTTGGCATAAATCACTAGATTTTGTACTAGCGTCGCGTACATTCGTCATCTGACCCATAAGCGTAAATTTTGTTGAACAGAATGAAGGCCATTCATCCACAAAAATTGTGCACTGGAAAATAATCACCAAGCTGATCAACCATTTTCTATACTTACCCCATTAGTATTAGAAAATGAAAGGCAACAATATGCGCTATGAGTGGTTTGGGTTAGTTTGGTTTTTCTCTTCGTTAACATTGGCATCCACCCTTTCTTTTGGTGTGGTGCCACAACAATCTCCTGAAGAGTTGGCTAAACGTTGGGTTCCTATCCTCGAAAGCCTTTCAAAAAGCACAGGCATGGATGTGGAATTTCGTACTGCGGCAACAATTCCTGAATTTGAACAACGGGTGCTAAAAGGAGAATACGATGTGGTGTATATGAATCCTTATCACTACACCTTATTCCACCAAAACCCCGGATATATCGCGTTTGCTAAACAGAAAGATCAAAAATTACAAGGCATTATCGTAGTAGCTAAAGAAAGCCCGATTCGCTCCATTCAAGATCTCAATCTCCATACCTTGGCATTTCCCTCTCCTGCTGCTTTTGCGGCAACCATTATTCCTCAAGCCTCATTAATTCAAGAGGGCATCAATATTGACTCTAAATATGTCTCGTCACACGATTCTGTGTACCTTAATGTGGCCAATGGTTTTTTTATCGCGGGGGGAGGGATTAAACGCACCTTTGATACTGCCCCCAAAGCGGTCACCAATCAGCTGCGCATTTTATGGGAGAGCCCACGCTTTACTCCCCATGCGTTTGCTTACCACCCAAAACTAACTAAAGATCAGGTGGTTACGCTACAAACTGCACTACTGAATCTTTCTCAAACCGAGCAAGGAAAATTGCAGCTGCAAGCTATTGGATTTACGGGTATTGAAGCCGCACAAGACAGTGACTGGAATGATATTCGCGCTTTAAACATCCAGACGTTGTCTCATCTGCTGAAGGAATAAGCAATGTCGATACGCTTGAAGACAATGCTCGGTGTGGCCTTGATTGAAGCGATTTTGCTAACCATTTTAATCACATTCACCCTGAGTTATCTCGAATCCACCAACTATAGTGGATTGCAAAAACGTGCTCAAACAACCATTACTCTGTTTGCCACGATGGTGAAGAACCCAGTACTTGCCTATGATCTTGCCAACATTGAATCGGCGACGGCCCTGATGATGTCAAACCAAGACATTGTTTACGTGGCCGTAGAAAATCCACATGGTCAACGGCTGGCTTTTCAAGGTAATCGTGAATTATTCGAAGCTTATCATACGATTAACGACCAAGACTTTTCCCAACTACAACCTATTTACAGTATCAGTGACCAAATTGAAGTCAGTGGTACTGTTTTTGGAACGGTCTTTATCGGTTTTGACCTCTCCTACCTTGAACAACAAATCGGTCATGCGAGACGCTGGACATTGCTTATCGTGCTTGGCGAAATGGGGCTTGTTGCCCTATTCTCCTATCTGCTTGGTCATGCTCTAACCCGTCGTTTAACTGAGCTGAAAGTGGCGACCGATCAAATCACATTTGGTAACCGTGACGTACTACTCGATCTACAAGGACATGATGAAATCAGCCGCGTGGCACACTCTTTTCAACAAATGGTGCAATCACTCCGCCATTCTGAATCAACCATGCGTGATTATCAGCATCAGCTTGAACAATGGAATTTAGAATTAGAAGATAAAGTTAATCAACGAACTGAAACACTTTTATCTAAAAATCAGCAGCTTGAAGAAATAAACACCAAGCTAACACTGATGAAAGATAAGTTAGTCGAAACCGAAAAAATGATCTCAATTGGCACACTTGCGGCGGGGTTTGCCCATGAAATCAACAATCCAAATGGCGCTCTAAAAAGCCATTTACAACTGCTCCAGCAAGATTTTCAGCAGTTAAAAATCGGGTTTGATTCGATTGAAACCATGCTCAAAGACAGTCCTTATTACGCCCAGTTTTCCCAAACCCAACGAGAGCTTTACTTGGATGAGAGTTTTTCGGGCATTGAAGAAAGCTTGAAAGATGCCCTACATTGCGTCGATCGTATCAAAGTGATTGTCGATAAGGTTCAACACTGTCAAGCTCAACCTAATACTCATAATAATCATTGGTTTTCCCCGTTGAGTTTGCTGGAACAGGCGATCCAAATCAGCGACCTGAACCAGTGGATCGTCTGGAAAGACAAAGCACCTTATCCACCGATGATTTATTGTGATAGCCATGATGTAAGCCGCGCATTCAGTGCGATCTTACACAACGCTTATCAAGCCTACGCGAAAGAAACGCTTGAGCGGCGGATAGAACTTTCGCTGCGCCATACCCAGCAGCAACTGGAACTTGAAATTACTGATTTCGGACGCGGCATGAGTGTAGAAGAGAAACAGCATGCCTTTGATCCCTTTTTCACAACGCATGACGTTGGTCAAGGTGTTGGCCTTGGGTTAACTGAGGCCTACAGTAGCATCAAAAAATACGGAGGAGATATTCAACTTTTCAGTGAACTAGGCCAAGGTACTCGAGTTCTCATCACCCTACCACTGACCTCTGCGTCCCCTTAAAAACGCCATCACCTCTAGGCTTAACCAATGTAAACCGGAATCGGCATGTTCATTTCTTGTTCAAGGTCTTTTAGTTTACGCAACAAAGATTCATTCATCTTGTTTCCAGCGGTGAGCATCAAGCTACCATTAGGCAAATAAATATCGCGCTTGATGATCATACCCGGACGCACTTCATTAAGACTCACGCACAACTCCATACCCTCTTCAATACGGGTTACAGCACTCACAATCGTAATGAATGCTTCAACCACTTGTGTATCGTAGCAAATACCGGCTTGTTGACGCAGGTAACCTTGTGCGCTCTTGGTGTGCATGCGTCTTGGGTTATTAGCGCCTGAGACAAAGAAATCGTAATCTTTCACCACTTTGATGATTCGAGCCCCTATCGGGATCTGCTCCCCTTGAAAATGGTCGGGTTTGCCGGTGCCATCATATAGTTCATCCTGATGTCGAATTATCTCCATCAAAGGCTCAAAGCGTTTAATCCGACCCACGATTTCTGCCCCCAAAATCGGGTTCACATTCGGGGTTATCGGGATATCAGAATCTTGATCAACCTTAACCACTTTCCAATCATTGCCAGATTCACCAATCAAACCAATTTGATGCATTAAGCCACATAAATAAACGTGACTGGCCACTGTTTCGGGTAATTTGAGCTTGATTGCCACTGACTTGGCTTGGTTAGCAATTCGCTCGGCATGATCGGCAGGAAATCCGGTACGATGCTGAATAATTGCCGTGACCATAGCAAGAATATCTTTAAACGTTTTATTACGAGAGGCCAGCGATACTTCCAGCCGTTTATTGGTATCTTGTAGCTCTAAGGTACGTTCTTGAACTTTCACTTCTAGCTCTTGGTTAAACTCTGCCAGCTTCTGGTTATTCTCAGCTAAGGCTTGGTTAGCAACTTCAAGCTCTTTGTTGCGCTCCTCCAACTCAATCGTCAGGCGCTCTTTATCTCGGGTTAAACGATAAAACTCAGCCGCCTTTGCCACAATCAACTTAAGGTTTTCATTATCCCATGGCTTGCTGATGTAGGTGTGTATTCCGCCTGCATTGACCGCTCGAACCGTAGATTGGATGTCGGCATACCCTGTGAGTAATAAGCGCACCGTTTGTGGCTGCATCTCTCGTACTTTCGCCAAGAAATCCGCACCATCCATTTCAGGCATACGCATATCAGAAATAATGATATGAATAGGATTTTCCTGCAGATACTCCAACGCTTCCGCCCCGTTATCAAAGGTGACTACGTTGTAATCCATGCGTAATACTCGGTTAAGCGCTTTGAGAATATCGTTTTCATCATCTAGCAGCAGAACATTTAACTTATCATCGTGCGTATTATCCATTTGCATAGCGCCCCCTTTCTTTCTTGAGGTATGTCAGGACTTTCTGTGGCGAGATTGCGGGGCTGACTAAATACCCTTGCACCATATCGCATCCCATCTCTTTTAGAATTTGGTACTGTTGCTCAGAATCAACCCATTCAGCAATCACTTGCATCGACAAGGATTTAATGCTGGCGATCATGGCATTCACTATCACGTTACTCGAATCCGAGCTCCCTAAACTCTGGATAAAACGTCCATCAATCTTGACGACGTCAAACGGGATCTCACACAAGTACTCATAACCCGAGTAGCCTGTACCAAAATCATCTAAAGCACAGCGTATTCCTAATAATTTTAGCTTATAAATCTCATGTTTAGCGGCATCAAAATCGGCAATCAGATCATGCTCGGTAATCTCAACCGAAAGACGAGGCAGTGCGGCTTCGGCTTGCTGTTGCTCGGCGATGTTAAGTAACAAGCGGTAGAAGCTACCGTCAGTCAACATCGTACCCGGAATATTAACCCCGATGGTGATGTCTTGTAGGCCATCTTGCTCATCGGACAAAAAGGTCAAGATATCGCGTACCATGACTTCGGTAAGTTCAGGGATCAGATGGTATTTTTCTAAGACCGGAAAAAAACGATCAGGCATCTCATAAGTGCCTTGTTCCATCCATCGTCTTGCTAAGGCTTCGAATGCGATAATCTCACCAGAGATAAGGTGTTTTTGCGGTTGATAAAACGCGCCAAAGCGGCCTTGTTGCAAATCACGATAAATATTCAGCAACTGTTTGATTTCCAGAGCGTCTTCTATCTTTCCATACCAATAAACAGGAGCATTTTCTAATAAAAGGGAGGCTTGAGAGGAAGCCTTATCGAACGACAAAACTACCTCCGACCAAGATTCTATATCAGTGATCGCACAGCGTGGCGCGCAATCCACGCGACTTCTCGATACCGCTTCAAAGCCTGTAAGGAGTTTAAATAGTGTTTGATACCATGAGGTTAACCGGTGAACCACCCAGAACCAACGTTGGCCTTCTTGATACAGATTATCGGAATCCGGTAATTGACTGATAAGATGTTGAGTCATTACAGCCTGCTGCTGCTCATCAATCGGAGTCGTAGCTTCAATGATCAGCACAAGATACGGATGATCAGCCAGAGAATGCAGAAGAGATATTTGTTTGTTTAGAGCTTGCAGGGTTTTCAGCCCCGAGGTGGCATTAAATTCTTGCTCACGATCTAACTCACTAAAGCAATGCATGATGGTTTGTAATAAATAGGTTCGATCCCAAGGCTTTAACAAAAATTTGTAGAGCTCACCTTCATTTAATGCCCGCGATAATCCATCCATATCCGCCTGACCGGAGAGAATTAACGACATAATCTGCGGATAACGTCGATTAATCTCAATCACCAAATCCGCACCATTCATACCGGGCATTCGATAGTCAGAAATCACCATCTGGATTGGGTGTTGCTGCAGGATCTCTAAGGCTTCTTGAGCACAGCTTGCGGTATATAAATGAGAAAAATAAGGTCGCAACTCTCGCTTCAACGCATTGAGCACCGCAGGTTCATCATCGACCAGTAAAATCTCGCGGTTTGCCTGCATCAAGCCCCTCCTTGTGCATGCACCGTTTGCGGCAAAATCACATAGACTCGGGTTCCAACCCCTTGTGTTGAACAAAGCTTAATTTTACCGTGATGTTCTTCGATGATTTCACGTGCGACCGATAACCCTAACCCAGCCCCATCGCCCACTTTTTTGGTGGTGAAAAAGGGCTCAAACACTTTCTCAAGATATTCGGGACTGATCCCTTTACCATTGTCTTCAATCATCACTTGCACACGCGGAATACCTTCACCGGGCCAGCGTATTTCACTGATTTCTATATGAACAATGCCTTCATGAGTAGCAGAGACAGATTGCACAGCATTGATGATCAAATTGATAAACACTTGTTGGAGTTTGTTGTAACTCCCCGAATGTAATAAGGTTTGTCCGGCGATGGGTAAATAAACTGAGCGCGGAATTTTAAATCACCAATGATCAACGCCAGAGCAGAGCTGACCACATCGCGCATATCGATTTCAGCCAGATTTTCACTCGTATGCGCATACACATTGAGGCTTGAAACGATATTTTTGATCCGTGATAAGCCTTCTAAGCTCTCCATCAAAATCGCTTCACTGTCTGCAATCATTTCTTGTAATTGCGGATCGTCTATCTGTTCAATCTGTGGATGTTGTTTGATTTTGGCGACATACTCATTGAGAAAACTGAAATTGCTCATCACAAAACCGAGCGGATTATTGATTTCATGGGCGACACCGGCTGCTAACTTACCCAAAGATGCTAGCTTCTCTTCTTGCTGAACTTGATGCTTGTCGATCACCGATTTACGAAACTGCAACATGGAGTAAAGCGCACTTTTGGTCACATCAAATAAGGCATACAACTCATCACGTTGTTGGTGGCTAAACCCATTTTCTGAGGGCTGCATCATCAATAAGAAATAGTGGCTTTCTGCGGTATGAAACTTCACCGCCAATGCACTGTGACATTCAGGGAAATAATGCGCATATTCTGCCAACCATACGGCGTCATCCCGCACATTCGGCAAGCAACGCCACTCTTCATCTAACAAACCAGAGAATGTTCCACGGTTTTGCGGGACATTCGATCCGCCACTGGTTTGAATAACACGCCAACGTTCATCGGTTTGATGTTCGAATAACGCAATTTGGCACCCCGGTACCAGATCGTTGATGGTGGTCATCAAACTATCAAACTTTCTTTTGGGTTTTACATTGGAAAACAAAACCTTAAGGAAAGCTAATAACGCAAAAGGAATGTGGCTATCATTCCCTTGCGCCAGCATGTTCACACATGAAGTTCGTTGTTTATCAACCATACTCCACCCCATTTACGCCGCATTGGGATCGGTATGATTTACCGTTTCCGGAATCGGATTAATCGGTAGACGGATCACAAACTCACTGCCTTTACCGACTTCACTGGTCACACTGATGGTGCCATGATGCTTATTGATAATGCCGTAGGAAACTGACAGGCCTAACCCCGTCCCTGATCCAACTGGCTTAGTGGTGAAGAAAGGTTCAAAAATTCGCTCACGGATATCTTCAGGAATACCACACCCAGTGTCTTGAATACGAATCTCCACAAACTCGGTATTGGCGGCCTGTAAGGTGATGGAAATCGTTCCATCACCCTCAATGGCATGACTGGCATTGACAAGAATGTTCAACAGTACCTGATTGATCTGCATTGGCTGACAAAACACATCTGGCACACTCGGCGCATAATGTTTTTCTACCGTGATGTTGTATTTGATCTCGTTATTGATGATTTTCAGTGTCGATTCGATACAGTTCTCTAAGTTGGCATATCCCCATTCAGAACGATCCACATGTGAAAATTCTTTGAGGTTTTTGACGATCGACATCACTCGTGATGAGCCTTCTAAAGACTCAGTGATCAACTCGGCAGTATCCTCCAAAATAAAATCGACTTGCCCTTGTTTAAGGATGTTTTGGCACGCTTCTATCAAGTCAGCATCCTTACCTTGGTCGATGATTTTAATGATATTTTTCAACACTTTTTCTAAGCTGTTGAAATAGTCATTTAAGGTTTGCAAGTTGGAGGTAATAAAACCAACGGGGTTATTAATTTCATGGGCGATCCCCGCAGAAAGCTGACCTATCGAGGCCATTTTTTCTGATTGAATCAATTGCCCTTGAGCGTCTTCGAGTTTTTTGATTAATACCTTTTGCGATAAATGTTCTTCTTCCAACTTCTGTGAAACACGCTTTAATTCCAGTTGTTGGCTAGCTTGAATCGTCACATCGTAAACACACAGACAAACGTGCTCTATTGAGCCATCATCACTATGGATGGGGACGACTTCGAGATCCTGATACATTTTTTCTTCATCACCAGAAACCGGACGAGAGCTTTTAAAAGGCAAAAGATGGGGCTTTTGCTCCCAGCTACTGAAACTTGAGGATTCAATGACTAAGGCGGTATCGATTTTGCGTTTTAAGTAGTCTGCAGATTCAGGAAACAGGTCAAGAATGTTCTTCCCTTGCATGGTTTCCCCATCAAAAATGACACGAGATTCAAAATACTCATTCACTTTGACGATCACATAATCGTTACGCACAATGCACAGCGCAAAAGAGAGCTGATCCAGCAGTTCAGAGAGCAACAAGCGACTCTTTGCCATACTCGTCTCCTTACATCAACAGTTCATCGAGATGCGCAAGTACCTTATCCAACTCTTTATCTGCAAAACAGATGATGGTTTTCGCCGAAAAAGAGGCTTTCTCAACCAAAAAGTTGATTTCCATAATGAGTGACAACCGCCATTGCAAAATCGGCAAAGGCTGATGGTTTGGGTCAAAAAGCACAGGAGGCTGGATTTTGGTTTTCAGCTCAATTTGCTGACAGAGCCCTTTCAAACTCGCGCCCGAAAGAATGTTGGAAATATCCAAAATACTCTCTTCAATGCTCACTAACCCGTTCATCATGCCTTTGGAATGATTCAAATCATTGACCACTTGTTCACAACCACGGCGGCTCATTAAGGTAATCAGCTCACCATCCATTCCGCCATAAAAGGATTGTCTAGTGTAATAATAATCGGTGGCATAGGATTGCAGAGCTTGCATATCCTCTTCGGTAGCGACTCGGATATTGGGAACAGAAATGGTGACATGCAAATTGAGCAAGGTCGCCAATTTACTGGCTGCTCTACCCATTGAGATGTTCATAAATTCCTGCAATGCATCTTTATGATCTGCGGAAAGTACTATGCTCATAGCAACCCTGCCTCATGAAGTGTCTGTTCCAGTTGCGCTGGATCAAGCGGTTTTTGCAAAAAATTCAACGCGCCTAATTCCCGAACTCGTTGTTGAACCAAAGGTTGAATATCTGCACTGATCACAATAACTAAGCATTTCGCATCAATATGATGAAAATGTTCCAGCACTTGCATCCCATCCATTTCAGGCATCGTTAGATCCAGAAACATCACATCCGCGAGACCATTGTTATAATGTTCGACCGCCTCTTTGCCATTTTGAGCTTCGGTTATTTCTACATCCCAACCGGCAGGAATCGCCCTAATCACGGACTTGCGCGACATCTTTGAATCATCTGCTACCGTTAGTCGAATCGCCATACATTCACTCCCTTAACAATGCAGTATTTCACTGACTAATCTGGAAAAAACTGCTCTTCTAGCTCTTTGAGCGCACCCTGTATTGATTCAGGTGTCTTTTGCACTAGCTGTCGGTACTCATTGATTTGCCGACAATTTTCAATTTGATTGGCCAAGCATGAGAGGCTACCAAGCTGTTCTAAATGTTCACCGCTATACGTCGTCAATCTTTGGTTAAGAATGATATCCCCTATACCAATATCGTAGCCCCACATAATCAGTATGTATGCCGATATCACATCGCAATCTGCATAACCTGGCTGTAATTGGTAGAAGTCCACAAACTCTTTTTTACTCGCACCATCTTCTAACAAAAGGATTTTTCCGATCGATGTCAGCAGATTTGCCACAAAAATTCGGTCTTGATCCTGGCGCGAATAACCCAGCATTTTGACTAACGCTCTGGCAATCGAACTCGATTTAAACGCGCAATCCGCCACCCACTGATGATCTTCCGCTGAATTAGGATTACTCGGATGAATCGCCAACAGCGAGATCGCTATTGACTCCACCAACACTGCACCTAACCTTGCGACCGCTTCATGCAAAGAATCGGTATTACGGCGAAAACCAAAATAGGACGAGTTAGCAATTTGGATAATTTTGGCGGTCAGTAACGGTTCATGTACGATGGTTTCGGCTATCTCATCCATACTGCAATTGGGCGAGGAGATCACTTGCTGCAGCTTGCGCACAGAATTGGGCAAGATCGGGATCTCTTCCAATGCGCCTAAGCGCCTCCGGCATTCATTATTGAACGGCATTTGATAAAGCCGTTCCATGCATATGAATAGGTGTTCGAAATCCTCATGAGTGAAAGGTTTAGGCAGAACAAATTGCGCGTAAGTATGGGCTTTTTTCGGTAATTCTTGAGTGGTATCCCCCGTCAGTAACACCCGCAAGGTTTGTGGGCTAAGCGAACGCACTTCAGTCAGCAAGGTTTCACCATTTTTACCCGGCATCAGCAGATCGGAAATCACCACACTCGGAGGATCGTCGGTATTCACCACCCATTGTGTGGCATCTTCAACTAAAACGACCTCCCAACTCGGCCGCATGCGTCGAATCATGCGTCCAAGCGCTTTAAGCATAAAATCATCGTCATCGACACAGACGACTTTCATAATCTCTGTTGTCATCGACTACTCACTTTTTGCTGTTCTACATAAATCGCAATCTGCTCCAATACATCACGACTGCATTGACATAATTCAGCGATTTTTTTGCCGTAGCTGGCATGCCAAAGTGGATCTGCTGCGGTTTTCATTTCTAGCTGGAAGCAGAGTTCCGACAAGGTGTCACAACCAATAAATCGTGCGGAAGACTTCATACTATGTACTAAACGATGCAGATCACTCACCGATTGTGTGGCACTGATTTCCACCAATTTAGGTAACTGTACCTGCATCGTTTCTTGATAGCTGATGAGCATAGATTCCACGAGTTCGCTTCCCACCATTTTGGCGATCGTAGCAGTGTTAAATGCGGCGCTCTGCTCCATATTTTCTTATTCCAGTGTCAGGGTTGCGATATAAACCAATACCTTAACCACAGTGTAGTTCAATATTAGCCCGATGAACGGCCTTGAAGCACAGTTTTAGTTTTAAAGTTAACAATAAACTTCATACTCAAGGTCTGGTGGATTGCTCATAATCTTGAGTAGGGATCTGCGTCAAGGTTTGCTAGAATGCCGCGTTTCAAAACACCGGAAGCCATATTTTTGGTGAATGGTTGATGCGATGAAGTTATGCCGAACCACGGAGATTTTTTGTTGAATACCCAACAGCTTTCAGCGACGACACCTGCTGATATTGAATGCGCAGCGCAGTTACTTAAGCAAGGCCAACTGGTTGCGATACCGACCGAAACCGTCTACGGATTGGCGGCTGATGCCACCCAGCCTGAGGCAGTGAAACAAATTTTTAGCGCAAAAGGTCGCCCAGCCAATCATCCGTTAATCGTTCATTTAGGTTCGGCAGAACAACTTTGCGAGTGGGCAACCGATATTGCTGACGAAGCCTATCAATTAGCGCAAGCATTCTGGCCAGGGCCACTCACCATGCTGCTGCCGAAAGCGGAGCATGTTTCTCCTGTGGTCACAGGGGGTTTAGACACCATCGGTATCCGAGTGCCTGCTCACCCTGTGTTATTGGAGATTTTAAAAAACCATCGGCTAGCCGTGGCGGCACCGTCTGCAAACCCGTATAAAAAACTCAGCCCAACCTCAGCTCAGCAAGTATTAGAGGGACTTAATGGCAAACTGGCGGCAGTGCTCGATGGCGGTGAATGCCAACACGGTTTGGAATCCACGATTGTCGATTTAACCTGTAAACCTTTTCGCGTGCTTCGTGCCGGCCCCATCACGGCAAGTGAATTAAGTGCAGTGCTAGGTCAAGAAGTCGTGCAACCGCAAGTTCATCAAGTTGCGGTGCCGGGAAATGTCGATAGCCACTACCAACCCAAAACACGTCTGCGCGTGATTGACGCACTTGAAAAAGAGCTAGCGACGGCGGGCAATATCAAAATCGCTCTATTGCACCTATCCGAATTGCAAGCCAGTGAACAACGTTTACTTAAACCGATGCCGCAAGATGCCAAAGCCTACGGACAAGCGTTATATCGTTCTCTGGCCGAAGTGGATAAATGGGGCGTGGATGAAATTTGGTTAGAGCGTCCACCGCAGGGTGAAACATGGCTTGCCGTGCATGATCGGCTGCGTCGCGCGGCCAGCTAAGCCAATGGCAACGCTGAGTACAGCGATAAATTGTGACAATTTTTGTGAACTCACGCAGCAAACTGGATAACCAAACTGAGATGTCAGCAGATATCGGCTTGGTTTTGTGGATACATATCCCCATTGATGTTCACAAAGCTGGTGAAAAAAACGTGCTTTTCAGTCTCCCTTTCAATAAAGATTGATGCACCGCAATGCGCCAACTCGGCAGCCAGATTAATTAATAGCTTCAGTTTTGAAGCGCCACCGATAGGATTTGTAAGATGTCTGATGTTTCTACCACCGTCGATTTTGCCACCCAAACCGTACAGCCTGTAGTTGAGTCCAGTGGCTCAATTTGGGGTTATGTCGTCGGCGGGATCGTCATCGTGATTGCTGCAGGTTATTTTGGTTTTAGAACAATCAACAAACCTGCTTTTATGATTAAGCAACTGCGTAAACGCAACCAAAAAGAGATGAGAAAGCACGGCGTAGAAAGCGCGGAAGCCATGGGCGATCTCGACCTTGTGCTGGATGCCGTTGAAGCGTACGCCACTGAGAAAAAAATGAAAGGCACCGAAATGGTGAAATTGCTTGCGCCACTTAATGATGCCAACAAGATCAAAACGGCGAGCGACTTCTATCATGCGATGTCTTACATCGCGAAAAGCATTGATAACCAAGCATTAGCTAAAAATCTGATCAACAAATCTAAGCAAGTGAAATCGAGCTCAGCTTTGATGGCGGGTTTGCTAAAACGTGCGGGCATTTAATCTCGGTAATTCATAGTTCAAGAGCCACCTAAGGTGGCTCTTTTTATTTTTACGGCTTATCCGTTAGCGTTTGCCGGTATTGATATGGCGTGATCCGGTACTGCTGCTTAAAACGTGCAGAAAACCGAGTCAGAGACTGGTAGCCGCACGCGACGGCAACATCCATCAACGGGCGTAACTCCTGCAACAACGCTAGCGCATAGTTCATCCGCACTTCACTCAGCACTTCTCGAAAACCCGTTCCTTCCGCAGCCAAATGGCGAGCCATTGTCGCGCGGCTCATCGCAAAGTGTGTGGCTACGGTTTCAATACTGTGTTCATCACCGGGATTAACACTTAAGTAGCGCGCAAGACGCTCACGCATCAACGCATTTTCGCTAGGAAAGAGTAGGTGCAGCGCTTTGACATCACGCAGTTGGGCATAAAAACCCAGCACAAATTGTCGCTGTGTTTCTTCACTGAGTGATTTTTGGCTCATCTCGTAAAGAAGCTCGAAGCAATAGGCCAGTGCTGTAGTCACTTTGATTCTCGGCTCTGGATCCGTCGCCATCTGGCTTGATTGTGCAATCCACTCAGCAGGCGGAGCCTCGTGCAAGGTTAATGTCCGTGAATAGAACTGTGCCTGCTGCGGTACATTCACAAAAGTGAGGTACTGATTGGCTGGCAACATCAGCCAATCAGCAGCGTGGAAATTGAGCGTTGAGTCATGCCACCAGAGCTGTTTATGCCCATGGGTTACCCAAATAATCGTGGGGGCATAAATCAAGACATTATGCAGAGGCTGTTTACGTAAACCTCTAAACTGCCCCGTCTGGACGATGACCTTACTCATTGCAATTCCTATTATTCGCTCACATACGTCGCGGTGAGAGTCGCTTGCCCCAATGTATTGGCGCGCAACATAAAACCAACCAGAGCATTAGAAGCCCCTTGTGGGATCTCCATCTTCTCGAAAGGCAGAGCCCACACGGTAAATTGATAACGGTGCATACCATGGCCTTGTGGAGGACACGCACCACCAAAACCGCTAAAACCGTAATCGTTGTTCAGTTCACGTACGCCTTTAAGTTGCTTAGCTGCGCCACGCGCCACATTATGTTGATCCGCCGCGATATCCAGAGCTACCCAGTGCCACCAACCACTACCAGTCGGCGCATCAGGATCATAAGCCGTAATGGCAAAACTTTTGGTACCTTTCGGGGCATTGTTCCAGCTCAGTTGTGGCGACAAATTATCGCCGCTGCAACCAAAACCATTAAACACAAATTGGTTCGCCATACGTGAACCTTCTTGAATGTCTTGGCTAGTGAGCGTCATTACAGGGCTGCTCAGCGCAGGAAAAGTGATCGCGGCGGCGAGTACAGGTAAAAGGTAACGTGCTTTCATAGAGATTCTCCTCATTAAGTTGACGAGAGTAATTTACCGTTTCCCAACTCCATATGAGGTAACAAAAGCACTCAATATTAACCTAATAATAGCCATTTTTGAGTTTTATGGTGAACTCAATTTTATTTATCTATAAGAAAATCACCATTATAGGTTGGATGAATAACAGGTTTAACCAGTGAGAAAGCCTAGCGATGTGACTTGTCGCTGCTAGCTTAGCACGTCATTATCCCGACCTTATATCTTGCCGATTTGATGTGGCGAACCCAAACAATGCAGTTTTCATCGATGTGCCACTCCGTTATGGACTCCATCGTTCTTCTCTTGCTCATCGGTTCAATGCCACTTTTTATTCACAAGGTATATAAAACCAAACTTCGGAAACTGGGCGTCTTACTCCCTGTTCTGAGGAATATAAAAGGATATCAAAATGTTATTGTCTCTTTCTGCTTTCATTTGGCTGCCGTTGGCACTTGCTGTTATAGCTGGATTTACCCGTTATCGTCACATCACATGGGGATTGCTTAGCCTCACGCTGCTGAGTGCTTTTGCAACAGGGCATTTATCGCTGATCGGCAGCCTAATTGCTGGTTTGGGTTTTGTTCTGGCGTATTTTGCCGCTAATGGTACAGCACATTGGCGCAGTGCTGCTTGGGTTGCTTTGCTGCTGTGGTGTTTGGCGCTATTTCTCCATTGGCTACCCGGTTTTTCTAACCTCAAAGTGCTGGATAAAGTGATCGCTAGTGCGCACAGTACCCCTTTCAGCCTTTATCTAAATTTAGATAAACCGCTGGTGTTTTTTGCACTGTTACTCGCGTTTCCAGCGCTACTGGGTCATGCTAAAACGCCAAACATCAAGGCCACACTGCTGACCTTAGTGCCTTTATTTGCTCTCTTGCCGATCGCGGTTTGGTTAGGCGCGCTGGCATTTGAATGGTCATTGCCGGCGTGGTGGTGGATTTTTGCCCTCAACAATTTGCTATTTACTTGTGTGGCAGAAGAAGCGCTATTTCGTGGTTTGATTCAGCAAAAAGCTCAGCAGCAGTTTGGCGCTATTGCTGGACTTTTGATCGCCAGCGCGCTGTTTGGTATGGCCCATTTGGCGGGTGGCCCGCTTTTGATGATTTTCGCCGCCCTTGCGGGACTTGGCTATGGTTTGGTGTTCCATTTTACCGGGCGTCTTTGGGTCAGTGTTGGCGTGCATTTCTTATTTAACTTCGCTCACTTGCTGTTTTTCACCTATCCCATGCTGGCGCGTTAAACGCCTTTTCCTTTTTTCTTTTTCCGAGCATAGAAAAGCCCAGCCAAGTGGCCGGGCTTATGTTTAATGAACGGTAGTTAGCTTAGATTTTGCACACTGCTTTCCATGATGCATCGGCGCTGGATGGCGTGCTGTTCGTCCACCAATTCGCTTGCCATACTGAACCGTTGTGGATCAGTTGGTCACCGCCTGCAGCGTGGTCGCCACGTGGAAACTCTGGGTACACTTTCAAGCCATTCGGGTTGATGCCAGCATCGGCACAAGATTGACCCGCACCACCTTCGCTACCATTGCCGCCATCGGTGGCACCTTCAAACGCTGGCAGGGTTGGGAAGTCTTTCTTCAGACCAACCGTTTCGTTACCCACGATAAAGCGCACGCCGTTAGCCACGCCAGACACTGGGGTGTAGTACACCATATCAACGCTGTATTCACCGCCCGCAGGGAGCGTTTCGGTTGAGCGCAGTGTTACTGCCACTTTGTGGAACAGTTTCTTCTCACCATTCACCGAGAAGTTGCTGCCAGTATGACCACTTTCAATCACTTTCAGGCCTGCACCGCTCCAATCTTTGACGATATCACCGGTTGACGTTGGCATTAGGAACTCAATGGTTGAACCGCCAGGAATCGCCACATTTGAGTGGTTGGTAAACACCAATTTCGGGTTGATTGGGTAGTTGCTATCGCCTTCTGGCCATTCAGTGGTTGATACCGTGACATCAATCACCGAGTCTGGTTGTGGCAGATCGTTATGACGAATATCCATCGGCTCCGCCGCAGCAAACACTTCATGAGCATAAGAAGTCATGTCAGAACCGATCACGTATTCGCGTTTCACCGCATCATACGAGTAGTCACCTGCCATTTCCCAAATCATCATGCCGCCTAAACCGTTATCAACGATGTAGTCCAGTTTTGGCTTCAGTGAGTCTTTATCTTCAATGCTCAGGAACACTTTTTTGGTGTCGTTCCACAGCCATGCCGTTTGCAGCTCTTGGCTCCACACACGCTCGTATTTACCTTCAATCAGGTGTTTCGGGTTGTTTGGATCCATGCCCCACGCTGGGCCATAGCTTGGCATACCGTCAATACCCAATGTTTCAGCATGCATCAAGTTCATCGCATGCCACATGGGCACCACACCGGCTTTGATTTCGTTACCGTTGGCATCCACATCATGCCAGATGTTGTCGGTACCTTCCGCGCCCCAACCACAAACGGTGGTGCCTTCTGGGCATGACGATTGGTTTGGTTCAACCGCACGACCCCATAGACCTTTATCGCCGCCGCTCACGCCTTGCCAGCCACGGGTGTAGTAAGGAATCCCCATGTTGATTTGGCTTGGTTTAAAGGCACCACGGAAGAAGTGGTGCGTCCACGCTTGGTTTAAGTAGCCAATGCCTTGATATTCTGCGGTCGTGTACACGCCCCATTTGGCCAGCTCAGCATCTTTACCATCATCAAACAGTGCGGCTTGTGGGCCGACAAACTCGTTCCACGTACCATGCAGGTCGTAAGACATGATGTTGACGTAATCCAGTACATCTTGCATCGCGAAGTCTTGCATACCACGCAGTAGGTAAGCTGATGAAGGTGACGCGATGGTCAGCATGTAACGACGGCCATCTTCTTCGCCTGCTTTATCTAGTTCTTTGCGCAGTTCGGTCATCATCACCATGTAGTTATCCCACAGCTGGCCACGACACTTGTTCGACTGCTCGAAATCGACCGGATTACCGGAATCTTTCATTGAAGATGGGTATTCGTAGTCGATATCCACGCCATCAAAATCGTATTGACGGATGAAATCCACTGCCGATTTGTTGAACGCCTTGATGCCTTCCATATTCACTGAACAAGAAGCCAGATCGGTCGTCATTGGATAGAAACCACCGGTTTCCGCCCAACCGCCAACAGAAATCAGCGTTTTCACATCGGGGTACTGTTTCTTAAACTTGCTCAGCAGGTTGAAGTGACCTTGGTATGGCAGTGAAGGATCCATCTCGGCACCCGGTACATTTTCCCACGTCATCTTGGTCGCGGAATCATCCACTTGCATGCTGAAATCAGACTTGTTGATGCTGGCGAACGCGTAGTTAATGTGGGTCAGTTTTTCCCAAGGCAGATCGCCGGCGAGGTACGCTGGCAGACCATTTTTACCGGTACGCCATGAGGTGTAGTAACCGATGATACGGCGCGGGTGATCGTCACCCATGCACTCTGTGCCATCTTCACGATAGATCTGTTTGATGTCACAACTTAGGTTGCCCGTGCCCATTTCTTTGGCGTTCACTGTCACCATTGGGGTTTGCGTTTGATGCCCTGCAGCATCGTAAGCGATCGCTTCAATGGTGTATTGACCCAAAACCACCGGAGTCCAAGCCATTTGATATGGAGCTTGCGTAACACGGCCAATCGATTCGCCATTCACCAAAAACTCAACTGCGGTGAGATCATTATTTTCGTCTGTCGCATTCGCGGCCAGTGTGGTGACTTTGCCCAAAAATACGCTTTGTCCGTTACGTGGATTGGTCAGTTCAATCACAGGGGCAACAGGAACTTCAGGCTCAACTGGTGGATCAATTTCCTCGGCCTTGACGGTAATACGTACCGCTTGCTCTTTTAGCAAACCAGAAGCATCTTCCACGATGGCTTTGATGGAGTGAGCACCCTCACCAGCCGCAGTCCAGTTCGCTTGGAATGGTGCTTGCTCAAGCAACGCAATCTGCTCACCATCCACCAAGAACGTGACAGTTTTTACGGTTGTGTTGGTTGCGGTAACGTTAGCCGCAATCGCAACGGTCTGGCCTTCAATGAACTCTGCACCTTGAACGGGTGAAGCCAGCTCTAGCGAAATTTCTGGTTCGCCCGGCTCAACTTCACCATCGGTTTCCAGAGCGATCGTGCTTTGCAGCAGGCTCAGGTCAAGCACACCACTGACGCCTAAAGTAAGATCAATGCTTGCCCCCGGCAGCAGTTGCGTTTTTACCCAGCTACCTTGATCAAAGCTCAGCGTTAAGCGATTGCTAAACACAGAACCTTGTGCATTACTGCTAAAACTCATGCTTGGGTATGAGATGCCTTGTGCTGACCAAGAAGGTGTTGAAACGGAAAGGTTGGTATCAAACACAATACTTGCGCCACGCAGTTCAACTGGCTGACTGCCATTGTTGGTCAACGTCACTTTGTAGGTATTCCACCACTGGCTTTCCGTACCAACCACAGAAGCGTCACTATTGATTGCCGCCTGCGCTGCAGGCATCGCCATTCCCACTGCTAATGCAAGAACGGTCGGCATTAAAGTTAATGCTGATCTTTTCATTATTTCGAGACTTATTTTATTGAACAAAATTTATGTCTCATTATAAAAAGAAAACCATTTCATTCTGATTTCTCCGGATGTAAGAGAATGTAAATATCCTTATACAAATTTAAACCACATTAAAAAACATTGAAATCAATCAATAATTAAATCTAAAAATCACATCTGAGATCACGGTTCAATAAAAATAATTTCATTACCACTCAAGTCATATTCAATACTGATAAAAACAGCTAAAAATTATAACCACTTGCGATAAATAACATTTAAAATCAGCATAGTAGATAGATAAAAACCAGACAATCAGAAACATCCAATTACATTTCAGTTCAAAAATAACACAGTGAAATCCTATTTACTTCCTCGAAATAAACTTCAAAAAACGAATAGTTTATTATTACTATACGAAACACAAATTAATAATAACAAAACAATTCCCCTAGAGAGCATTACGTAAGAAAATTCTCACGCACTTATTTTTAAACTCAACCCAATAATATTCACGCACGTAATTAATGTATCCAAAAATATCTTATTGTGAGTGTAATAAACGAAGGAATCAGCCTATAAAAAAGGCACTGTTTCCAGTGCCTGACTAATACTTAATGAGGGGGAAGTATTAGTAAACTTAACCGATTTTTACAGTTTGCCTTCGCTACCACACAGACGGATTTTATCCATCACAACTCGTTTCATCGCTGCTTTGCCGGGCGTGATGTACTTGCGTGGATCATTCGCATCGGGGTGCTGTGCAAAATGACCTTTTACCGCATCCGCAAAAGCGATTTTCAGCTCTGTCGCGACATTGACTTTGCACACACCCAGACCAATACAGCGGCGTACCATCTCATCTGGCACTCCGGAAGCACCATGCAGCACCAAAGGAATATCCACCACCGCGCGAATTTTCTCTAAACGCGCAAAATCGAGTCGCGGCTCCGCTTTATACAGTCCGTGTGCCGTCCCGATCGCCACCGCTAACGAATCAATCCCCGTGCGGCGTACAAATTCAGCGGCAGAGGCAGGGTCAGTGAGCAAGGCATCGGCACTATCCACAATCAGATCGTCTTCTTGCCCGCCCAAACGCCCCAATTCCGCTTCGACAGTGGCATCAAACCGATGGCAGAGCTGCACAACAGAGCGCACAATTTCGATGTTCTGCTCAAAGGCATAATGCGAACCATCTATCATCACAGAACGAATGCCGTGTTCAACTTTGTTCCGGATATCTTGCAGATCTTCATGGTGATCCAGATGCAGCACGAGCGGAATCGAGTGTTTGTGCGCCGCTTCTTTGCAAATACTGATCAGATAGTCGGTACCCGCGTAATCGTAGGTACCCGGCGTGCCAGCCAAAATGACAGGGGAGCCCATTTCTGAAGCGGTTTCCACCACCACTTGTACAGTTTCGAGGTTATGAATATTGAATGCGGGAACCGCATAACCACCAAGTTGAGCGCGTTTTAACATTTCACGAGAAGAAATTAGATACATAAAACCTCCTGACGTGGGGACACCACGGTGTCAAAGACCAGACGACCTTTCACCCACGTTTTTTCAATTGAGAAATCGGAACTGATGGCGACCATGGAAGCGTATTTGCCCACTTCTAAGGTGCCGAGTTGATGTTGAATGCCTAACGATTTGGCTGGAGTGAGTGACGCCATCAGCCACGCTTGCTCAACCGGCAGATTGAGCCAACGTTGAATATTCTTTACCCCGTCAAGCAGGGTTAAGGTGCTGCCCGCCAATCCACCGGACTGAGTGGTGACAACGCCTTGTTTCATTTCAACTTGGTATTCACCTAATGTGTATTGCCCATCGGGCATACCAGTCGCGCACATCGCATCAGTGATGAGTGTCATGCGTGAGCCGCAGCAGCGGTGCGCTACCTCAATCGCCGCAGGATGTACATGGTGACCATCAGCAATCATCTCCACATAACATTCAGGATGTAGCAGCCCTGCCCCAACTACGCCGGGATCACGATGATGCAGTCCACGCATGCCGTTGTAGCAGTGCACTATGCCTTTTGCGCCCGCGTCTAGGGCGAGTTGTACTTGATCGTAACTGGCATCGCTATGGCCGAGCATGACTTTGACGCCGTGCGCACCGAGATAGCGAATGGCTTCAAGCGCGCCAGATTTTTCCGGAGCCAACGCCACTTTGAGCAGTTGGTTATCGCTGTACGAGATCCAGTCATCCAGCTCTTCGAGAGCCAATTCACGAAACCATTGCGTTGGGTGCGCGCCTTTATTCTTTTCGGTGAAATAAGGCCCTTCCAAATACGCCCCTAGAATTTCCGCACCTGCCACGCCCTCTTGCTTACTTTTCGCCACTTGAGTTAAAGCAGCGCGAATTTTGGCCACCGGCGCGGTGACTGTAGTCGCGACAAACGCTGTTACACCTAAACTAGCAAAATAAAGTGACAAGGTATTGAGGCTTTCGTGCGTCGCATCCATCACATCGCAACCTTTACTGCCATGCACATGGCTATCAAGCAGGCCGGGCAGCAGGTCGACTTGACCTAAATCCACCGCATCAGCATGACGCTGTGCATCATAGGTTTCGATGGCCGTGATCACTCCTGTGTCATCGACCGTGACCACCGCATCGGGTTGCCACTTATCGCCATGCAGAACACGCTGAGCACGAAAACGTTGCAGGTTAGATACCATCTTCTTCCACCATTGTGTTGCTCGGTGTCTTTTCTGCCATTTCTGTCGCTAAACAGGTAATGCCTCGGTGTCCGCACTCCAACGCGAGATTACGAAACTCCACCAACGACAGCTCATCTCGCTCAAGCAACATTTCTGCGGCCATCTGCATGTTGGTTCCGGTTACCACTTCAATATCTGCACGCTCTTGGCTAAGCAGCGAAGCGGTACGAAACGGTGTCCCCCCGAGTAAATCGGTGAGAAACACAATGCCATCCCCCGTATCGATTTCGTCCATGGCTTGACGCATCGCCACATCAAGCTGTGGTGTGGTCATCTGCTCAGGAAAATCGATGAAGCGAAACTGTGGCTGCTCACCGATCACTTGATGTACTGCCTGCGCCATTCCAGAAGCAAATGCTCCGTGACCAGATAAAATTACCGCTAGCATATTAGTCTCCTTGATAGGGGTTGGCGTACCAACCCCATTATTACGGCTATATCTCGTTAGGTTAGAGGAAGCCCATAAAACGTCCGGCTACCCCTAATGTCACCGTGATCGCAATAAGTTTTAGAGGGCTCCAGCCTCGTTTCACCAAGGCATACATGGCTAGGGTGTAAACCAGTGGCAGGAAAGCAGGCATCAATTTATCAATCACATCAGCTTGCAATTTCACTACCGCATCCCCCGCGGTAATTTCTGCCGTGGTGGAGAGGCGAACATACGTCGCGACCAAAGCACCAATCACCGTCATCCCCACCACGGAAGCAGCATGGCCGACTTTCTTGGTGTTAGCTTTGATCATTGGAATTGCGGCAACCCCCATGCGGTAGGCGTAATGCGCCAACCCAAAACGCAGACCAAAGTGCACTACGTTAAACAGCACGAAGAAGAACACCGCCCCCATGATGGAACCTTGCAGCGCAAGGTCAGCACCAATACCGCCACAGATTGGCAGCAGTGTGAGCCAGAACATGGCATCACCAATCCCGCCCATCGGTGCACCCACCGCAATTTTGGTACTTTGAATACTGTTGATGTTCTGCTTGGAACGCTCCATCGCCAGAACAATGCCCATCACGAAGGTGACCAAGAATGGATGGGTATTGAAGAAACCCATATGCCCTTGCATAGCCTTGGAAAGATCCGCTTTGTTGGTGTGGATTTTTTTCAGCGCAGGCAATAACCCATAGAGCCAGCCAGAAGCCTGCATACGTTCAAAGTTGAATGAGGCTTGCAATAAAAGTGAGCGCCACGCCATGGTGTTGATGTCGGCTTTGGTTAGCTCCGCGCCAATCGCTTTATTCTCATACTCATCCGCCGCCACACCGGGAGCCGGTCTGACATCTGGATTCACATTACCCATATCCATTGATTTGATTGCATTAGATTCCATCTTCAAGATCCTCAGTTTTCGCAGTCACTGCCGTCGGTTCGGATTTGCGCATAAAGTCGATAATCGCCATCGCTGTCGCAGCAGAGGCAATCGCCAAAATCGGCAGTTGTAGCCATGCAGCGGCGACAAAACCCAAAATGAAATACGGGATGTAAGCGTTTTTCATCATGATCTTCATCAGTACCGCGAAACCAATCGCAGGCATGATGCCACCCGCAACGCCTAAGCCATCAATCAGCTCTTTCGGCAAAGTGGAAACCATGGTTCCCGCATGTTCAGCGCCAAGGTAAATCGGTAAGAAAGCACAGAGGAAATAGAACGTGCCGAGCACCGCCAGCGCAAAATAGTTGACGCGTTCAATACCATCGGTATCGGCGTTTTGAGCGTACTCATCGCACTTCGACATCACCGCAGACATGGCAGAGAACAGCAAGGTAATGCCCATTTGAACCGCAACCGCAAATGGCACGGCAACCCCAACTGCCACATTGGGCTCAACCCCCGTGGTGATCGCGAATGTCGTACCGACGATAGTGCCGATGATAACGTTAGGTGGCTGTGCGCCCGCCAACGGGGCTAAGCCCATCCAGATCAGTTCTAAGGTACCGCCGACCAAAATACCGGTTTGCAGATCGCCTAAGATCAGACCCACGATTGGCCCGAGTACGACAGGCCGGTGGAAGTGTGTAAGGCCATTGAACAGGTCAAGACCAGCCAGAAAGGCCAGTATGCCCAACATCAACGCCTGAAAGAGTCCTATTTCCATGATAGATGTCCTTTTATCAGAGTAGAGTGAAGAGATCGGTTGCACTTTCTGTTGGAACGCCTTGAATCGTGCAGCGAACCCCGAGTGCTTTAAGTTGTTGAAAATCCGCCACGTCTTCGGCATCAACCGAAACCGTTTTAGAAATCTGCTTTTTGCCGTCGGCGTAATGCATGTTGCCAACGTTAATGGCTTGAATGGGTACGCCCCCTTCAACTAGACGGCGAAAATCGCGCGGAGTGCGGCACACCAAAAGGATGCGCTGACGATCCGAGGCTTTGTGAATGGTTTCGATGGTCTTTTGTACCGTCCAAAAACGGATGGCGATCCCATCGGCCAGTACCATTTCCATCAGGTTTTGCTGAATCGTGTCTTCCGCCACTTCATCATTGGCGACCACCACGATATTGGCATCGGCAAAACCCACCCACTGCACACCCACTTGGCCATGCACTAAACGTTCATCAATTCGACTGAGTACAATATTCGGCATGATCATTTCCTTATTGATTCAAAACAGGTTGCTGTGGGTAGGGATAAATCGTGACGCCTTGTACGACACGGTTAACTTCGCCGGTTGGGCATGGGTTATCAGGCCCCAAACCAAGCTGGAGCGATTTTTCAAACGCCAACATTTGGCAAAACAGGATGTAAGGGAAACAGAGCCAACGATCGCCAAGACCTAAATGTCCGAGCTCAAATACGTCGTCTTCGTTGAGTGGGGTTTCGGTCAAGGCGATGTGACGCAGCGCTTGGTTATCACGGCGAATTTCGCGCAATAGATCCAGATCGTATTGACGGGTGTAGTCATCACTCGACAGCAGTTGAATAACCAGCGCCTTGTGATTGATGGCAAATTTAGGCCCGTGACGAAAACCGAGTGAGGAATCAAAAGCCGTCATCACTTTGCCGGCACTCAGTTCTAACGATTTGAGTGAAGCCTCGCGTGCCAATCCAGCAAAGCCACCACTGCCAAGCACAATCAGGCGTTCATAAGGCAGCGCCGCCAACTGTTTAATCGCTTCAGGCCACTGCACGAGTTTGCTTTCGCACAATTCTGCCGTGGCTTGAATCGCGTTTTGAGAAGATTTTCCCAACAGCATCAGTGTCGCCATCAACATGCAGCTAAAGCTGGAGGTCATGGCAAAACTTTTGTCATTTGATCCTTCTGGCATCAGCACACATAAGGCACGCTTGGCTTGCTGTGCGTAACGCGATAACGCCCCTTCGCCATTGCAGGTTAAAAACAGGTGATAGCACTCTTTGACCCGTTGATCCGCCAAGGCCACCGAGGCCACACTCTCTGGGCTATTGCCGGAGCGTGCGTAGGAAATCAGCAAGGTCGGACGATCCGCATCCAGATACAGTTCAGGGTTAGAAACCAAATCCGTCGTCGGGATTGATTCCATTTGAAAATTCAATTCAGGTTGCAAAAACGGCACGGCCGCATCGCCGACAAAGGCAGAAGTGCCAGCACCGGTCAAAATAATGCGCAAATCATCACGCTTTAATAGCGGAGCCAGAAAAGCTTCAATGCTTGGCGCTTGTTGCTGCAAATTCTCGGCTAAAGCGCGCCACAATACGGGCTGATGAGAAATCTCTTTTGCCGTATGGGTCGCGTTATGCTCAGCAAGCCAAGTGGATGAATAACCTAAAAAAGTTGTCATTAAATCGTCTCCTTACAAACAGCTGCATTGCGGTAACAGGCATCGGAATAGAGCTGAGTGACTTCCATAATTTTGTGAACGATGATCTCAGCGGGATGATTAGCGATGTGCTGCTGCGCAATCGCCCGAGCCTGATTCGGCAGGTATTGGCTTAACAAAGTGGTCGGTAATGGTTTTTCAATCAGATGCTCAAACAGTGCTTGCTGCGCCGTTTGCACTTCAGGGTGTGTCCAGTAGTAACGAATACGGTCACTCAGACTGTAGTTACAATCCAGAAATTGCTGGTGCCCTTTGCTTTGATAGTGGGAGCGCCAATAATTCGGCTGCTCATGCATCACTTGCTCAATGGTGTCACGCAGGTGGGAGGCTTGATGTACGCCAATCCACTCTTTTTCAGCGGCATCTAAGGCAAACAGCGCTTCACGTACCGCGAAAGTCAGCGCGGGACCGACTTTCAAAATCGCGAAGTGATCGCGAATAAGCTCATGGTATGCCTGCGGGTTTTGATAATCGGTCGAGTGCGCTTCGAACACCAAATGCGGTTGGCTTTCAATCATCTTGCTCAGCGCTTGGGCTTGAGTACTTTGGTAGTGATGCACTTGGTGATGATCAAACTCCACGCCCGGCTGTACCACTAAACCAATCACCCGAGGCCACACATAACCTAACCCCAAATCACTAAAGGCTTGGTGATGCGCACCTAAGGTTGCGAGCGCTTGCTCTGGCTGAGTGACTTGCAGCTCATGGTCTTGCAAAGATTCCAAAGCCCCACCCGGCGTCGGCACTTCAGTACCAATCACATACACAGGTGCTTCACCGCCACGGTTTTTCCATGCTTGTTCAGCCACCATGCACAGCTGCGCGGCACGCTCGGCCATCATCGCTTCGCTCAACGGCAGCTCATCGCCTTCACAAGCCATAGAACAGTCGAGATGAATTTTGCTAAACCCTGCACTCACGTAGTCATGAATCAGTTGTGCAGAATATTCCATTGCCTGTCTCGCAGGCAGATGCTGCCAGCAGTTGGGACCAAGATGATCACCGCCCAAAATCATCCGTTCTCGCGGAAAATCCAAACGCGCTGCTAAGGTGAAGACATAATCCGCAAACGCTTGGGGCGTCATCCCTGTATAACCGCCAAACTGATTCACTTGGTTGGAGGTTGCTTCAATCAACACCAACTGACCATCGCGAGCCGCTTGTTTGATCGCCGCTTCCAACACCAGTGGATGCGCTGAGCATACCGAGTAGATGCCCTTAGCTTGGCCTTGTTTATGTTGCTGAATTAAAGAGAGTAGCGTTTTCATGAGCGGTCCTAGTTCAACTTACGGTGTGGGGAAGTTTGGTCAGCGAGGATGACGTGCACCCCCATATCAAGCAGTGCCTGATGAGTCGCTGGCGGAATATGGCTGTCGGTCACCAGCACATCGATCTGGCTTGCCGCACGGATCATGCAAAAGCTTTTGCGACCAAACTTGCTAGAATCGGTCACGGCAATTACCTGTCGCGCCACATCGCACATCGCTCGATTTACTTGGGCTTCGTGGTTATCTGGTGTGGTGATGCCCGCTTGCAGGTCAAACCCATCCACGCCTAAAAACAACTTATCAAACAGGTAGGAGCGAATTTGCTGCTCACCGTGATGCCCCGTCAGCGAGCAAGAAGCACGGCGTAAACTGCCGCCAATCACATGCAGTTCCACATTGTCGTTGTGGCTAAGTTGGTATGCGGTGTTGAGCGCGTTAGTCATCACCACCAATTTTTTCTGGGTCAGATGCTGCGGCATCAAAGCAATAGTGGAACCCGAGTCGAGAATAATCGCTTCACCATCACCAATCAGTTGCACTGCCGCGAAAGCAATCATCTGTTTGATGTCGCGATTTAACTGATCTTTTCGGTATAACGGCTGGTCAAATGCGAAATTAGGGTTCAGGTTCGCGCCTCCGTAACAACGAAAAACGCAGCCTTCTTTTTCCAAAAGATTAAGGTCATGACGGATGGTGACCGCAGAAACATTGAAGGTCAGAGCGAATTCATCCACTTTCCCCGTACCGTGTTGCACGATATGGGACATGATTCGTTGTCGACGTTCTGCGCTGGTCATCATTCCTCTCCCCTTTCGCTACCTTTCGGTTAGCCTGCTAAAGCTTTCGCTTCCTTGTGTTTTTATTTAATCAGGGGCAGATTGAGAAAAATGAAAGCCAGATCACAGCCAAAAACCTTTCGATTTGGATGCAAAAACCCTTTCACTTTGCAGAAAGTGAAAGCAATAACTTTCAATGATTGAATGAGAAAAGCGGCTTAATCGATGGAAATTAAAGGAAAGCAGGGAAACGAAAGTGAAAGGCAAAGCACTGATCAAAAAAGCAGCGAAATTTCAGATTGCGACCTGCGTGAGATCACACTTTAGGAAAGAGGGCTAAAAAACATCCTCGCCAACCGAGACAAAATGCAGAGCTGATTACGTCATCAGAACGTCTTTAATAGGCATCGACGATGCGGACATCTACCCCCATCGCGGTCAATTCACGTCGATAATCTTCAGGCATCCCACTATCGGTGATCAACATGTCGAGCTGCTCTGGGCGTGCAATCAAACAGAAACTTTGTCGATTAAATTTTGAAGAGTCGGTCACCGCAATCACCATTTGTGCCGCATCAACCATTCTACGGTTAATACTCGCCTCACCCGCATGGGGTGTCGTCACGCCCGCCAGCTTATCGAAACCATCAACACCCAGAAACAGTTTATTAAAACGAAACTGCCCGAGCAGCGCCTCACCTGATTCACCGTGTAACGAATACGAGTTTTTGCGCATTAGCCCCCCAGTCACAATCACCTCAATGTTGTCGTGATTCGCCAAGTGATAGGCAATGTTGATGGCGTTGGTCATCACTTTGAGCTGTTTTTTATCGGTGAGATGAAAGGCGATCTGCTCCGTGGTTGAGCCTGAATCAAGGATCAGCGTGTCACCATCTTCCACTAAAGAGGCTGCGTACGCCCCCAACTGGCTTTTGATGTCCTGATTGAGCTGCTTTTTATCTTGCAACGGTTGGTCAAACGCAAATTGTGCGTTGATCAGCGCACCACCGTAGCAACGGGTGACACAGCCTTTTTTTTCAAGAATATTCAGATCATGGCGGATCGTAACTTCCGACACCTGAAACTGCTCAGCAAAATAATTCACCGAACCACTTTGGTGGTGCTGAATGTATTTCAGAATTGCATCTCTACGCTGGGTCGAGGTCATAGTATTGATTTTAGATAAGATTGAGGTGCAATAAGTTTACCAGTTGAATAAGAGTGGCACTACGTTCTGCGCCTCATTCAGCGAGGTTATGCCACACTTTCCCAACGTTATTCCTGAGTGCGATTCGGCAACCAAAATGAGATCAGCGTCGTCAGCACTAAAAATCCGAAAGAGAACCACAAACAAGCTGCCAGCCCCCAAAGCTGAAAGACCCAGCCGGATAATATCGTGCCGATTAAGCGCCCCATTGCATTCGCCATGTAGTAAAAACCGACATCGAGCGACACGCCATCGTCTTTGGCATAGCTGACAATCAGGTATGAATGCAGTGAAGAGTTCACCGCAAATACCGCGCCAAACAGCATGAGTCCTCCGATGATCACTACTTCTGGGTGCCACTGTATCTGCACACCGTAAGCAATCAGCCCCGTGACCAAGGACAGTACCAATGCCCAACCAATGGCGGCTCGCCCTGTAGGTGGATGCTCCGATTTGCTGCCCGTAATTTTCGGTGCAAAACCTTGAATTACGCCGTAGCCAATCACCCAAAGCGCCAGAAAGCCACCTACGGCACTGTGATCCCAACCAAACACGCTACCTAAATAGATAGGCAGTGCGATGACAAACCACACATCGCGCGCGCCAAACAGAAAGAGCCGTGCCGCCGAGAGAATGTTCACACTCGCCGATTTAGAGAAAATATCGGAAAACTTAGGCTTGTTCTTAGCCTTGCCTAGATCCGATTTCAAACTCATTACGCTGCCAATGAAAACCAATACCAACACAGCCGCCATAGCAGCCACCGCGTACTGGAAACCGATCAAAGACAACAACGCGCCGCCCAAGAAGAATCCAGCGCCTTTTAAGGCATTCTTTGAACCCGTCAGTATCGCAATCCACTTATACAACGCGCCTTGTGCATTTTCTGGCACTAAGGTTTTGATGGCGCTTTTAGCACTCATCTTATTGAGATCTTTCGCGATGCCCGATAGAGCTTGCGCGGCCATGACCCAAGGAATGGTCAACCAGCTTGCCGGCACTGCCAACATCAAAAGCGCGATGATTTGCAAGCCAAGCCCGATGTTCATGGTGCGATTCAGCCCAAGCCGAGCCCCAAGCCACCCGCCAATTAAGTTGGTCACCACACCAAAAAATTCATAGAACAGAAACAGCGAGGCAATCGCTAAGCTGGAATAGCCTAAATCATAGAAATAGAGCACTACCAACATACGCAGCGCCCCATCAGTCAGGGTAAAGTTCCAGTAGTTGAACGTCACGAGCATGTACTGACGAACATGGGCATTCAGTTGGGACAACATAAACACTCTCTTAAAAAGAGCGCGTGATGCGGCTCTTTGCTCTGGTTATGAATTCACGAGCTGTTGGACGTACTCTACTTGCACTTCTTTGGTAAAAGCGCCCGGTCTTAATGCTTGCACCTGAGTAATGATGCTTTCCAGCGGCCAACCTTTTTCAAGCAGCAGATGCGCGGCCAGTAAGCCAGTACGACCAGAACCGCCCATACAATGCAAAGCAACTTTTTCACCGCGGCTGAGTGCCTGATGCAAAGCGGGTGAGCACTGTTGCCAATCTTGCGCAAAGGCGGCATCTGGCGCGCAATCATCTTCAATCGGCGCATGAAACCACTGTAATCCGGCTTTTTCGACTTCCGCAGGTAGCTCTCCGACACCATGCTGCTCCATTTCTTCATGGCTCAGCGCCGTCACTACAGCCGAAACCCCTTGCGCTTTCAGTTGGGCAATGCTTTCCGACAGTGGTGTGCCTTTGGTTCCCGGACAAGGTGTGAGCACTAAGCTCGCCTGACTGTCGGCTACCAGTAATTCCCAAGTAGGATGCGTCATTTTTTACTACTCCTTATGCCAAGCCGACTTTACGAACCAATTCCGCGGTGCGCGTGGCGTAACCCATTTCGTTGTCATACCAAGCGTAGATTTTCACCATTCGCTTACCAACCACCATAGTGGAGAGCGCATCCACAATCGTTGAACGTTGATCGCCTTGGTAATCAATCGACACCAGTGGACGCTCTTCAAAACCCAAAATACCCTTAAGCTCGTTTTCTGAGGCTTGTTTTAACAGCTGATTGATCTCTTCCACCGTCGTATCACGCTCCACATCAAAAATGATGTCGGTTAACGAGGCATTCGCCAGCGGCACACGCACGGCGTGTCCATCAATCTTGCCTTTCAGATCCGGGAAAATTTCGATAATCGCTTTGGCAGAACCTGTCGTAGTGGGGATAAGGCTCATACCGCAAGCACGCGCACGGCGTAAATCTTTATGCGGTGCATCCAAAATGGTTTGCGTATTGGTTAGGTTATGGATGGTGGTAAAAGAGGCTTGCGCAATACCCAGTTTTTCGTGGATCACTTTCACCACAGGGGCAATACAGTTGGTGGTACAAGAAGCAGCAGTAACAATGCGATGTTGTTCAGGATTGAAGATATGGTCGTTCACCCCCACCACGATATTGGCGATCCCCTCTTCTTTGACAGGCGCTGAAACGACGACGCGTTTTACTCCTTGTGCCAAATACTGGTTCAAGAACTCGCCTTTACGGTGCTTACCCGTAGCCTCAATCACCACATCACAGCCCGACCAATCCACTGCATCAATCGCTTTTTCTTGTGTTGCGCGAATGCGTTTGCCGTTGATCAGGATCGCATCCGCTTCACTGCTCACGGCATGGTGCCAACGACCTTGTACCGAATCGAACTCCAAAAGGTGTGCCAATGTTGCAGCATCGCCCGCCACATCATTGATCTGTACAAATTCAATCTCAGGCCAATCAAACGAAGCTCTTAAAGCCAAACGCCCGATACGACCAAATCCATTAATTCCGACTTTAATTGCCATCTTCCTTTTCCTTTAAACTTGCTTTTATTCCTTCCCAACTAAGTAGCGACCTTGGCTGCAACGCTAAGCCATTGGGGGATAACTCAACTTGGTTCTCTACACACAGCACTGAGGACGAGAGGTCATCTCGGCGAGGCGCTGAATATCTTGCTGGTATTCTTGTTTAAGACAGTTGGATTCCACCAACCCTTGGATCTGCTTGCGCATCCATCCCGGCAGTTGATCGGAAATACGATAAAACACCCACTGCCCCTGACGGATATCGACCACCACGCCGCTGGCACGCAGCAACGCCAAATGGCGAGAAATTTTCGGCTGACTTTCATTCAAGGCTTCGGTGAGTTCAGCCACACAAACCTTCTCTTCCCGAGCAATCATCAGTAAGCAGCGCACTCGCGTTTCATCGGCGAGTAATTTGAAAAACTGGTGAGGTAACATAATCAACTCCAATATATATGGATATGTGAATATCTTATTGAATAAAAAATCGATGTCAATCAGTGTTTGATGGTGTATTGGATAAAAAATCATTAAGGCTAGAAAAATGAGTAGAACCGAGGGGGGGGAAATAGCGATAGCTGAAGTTAGGCCAACTTATCCCTTGAACAAGGAAGCTCACAGAATTATTGGGAAGGAATGGGATTTTTAGATCGTCAGATGTGATGCTTGCAGCATAAGTCTGCATAGACAGAGCTAGCTTTCAAGTAGTTACGAAGAAATTTGCAGAATAAGTTCGCATAAGATTGCATCAAAAGTCAGCATATTTGAGTAGGTATCGGAATATTACGTTGTAAAGTTACTACATAATAACCAATGCTCGTAGATAATCGTGTGCATTGGAAAAACAATGAGCATACGTTTAACAAAGTTTTAGACAAAAAAGCGTTAGATATCTCACTCTAACGCGCCTTACTCCGATAAGAAAAAGTAACTTAAAATCTCGAATATTTGTTAAAATCGACTCACCTTGCATCCCATTTTCTTTTGAGTTCGATAAAGCGTTCATCATCACCTAACTCGGTATTGGCTTCTATCATTTGGTCTAAATAGTCCCCCATGTTGTAAGGCCATTTGTGAACATCATCAGGTAATATGATGTTCAGGAGTAACAAAAGATCATTAGGATATTGTTTAAGTACGTTGTCGTCATTCAGGTAGATATGGTTAGCGCATTCTAATTTCGTTAAGAACGGAGTGATTAGGTTTACAATTTCAGGGAAGTGATCTTCCGACCAAAATACGATATCACAAAGGCGTTCTGATACAGCGGGTGATTTAACAGCAAGCTGTTTAGGCCAAACATTTGAGATAAGTTCTCTGAATGGTAGTAACCAATGCTCTTTGTCTTCACTATCTCCATGCCTAGCTTGCCATAATATTCCACACCTAAAGTCATCACTTGCTTTAATTAATACTTCTTTTAATTCAAGATCAGATACCCACCTTTTATCCTCATCTTTAATTTTCCAAGCTGAGAAAATTAATCCCACAATAGCATCCTGATGACCTCGGCTTTCAACTTCTCCTGAATATGCCAACTCCAGAATACTTGGCTTCAAAATGGTGAATAGTTCTTTCCCACAAACTCCTCCCCATAAAACACCAGCCCAAAATGCCTGACGATCTTCTCTGGAAGAAGAGTTTAAGACAGAAAGCAAGTTCCGTTGAGTCCAGTCAGGATCAACCCAAAAGCACCAACTTAAACTGCGGCTAAGTATAACCATTGCGTAACGATGTAAATCATTAGGTAAAGCTAATAATTGGTTGAGCAATAACAATAAATTTCCAGTGAAGCACTCTCCAGATTCAAAAGTACGGCTATGCTGTGATTGCAGTATTGCACTGGTTAAGTTTCCAGTTGGTGAGTTTATTGACTCCATGGCCCAATCAGGAGCTTTACTACCTCGTATTGTTGAAGATTCACCCTTAGCAGGTTGTATCGACATTACATCAACTAATTTAAACGCTAATTTATAGTATGTAGCATAATAATTATCAGCGAGTACGCTAGTAGACTTCTCAAACCAGCTTGATACTGAACGAAGTATTTTTACCAAGTCGTTACTGGTAAAACCAGACAAACGCTCTGCAATTAATGCCATAAATCGGGGTTTATCATTCTTACGGGCTTCAGAATAAAGGAAAGTATCCCAAGCCCAGTCAACAATGTTTCCCTTTTTTGCAGAACAAGTTAAAGCGTTGAAAGCTCGAATCGGTTTTTCTTGTGATAAACCAAGAAATGGGTCTTCATCAATCAAAAAATCAGCTTGTCTACCAGATAATTCACTTGCTCTTTCAAGGATTGAGGCTATTGGTTCATCTGCTAACAAAGAATAGTCTGTATTTTTGGTAACAATACCACTGCGAACTTGAAAGGAGCGCGCTGCATCTTTTGCATGCTCAGGCTTCCATTCCGGCGTATCATCTCTTAGCCGATCAACTAACTTATCCGTAGCTATTGTTAACTCACAACCATTTTGTTCAAGCCAAGTTACTCTATCCAGAATATTCCTCGCATTCCGTTCCTTAAATCTACTTTCATCTTCGTTTTTCCAAGGTTTAGGTCCTTGCAATATTCTATTTTCTATTGCGGAACGGCTACATTTGTCGAGTTCTTTCCATCTGGCTACGAAAGCTAGAAGCAAGTCTCTAGCATTATAATTATCCCAAAATGCCTCGTCTGAAAGTTGATTTAAAGTAATAATAATACTTTCATTAGGCACAAGATTGGTTTTCCCTAACGCCCAAATCTTTAACCTTGCAAAGATAGTACTGTCAGCGCATGGCCACCTTGAAAGCTCCTTCCGAGCTGCATCAAGATCAATCAATACTAATTTCTCTAAGTAAGAAACAAACAGCAATACCCATGCAGATAGACCATAAGTTCGACTATACGAATCCTCTGTAGTCTTATCCGGTGTTAACGAACAACTCAGGCTCAGGCCGTATCCTCCTATTTCTTTTTCTAGTTCAACAGCAAGCTCTAGGTTACGTCTCAGGACTTCAACGATACGAATTATCCACTCATCAGGAATTTCTAGCCTTCTTGGTAGTTCTGGGTAATGGACATCTAAATGAATTAAGTCTTTTAAACTAATCTGCTCTCGGTTGATCTCATTCGGGGTGCGGTAAGGAGGTGTGACCTTGATGAATGGTTTCGTTATCTTTTCAAATTGCCGTAATTTTCTGGGACACCAGCCATTATTCTTTATTGCTCCTTCCAGAGTAAACCAATCGCGGTGTCCTCTTTTATCAGTTTGTTCAAAGCCATCAAAAACATAGTTCCATGCCTCATTGAGTGTACTTTCCATATTTTTAGAACGACGCTCACATTGTGACTTAAGTACAAACTGAACCCAAGGGTGAAGACATTGCTGCTTCGTAACCCACCAGATTACTTCAGGCTGTTCCGCCACTCTGCTCAACCAATATGTTAATGCGTTAAGCCTTTGAGGCAGGGTAGAAAACTGAGGGAAACTGGAATCATCCCCTCTAAATCTGATAGAACGTTGGTCTTGTGTTCCTTTAATATCTTGTGAATTAAACTCAAAAGCATCCCATGCACCAGTGGGAACTTCACGTTTGTTATAAAAGTCATTAGGGTCAACATGCTGTGGTGTATGATCCGAATCCAAAGAGTAAAAGTGAAATGGGTCTACCATATCAGCTAGGTTTTCTTTACCGGATAAATTCTTACGAGGAACTTCATATCTCAGCTCAGGATCAAACACATGAAGCCAAGTGGCAGGAGCTAGTATTTCACTATTAGCAAACTTTTTGGCTCCTTCGGTTGTAGAAACAATATGTGCAATCTGACCGCGTTCAAAGGGCTGTAACAGGTGAGGCCCCATTCCAGCTTTTGTGATTATTCCTCGATACCATGCATCTGGGTCAGAAGCCCGATCTGCCCAAGATTCCAAAGTGTTCCAAAGCGCGATATGCCCATTTGTATCGTCATACGCAATCGCTTTTACCCCTTTATGGTGCCACTTTGAGCTAGCGTAACCTTCATCACCAGATTGAAATGCGTATATATCGTTAAGATGGCTTGAGCTTTTATTGAGTGCTTCTAACAAATATTGAATTGGCGGATCGTCCGCAGAATAACCGACAAAAACTACGACATATTTTTCCAATATCCCTTTGACAAATGAGGTAGCCCAACCATTAGCCAAGTAAGCATCTCCAAATTCAGAACTTGAGAGGACAAAGCCGTTGCTTGCAGCACCTGTACCATCCTCGTTTACTTTGCCATGAAGATATACCGTACCATTAAATTCAATTGGATGATTAAGATCAGGTAGTCTTGGGGGGATAAAGGTATTTATATCTGGTTTGCAAAGATCAAATAAGCAATCAAAGTTAGTTGTTACCAAACGTACTATACCATCGTTCGTTGTAGCTAGTTTAAGCATCGTTTGGTGTGCACTTAGGTCAATTTCTCTCTCAGGCGTGAGAGCCTTAGCTACTGATTTATATATATCTCTCGTTAAGAACTCTCGCTCCAGCAAACCAAATATCCTATCAGCCGAAACTACTCCTTCCACGCCAGTACTAGCGGTTATTGCTTTAGCTGCATCTATAAGCTTCAAGGCAGGACTGCTGGTTTCTACACCAAGCTCAGATGTTACAGATGAAGCTAGCCCAAAAAAGTCGGCAAATCCCGCTTTTGCTCTTGAAACACCTGCACCACAAAAAAATACCACCCGACCTTGGTCTCTGGCTAATAAGAGTTCATCAGGTATTGAAGGTCCATTTTCGAGGAATCGCATCATGTTTCCTTTTGTGTTTAAAGTTCTAACTTTTAGGTGTTGTGACTTAAGTGACGATTAATCACATCAATAGAGGTGATAGCGCTCCTATTGGTAACAGCGGCACTAAGAACACCAATATGATTACAATATCATATTTAGCTTAGAAAACTCAGACGAAATGCCCTTTGCTCGGATAAGAAAAATTAAGTCAAATGGCTGTTTATAAACTCGAGGGGCAGAAGTAAGGTAGCGCATTGGGGAGCAAAACCAAACTAGCTCTGTATTAGGTAGAGCATAATTCACACTATCAGCATTTGATTTTTGGTAGGTCTTGCCAACGGGTGGTGTATTGAGGGGATAACATTTCACGCCGCATTGCCCATTTTTGAGTTATGCCTTGAGCAGCAAGGAAGATAGCATCACTCCCAAATCGATTGTTTAACGTGTCATACACATTCATAAGCTTAGGATTATTCGGGGTCAGGTTGAACAGATCGGGCTGCTCATGCTGACCGTCAACTAAGTCAATCAGCCCAACACCAATTTTATAAAATCTCACATCCTGTTGGAATAACTGCTCTGCCAGTCGAGAGGCGGCTTGAGTTATCAGAGTCACATCAGCAGTAGGATACGCAAAACGATGAACCGCTCGGCGTACCACAGGAAGCGAGTCAAATGGTGAACTGTTAGCGAAACAAAGCATCACTCGACACAGTGATTTTTGTTTTCGAGCCTTAAGGGAAGCAATATTCGCATGCTTGCACAACGCTTGCCGCAACGACTCAAGGTTAGTAATCCTCTGCCCTGCACTGCGGGTAGAAAATATTTGTTTCTTATCCGCTCTAGCGGTATCCCAACCCTTACATTTTTGTCCATTGAGTTCACGTACTGTACGCTCCACTTCTACGTTAAACTCTTTTCTAATCAGTGCAGGAGGATAATTGGCAAGCTTGAGCGCTGTATTAATTCCTATCATCTCTAATCGATGAGTTAGTTTCCTGCCTATGCCCCATACCTCTGAGACATGCAGTTGCCCTAAAACCGCCCTACGCTCTCGTTCGCTATCTAAGACACATACCCCATTATATCCCTCAATTTTTTTCGCAGCATGATTGGCCACTTTGGCGAGTGTCAATGTTTGCCCAAACCCGACACATACGGGTAAGCGACATTCACGCCAAACAGCGCGTCGTAATTTCATTCCGTGCTCTTTAAGAGAACGAATGGCTGGAAAGCTATGCTCAAATGAAAGGAAAGACTCATCGATACTGTATATGTGTTGTTCAGGTGCGAAGCGACCAATAACCTGCATCATTTTGGCAGATAAATCCGCGTACAGCTCATAGTTCGATGACAGAGCAATCACCCCCTTCTGTTCACAAAGTGCTTTAACTTGATAGTAAGGTTTGAACTTTTCTATGCCAGCTTCTTTAGCTTGTCGATTTGCTGCGACAATGCAACCGTCATTATTGGACAAAACGATCATCGGCTTTCCACGCCAATCGGGGCGGAAAACTTGCTCAGCGCTACAGTAGAAAGAATTAGCATCAACCAAAGCAAACATTATCTTGTTCTCAACAATGGACTCACTCGGTGGCAGCGAATTGAGCGAGTTACAATCCCTTCGAGGGAAAATTGATCAAATTCGTGGATAGGAACGGGCTGGTATCGCTCATTAGCAGAGAGGAGTAATCGACGATTGAGGTCAATTTGTTTACAAATAAATTCCCCATTGAGGTTTGCCACTATGATGTCGAAATCTTGTATATCTAATGAGCGATCTACAATCAGTAAATCTTTGTCGAAGATACCCACATCTTGCATAGAATCTCCACATGCATATCCCAGAAACGTGGCACAAGGATGCTCAATAAGAAGCCGGTCTAGATCTAAAGCGAGCTGAGTATACTCTTCAGCAGGACTCTCAAAGCCTGTGATACCTGCATGAGCAAAGATAGGGATAACTTTCACACAAAACACACACTGTATATAGATACAGTATATTGTATTTCAGATTAGGTATTTTGCAACAGCGCAACGGAGATAAGATTACTGTAATTGTTTTCCTATTGATTGGCCATTTGACACAATATGAGTTGTCCCAACTGGATGATGAACGCACATTCTTGGACAAACCTGAGCGAGCCACACCTAGCTAGCTCGAAGATGGACAAAAATTAGTTTCAGGAGTTCTAATATTAGCTATTCATGAATAACTTTTTATAAGGCAAATTTGCCAATTAATACGCCTTCGCACAGTGCGCACTTTATCTGCTTATACTTAATGCAGCTGCATATTAATTATATATAGAATGTCCCGCTTTTGAGGGGCAATTTAATGAAGTATCACGAAATGACAAAAAACTATATTTTTCGTGAGGTTGAATGTGGTTATCCGTCGAACAAGCTGCTGAACTTTGTTTAAAAACTGTGAGAACAGTTAAAGAATGGGATAAGGGAAAAACTATTACCTATCACATGCTCAGAAGAGGCGCTGGAGGTTGTCAGCTATTACGAGCATCGTTGGTTGATTGAAAGGTATGGAAAGCAGCGGCACCGCTAGAATGCAGAGACTGGAGAATCTGGAGCGCATGAGTGTGATACTGGCTTTTATCGCCTACTCCAACTTCGCTTTATGAAGGAATATAAAGCGGAAGTGGAATAACAATGTTGTGAAACATTGTTGGGTCAGAAAACCTGGAAGTTACTTTGGCTGAAAAAGGAGGGAGGTCCGTTACCGCAACAGGCGCCAGATATGCAGTGGGCGTACGAGCGTCTAGCCAGATTAGGGGGTTGGAAAAATACCAAGCGGACAGGCCGGGCTTCAGTAGAGGTATTGTGGGAAAGAAGCTTTAAATTACAAACCATCCTTGAGGGTTACGAATTGGCCATGTCTCTCAATCTCGAAGACTTGTGATCAAGAGACAGCCGAAAGGAGTCTTTATAAAACTGAACTAATCAGTCTATTTTATCTGTTTGAGCAAGTTTGACACATCTGTACCAGAGACATAATCAATTACAGGTATACTTCGAGAGTTACCAAAAGCATGTGCATTAGATGTTTCTTGTTTCTGTAAGCTCTCAATCAATGAGATACCTATAGAATCACCATCACGAGAGACAAGTCGTCTATGTATTTCGTCCGGCTCAGCAATAACATTAATGATCAAAGCTGGAGCTATTTGCTCAAAAACAGAAAAATCTAGTTCAATGATTTGTGAATCTTTACCGATGAGACAGAAATGGCCGTCAAGAAAAATCGAGCTATTGCGTAATGTTGATAAGCCATTGAGCAAAGCGATTTGATTTGCTTCCGCTTTATCAACAACCTTAGAAGTTTCAACATACTCAGAGTTTGCCTTAATGATCTCACTACAAGAATACGATGGAATATCAACATGCTCATTTAGCTTTTTACATAGTGTGGATTTTCCTACACCATGCACCCCAGAAACAAAAATCAATTTATTCATTCAAACGCTAACTCGGGTAGTAACTCGCACGATAAATATTTGAAAGATTGCGGTGCTGAAACCTTCTCTTTCATGTCGGCTAGTTTGAAAGGGGTGAGATACTTTCTCACATTACCAATTTTTATTGCATGAGCCTCTGCTCGACCATCAAAGTACTCGTCAAAGAACTCTTTGTTGATTCCCGATTTGGTTTTTGTCTGCTTCCAAATCTTTTGTGGAGTGTCCGTTAGTATCTTGTCGATAGAAAACTCACCAACTACTTTACCCTCAGGTAGTGTAGAGTAGATGATCACTTTCTCTACATCGCTACGTCTAAAGATTGCTTTGCGATATTCAAATTTCTTTTCCCCGGCAAAAATTCTTTCGACGAATTCGGGCTTAATTGATAATAAAACTTGCATCTAACTCACCTAAATCAAGCATATGATGAAACTGCTGATCTGTTAATCTCATTACGCCCCAATAAGAGCCAGGTCCATCGCTAAGTCCAACTTCATCAATAAGTCGGCCACGAATTACGCGTTTAGTCATAGCAGTATTATACGTGAATCGAATGATATGAGGATAGCGTTTTGTCCTATAGAAGCGGGTCAGCTCTTCAGTACTAAACACTGAATATGAGCCAGCATATTGAAGAAAAGATTCTAACGTATTGAATTCACCTATGTTTTTGTATTCTTCGACAACACAGACTGAAGTTATAACCGATCGGTATCTCGCAGGTCCCTGACGATCCGTAGTACGGTATGTAACGATAATATCACCGGGTTTGAAATTCGAGGTTCCTTCCATCGCACACAAGTAAATTTTATGGATGCTGTTAGTGTGAGAAACATCTTGAATCAAGTCGTGGGACTCATTGTTAAGAATCGAGTCAGGTAGCATACGTGTATGATAATCGGGATAAATCGACATCAGGTATTTACTGTTACCTCTAGTTTCAAATTTTGGATAATCATGCAAAATGTCGCCAGTTACAGACGACATTTTGCGAAACAGTACATTTTCATTACCATTCGCTGTTTCTTTAGTCGCAATGATGTTGAAGCCATATCTTTGCATTAAAATGATTAAGTATTCGTGCTTGTCGAAAATCGTTACATAAATATCATCAGCCTTGTACTCAATAGCATGGTCAAAGACTTTCTTAATAAAGCGCTCACCACGGCGAGTTCCTGCTGAATCAAACTTAAAGGTACCGATCTTTAGATGAGTAGCATTTGGTAAAGGTGGATTTGTATCCGTAATTTCTCCGACTTCAATTTTGAGATACATAAACCCTTCGATTACACCATGTCGGTTATAAAGAACGTAAGCACTTTCGTCTTCGCGTGCCTTTTTAGCAAACCAATCCGGAAACTCAACGTAATCAGCTTTAAGTGTTGAGAAGAAGGGATCATTAAGGTTGATTTGTGAGAATTTCTGATAGGAAAGGTTTTCCATTGTTAATACCTTGACTCTTAATTTGGATACGCTTGTAACCATATGAATAGACGCAACTTATCGCATGATAATCTATATTAGAGGTGCAACTATTTCCATATTTTTTGTATGAATATAGGACCATACGTCACAAACGTTGAACTTAGGTGGAATTTACCCCCGTAATACAACATGGGGATTCACAACGAACAGTACTAGAAGAATGGATAAGTTTTAGTAGGGGAAAACTCTTGAACAGGATGGGAATGAGTAAAAGGTCTAAGCAACTTTGGGGCAGAATTGAGCTAGCTACAGCAGCTAGCTCAGTACATTTCCACATTATGCTGCTTCACTTAATCTCAAGCTTTCATAGTAATCCTCAGCTAAAGCAGTCATTTTAAATTCGGCTTCTATTCCAGCTATCTTTTCTACGGCTTCTTGGATAGATGCAAGGTCGACATTAAAGAACTCTTTGCGAAGGTTTACAGCGTTTACACGTTTAGAATTGAATTCGCGGTGTAATGCTGTTTCAAGAGCTGGAGCATCATCGGTGTAAATCATGGCATGTACGTCAAATGGGAATGGTACACTTGCATCGCCTAGTTCTTTAACCCTGTCCATTGGCTCTAAACGGCGAGTAAGACCGATCTTGTAAACATCCTCACCAAACGAACCAATATTACTGATGACGTAAACATGCCCCTTACGGGTTTGTTCCGCCATACTCTTAGCTCGTTCTTCTTTGGCTTCTGCTTCGGCGAGCTGCTGCTCTAACATTGCTATCCGTTTCTCCATTTCAGAGCGCTCCTGCTCAGTAGCGTTAGCAAGTTCTCGCTGTGCTTTATCAAGAAGATTTCGGTACATTTTTTCTTCTTTTTCGGCATCGGCTATCGCTTTCTCAAACTCTTTAATAGCTCGTTGTTCTTCACGGATCTGTTCTTTGATAAGCTGCTGCTCAGCGACCTCTTCTTGCTTTTTAAGTGTGTATTGGTATTGAAGCTTACACTCTTCGAACTTAAGTTCGATGTAATCTATATTAAATCCGCACTCTAATGTCGCAGCTGACTTTTCTAGTGTGTTGGCAAGTTTTTCTATACGCTCTAGAGTACGCCCAAACGAACTCGGCGACACCTTACCGATAAGAAGATCACATTCAATATTAAAAGCAGTAAGCATGAGTTTAACTTGACCATTTAGAACTGAATTATTGAATGACTTGTCGTTAGATATCACCGTTGACTCTGGGAAAGTGATCGCTGTTTTATCTTTTATCATGTCTTTTTGCTGCTGCCTAATATCCTTGATCTCTTCCGCAAATCGAGTAGATGTTTCGTAAAGGTACTTTGGCATTTCAAAATGACCATGAGCAGTGTATTCATCAAGCCTTGAATATAAGTCGAGATCACCCATTAACTCTTCTAGCTCAAGCTCACCTTTTTCAATACTTGAGTTAAGTTCATCTAGTGTTGATTTAGTCGATTCTAAGGTCGCTTGCTGCTCTTGAATGCTCTTTTTTAGTACATTATCTTGTCCTTTCAAAGCTTGAAGTTCGGCAGTTTCCTCATTGATTTTATCTAGCTCTAGCTTTGCGGTTTCAGTGGCAGCGATTATTGATTCTCGGCTCATACACACTGAATCATATTCCTCTTTTGTTTTTGCTAGTGCTTCATCTAGCGACTTGTATTGCTCGATTTTCTTATCTGCTGAGCGTTTTGTTAGAATATAAGTTAATACGACAGCTATTAATGATAAGCCTGCCAACATCAGTAAATTATTATCCATTGATTACTTTAGAACCTCTTGTATGAATTGTTTCCTAAGAGCTGCTCGCTCTTCACATCGCTCTTGGTATTCTTCTGCGGCGTTAGCTACTGCATCTTTAAAAGCTTGTTTTGCTGCTGACTTATTTAGTCTTTCTTGCCTTTGTAATTCGCGCTGAGCTTCTCGCACTTCTCTTTCGTGCTCTCTCATTGCCTGAGCATGTGCTCGCTCATTAGCTTTTTGCCTACGCTGGGATTCACGAGCAGCTTGTTTGTTAGCTCTATCTATTGCTTTAACAATCTTTATAGCCGTTCGTAAACCACTACCTCGTCTAGCCAATGGTTTCTCCTTTGAAGTGGTGTAATGCTGACTTTTTGGATGCTAGCACAATCGAATATGTGCAACTGGTGCTCATGTCAAACAGATGGCATATTTTTAGGATTTGAGTGGGAATAAAGTGGATTACTTTTGGTATTGCAAAGGCCCATGATAAGGGTGTGAATGAGTAAAAGGTCTAAGCAACTTTTTATTTAGACTAATTTGTGCAACAGGCTGTAGAACAATTGGAGCCTGTGGGAATTGTTGCAAATATAAAACTTGCAACGACTGAAGTTTTCTTCAAAGACATAGCAATCGATGTTAGAAAAGGATGTATCCGAGCGTTAACCCAGCAACCATTATGATGATACCGGTTAATGTCATATTGTTGTCAACCCATTCATCAAGCTTACTCATTCGAAGATCCTCTTTAAATCAAAACCATGTTCAATACCATCAGTGACTTCACGTAAACGTGTCTTATTTGGTGAACTCAAACTAGCAATAACCCGACCAATTTCATTGCCCAAGTCATAAAGTTCAATATCACCATCAGGAAGGCTATCAAGTGCTAACTTGAGGTTTGAAAGAAAAATATATGGGTTCACCAAATCGGAACTAGGATCATCGAAAACCTCATTTCGGTTAGCTATGAAATCATCTGTAAGCCGTTCAACCTCGTCGGCGAAAGACATCCAATCAGGCTTTATTTCTGTCTTTGCGAGCAAATCACTGTGGGTATTATAAGGAGTCATCCCTTCTAACAACTCTTTTTCGGACAACTTTTTCTTGCTCATAGCATACAACCTGACAGAAGATTTAGATTAGTTGCAGTATAGCAAAATCAGCTAGACTGTCGTTAGAACGAATGCGTGGAAACAAACTTAGGGGCAAAAGTGCGTTGCTGTTCTTAAATGGCCACAACCAATCCGCCGTCACAACACAAGCTGTAAAACAAAAAACCACCAAGAGAAAACTTGATGGTTTTGAATATTAACTGCTTGTTCAGCAGGTAGGTTGCTTGCTTCCTGACCTATTCTTAGCTGCCTATTCGGCAGAACACTTTTTTCACAGTAGAAAAAGGAGGATTAGTAATTTCTTGGCTGCCTATTCGGCAGAACACTATAAAATATAATCACTAAGCATCTGATCATTCTTGCTTAAAGTCACAACTTGGTAAAAACACCATTTTTATTTTCACAACTGTAACTCTTTGTTTCTAATGAACTAAAAAAGAGTCTTCGTCAAAAGGGTTAAAACGTAAGTCAGGTACCGTCGCTCTTTTTTCTTGATTGGTTGCAAAACCATAGCTATTAAAGCCAGATTCAGCACGCTCATCTGCGAATTCCTTTTGAATAAACAGAATATAATCCTGCCGTGAAGAGCTGCTAGAAATAGGGATCTGATGAAAACTATCGATGACACGGTCTTCATTCGTTACTGGTAATGATTGTTGAATACCAAATAACTCGGCCCTAGCCATACTGCGTTTGATTCGACGCTTTTTGGAACCCAAAAAGTTTTTCCCAATCGTCTGATTACGAACAAACCTTACTTCTTCGGAAGTATCTGGCACCTCATAAACACTGGAGATCTCAAACAAACCTTCATTAACCATCAATGAAAAATAGGGCTGAAAAGAGAGGCCCATCATCATCTCTTTGTCCTCGGAAACAAAGGCAATGGTTTGACCAACTGAAGATTCATTCCAATCAGGAAAACTCACACCTACTCTATTCATTGCTTGGTGGTGATTAACCATAAACAAGTGCATTTGTGAGATACAACGCCCTGCTAGCAAGCCATAGTCGGCATTAGCATTCGTGTAACGTATCAAGAAGTAGTACCGTTGAGACATGATAGAACCTCTTAATTGACCTTGGCGCAATTAAACAATCCGCCCTTGATCAAAACAGACATAATAAAGTGCACGTCATTCGGAATGGATTCAGAAGCAGTCATACTTTCAATCCAGTTCTCTGTATTTCTGAGTAATTGATAGAAGTCATTTCCATATGCTACATGTCTTCTTGCTATAACGTATTCTCGATCTGCACCATATTCGTTCACTCTTAAAGGCTTATCAGCCTCTTCATGCCACCAATCGTCAATCGATTGCAACGCTGCACCAACTTTTTGTCCGTGAAACGCGACGGTTTCTTTTCCGCTCAAAAGCTCTACTGTGGCTAGCTGCTTAGTAGGGATTCCATCTTCTCGACTATCCAAAAACTCTTGGCTTGGGTAAACCTCATCTCCCCAGCCAACCCGCAGTTTTGCTTTGATGTCCATGTAGAAGTATTCGGTCGGGTCAGACAATGCTCGCTCCAGATAGGCTGTAAGCCTTTCTAAGCATTCTGTTGAATCACCATCCCAATGACCATACCAAGAGAGTTTTTGAGCATGTTCGACAACAAAGGTATCCAATTCACTGGTCGTCACTTCAATAGTGATATTTCTGCACTCACGATTTCGCCATAACCAAGTACCAAGCAAGATGTTCTTCGCATAACGATTAGCTAACTCTTTGTATCCGTTGAGCTCTTTATAAATCTTAGCAAACATAGACAGTTTACTGCGCACTTCATCATCACTACAGATATCTGGGGTTAACGAATTGGCCCGAATTCGAAGTGAAAATGCGCAATAGATTTCATCAACGCCGGGCTTTACATAGCACTCTTCGATGAACTGAGGGTTTGAATATGCCAAGTCTTGGGGGGCAACATTCTTGTCGACGAACTTGTTCCCCTTATATGCTTCTGAATAACTCCCTTTTGGTGCGCGCAATCGGGTTCTATCTACATTAAGGGGACACATATCACCACTTTCGGATAGATAGTAGAAATAAGCTTTGCCAGCAGAAAGTGATCGGACATAGTTCAATTGAGTGCAAAGTTCCATAAACGATTAATCCCTATAGTTTTTTATAAGAATAGTTTCGCTACTGCATTCTATCGACCAAAAGGCGCGGTTTAAAAAGTGATCTCGTCCACTAAAACGGACCTCTATCGGGTTTATTCGCTTAGCTAGCCCTATCGCATTCTCCGCATAAGCATGACAACCTGTGATTGCGTTACCCCTCTTAGTTGGATGCTCTAATAAATGGTAGCCAAGAGAAACAAGCAAGTTATCATCGTCTTGAGTGAGCAACCGCTCTAACTCATCAAAATTAGTAGGTTGCTTTTCACTTGGGTATAACCATCGCCCGTATGCAGGTAATCCTTTTAAAACATGGAAAAGTTCACTCCTGCCTGTAAATGTTCTAAGCCACTCAATCTGCATCGATAGCTGTGGTTGGTATAATGCCCCTCCGGCGAAAGCAACGGGAAGGGCCGTTTTAAGCGCTGATCTAAAGTCTGAAATTCGGCTTTCACTATGAACTCTGATAACTAAGTCTATTTCTAGGTCCGCCAATCGTTCACTACGAACGGTCGGTCGTTTCGCATTAGAAACCGTTCGCGCTTTGGCCACTGAATTAGGTTCTGTCAACTTCGCTGTTGATTGAATATTCTCGTTTCGAACATAAAAAGCGAAACTCGAAAACTCAACTGGGGAATCATTGTTAACCAATTGATTAAATTGCCTTTGATAATCGTGCATGAATCCCCAAATGGCCGTCAAAGACGGCACACCACACAAACAAGGGTTACTCATCGCTACCGCATCTTGCACTCTCATTGACGACAGGTAGATATATTGCTCCCCCGTCACCGTATCTTGATTGTTAATTGGCTTACTTAGTTGCTCAAGCACCCATGTCACTTGTGCTTTAGCTACCTGCATCAGTTTGGGATGATAAGCAAACTTGGCTGAATACATATTATTTTGAAACGTGAGATGTAAGCGTCGGTTAAACTCACTAGCCAAAGAGCCAAGCTCCCATTCTGGTAACGACAAAAAGGCTTGAGCTAAGGTGTCGTCATGCTCTAGTTGTTGCTGATTGGGTTCAGATTCGGCGATATCTCTTAACTCAATGAGTGGCAGCATCCATAAGGCTATTTGCTTTCGTAAAATCTTACCCCTAACCTGACGAGCTCTTTCTCTTTGCCGCTGTGTTTTGGATGGCTCAGACCCAATTAGGCGATTTAGTACCTGACAAATTTTGGCGTTAGTTACCTGATAGTCATCAAAGTAATGACCACTCTTTTGACGGTTTTCCGTTAACGTCCCCCCCTTGGCCTGCTTAACACCTAGCGGGTAATTTAGGACTCTCATATACCCACCCAAACTGCCACACAGGTTCCCAATACTGGCAGAATTAGGCAGTGACGAAGAGACAAAACTGAGTTTATTTTCTGGACTTCGTGCTCTTATTTCTAATTCGCACTGAAGAGCATGACTCACAACGGGGGTGATCGAAACATAATCATCACCCCATGGAAACCGTAATTGCTTACTGTAAGTACTAACACTGTCGGGAAAACTATTCTCAGGAAGCTGTTCTTCAATTGCACGTTGTAAGCGAGCAAGTGACTTCACATCCAAGCCAAATTCTGTAAGCAGATCAAGCCAAACTGGATTTTTCTGCTGAATAAGCGAAAGGATACACACTGGCTGTGATTGCCATTTAAAAGGATTCAGTAACCACAATGTGTGACGATAGACAGCAGAGTTATGAGCCCATCCCAATCGCTGATCCAATACTGCACTTGAAATAAACTCCTCGGCTGTAGAAAGAGGTCGCGCAATTATCCGCTGATCCTTAACACGGCAATCTGGAAACTTTAGGTTATGTGTGTGGAACCACTGGATTTCAGCAAGAGAGGCATTTAAGTTTTCGCGGTCTTTTAAATACCTTTGAGCCCGAGCTACATCCAACCAATCTGAGCACCTATCAGCTTGATGACTAGAACTGAGATTGAGCAAAATCGTCAACGTTTCTTGTTCATACCCATCAACACAAACCTCTTCTGTATAGGGCATGAACATCTTTTTTAGAGCAGTTTGTTTTATTGCCTCGTCTTCAATTGCTAGTAGATCACTTAATTTCGTCATAATTACCACTCAGGTAGATACACGCTTAAACCGTCATTTTCAGAGCACATTCGAGTCAGCTTTGTTTCGATGACACTTCTTAGGGTGAACGCCGATTCATGACTGGCAATTTTGGTATGCATCCGCGGCCTAATCGCTGCTTTAATCTCACCAAACTCATACAACCGATACACCTCATCCGTTGTGCAAGAAAGCAATGTAGACACTTCTAAGGGGCTTAACAGCACATCGCCTACATTCCCTTTGCTGCTTGAAGGTAGTGTTGCCATTAACTTTGTAAAGTAGGCTAACACTTGAGTGAGCACGCTATTACGCTCTAACTGCCTACTTGGTAACTGGCGGCAATCTTTAAGCAAAGCGCCAAAAACTTCATTGAAAAACGTCTTTTTCCAATCTTTGATTCGAATGAGATCGGCTTTGTTTACCAACTCATCAAGTTCTTCCTTCAACACTCTTGGCCAACAAGAACAATACTCAACAAATGACTCAAAACTGATGTTCTCAATATCACCGTAACGATTAACGTACCATAGTAAAAAACCATATCGCTCAGAGAGCGTCATCACAGCCTTCAATAATCCCAAAGGTTTTGAGTCATTTCCTGACAACCATCGAGCAACCAGTAGCGCAGCCACTGGCGCATCTTCTACCGGTGAGTTTCGGAGTTCAAAACCGCATTCGCATTGGCTAATACTCTCAGTGGTTTGGTATTCCAATCTCGATTGACACTCGGGGCAGTGATGAACCAATTTACAGCCATGGCGCTCACAAGCTTGCTGAGAAAGAAATTGCCACTGCTGGCGAATGTATGGAGCCTCACTAATACATAAAGGGCAAATAGGCGTGAAGCGTTTACCAAGAAAAACGAAAGGATAATCAGCTCCTAACCGATGCACAGCTTTGTATTCGGGAGAAAATTGAGCTTTTGAATGTGACAACGCAAGGCGAAGAGCGCCAAAGTTATTGAGTTTTAATTGGTTCTCAAGATGGATAAGAACTCGCACTCGCATTTGGCTTGTAGTTTGCGCATGGTAGATATTGATTCGGTTGAGCTCAAGAGGGAAAGCACCGGGAATCACTTCATGCTGCTCCAATGTGTCGAACCAGATGTCTTCAGCAAAATGAGAAAATCGCTCGTAGCCTTGTTCTTGCGATAAGCGCAGCAAGAAACTTTCGAGCGATTCATCAGCGTAAAGTTGAATGTCTGTATTCACATATCACCACTAAAACTTAGAGTATCTAAGTTTTAGTGTAGTGTATTTTCAAATGATTACCAAAATATCGTCAATTCATAGGCGAGAACATGGCAGCATAGCGAATAGCTTGAAGCTTCATCCGTGCGCCGATTTCATCCCGTCTTAGCTCAATGACTACAAAGTTGGCATTTCGAATAATTGCCAGAAGATCAATAAGACGACAGCTGTCTTCCCAGTCGGAAAACTCTTTTTGAGATCACGAGGCAATCTGAGGCAATGGCGTCGATGCATCCTTTAAGTGCTTCTTGCAGATCCTGATTTTCTTGCAGCCCTTCAGCTTCAAAAGTGGTTTGAATTAAAGCGGTCAGTTTTTTTGGGGATGTTGTAGAGACTCATTCCTCCATCAGAGAGTTGTGTTTTTCAACTATCCATTCTTTTGCACTCTCACTGTTTATGATCGAATAGACAAAAATAGACTCCCAATTGTTCGGTGTTGTTTTTTGTCGATCGTGTCTACCTAATACATCTCTCAAAGCTTCGTTCAAGCTTTCAATAGTTATGGTTGCATCTGATGGTAGCGTGTGAATTTTGTCAGAAGGATACTCGCTAAGGCTAGACCACATATCCACCATTTCAGCCACAATGCCCGAAGGAAGGACAACACTCTCCACATGAAACTTGATTGAGGGGAATTCGTTGCAGTTCTGATTGATATATACCAGCCCAAATTTCGCTAACGGGTATTCTGGGGAAGGCTCTATTGAGAAATAAATCTGTCGCTCTGATAAGCAGTCGTCAAAATATGGATGTAGAACTCTTACACCAGTATTGAATTGATTGCAAAATCCTGCAACAACATCTTGCCGCTTAGTATTACAATCACACGCTGGTACTAGGTTTTTCGAAAAAACCGCAAATTCTGGATAGATAGCCTGAGGCAATAAATGATCGAGCGTTCCTGTCCCCAAAGAACCGCACATGGGGCATACGCGCCTAGAAGATCTACGTAGTAATGGGATAAATGAAAAACATTCAGGTTCGCTCGTGTAGTGCGTCTTCAGTGCTTTTGCTAGATCATTACTAATACCTATAGGACCAATGTTCAGTGCATTTCCAGACTGCTGCAAGTAGTTGTGATATGCGCTAGTTACATCTGCTAATCGGTTTCGAAGATGGGGGTAACTACTCATTCTGGTGTTTTCAGATGCTTGTGTAGTCCGCTCTTTATCGTCGTAGGTAGGAATAGGAAGCTTTTTCATTATGCTTCTTCCATCTTCTGGCGCAACTTCATCATTGCAGCTACTGATATTTCGTAACCTAATTTATTAACAATATCTTCAAAAGTTGTGTTTTGCCTTTTGATTCGTCGATACAGTTTCTCTGCGAGTTTACTCTCAGCATCGTCATCAAAGACAAACCTTGATATCGAGTCTACGGGTGCACCAAATGTGGTCAGTCTAGGATTAGAAATACATACGTTGTTCGCTTCTTTCTTAAACACATGAACCTGATCTTGTGGAATTTCTCTCACAAAGTAAGCAGAATGCGTTGCAATAAGAGCCAAGGATCCTGTATTTTCTAAAATTTCATCCAATAGCCCCACAAAATCCGATATCATATTTGGATGCATGTGAGTTTCTGGTTCATCTAATAGAACGAATGAACCGTTCTCTATGTATAAACAACAAAGAATGGCAAACTTCATGAATGTCAGTTGCCCACTACTAAGCGGGTAAGCTTCCCTAGCTAACATTATTTTTGGCTCAGCATTAGGCGCAATGTTGCCCCATCTTTCAAGAGAAGCCTGCTCTCCACCACCCCACCCTAAATCAGCCAAACCAACATATTTCTTGTCTCTTGATTCGATCACCAAACTTTTAATAGGTAATACTTTTGAGATAGCATCAATGAATATATCCCATCGAGTCTTCTTGCCTATACTATCTTCACTACGTGCTAATTGAACTAGCATATCACTAATGGTTTTCGTGGTTTTTGCGCGTCCATTTCGAGTTAAAGATAACCTTCGATAGTATAGCTTCTGGGTTTTTACTCTCTCTGATGGAAAGGTGTTTTGAGTTTCGCCTGGCGTTGCAATAGCAAGTAACCTATTTATTACAGGTCTACCATTACTATCTGAAGTTGAGAGAGAAATGCCTTTATCTGGATATCTCAAAGCAGCTCGACAAAAAGACATGAGAGCTTGGCTTTTGCCCAGGCCATTCCTCCCGATTAGCACATTGATCCTTTTGGGTATAATGCTAGTATGATCATACTTTAATTTTATTTCATGATCATTTTCGAATCCGGCCAATTCATACCTAAGTGTTAACTCTTGGGATATCCCATCGAACTTTTCTTCTTCTACTCCTCCTAACACACTGTCAGCATTATTGAACGCAAAAAAAGAACTTGAATGCCTCATAAATCCCAGTTTAAAAACATCGCTATTCATAGCATGAGGAATCCATTTATTTTTTTTATCTTTGTAAAGAACCAAATCATTTACAATTCGCAGTACCTTTTCTAAGAACTCCGGACCTAGATATGATACTGCATACCTGTAAGCCTCCATATCAGGAAGCATAGTGAAGAAGCCTAATTTATCTAATGCACTTCTCTTTTCTAGTTGCCGTATTATAGGGAGCATCGCCAGATATGATGTCGTTTTGTAGTTTACATTTTTGAGCTCTTCATCTAGTTCTGAGTTTCTTGGATCAAAAAAACCTATAAATGCTCTAACTTCAAAGTTTTTATTCTCTTCATGAGTAAGAACTCTCAATGTACACCCAATTTTATAACCGAAGTCATTCCAAGAGCTATCTTCTGCATAAAGAATAACTTCATTTACTTTTGGAGCACGATTCTCATCTGTAAATGTAAGATATAAATCAGACTTTTCCATTTGTTACCTTATTGGATAGTAAGTAAATAGTATCAGCACCAAAAAAATCCATATAATAATCCGCGCTGGTTCGATGAGTGAAGATTAACTGTTATAAAGATATCATCAGATTAAAGGTCAAAACTAAATATCCGGAAAGGCAGATATGGTAACACAATTTGGCTAATCCCCCTGTACGCCACAAGAACTTTTATCTTTTCAGTAATTTGCAAGAAATATAAATCTAAGAAAGCAAACCGGCAACTTTAAGGCTGCGTTTGTTGGCTATCACCGACACATAACTTTAACTCGTCGCAAATAGAAAGAAGTCCATTCACCATATTAGTGATATTCTTCTGCTCTCTGTAAGGAGGAATAGCTAAAGGAATTGCCCAAAGCTTTTCAGATACTAACTTACACGTGCCATGAGAACTGTGATCCACCAGACCGACCACACTAGCTCTCACCGCTTTCATAATAAGCAACAAAAAGTCGGAATGTAGCTCGCTTTCATATCTTGGTGACCCGCACAAGCATTACAGTGACTCCAATTTACTCAGAGCATTAACTCTTCCCAATAGCTTAGCTGAGTATTCTTTTGATTTGTCATAGAGCGGCTTGATAAGAGCTGACTGAGCAGGAAAATGGGTAAGCACACGCTTATATTCTTCAACTTCCCCTAACAGAATTCTAAGCTCAGCTTCGGACTGCGCTTTTTCTTTGGATATATACCGAATGAAAGGCTGTTGAATGCTATTTGGCAAGCCTGTTTTCGCGGATGGTAAATTTGTTCGATGCGCAGAAATAAACTCTACTGATTTGAACGCAGAGGTTTTGAAATAGCGTGATTTTTCGTTAGCCTGATTGTTTCTTTTCTCAAGGTATCCCCGTTCTGCAAGTTGATAAAGCTGGCGATAAAGCATTTTTCTGAGTTCATTTTTGTTGAATACGCCCACTGTTGCGTACAACAGTCTATTTCTTAGTTCCAGTACCGTGAAACCATCCATTTCTTTATTTATCAATGCCTTATATAGCCATTGGTTAAGGGGTACTTTTCGATTCATTGCACTATTTCACCCATCCAAAACTTAGGATTGCTAAGTATACAAAAATCGGTAAAACTTAGACAATCTAAGTTATCGAAAGGTTGAAAAGAAATGTGTAAGTGCATAAAGACAACCCAATCCCAACGAGGCTTAAAGAAGCCCGCAAAAAAGCTGGCATTACCCAGAAAGATCTGGGTATCAGAATTGGTATGGAACCTAGCTCGGCGAGTGGGCGGATGAACCACTATGAGAAAGGGAGACATGTACCCGATCTTGGCACGCTCGAACGAATGGCTGAAGAGTTAAACGTACCACTAAACTACTTTTTCTGTAGAAACGAGTTAAGTGCTGAACTGGCTTGCGTGATTGACAAAATGAGTGATGAAGAGAAAGCAGCGCTGTTGGACAGCCTAAGCCGTGACAAGTAGCCTCTAAGCTTTAAGCCCATTTTTGCTCAATAGCATGCTCAGCGGAATAGCATCCGTAAAACGAGGGGCTACTATTTTATCTTCAGTGGTGACTGCATTTAAGTGGTAAGCAGAACCAGAGTCAATTTGATGAAGACTAAGCTGCTTTAAAGGACGATCAAACGGGTTATCTAGGTAGGGGAACTTAAATGCAAAAGTGCGTGACAATATTGCTTTGTCTATCGTATCCGCATTGTCGTTGAAGCTAATAAGCAACGCGTCTTTCAAGAAGTGTTTTAACGCTCGACATTCTCCTCGGCACATTGCAAACAAAGGATATAGCAGTTCATTCTTTGTAAGTACTGGTGGCTCATCAAAGCCCATCCTTGAACTCAGACCCGCGACAAATCTGGCAAAATGTTTTTTTTGTTCTAAGTCAAACCCATAAGATGCCGTTCTACTCGAATGACTATTCGCTTTCAACAATTTGAAATAATCTATCTTTCTTCTCCAGCTTAGCCGCGAATTCCATTGTGGTTCTGTCGCTATCACATCAGCATAAGGCATACCCACAAGCACAAAAGAGACTCTTGCTTCTTCACTTATATATTTGAATGTGTTGGCAATAACTTGTCTCTGTTCTGCGGTTGAAAACTCAACAAGCTCTTGAATTTCATTAACAATAATCAGCTCAACAGATTTACGTTTAAGTTGCTTTACAACCGCTTCGCCAAGCGCAATTTCATTACGGCGCCGAATCCCTCGTCCTCCTGATTTACAATCTAAATCAACCAGAAATTGGGTCAGCGTATTCTGTTCATTGATACGACTTGGCACTCTAGTGCTTAATACTGGCTGCTTTCCCCAAGTTGAACCCGATTGAAAGCGTGACAAGTAGTTGTTGATCAAAGCTGTCTTTCCACTTCCAGCCTCACCAGTTAACAAGAAAGATTCTGGTTCACCACCTAAAGAGTGATTGAAACGAAGTTGATCGAAAATGGAGTAGATTTCAGTTATCGCGGGATACTCGATAAAGCAGGTTTCAAAGGACTTTAGCTGCTCAAGCTGCTTTGGTGTTAAATTCAAACTAATACCCTTCAATATCTTCAAAATCATCGTCATCTAAGTACTCTGAGGCATCGGAAACAACCTCAGATTTGAGCCTAACAGGAGTCACGTTGATTGAGCTTGGCCCCTCAGATCCAACATCATTAAACTTTGCTAGTTTCGACGTGTTACCTGTTTTAGGAAGGTTGGGCTTGCTACTTTTAACACGGCGGAATCTATCGGTTTCTTCCTGGATACGTTTTTTCATATATAGAAATGTATCCGCAAGAGCCTCATCATCAGCAAGATCCTTGGTGTTCAGTCTGCGTACTTTTTGTATGCGCTGGTGTTCAAAAAGTGAAAGGCCGTTTGTATATCCGCTGTTGTCTACCGCTGGAACTTTTATGTACTTCTTTTCTGATTCTAGATAAACATGGATGTAGCTGATATCGGAAGGATCTGTTTTGGTTTTAACAAAGAGCTTTTTGCCATCATTAGGTGTGCAATATTTCCGGTATTCAATAAGCTCGGCGGACTGATAGCGTAAGTTATGCAGCCTGATCCCTGCCACTCCAATCGTCCTGTGTCTAAGCAATCCTAACTCTACTCTGAGTTGCTCCTTCTCAGCACCATCATAGTAAGAAGGCGTCCATTTCGATTGGTGCCACTTGTGGTATGGAATCTCACGCTTTCTAGAATCTGGTGCCATGTGGTAATAGTCGACAATCCATTTATGGAGTAATTCAAGAAATACCGATACCCTGACCACCGCATCCTTCTTTGGATTGTAATCTTGTAGTTGAGTAGGATTGGTGAAGGTTTTTCCAGGCAGAGCGTTAACTAACCCTTTATTCATTTGATCGAACAACTTTTCGATCCCTGACTTTCGCCAAGGCTTCGCTGCTTGACTGTATTGAATGTCGGACACCAAAGGCCGTAACGAATCTTCCAAGCTTTGACTCCAAAACTCGGCACCGTTATCGACGACCAAGCAATCAATCTTACCGTGGCAAGGCCACTCATTCTCAATCGATGGATACTTTGCTTTAAGCCAGCTTTTATCCAAAAGTGAATTCAACAGAGCCTTTCTAACAGAGTCAAAGCTTGGCTCTCTAAAGTTGAGACTGCAACCAACAATGCACTTACTGAAACGGTCATAAAGCATCGTCAAATACGGGCGGCTCAAAGGAATATCTAGCTCATCATCAATCAAAATCACTGGAACTGGGGTGTGGTCTATTTCAACAAACTCCATAGGTTTAGTTGCAGCTACCTGCTGACCAACCGAGCGATACTCCCGATCTGCATATCGTTTACCAAATCTCGCAATCGCCACTTCATAAGGGGGTAACTCATTTATTCGATTGTAAAAAGAGCGTTCGGCAATTGGCTTGATTTTTCCTTCAACAATCCCTCGATTCATTTGAATCACTCGACTCTTATAATATCGGTATGCTTCTGCAACACTAAGTCGTTCACGTGTCAGGTATACGTTCTGAATTGCCTCGTCAATCAAGGATTGCGAATCCATTTCTTTCTGGCGATTACCCTTAAACGTATGCTTCGGAATAAGTGCCCATGGTTCTCTACCTGCTTCAGAGTAGGATTTTTTCCAAGTTGCTACAGTCCGCCAACTAGGGGGAGTCAGCTGTAATTCTGATTCAACGAGACTTAAGATGGGGTTCAAGTTTTTCTCTGTCCACCCACCTTTCAAGCGCTTCTCTACAAAGGTAATCACTTTTATGCGGCGAAGAACCTCTTCCTGAATTTTTGCTGGCAAACTATCTATGGTCGATGATATTTCAACGGGTTCTAGAATTAGCTCTTTTGGGAGCAATTGTGATTCTTCTTCTGACACTTCAAACTCATCAAAGAACCCAAATATATTATTAGAGTCAGGTGGCATAGTTAGCACCAAACGCAAGTTTCTAGACCAAAGCCAATCGTGTTGAGGTCTGTTTTAACGTGCCCCGAAGAAATCCAAGGTAGAGTAGAAATAAGTGTGTCTTGCTCTGATAGACCAAAATACAAAGACACCTCTTGCAACTTGACCATTTGCTTGCGTTGAATAAAAGCCAAAACTCGCTTTTGAAACTCGGTCACTGTGCGCAATCCAGAGTAGCGGTGTAACAACTTAAAGTTATCTAGCGTTGGTCCCATCCTAATTTGCTTCTCAGTAACGAGTACTAACCGTCTGTTGAACTCACTCAACGCTACTCTCTGTTTCTCTTCAAAGCGCTCCTTAAAATCAGGTTTAAGAATCTGGCTAGAGTGTTTGACCTCGAAGAATGTTGATTGCTCATTGTGACCTATTGCTAAAAAGTCAGGGGTATATCGACACTTACGGTTATTGAATAGATAGTGGAAACCAAAAGGTTGAGAGGTAAAACTTTTGATGTTTGGGTTGTATTCGAGGTGAAAACAGAAATCGAACTCCAGAATGGAGAGAGTGCGAACAACAGCATCATTCTTCAAGCTCATAAACTTACAGATGTTGTGTACGTGAGATGATTTCTTAGTTTGGTCAAACATAGCTAAGTCACTTTTGTTGTAAACCTACAACAAAACGTAGTCTATGCAGACTTATAGTGCAAATTTGCGAAATATTCTGCAATTTATGCGAACTTATTTTGCAAACATCAAGATGGGCGGAGGCCCCAGCCACATCCCGGCACACACATCATCCGCTGTGGCTGCTTCCTTCCGGATCTGACCAGGTTCACGAACTAGTGTTGCGGGAGGACCAGGGCCTCCATCGATTTGAGTTTGGATTGCTCCAAAGCGGGTGCGATTATTAAACATCGACATGGGCAATGCAAGCGATAATCCTCATTTAAACTTGCATCCCCGACTAATCGGCCATCATTTCACCATTTTGACTAAATGATGTGTAATCTTTTTACCTTGGGGTCTGATTGAAATGGTTGTTGTGCCGATTCGGCTTTCGCCCGATACATCTCAATATCGGCTTGATGCATCACATCGTTGAGAGATTGCGTTCGTTCACGGTTCTTGGCAACACCAATGGCAACAGAGACTTCAAAGCTGACGTCGCGCTCCGCATCAACAAACATAAAACGCTCACATTGGGCTTGAACATACTCAAGGCGTGCCGCTGAACATTCACCAATCAAGATAAATTCATCGCCACCAATACGATAACTGCGACCTCGCCAAACATTCTCAATCCGCTGTGACAGTTGTTTTAAGACCTTGTCTCCCACTTCATGTCCGTATTGATCATTGATCAATTTGAATTTATTGACGTCAAGATACACCAACGTCAATCGAGGCGATAAACCACGTTGATACCGATTATATAAGGCGCGTCGGTTGCGTAGCTTGGTTAAATTGTCAGTATGTGAAATACCATGCAGGTAAAAAGCCACCATGAATAAGGCTAATAATGCCAAGGCAAACAACCACTGAGTGCTACGTTGGTATTTTTTTTCAGCAAGCAACGTGGCACGCCAGTTCGGTTGATAATCGTAGGTATGGATAATTTGTTCGGTGTTAAGCATTTTGATCGCTCGCGAGAAAAGAGGGGCAAGCGTTGCACCTAATGGATTTTTAGAAAATCCAATCGCAATATCATACTGGTAGAATGCGCCAATCATGGTGTCTTCCACAATAGGCAGCATCTCTTTAGACTCACGAAGCAGCTGGTTAAAGTTCGCCCGATTGAGCACGATATAATCGACATCTTTGTTTAATAAAGCTTGTAACTTTTCTTGCTGATTGGAGTAAGTAAACAGCTTTTTGTTGGGCAACATCTGCTGAAGTAATTCTTCGAAGAAGTCGTCATTGATGACACCAATTCGTTCGGTAACAAGCTCAGAAACATTGCTATAAACATCATCTTTATAATGCTCTCGCTTGACTAAAATCGCCTCTGGATGATAGTAGCTCTCACTGAAATAGGTGAAATTTTTACGCTGTGGCGAAATGGTTACCGGAGCAAGAATATCGATTTTTTTCTCTTGTAAATCGGCAAACATGCTCTCCCATGTTTCTTGACCATGACTCACCAATTCACATTTGAGCAGCAACATGTCACAGGCCTGAAATACAACATCAGCACTGATCCCGCGTACAGAACCATCTGGCTGGTAAAGTGCATATTGAGGGTTGTTTTCCAGTTTAACGCGCAATACACGCTGCACGTTGAGCCCACTATCCACAACCGCTTGGCGTAGCGCCTGTTTGCGGATATCAAACTGGTATCGTTGTATCGATTCACGTAACAAACGTTGAACATAAGCAGAATGCGCGTATTGCTGAATGTCGTTCAATAGCTGCAGGTGTTTACCTTTGGGAGAAATGATCGATACCGGCTGAATCGGAACTTGATCATTCAGCAGCTGTGCATCCAACCCCTTGAGTAACATCGGTTTTAGTTGATTGATCGCATCCACGACCCCATCCACACGACGACTTTCTAACAGAGCGGCCGCTTCTTCATGGCCTTGGTATTCAATTTGCTGGATATAGGGATAGTGTTGACGAACTAAATCACCATAAATCGTTCCTTTCGGTATGCCGAGCATGCGAGTTTCGTTGAGGCGTAGCCCACCATAACTGTAGAGATAGGTGTACTCAATATTAGTGGGACTTGAAAAATCAAACCGTTGAGCACGCGGCTCCGTGTAGGTTACGTTGGCGGCAAAATCGGCCTGACCGGATTCTATTGCCATCAAGATATGGTTAAAACTGGGATAGTTGACGTACTCAATCTCAAGGTTGAAATGGTACGCGATCGAGTCAAACAATACTCGCGTCACCACATCATCTGCCTCTGTCGCAACAACATAAGATTGAGGCGCGGCCAAGCCGTTCGCTGAAATTACAAGCCATCCGAGGAGGAGCAAGACAAAGCGACAAAATACATTACACAGCATAGACGTTGAATATTAGATGTTATTTTTTGTCGCGCATTTTACCGTAAATACCCCTACCTCACTATCAACTTTAGGTAATAAATTTCATAAAACTGGTCAATTTGTTTTCAAAAAGTCATGCTCAAGAACGATGCAACCCCAACCAGCATAGGGCTCGCGACGACCCTCAATAAGGCAAATCAGGTCACTGTTCATGCGCTTCTTCGGTATTTTTTAGCACATAGTCCGTTGTCCATGCCGTGGCTAAAATGCAAATCCACACCACAAATACCGGATTAGGTACGTCAGTCTCTGGCGAGACAACCAAAGCAGCAAAACTAACGCAAGGCAGGCTCCAACCCAGCAACGTTCCCCAGTTCAGCTCAGCCGTGGTTTTGCGTACCAATGATTCGCACGACGCAATCACCCCTGTGATCAATAACGCTAATGCTGCCGCATAAAATTGCTCGGCCACCCAAAGCGGAATAACTAGAACTAACGCCCACCAGCTATGTGAGTGATTAGGCTTCCAACCCCGTGCTGCCCACCAAATTAGCATCACCATGACAATCTGTACCACCGTCACCATTGGTGAGCCTTCCAGTTTTCCAGCAGATTGCGTTACCATAATCCCCACTTGCAAAGTGAGCACGATCAAACCACTCACCAAGATGACTCCCCAATTACTACGTGCGGAAAATGCAACCATCAGTAGCGGGATCAGCACCCATTGCCCAATCGAAAGGGCGACAGGCTGCATCGGCAAGGTAAAACCAAAAATACCGATCGCAATCAGCATGGCAATGCTGGAAAATCCAGATTTGGGCAGTAACCAGAGCGCGGGGATCAAAAATGCGATGATCGGAATATCGCCTTCGCTTAGTCCTGCCACATGTGCAGCAGCAATAGCGAAGAGTGTTGCAGTCAAAAATTGTAAGGCAGACAGTATCATGCCAACTCCCTATACCTATCCTTGGTAAATTTGTTGCGGGCTTTTGTATTATGGACCAGTTTTTACAACAGATCTTTGTCGTGATTCACCAAATTCCTGTTGGTAAGGTATCCACCTATGGTGCGGTTGCCAAAATGGCCGGTTATCCGGGCTACGCTCGGCATGTTGGTAAGGCACTTGGCAATCTGCCAGATGGCAGCCAACTACCTTGGTATCGAGTCATCAACAGCCAAGGGAAGATTTCATTGCAGGGAAACGATTTTATTCGCCAGCAACAACGTTTGTTGGCAGAGGGTATTGAGGTGAGCGAGGCAGGGAAAATATCGCTACGAAAATACCAATGGCAGCCCTAAAGCTGCCATTGGTTGAATGCATTGGTTTTACAAATGCAGCTATTCGCTCTGTACGCCGACGAGCATCATCTGTACTTGTTTGGTGGCATCCGTATCGGTGATCACGCCGTAATGGGTATCGGTGATAAAGCGCAATTTACCATCCACCTCAATGCGAGCACTTACACTGTAGCTGTGGCTCGCTTTAATTTTGCTGCTGTCATACGCTAAGTTGAACTCTAGCGGTACTTGCATACCATTAGTGATAAAGTTCTGTTTTGCGATAACGGTTGCAGGCGCATCCGCTAACGAGACATCTTGTAGATAAACCGTCACTACCGCATTATCAGGCAGAGCAATACGTTCGCGGTACGCAACGCTCCCAGTAATAGATTGAATTTTATCTTGTTCTTTAGGGGCAGATTCATTCATTTGGCAACCTACGAGTAAAGAACCAAACAGAACAGAGAGAACAACAAGTAGAACCTTTTTCATAGGGCCTCATTACCTAATGGAAATAGCAAATTAAGAAACACGTGGATTATATGCTGCACGGATATCTGTGTCATTGGACAGCGTGATTATTGACAAATATCTGACTAACATCACAAAATTATCAAAACACTGAAAAAGGATCCTAGGTACATGAGTAAACCGTTAGACGAACTATTAAGTCTGCTGCAATTGGAGAAACTGGAAGAGGGACTTTATCGGGGTGCCAGCGAAAATTTGGGTCTTCCTCAAGTGTATGGTGGGCAGGTGATCGGTCAAGCACTGTCTGCGGCACGTTACACGGTAGAATCTGACCGCACCGTTCACTCTTTCCACAGCTATTTTCTCTATCCTGGCGATCCAGAAAAGCCGATCATTTACGATGTGGAAAACTTGCGTGATGGTAGAAGTTTCAGCACTCGCCGCGTTAAAGCGATTCAAAATGGTCGCCCTATTTTCTATTTAACCGCCTCTTATCATGGTGATGCACCCGGTTTTGAACACCAGAAAACTATGCCTGAGGTACCAGGGCCTGAAAATTTTGCTTCGGAATCCGAATTGGCGGCACAAATTGCCCATTTCCTACCAGAAAAATTGCAGAAAGCGTTCTGTGGTGAAAAGCCAATTGAGATGCGTCCAGTCACAGTCATCAATCCATTGAAACCACAAAAAGCAGAGCCGAAACAGTATTTGTGGATCCGCGCCAATGGCAACATGCCGGAAGATCAGCTCATCCATCAATACCTGCTCGCTTATGCTTCTGACTGGGGATTTTTGGTCACCGCCTTACATCCCCATGGTGTTTCTTTGATGACCCCGAAATTCCAAGTGGCCACTATTGATCACTCCATCTGGTTCCACCGCCCATTTAAGATGGATGACTGGTTGCTGTATGCCATCGAAAGCCCAACAGCGAGCAATACACGCGGTTTAGTACGTGGCGAGATTTATGACCGCCAAGGCAACCTTGTAGCCACGGCGGTGCAAGAAGGCGTGATGCGTTTTCTTGACTAAATAATAGCGCTCACAGAGGCAATTGAGTGGTGTATTTCAGTGACTCCATCGCAAAGGTGGAGGTCACTTTGTTCAGACCCTCAATGCTGTTAACCAATTTTTTGTAAAACTGATCAAAACACTGCATGTCTTTCACCTGCACTTTCATCATGTAGTCGTACTCACCAGCCATTCGATAAAACTCCATCACTTCAGGAAACTCTTCCACGGCAGTCACAAAGCGGCAATACCATTCATGGGAGTGGTTATTGGTGGTCACCATCACAAACGCCGTGAAAGAAAGTTCGAGGGCTTGAGCATCCAGCAGTGCTACCCGCTCGCGAATCACTCCACCCTCTTCCATTTTTTTCAAGCGCTTCCAGCAAGGTGTAGTGGTTAAGTTCACCGCTTCGGCTAATTCATTGAGTGACACGGTGCAGTCTTGTTGCAAAATTGCCAAGATTTGCCGATCAATTTTGTCGAGCAACATACAAACCACCTTATTAGGGGAAAATTTTTCTCCCAAACTACAAAAGCATAGGCAAAATAGCAAAGTTTTTCTCTCCTAACCTAGCTAAACTTATTTCATAACCTAAGGGAGAAACTGGATTATGTGTACTGACCATCAGTGGATTAACAGCGCAATTCGTAAAATTGAAGCAGACTATCAACGCTCTGCCGATACACACCTGATTAAACTCGATTTACCTTGCGTCTCTGGCGTCGATATCTATCTGAAAGATGAAAGTACCCACCCAACCGGTTCTCTCAAACACCGTTTAGCCCGTTCACTGTTTTTGTATGGCCTATGTAATGGCTGGATTGGGCCAGAAACCACGATTATTGAATCTTCTTCTGGCAGCACCGCGGTTTCTGAGGCTTACTTTGCCCGCTTGCTTGGCCTACCCTTTATTGCGGTGATGCCCAAATGCACGGCGCGTAAAAAAATCGAGCAGATTCAGTTCTATGGTGGCAAAGCACACCTTGTAGACCGCTCAGATCAGATTTACGCGGAATCTCACCGCCTAGCCAAAGAGCTGAAAGGCCATTATATGGATCAGTTCACTTACGCCGAACGAGCTACCGACTGGCGCGGCAACAGCAACATCGCTGATAGTATTTTCAGCCAAATGCAGATGGAAGAACACCCAGTTCCAAGTTGGATCGTCATGAGCCCAGGAACAGGCGGTACTTCTGCCACTATCGGCCGCTTCATTCGCTATCAGCAGCACAACACCAAACTGTGTGTGGTCGACCCTGAAAACTCGGTTTTCTATGACTACTACCGTACTCGTGATGCGGCATTAACCCGCAATTGTGGGAGCAAAATTGAAGGTATTGGCCGCCCAAGAGTCGAGCCAAGTTTTATTCCTGACGTAGTGGATGAAATGCGCGCCATTCCCGATGCCGCCAGTGTGGCCACCATTTACTGGTTGGAGAAAATTCTTGGCCGTAAAGCAGGTGCTTCTACAGGCACTAACCTGTATGGCGCACTGCAACTGGCGTGTGAAATGAAGCGTCGCGGCGAGCAAGGTTCGATCGTCACTCTACTGTGCGACAGCGGTGAACGTTACCTTGACACCTATTACAACCCTGAATGGGTGAAAAATAACATTGGTGACTTGAGCGAATACCTGCACAAATTGGAGACGTTTTCCGCTACAGGCTGTTTGGATTAAACTTTCTCACTCCTTCCAATAAAAAACGCGCTTAGGGTCACTAAGCGCGTTTTTATTCATTAGAAATCCGTAGTGGAAACCAACATTACACTAATGGACGTTGGCCTCGGCTGATCAGTTTCATCAACACATTGTCGGCGGCATCTCCCGCCACCCCAGCCAATTTATCGGCCAGCTTTTTCTTTTGCGTATAACGCAGCAGAAGTACGGTTTTGCTCTTGCACGCGGCAACAATCAAATCATCGGAAGTCTGAATCTCATCCACCAAACCCAGCATTTTAGCCTGTGTACCAAACCAGTGTTCGCCCGTAGCGACTTTATCCAGATCCAACGCAGGACGATGCTCACGAATAAAGTCTTTAAACAGTTGATGCGTTTCTTCGAGCTCTAATTTGAACTTGTCACGCGCTTTATCGGTGTTTTCACCAAACATAGTTAGCGTACGTTTGTATTCACCCGCAGTAAGTTGTTCAAACTCGATATCGTTCTTTTTCAGTAGTTTATGGAAGTTCGGTAACTGAGCCACTACACCAATTGAGCCGACAATCGCAAATGGCGCACTGACGATTTTATCGGCGATACAAGCCATCATATAACCGCCGCTAGCCGCGACTTTATCGACTGAGATGGTCAGCGGTAAGCCAGCCGCTTTGATACGATCAAGCTGTGAGGAAGCCAAGCCGTAACCATGCACCATGCCACCACCGGTTTCCAAGCGCAGTAATACTTCATCACCGGCTTGTGCCACCGCCAAAATCGCGCTCACTTCTTCACGCAGTGAAGCGACTTCTTTGGCATCAATGCTGCCATGAAAATCGAGCACAAACAGATGCGGTTCGCGTTTGCTTTCCAATTCGCCTTCTTTTGCCGCTTGTTTGAGTGATTTCTCACGACTTTTCTGCTCAGCTTTTTCTTTCTTCTTATCCGCTTTATCGCGCGCTTTTAAAAACGCGTCGTCATGCAAATAAGATTCTAAACGTTCAACAGTCTCTTTGTGCTGCTCAGTCAGATCGGTGATTTCCAGCTCACCTTTGGCTGTTCCACTGCGTCCACCCAGTGATTTAACAACGACCAGCACCGCCACTAACGCGACTACCACAGTCACAATCTTGGCCAAAAACAGGCCGTAATCTAACAAAAACTCCAAGTGACTCATCCTTCTTCAATGCGAATTGGTGTATTGTAACCACCTTGTCACGAAGACTTAAAGCAAATCCTCTTCCCTGTTACATTCTTCGCGAGGTTAACAAGAAAAAACCGCGGTGTATCAATAGGAAGAACCAAGAATAATAAGGAATGTAAGACGTGAATTATTCAGTCTCAGCAGATGCCCTGAAAGAGAAAGTGATTTTAGTAACAGGTGCCGGCGACGGCATCGGTAAACAAGCGGCGATCAGCTTCGCGGCACATGGCGCTACCGTGATCCTCCTCGGTCGCACCGTGAAAAAGCTCGAACAAACTTATGATGCGATTGAAGCTGCAGGTTACCCTACACCCGCCATCGTTCCCCTAGATATGAAAGGCGCGAGCAAACAAAACTATCTGGATATGGTCGATACCATTGAAGAGCAGTTTGGCCGCTTGGATGGCGTTCTACACAACGCAAGCTTGCTTGGTGTGCTTAGCCCTTTTGATCAAATTGGCGAAGACAGCTTCGATGAAGTGATGCAAGTGAACGTGAAAGCACAGTTTCTAATGACTCAAGCACTGCTGCCTTTGCTGCATAAATCGGCCGATGCTCGAATTGTGTTTACCAGCTCAACCGTAGGCCACATTGGCCGCGCTTTCTGGGCGACTTACGCGATTTCTAAATTCGCCACCGAAGGCATGATGCAAATTCTGGCCGATGAGCTGAGCGACAGCACCATTCGTGTAAATGCAATTAACCCGGGTGGTACTCGTACCGGAATGCGCGCGAAAGCTTACCCAGCGGAAGATGCAGACAAATTAAAAACGCCACTCGACATCATGCCTCTCTATTTGTACCTAATGGCACCAGAAGGCCGTGAAGTTCATGGGCAATGTATCGACGCCCAACCGAAGAAATAACGCGGCTTAAGTTTAGCTTTCGCTCAAAGACAAACGCCTTGCGAGAAGCAAGGCGTTTTTGTTGTCTAACATCATCGATGAGTAAAGCGCTTAATCTCGGCTCATCAGCACAATGTGATCTTCCCAATCGATCACATCCACTTCATAGACGATTTTACCGCGCACACTTTCATCGGCAGCATGCATGGCGTCTTTCGAACCGGTCAGCAAAGGATGCCATTCTGGAAGTGTTTGACCATTACCAAGTAAACGGTAAGCGCAAGTATCCGGCAGCCAGTTAAACTCTTCAATCTTGTCGCGAGTGAGCTTTAAACACTCTTCACCTGAGCTAAAACGATTGGGATAATCTTTACAAGAGCAGGTGTCACTATTGAGCCAGCTACACGCCACATTGGTGTAGTAGATTTCATCCGTATCTTCATCCATGAGTTTGTGCAGGCAACATTTACCACAGCCATCGCACAGCGATTCCCATTCGGCTTCGGTCATTTGGTCTAAAGTTTTGCTTTGCCAGAAGGGTGTACTCATTGCATTGTCTTACGGTTAATCAATCGGGGGTCGATTTATACTCTTTGCACTGCCAAAGTGCAAGAAAAGCGCAAGTCAGTGCATCCTATTTGGCTTTCTGTTAGGATGGCCGCCCATTTTTCCAGCGCAAAGAGTTCATAATGGATTGTCGATTAGGCTGCGGTGCTTGTTGTATCGCACCAAGTATTTCTTCACCCATTCCCGGTATGCCAAATGGCAAACCTGCTGGAGTGCGCTGTGTTCAGCTCAATGACGATAATCTGTGCCAGCTATTTGGTCGCCCCGAGCGCCCCAAAGTGTGTCACGATTTTAAAGCTTGCCCTGTCGTTTGTGGAAAAACCAACCAACAAGCATTCGATAACTTGACTGAACTTGAACGGCTAACTTGAGCATGATGCTGATTGAGCCATGCTCATAAGCATCCTAAACCAAGATAAAATAATGCCGCTCGATGAGCGGCATTGTGAATGTAGAGGCTGAGTTAAAACAGCTTATGACGACCTAACAGCGAATGCGATAAGGTCGTGCCATCCACCAACTCTAGCTCGCCCCCCACGGGGACACCGTGGGCAATTCGGCTCGCTGTCACTTGATGTTCACGACACAACTCCGCAATGTATTGCGCAGTGGCTTCACCTTCCACAGTTGGGTTAGTGGCAAGGATCACCTCACTGATGTCTTTGCGCTGTAGGCGATAATCCAGAGTATCCAAGCCAATATCGCTCGGACCAATACCATCCAGTGGTGACAGGTGACCCATCAGCACAAAATAGCGACCAGAAAACTGACCGGTTGCTTCCAACGCAGCAATATCTGCCGGACTTTCGACTACACACAACTGACCATTTTCTTTACGTTTCGGGTTGCTACAGATGTGGCAAACATCCTGCTCGGTAAAGGTTCGACACTCCTGACAATGACCGATTTCGACCATCGCTTGACTCAGTGCCTCAGCCAGTTGTATACCGCCTTTACGATCGCGCTGTAACAGATGGAATGCCATACGCTGCGCTGATTTTGGGCCAACGCCCGGCAGGCAGCGTAACGCTTCCATCAAATGTTCCAGCATGTGACTGGTACGCATAAATTCAGGCTCAGATTAGAATGGCATCTTCATGCCCGGAGGCAGTTGCATTCCACCGGTGACTGAAGCCATTTTCTCTTTTTGCGTCTCTTCGATACGACGAGCGGCATCATTGAATGCGGCTGCAATCAAATCTTCCAACATCTCTTTGTCGTCTTCCATCAGACTTTCATCGATGTTGACACGGCGTACGCTGTGGCTACCAGTCACTGTCACTTTCACAAGGCCAGCACCGGATTCACCAGTCACTTCCATGTTTGCGATCTCTTCTTGCAGCTTTTGCATACGCTCTTGCATTTGTTGGGCTTGCTTCATCAGGTTGCCCATTCCGCCTTTACCAAACATCTTTATCTCTCTGGTTATCGTTGAATGTTTCACATAGTGTGGGGGTGAGACACTTCGGTTTCAACCCCAGTTAAATGGGTCGTACGCTGTCGCTATCCAACTGCGCATTAAACCGACGCTCAATAAATTGTACATGCGGATCGGTTTGTAAACTGTGGAGTGCCGAAGTGAGCTTCTGCTGATAGAGCCGCTCACGCAGCTCAAGCGGTGTTTCGCCCTCTTGCCCCACGGTAATACTCAAAGTACAAGATTCGCCAAGCACTTGATTCAATGCCTGTTCTAACTCTTGCTGCGCTTTTTCGTTGTGCAGATGGGCATGACTTGGACGCAGCGTTAGAGAAATCTGGTCGCCTTGACGAACAAAAGCGGAATTCAGCGCCAATTGCTCGACCATTTTTGCCGTCTGCAAGCGTTGAATCAGAGCTGACCATGCATCTTGCGCGACCGCTTCTTCGATCAACTTCGCCACCATTTCTGGCGTTTTTTCATGCTCTAACGCTTTTTTCAGCTGAGTCGGTGTGACTTCACTTTTCACCGCGACTTCGATGGGTTGCATTGGACGCCATTGATAAATTTCCTCTTCTGGCTCCAGCTCATCTTCATCACTCAGATCTGGCGACACCTGCACTTGCTGTGCTCGCTGCGCAATACGCTCTAGCGCGGATGCAGGAGTAGCAGATGTCGCGTCAGGCTTTTTTCCGTCCGCACCTTTGTTTTGTACTTCTTGACGCTTAGAGCGCAGCTGATGACGCAGCCCTGCTAAGGCAGGCATAGTGGTTTGGTTTTGAGCATCCGTATTGGGCACAGCGGTACCCATTGGTGAGTTCATCGAGTTTGCTTCTTCTCGCTGAACGGCCGGAGCAGCCCTTTCCATCTCAGGCTCCGCAGCCATCATAGGCTGTGCCATAGCATTCGGCATAGCTTGTGCGGGTTGCGACACTGGAGGCTGAACTACAGGTTGTGACTGTGGTGTTTGAACTGCTGCTTGAGGTGCAGGGCGAACCATTGGTGCTGGTGAGGCAACTGATGATACTTCCGATTGTGCATTGACCGGCGTGATCACACTGGCTAGAGATACACTCGACGGACGAAACGCCATCATGCGCAGCATCAGCATTTCAATGCCAATTCGCGCCGTGGGTGACAACGGCAAATCTTGTCGCCCTTTCAAAGCAATTTGGTAGTAAAGCTGTACATCTTGCGGCGTTAACACTTTAGCAAGCGACTCGATTCTTGATGCTTCAGGCACCGATTTATCCAAAGTCGCTGGCAACGCTTGATACATGGCAATGCGATGCAACTGGGTAGAAAGCTGTTGCAATAGGCCATCCCACTCCACGCCATTTTGCGCCAGTGTATCGATGCACTCCATCACCGCTTGCGGTGTTTGTTGGCTGATGGCTTGCAATAGATGCAGTGCATGATCCGTGTCTAACGTGCCCAGCATGTGTGCGACGATGTCACTTTTCACTACACCGTTACCCAACGCAATCGCTTGGTCAGTCAGGCTCAGTGCATCACGCATACTACCGTCAGCGGCGTGCGCTAACAGATTCAGCGCTTTGCTGTCGCTGGCGATCTGTTCGGCTTGCAGCACTTTATCAAGCTGCTGCTGAATATTTTCAACACTGATCGGTTTGAGATGGAACTGCAAACAGCGCGACAAGATGGTCACTGGCAGTTTTTGTGGATCTGTAGTTGCCAGCAAAAACTTCACATACTCGGGCGGCTCTTCAAGCGTTTTGAGCAGCGCATTAAAGCTGTGACGCGAGAGCATGTGTACTTCGTCGATCAGGTAAACCTTGAAGCGTCCACGCGCTGGCTTGTACTGCACGTTATCGAGCAGCTCGCGCGTGTCTTCCACTTTGGTGCGTGATGCCGCATCAATTTCTAGCAGATCAACAAAGCGTCCTTGGTCGATTTCTTTACAGGTTGCGCACTCACCACAAGGTGTGGCCGTAATTCCGGTTTCGCAGTTGAGCCCTTTCGCAAACAGACGACCTATAGTGGTCTTACCCACACCTCGGGTTCCACTAAACAGATACGCATGGTGCAAACGATTTTGCGCCAATGCGTTCTCTAAGGCCGTTAAAACATGGGTTTGTCCGACTACTTCGCTAAATCGTGTCGGACGCCATTTGCGTGCTAAAGCAAGATAACTCATTCCAATATCCGTTGTCGGTTAGTGACCTTCAAATTCACAGATGCTGTAAACCTGCAAGCCTAACCCTTGAAGGCGCTTATCTCCACCAATTTCTGGCAGATTGATCACGAAGGCTGCGTGCTCAACTTCACCACCCAATTGGCGAATCAGCTTAGTGGTCGCTTCAATCGTACCGCCAGTTGCCAGTAAGTCGTCAACGACCAACACTTTGTCACCGGTTTTGATCGCATCTACATGAATTTCCAGTGTATCTGTGCCGTATTCCAGTTCATAAGATTGTGCAACGGTTTGGCGAGGCAGCTTGCCTGGTTTACGCACAGGAACAAAACCCACGCCCAGTTCTAATGCCAAAGGCGCACCAAACAGGAAGCCACGCGCTTCTGTACCAACGACCTTGGTAAAACCCATGTCTTTGTACTTATCCACCAGAAGTTGAATCGTCGCTTGATACGCTTTGGCATCTTCTAGCAAGCTGGTGACATCACGAAACAGAATGCCTTTTTTTGGATAGTCTGGGATGCTTTTGATGCTGGATTTGATCAGAGAAAGAGTTTCAGTTGTCATAGTTACGTTAGCTTCATTTGCTTAATCACCTAAGGTGATTACAGAACAATTCCGGTGCAGGCGATAGCGCGGTATAACCTACACTGAAAAAACAAAGCCCACTCGAAGAGTGGGCACACTTCCCGCTAATGCTAGTGATTTTCTTGTTGGTTAGCAACCAACTCATGGGTTGGCAGATGGGCAAACCAAGTGATCAGAAGCACAAGCCAGATAAACAGCCCAACTTTGAGCCACAGGAGAGACACCATCCAAATCGAAAAGGTAAAGCTCAGTAAGATAAAAACTGTGGCGCGTTTTTTTACCGCTTTGCTAACGGCACGGTGTTGTTGCCAATTTTGAATGATCGGCCCAAACGTTTCATGCTGATTCAACCAACGGTGGAAACGTGGACTACCGCGTAAGAAACAGGCACTAGCGAGTAGGATAAAGGGCGTTGTCGGTAAGAGAGGGAGAAATATGCCCAGTATCCCTAGGCATAGACTCGTCATTCCAATGAAACTGAATAAGAAACGTTGTAGGGATGAACGCATTAAAAGGTGGCGTAACCGTTAAGTACGCGGATCCAAGTTAATGTTGCTGGCAGTGTCGGGATCAGTAAAACCGCGACCACGCCAAGGAAATAATAGATGTTAAAAGGTTCTTTAAACTCGTGATTTGCCATTGTAATCTTCTCTTTTGGGTGACTTTACATTGGACCGCTCTACGGCAGCCTCGTTTGTTTTATGCGCTCAGAACTATAACGAAACCTCGCTGCCACAAACACTGACAATATATAAGGTTATTAGCAACTCGATCTAAAGTTCCAACCACACTCACAATTTAGACAGTAAAATCACACCTCACAACCTTGATAGAGATCTAAAGTAAAACTATAAGCGCTCGGCTGGCTCAACGTGATTTGGCAAGCTGAACGAATGGGCAAATCTTTGGTAATAAAATTGCGTAGACTGTTATCACCAAGCTGAACGCCAGAAGTGATACGATGTTGCACATAGCCATTTGACCATTGGCAGTTTAGCCCAGCCGGCAAGAGAGATAATGTTCCACCCGCAACGTCGGCAACGCCAAACAATGCGGAAACTTTACCAATACAGTCAGAGCAACAAATCCCCCGCTCAATAATCTCAGCCAGATCTTTCAGCTCAACACTGAAATTACGTAAATTACGCACATAGTCATGGAATAAGGCTCGGACCAACAATGTCGATGCAGCCCCACAATCTTCATGACTTGCTGCATCCACTAAATAAAACACAAACTGCCCGTTCATCAACCAAGCATAGTCAAACACTAGCGGCATCAGTTCAGCCGACTGTAACAATCGGTAACTACACTTCCACCCACCTAACTGTGAATCCTTTTCAGGTAAAAGAGCATTGAGTAATTCTCTCGCGGCATTCGGGTTGTCTTTTAAATGCTGTAAATGCCAGTGCAATTCCTGCTCTTCTGGGATACCTCCTTGCCTATCGGCACCATACCAACAGCTAACAAAATCACGCTGATGTTCGTCATTAGCCAATATATTCTCAATAGAATTGGTTAAATGATGATGGTTAGTAATCGGTTTAGGTAGAAAGTCCTTAATTCCAAAGCGTAATGCCTTGGCAACATCCGCCATTTCTTCGGTCGCAGAAACCACAATCAACGGTAGGGAGGGATACGCTAAGCTCACTTCTTCCACAAATTCAATGCCATTCAACACTGGCATTGATAAGTCACAAAGAATCAAATCTGGCTTGCTATCACGTAACTTGCGCAAGCCATCAAGGCCATTTTCAGCCTCTACGACTTGGTAGCCGTCTTGCTGAAGATAACCTCTCGTCATACGTCGGAAAACAGGGTCATCATCGACGAGCAAAATCAGTTTTTCTGCTACTCGCTGATCTTCAACTTCACTGGTATCCGGGATGTGAGATTTAAACATAAACATCGACCTCACTGATAAACATCAGCGCACAAGTTATCACTAACTTGCTACGGAGAAATGGATTATTGACTAGTTAAAAAATAGCTCTGAAATAGACTTTACACAAACCATGGTACCCAAAAATCGTTCTATCACTAGATGTATGGTTTTCAGCAAATCATCATACAAGTTGACATCACGCAAAATTTAACAGCTTATATATGTATAAATTAGCCATAGTTGCAACATAATGTGTCAGAAACGATGAAACTAGATGACCTAAACCTCTTTCGACTGGTTGTCGAAAATGGAAGCTATACCTCAACTTCAAAAAAAACCATGATTCCGGTGGCCACCATCACTCGGCGTATCCAAGCTTTAGAGGACTCGCTGAATCTTAGGTTACTCAATCGTCACGCACGTAAACTGACGCTAACCGAGGCGGGTGAACGCTTTTATAAAGACTGCTCTCCGCTCCTCGAGCGACTTGCGTCAATGACAGAAGAAATCACTGATGAATGCCGCGGTGCTTCAGGTCGAATTCGGATCTCAGCGCCATCAAACCTCACCAAACGTATGATGATGCCGATGTTCAACGCGTTTATGGAGAAATACCCCGACATCCATATCGAACTGATGATGAGCAATCAAGCTGACGATCTCGACCCTACCGAATGGGATGTGATTTTCCGCGTTGGGCCACAGCGCGATTCAAGCCTGATTGCACGTAAAATTGGAGAAGTGAAAGATATTTTGGTGGCAAGCCCAAGCTACTTGGCCAATCATCCCCAACCCACTCACGCAGAAGAGTTGCACCAACATCAACTGCTCAAGGGGTATCCGCTACTTAAATGGCAACTGACGAACAGCCAAGGGGAAACCATCGTCAACACGGATCGTGGCCGTTTTCAAGCCAGTGCGTTGAATGTGGTACGCAGTGCATGCTCAGAGGGGTTAGGCATCACACTGATGCCGGATGTGATGTTGCGTGAGTTCTTGGGTGATGGCAGCTTAGTCCAAGTGCTTTCGGACTGGAGCTCTAACCCACGCGACATTTACATGTTGTATAACCACAAAGATCATCAACCAGAGAAAGTACGTCTGTTTATTGATTTTGTGATTGGCTATCACCTGCAATAAACCACACAGCTCTATTGTTCGAGCTTTCAAACAGAAAAAGGGCTTCGCGCCCTTTTTCTTAGAATCTCGTATTTAGAGATACTCAACGTACTTGCAGAGTTCACGTTCAGGGACTTTTGTTGCCGTGGTTCCTGGAGTGCCAAGGTAAAGAAAACCAACAATCTGGTCTTCACCTTGTACATTGAAAGCACGACGGACAACCGGATGGAACATCCAACTTCCAGAGCGCCAAATCCCCTGAAACCCTTGTGCTACGGCCGCCATTTGCATGGCTTGTACTGCACAACCGGCGGATAGATGCTGCTCAAACGCAGGGATCTTTTCACTGTGAGTGACTTTAGCGATCACTGTGATCACCATGGGGGCGCGAAAAGGCGCATTTTTCGCTTTACTGATCACCGCTTCATCACTGCCGTTGGCGATTTCGGTTTGCTCCAGAATGCTGGCCAACTTTGTCAACCCCTCACCATGAGCCACCACGAAACGCCACGGAGTAAGTGCACCATGATCGGGGGCGCGCAGACCCGCCCGTAAAATATTTTCGAGAGCTTCGCCTTGTGGTGCTGGTGCATCCAATTTGGCGATTGAACGGCGGTTGAGCAATAAATCGAGCGCTTCCATTGTGAATTCCTTGTTAGTTCTTGATGTTACGTTTCATCCTAGCACAGATTTTTGAGAATCACTCGCAATAAGAAAGAGGCACTTGGCCTCTTTCTTAATCATGATGAAATCTCGAACTTAGGGGTAAAACTTTTCGCCTAAGCCCGCTCTGGTTAACAAACCATCACACGGGGCAAACCGTTCACCATATTTCTCGGTATGCTGATTCATCAGTTCCACCACTTTGGTCAAACCAAGCGTATCCATGTAACGGAAAGGCCCACCTAAGAATGGAGGGAAGCCAATACCGAAAATCGCGCCCATATCCCCATCTCGTGCACTACGAATTATGCCTTCATCAAGACAACGTACAGCTTCGTTGAGCATAGGCAGCAGGCAACGCATCGCAATCGCTTTGTCATTGAGCTTCGATTCAGGCGTTAACTTAAGTAGCTTATAAACCGATTTATCGACTTCTTTTTTCTTGCTGCCTTTGTAGATATAAAAACCTTTACCACTTTTACGCCCTTTACGGTTGTCTTTGAGCAAGACATCAAACACATCCGGACCTTGGAAACGTGGCCCCAGTTCATTAACCAGAATCGGCATAATCTTCGCGCCAATATCCACTCCCACTTCATCGAGTAAAGTGATGGGGCCGACTGGGAAGCCAAAATCGAGCAAAGCAGAATCCAGATTCTCAATCGGTTCACCGGTCATCAATACTTGCGCGGCTTCATTCATATAGGGCGCTAAAATGCGGTTGACGTAAAAACCGGCACAATCTTTCACCACTATCGGTGTTTTGCCCTGTTTACGCGCAAGTGCCACAACCGTTGCAATGGTTTCATCCGAAGTAGTAGCATGAGGGATCACTTCCACCAGCGGCATTTTTTCCACAGGGCTGAAGTAATGCAGACCCACAATGTTTTCCGGACGCTGCGCTTGGCTGGCGATCTGATGGATCGGCAGCGAAGATGTGTTGGTTGCAAAAATCGTTGTCGGTTTGGCATTCGCTTCAATATCCGCCACCATTTGTTGCTTAAGTTTGAGATCCTCAAATACTGCTTCAATCACCACATCACAGCGATCAAATCCAACAAAGCCGGTACCGCCAGAGAGTTGCGACATCTGAGCTTGCAACTGTGCCTTACTCAAAATTTTGCGCTGTCTTTGCTTATCAAACAGCTTGTAGTTGTAATTAAGCGCATTCAGCACTCCATCGTTGGCCACATCTTTGATTCGTACTGGCACTTTGGCTTTTGCCACAGAGACATGGCTAATGCCCGCTCCCATCAAGCCACCACCCAACACGCCTACCGCTTTAATCGCTGCGGGTTTCGCGTCCGCACCGAGATCTTTTTTCATCTCCGTGGTGGCAAAGAAAATCGAACGAAGTGCTTTTGATTCTCGGGTCATCACCAGTTCAGCAAAACGCTTCGCTTCATACTCCAAACCTGCATGCATCCCTTTTTCAAGGCCGTATTGAATCACCTCTAAAATGGCTTGCGCTGCTGGGTAGTTTCCGCGTGTTTTCTGCTGCGTTTTCTTGGCGGCTTGATCAAAAATCAACTTACGCCCCAAGCCTGTATTGGCGAGCAGTTTTTCTTTGATCGGTAGTGCGGCTTGCGCACGCTTCTTGTGGCCTTTTTCTTCCAACACACGCTTTGCGACATCAAGCAACACAGAATGCGGAACACACGCATCCACAATGCCAAGTTTTTTGGCTTTTTTCGCGCGCAGCTGTTTGCCTGTCAGGATCAAATCAAGCGCCGGAAGCAGGCCAATCAAACGTGGCAAACGCTGCGTACCGCCAGAGCCCGGCAGCAAACCCAGCATCACTTCGGGTAAGCCAAGGCGAGTAACATCGTCTTCAGTGCAGACTCGATAATCACACGCCAGAGCCAATTCTAAACCACCGCCGAGACAGGAGCCGTGAATCGCAGCAACCACAGGGAAAGGCAGATCCGCAAGCTGTTGAAACATCTGCTGACCTTGCGAAGCCAACGCTTGTGCTTCGTGGACAGATTGACAAGCTTCCAACATACGCACATCCGCGCCCGCAATGAAGTTATCCGGCTTAAGAGAGTGGATAATCAGGCCTTTTACTTGCCCTTTCTTTTCATTGAGTGCGGTAAACACCGCTTGCATCTCTTCCGCAAACGCCGCTTGCAAGGTGTTCATTTTCTCGCCGGAGACATCAATAGCCAACCACGCGTAGTGTTGCTCATCAAACGAGAGTTGAAACGCTTTTTTGTTGTCCATTATTCCACCTCCAGAATCATTGCAGCGCCCAAACCACCTGCTGCACAAGCAGTGTTTAAGCCTAAGCCCCCGCCACGGCGTTTCAATTCACGTAACGTTTGAGTGATCATCCGCGCGCCCGTTGCTGCAAATGGATGCCCATACGCTAACGATCCGCCAAGAACATTAAATTTGCTCATATCCACTTCGCCGATGGCTTGCGCACGACCAAGCTGCTCTTGAGCAAATTTATCGCTCGCGAACATCTTCAAGTTCGCCAAGGTTTGCGCCGCAAACGCTTCGTGCATATCAATCAAGGTTAAATCGTTGAGCGTTATCCCTGCACGATCCAGAGCAATCGGAGTGGCATACGATGGCCCCATCAACATATCTTTTTCTACGCCAATCGCCGCAAACGCATAAGAACGAATGTAACCCATGATTTCTAGGCCAAGTTCCTTCGCTTTACCTTCACGCATCAACATGATCGCGGCAGCGCCATCGGTTAGCGGCGTAGAGTTGGCTGCGGTCACGGAGCCGTATTGACGATCAAACGCCGGACGCAACTTGGCATAGCTCTCCAATTTGGAATCAAGGCGAATGTTGTTGTCAGTATCAATCCACTTTTTATAAGGCTCAGGGAAAGCGGTCATCACTTCATCGCGAATTTTGCCTTCTGCCCATGCTTGCGCCGCTAAAGTGTGTGAACGATGCGCTAACGCATCTTGCTCGGCGCGAGAAATGGCATAGCTTTTGGCCATCTGCTCAGCGGTTTGCCCCATGGAAAGCCCAGTAGAATATTCAGCCACCGCGGGAGGAACCGGCATCAAATCTTTGAAAGAAAGGTTACTCAGCAACTTGAGCTTCTGCCCCATCGTTTTGGCTTTGCTCAAGGCTAAGAGTGAGGAGGCGAGCTTTTTGGAAACACCGATCGGTAAAACAGAAGAAGAGTCAGCACCGCCCGCAATACCAATATCAATCGTTCCCGCCATGATGCTTTCTGCAACATTGACCGCCGCTTGAAAACTGGTTGCACAGGCACGAGTTACGCTGTAGGCGTCCGTGTGAATCGACATACCGGTACCCAACACAATTTCCCGAGCAATATTAGGCGCTTCCGGCATTTGCACCACTTGACCAAATACCACTTGTTCAATCAATTTTGGATCGATGGCCGTGCGTGCCATCATTTCCTGTACCACTATTTTGCCGAGATCGACGGCGGGTACTTGACCAAATTCGGTACTTTGACGGGCGAAAGGCGTACGTAGCCCCGCCACAATCGCCACTCGTTCTCCAGAACGAGTCCTGACTTCCTGCTTGCCCATGATTTCTCCTTCGAATAAGAGGTCTGACCTGAAGCATTGTAACGAGAATGTTAAACAAATCAAACGAGCGTTTAAATAATCGTGATTTAGACAATCCTTTCTAAGGAAAAATACAGGAGAAACGCAGGATTCGGGATTTTTTGCAAAAAAAAACCACACAGAACTGTGTGGTCGGAATGGGTAAAGCAATTAACTTACGCCAATTGAAAAATCAGTTTCCTGATTAGGAGAAAGTAAAGTCAGCCTTCAAAAGGAAGTGTCATCTTTGCTCAACAATGTCAGTCAAAATGACTAACGAGATGACAGGAGTTACTATAACGGCTTCAGAGTAAGAGATTTTGAATTAGATCAAGTTTAATGTGATTTATTGAACTCAACTCATTGAACATCTGTTCAACACTACTCGTAGAGACCTATTTACCTTTATGATGGCCAAGTACATCACTAAAATCTATTTAACTTGCACGACGCATACAGGGAGTCCTTGGTGTCGATATTGAATCTGTTTGGAAAGAAAGTTTCCCAACGTCCGGTCAATAGTGACATGGACAGACAAAGAAAATACGAAGCTCTAGTGCGAGCTTATCATCGCGATCTTTACCGATACGCCTATTGGTTATGTAAAGATCGCTCGATTGCCGAAGACTTGGTGCAAGAAACCTGCTTAAGAGCGTGGAAATCGCTCGATAGTTTGCTAGATGAAAAAGCAGCCAAAGCGTGGCTCATCACTATTTTACGCAGAGAAAATGCTCGTCGTTTTGAGCGTAAACAGTTTGACTTAGTGGATATTGATGAACACGACTATGACGCGAAATACACCGATGATGAATACCACCAAAATGAGTGGCTACAGAATCAAATTTTAAAACTGGATGTGGAATATCGAGAACCCCTCTTTTTACAAGTCGTCGGGGGATTCAGCGGGGAAGAGATCGCCGATATTCTTTCATTAAATAAAAATACCGTAATGACCCGTTTGTTTAGAGCACGCAACCAACTTAAAGAGATGATGGATGGTTCAGAACACTACCCGGAGCAGCAAAATGGATGAATTAGAGTTTCGCCGCAAAGTCATGTCTGACCCTAAACAACGGGACAAAGAACTGCTTGAGATGATCGCCACCAATGAATCAAGTGCTAAATATGTCGATGATGTACTGCAACTCGATAAACACATAGCGCAGGCATTCAAGATCGATGTTCCCGATGAGTTGGCCGATAAAATTTTATTCCAGCAAAGTGCTTTGCTTGAAGATGAGAAAGTGATCCGCCCACAATTTGTACGTAAAGCGATGGCGATAGCGGCCTCCATTGCCTTTACCGCAGGATTGTTGGTCGGTCAGATCCAGTGGGGGAATATTTTGGTTTCTCCCGCACAAGCCAGTTTGTCAGAAATGGCCGTACAACATGTGATTCATGAAGAAGGCTTTGTCAATCGACTGGATGAACAAGCAGACATGAGCCAAATCAACGCTAAAATGCAACCTTTTGCTTATAAGCTGGATGGAAATTTCCCCTATCACGTCTACTATCTGAACCATTGTGGTTTTGGTAAAGAAAATGCAGTGCATATGGTGTTTCAAGGTGAAAAAGGCAAAGTTACTCTGTTCTTTACCCCTATCGTCAGCAAGCAAGCATTAGCATTTAAGCAAGACGGTATGTCTGGCATTGTCGAACCAATAGGAGATGCCAGTTTAATTCTTGTTGGTGAACAAGGTGAAAATGTCTCTGCTATTGCAGAAAAATTAATGCCAATGATTCAGTCATCTATCTAAATTTCACATACTAGGCTAACCATGTGCTAAGTATGGCAAATGCCAAAAATAGAGCGAAAACTCTAACTTTTAGAGTTTTCGCCTAAATTCCTGCCAAATAGCCATCATTTCAGCAATTTTATCGTCAAATTAGACAATGGTCGGATTTCTATCTCCTATACTAGCGACTAGGATCAGCCACCACTGAGCAATTGCTCAAAAAAAGCAACAGCTCATACAACGCCCATCAGAGGCGAAACCAAAAAGGAAAAAGTCTAATGAACAACATGCGTCTGTTTAAAAAATCTCTGCTTGCCGTAACGGTAACGCTAGCCACACAACAAGCTTTTGCTGCGGGTTTCCAGCTCAACGCACAATCTGCTACCGGTCTTGGTCGCGCCTTTGCGGGTGATGCCGTTATTGCCGATAACGCTGCCGTAATGTCTCGCAACCCAGCGGCGATGGCACTGTTTGATGAGATGGCGCTCTCTCTTGGTTTTGAAACCATTACAACCGATATCAAAGTAAAAGATGCCGCATATACAAAAGGCGCGTATGTGCCTGCTACAGGTTCTGTTTTAGGCGCAACGACTACAAGCGCAAATTACGATGACGCAGGCGGTACATCTGTTGCACCAAATATTCATCTAATTGTTCCTGTAAATGAGCAATTTGCTTGGGGCGTAAATGCATACTCTAACTTTGGTACGAAAACAGAATTCTCAAATAGCTATGCTGCAGCAGAGTATGGTGGTTTGACTGACGTTAAAAGCTTCAACTTAGGGCTTTCTGGCTCATATCGTATTAATCAACAGTTCAGTGTTGGTGCTGGCCTTGATCTGATTTACGGTCAAGGAACCATGAAACGTGCTGTTCCTGGTTCATCAAGCACATATCTACTCAACGTTGATAAAGCTGATGGCTGGGCAGTTGGTTTTAACCTTGGTTCAGTTTATGAGTTGGATGAAAACAATCGCTTTGGTTTAGCTTATCGCTACAGCCCAGAGTTTAAAGCTAAAGACGATTATGGTCAGGAGATCACACTTCCTCTACCAGATATCGCAGAGTTTTCTGGCTACCATAAAATTGAAAATACCTCTTTTGCGGTTCACTATAGCGTACAGTGGATTGGTTGGTCAGCGTTTGACAAGATCGACTTTGAAAATCTAAATGTAAGCCAATCTGCGCTAGCAGCCTCAAGCAAAACCTATGCAAAACAATATCAATGGAAAGATGGTTGGCACTACTCGATTGGTGGTACCTACTACCTAAACAGTGCATGGACACTGCGTGCTGGCTACATGTATGACACCAGCGCACAAGACTCTCTGACTTCAATTTCTGTTCCTGATTCAGATCGTCAATGGCTATCAACTGGTTTCACGTATCACATTGATGATAGATCGAACATTGACTTTGGTTTTACTTACTTAATGGGTAAAGACACCAACGTTAAAGAATCGCTTGTATTACCATCAACTACAAGCCCTACTGGTTACGCCTATACATCTGTTTCAGGTGTAACCCACGCAGACGCGATTCTGTTCGGCTTACAATACAGCCGTACGTTTTAATTAAAACGTCACCACATATCCTGACTAAGGGGCTGATTTATCAGCCCCTTTCTTTTCCTGACTACCTAGTTTTGCTTAATTTCAGCGTACAAGCGTGCGATTAACCGCCTCAATATCACTACATCTGTACGCTGAACCTTTAATTACCTTTGTTGAACAAATAGAAATATCATCTGGAAAATATCTATTTTACAGGCTAAAACTTCAAATCCTTTGCTTTCATTGATTTGAAGTTTTAAAGCAATTGCTCTAGCCGTAGACTTGCCGCAACAAAAACCAGCAAATTTCAGCGAACAATCCCAATGAAAAGCAATAAGACTCTCCTTTCCTGCGCCGTGGCTTTCGGTTTAGCCAGTGTTTCAACCGTGACTCATGCTGCTGGCTTCCAGCTTGCTGAGTATTCAGCAACGGGTCTTGGCCGTGCTTACGCGGGTGAAGCGGCTATCGCAGACAACGCCAGCGCACAATGGCGCAACCCTGCAATGCTCACTTATTTAGAGGGAACCCAAGTCTCCATCGGAGCCATTTATGTCAACCCTAATGTCGATGTGAATGGTACTGTTCAGCATACCTACCTAGGACAAAGCCAAGCATCTGCAAAAGATTTTGCTCACGATGCCATCGTTCCTAATCTTTACCTGACTCACCCATTGAGCGAACAAATCGTATTAGGCTTTGCCCTTGGCACTAACTACGGTATGGAAACCGATCTGGGTACTGACTTTGCAGGCTCTCACTTTGGTAACCAAGCGAGCGTGATCAGCAAAGAAGCAAACCTAAACATTGCATACCAAATTCTGCCTCAATTGAGCATTGGTGGCGGCATTCGCTACGTAATGGGTGACGGTCATTTTGGTGCTACCGCTCCTGCGAAAAATATCGTTGGGCAACATCCTGTAACGCATCAGCCGATTTCAGTGCCTCAAGGTACAACCTTGAAATATATGGAAGGTGAAGATACCTCTTGGGGATGGCAGGTAAGTACTGCATGGCAAATCAATGAACATCATCGCTTAGGTTTCGCCTACAAATCGGAAGTTGTGATGGATTTTGATGGGCATGCAGAAGGCATCATTTATGGTGGCCAAAAGCCAGGGATGATGTCAATTACACTCCCAGCAACCGCTGAGCTAGCAAGCCTCCATCAACTGAATGAACAATGGGCAATCCATGCCAGTGTTAACTGGACGGACTGGAGCACTTTCCAAGAACTAACAGCAGTCTTTTCTGATGGTCCCGATAAAATAAAATCGGAAAACTGGGAGGATAACTATCGCTTCGCGCTAGGTACAACCTATCAGTACGATCAAAAAATCACCCTGCGTGCCGGTGTGGCTTACGATACTTCAGCCGTCAATGATAAAAACCGTACCGCCACTATCCCAGAAACTGATCGAACTTGGGTAAGCATCGGTGGCAGCTATGTCGCGACACCACAATTGACTCTGGATGCAGGTTTCACTTACATCTTTGCCAAAGACGCAACGGTTAACGAACCACGTGATGCCTCTGACCAAGCGGCAGCTCAAGTTGGTGGTGCATTCAATGCCGATGTGACCGGTAATGTGTGGCTGATCGGTGTACAAGCGAACTACCGCTTCTAATCACGTACTCATTTCGCCATAGCGAAACGAATAATGTATTTCAAGGCCAGCTTAATGCTGGCCTTGTTGTTTTAGTTTCAGTAAAAACTGCTCTGCCGCTTGTTCCACTAAATCTAATACCCGCTCAAAACCCTGCTCACCTCCATAGTAAGGATCGGGGATCTCTTCACATCCGCAATCACAATGGCTGAGCATCAATGACAGTTTATGTTGATGGGATTGAGGGCAGCGAGCTTTCAGCTCAGCTAAATTCTCTTTGTCTGCGGCTAAAATCCAATCAAATTTCACAAAATCTTCATCATGGATCTTTCGCGCTTTGATGCCAGAAAATGAGTATCCCCGCTTCTCACCTACCGCTTTTGAGCGTGCATCCGGTGGATTCCCTTGGTGATACCCAATCGTGCCTGCTGAATCGACTTCCACATCAACCTTGAGTTGTGCCGCCTTAGCACGCAATACCGCTTCCGCGGTCGGAGAACGGCAAATATTGCCCATGCACACCACGAGTACCTTCTGCATCTTATATCCCTATTTTTGTTTGGTGTTTGCCACTGACGAGTTGGGCTATCATAGCGACAAGTTTCAGATTGAAAAAGGATTTGCCATGTCCGGCGATGAAATCAAACAAGAGCGTCACAAAGCTCGTCAACAAAAAGTCAAAGAGCAAGTGGATGCCAAAATTGCCGCCGCTCAAGAAGAAAAAGGGTTACTGCTGATTATTACTGGCAATGGTAAAGGAAAATCTACCTCAGGTTTTGGCACCATTGCGCGCGCGATAGGTCACGGTAAACAGTGTGCGGTGGCTCAGTTTATCAAAGGCACTTGGGAGAATGGAGAGCGTAATCTTTTAGAAAAGCTCGGCGTTGAATTTCAGGTCATGTCGACTGGCTTTACTTGGGAAACCCAAAACCGCGAGAGTGATACCGCAGCGGCACAAGAAGTATGGCAACACTGCAAACGCATGTTGCAGGATGAATCGCTGGATGTGGTGCTGTTTGATGAACTCACTTACATGGTGAGCTACGGTTACATCGAGTTGGATGAAGTGGTCGAAGCACTCAATCAGCGTCCGAAAATGCAATCGGTGATCATCACTGGGCGCGGCGCACACCGCACTTTGATTGAGATGGCCGATACGGTTTCTGAAGTGAAAAACATCAAGCACGCTTTCGAATCCGGCGTGAAAGCCCTTAAAGGGGTCGATTGGTAAGACACTAAAAAATCAATAAGAAAGGGCTGAAATTCAGCCCTTTTTAGTTTCATTAGCAATGCATAACCATCAGTTAAATAGACCTTTCAACAACCCATCCACCGCTTTCTTGGTGTCTTCGTTTTTGATCTTGTCCGTCAATTTTTCCACGCCGCGATCCACTTCTTTCTTGGCTTTTTGTTTGAGTACATCATCAAACACCAAGCGGAACTTCGGATCACTCCATGCGCCTGAAATATTGATCGGGATGGTCACATCGCGCAGCTCATCTAAACTCTTACCGCCCTGACCTTCCAAGGTTCCAACAATCGAAGTACGCACCAGAAAATCAACATTTTGCTGTAGGTAATTGGCTTTACCTTCACCATGAATACGCAACAATGGCGATTGCATATTAAGATCGTTGGTCGTTACTTCACCTTTATTGAGTTTCAGCGTCGTCGTCATCGCACTAAAGTCGGTTTTCTTGACGGTATCCACTTCTTCAACACTTTGGCCTTTGATTTTGGCGTAGTTGGTACGAATCAAGTGCGCCACGTTAATGCCCTTCACCGCACCATCGGCAAAGTTAATCGCCACAGTACCGACCAGATTTTTCTGGATGCCGCTTGGTGTTAGGCTCTGGCCTTGCACATTCACATCAATATTGCCTGTGCCTTCTAGCATTTCGTTGTTCAGCACATCTTTTAGCAAAGGCTTAACCTGTACCCCTTTGATCTGCTTCTTCACACTGTAAGTCGCGGGCGTTTTACGCGCATCCACTTGCGCGCTAGCTTGCACGGATCCTTGATACAGATTCGCGGTGAAGGATTTCAAATCCACCACGCCACGATTGACCGCAAAATTCGCTTTTACATTTTGTAGATGGGCGTTGCTGGCTTTGAATTTATCAATGCTAATCTCACCCGCCACATCCAAGGCGTTGAGTGCCGACAAATCTGGTTCCACTTCTGCTGGGGCATTTGTCGCGGGAGCTGACGCTGAGGATGCCGCTGCTTCCTTGGCTGGCGCAGGTTGCGACTCTTGAGCTTTCGTGCCTAAGAAGGCATCCAAGTCAATCTCAGGGCTGTGCAAGTTGAAACGCACTTTCGGAATATCTGCGAGAGTGACATCCGCTTTGCCATCGAAACTTAGCGCATTAGCCGTTAGTTTGTTGAGCAGCACACTGAGATGGTTTTGTGTCAAATCGAAAGCAATCTGCGAGTCTAAACTTAACTTCATCGGTGATTGCGGTAACGCAGCCCCTTCCAGTTCGGCTTGCAGCTTCAGTGCATCCAAACCGACTTTGCTGATCGCTTGATTGACCATCAGTGATGCAGAACCTTGCGCATTAAGCTTCATGTCTGCCGCTTTACCCGCCACAGAGAAGGTCAAAGCGTTGGCTTTATCAAACTCAAAAGTATCGAGTTGCAACTTCGCAGAATCAATTTGGTTACTTGGATCACTAAAGCTCGCATCGAGATTAATGTTACGTAGTGCATATTGCTTAAAATCTGCTGATAGGCGCACTTCAGCTTCACCTTGCGCGGCAAACTTCTGCTGATCTTTATCGCCTTTCGCGGCAAAGGTCGCTTTCGTCCAGCTGTCTGGCACAAACTCAGCAACGCTCAGTTGAACGTCATACAGCTTGGTATGCGAACCCGCTTTTTTATCCGTTATTTCCAACACCGCATTGGAGACAGAAACGCCCCCTAATTCAATACTCCACGCCGCGGTTGGCTCGCTTGAGCTTGACTGAGAAGCGGGTGCAGAGTCAGTTGTCGCTGGCGCGGACGCGGGTTTAGATTGCGCTTGCGTCAAGGCATCCAAATTGGAGCGACCATCTTTAAGCGTTTCCAGATGGAATTCTGCACCATCCAAACGGATGTTGCCGATTTTGAGCTGTTTATCGAACAGTGGCATCACTGAGACATCAATACCCACACTCTCAACTTTAAACAGGTTTGGGCTAGCAAAACCTTGTGGGTTTTTCAGCTCGGTTTTGCCTAACTCAAAACCGATAGATGGGAAAAATTGCCAGCCAATATCGCCTTCAATCACCAAATCTAAGCCAGTTTGTTTTTTGGTTTGCTCTACGATTAAAGGTTTAAATTGGTTGGGGTTAACCAACAACACTAAGGCCAGCAGTGCGCCAACAATCAGCACAACTAAACCGAGAAGAGAAATAAACAGTTTTTTCATCTGCTTTTCCTTGCTTGACGAGAAAAAGAAAGTGGCACTTAAAGTGCCACTTCTACTTTGAAAAATAAAGCTAAGCGATGCAAAGCTCTGGTCAAAATTACGATTTGAGCAATTTTGCGATATGCGCTTTGAGAACATCAATCGCGATACGGTTTTTACCACCACGCGGCACAATGATGTCAGCGTACTGTTTAGACGGCTCAATAAATTGCATAAACATAGGGCGTACCGTCTCTTGATACTGCTTCAGTACAGATTCCATAGTGCGACCACGCTCTTGTACATCACGCTTCACACGGCGCAGCAAGCAGATATCCAGCGGCGTATCCATAAATACGGTCGCGTGCATCAAATCACGTAGACGTGGATCGGTCAGAAGCAGGATGCCTTCCAGAATGATCACTTTCTTCGGCGTCATGGTGGTGGTTTGCTCGGTACGTGTGTGCTCAGTGTAGCTGTATTCTGGCACTTCAACCGCTTCGCCACGCGCCAGCATTTGCAAATGTTGGCAAAGGAGATCGTGGTCTAGCGCACTTGGGTGGTCGTAGTTGGTTTTAACACGTTCTTCCATGCTCAGATGGCTCTGATCTTTGTAGTAGCAATCTTCCGTAATCACACCGATTTGATGGTCACCCACTTTGGCGCGTAGCTCATTATAAATCGTGCTCGCAATGAGACTCTTACCAGAAGCAGAAGCGCCAGCAATACCGACGATGACACATTGATTATTCTCAGACATGGTTATGCACCCGAACATGGTTGTGAGGAATGAAGGTAAACCGCCTGATTATAGGGAGAATGTGACCGAGATACCAGTTTGCATTAGGCAAAAACAGCCACATAAATGTCGGATGGATAAGATTAAACCAGAGCAAACGATTACATTCACTCTGGCTGTTAGAGCAGGATGCGGCTTTAATTAACCCACTGGATTTGAATGCTCTCTGGTTTGGCTTTGCCTTGCCAAAACAGCGAAGCACACATACGCTGCGCCAACGCTAAATAGCGTTCGGTATGTTCGCTATTGGGACGCGCCACCACGGTCGGAACTCCCGCATCAATATCCTCTCGCATGTCAATATGCAGCGGAATTTGTGCCAGCAGGGATAAACCAAATTCAGCGGCAAGAGTTTGCGCTCCGCCCACGCCGAAAATATGCTCTTTTTCGCCGCAATGACTACAGATGTGGTAACTCATGTTTTCCACCAGCCCAATCACGGGCACGTCCACTTTGGCAAACATCGCTGCGCCTTTGCGGGCATCGGCGAGCGCTAAGTCCTGCGGCGTGGTCACAATCACTGCGCCGGTCACCGGAATTTGCTGCGCGAGGGTGAGCTGAATATCCCCCGTGCCCGGCGGCATATCGATCACCAGATAATCCAGATCCGGCCACTCGGTTTCATTAAGTAACTGCGCCAGCGCCTTAGAAGCCATTGGCCCACGCCAAATCGCGGCATCCGCCTCATCAACCAAATAACCAATCGAATGCGTGGCAATACCGTGTGCCTCAATTGGCTGCATCCATTTATTTTCACGCACTACTGGTTTAGTTTGGGTTTTACCGAGCATGAGCGGGACGGAAGGACCATAAATATCGGCATCCAATAAACCAACTTTGGATCCTGACTTCGCAATTGCGAGTGCAAGATTCACCGCAGTCGTGGATTTACCCACGCCACCTTTGCCTGACGTCACCGCAATAATGTTTTTCACCCCTTTGACTGCCGCACTTACGCGAGTTTCCAGCGCTTGAGGTTTCACTTGAATGTCAAAGGTTACTGGCGCAATCGCGCCGCTTGCCTGCTGCTTGGCGATCCAGTCACTCAATTCATTGATAAGAGTGTTCGCAGCAAACGGTAGTTGAATCGTGACTTGCTGATTGGGCATTATCGTAACGACAGACGGTGACATTGCCCAATCTGCAATTAAATCGGGATGCGAAAATTGACTCAGCCATAGGCAGAGATCCTGTTTGGATTGAATAGATTGCATAACTTCCCCTTTTTTACCCATGCTATCACCGCTCAGCCTGCGACTGAACCCCGAAAAAGATAGGGGAATCAACTGTTGCGCGCCTTGGCGTGACTGCGTGCTTAGGGTAGTATTATCGCTTCAATTTGGTCCCTATCAAGAAAAGCGAATATTAAGTATGGCAAACGATCCAAGAAAACTTCTGGTAACTTGTGCCCTGCCTTACGCGAACGGTTCAATCCACCTTGGTCATATGCTTGAGCATATCCAAGCTGACATTTGGGTTCGTTATCAGCGTCTGCGTGGCAATACAGTAAACTTTATCTGTGCGGATGATGCGCACGGCACACCTATCATGCTGAAAGCACAGCAAATGGGTATGACACCAGAAGCGATGATCGAGATGGTGAGCGAAGAGCACCAACGCGACTTTGCTGGCTTCGATATTAGCTTTGATAACTACCACAGCACGCACAGCGATGAAAACCGCGAGCTGGCTTCGCACATCTATCTGCAACTGAAAAAGAACGGTTTTATTTCAAGCCGCACCATTTCTCAGCTGTTCGATCCTGAAAAAGAGATGTTCCTGCCGGATCGTTTCGTAAAAGGAACCTGCCCGAAATGTAAATCAGAAGACCAGTACGGTGACAACTGTGACGCCTGTGGTGAAACTTACAGCCCGACTGAGCTGATCAATCCAAAATCAGCGGTCTCTGGTGCGACGCCAGTGATGAAAGATTCTGAGCACTTTTTCTTTGACCTGCCTCAGTTCGAAAGCATGCTCAAAGAATGGACGCGTTCAGGTTCTCTGCAATCTGAAACCGCTAACAAAATGCAAGAGTGGTTTGAAGGTGGCTTGCAGCAGTGGGATATCTCCCGTGATGCACCGTACTTCGGTTTTGAAATCCCGGGCGAGAAAGACAAATTCTTCTACGTGTGGCTAGATGCCCCTATTGGTTACATGGGTTCATTCAAAAACCTGTGCGACAAGCGTGGCGATCTGGACTTTAACGAATACTGGAATAAAGACAGCAAAACAGAGCTTTACCACTTCATCGGTAAAGACATCGTTTACTTCCACAGCTTGTTCTGGCCTGCAATGCTGGATGGCTCTGGTTTCCGTAAACCCACCAACGTGTTTGTGCATGGTTATGTGACCGTCAATGGCGCGAAAATGTCTAAGTCGAAAGGTACGTTTGTGAAAGCAAGCACTTACCTGAATCACTTGGATCCAGAGTGTCTACGTTACTACTACGCAGCAAAACTGAACAACCGCATTGACGATCTCGATTTGAACCTCGAAGACTTCACCCAACGTGTGAATGCTGACGTGGTGAACAAAATCGTTAACCTTGCGTCACGTAACGCAGGCTTCATCACTAAGCGTTTTGATGGCAAGCTGTCAGCACAATTTGCTGAGCCTGAGCTGTATGCAGAATTTGCTGGCGCAGCCGATCGCATTGCGGAGCTGTTTGAAGCGCGTGAGTTTGGTCGTGCCATCCGTGAAATTACTGCATTGGCAGACAAAGCGAACCAGTATGTAGATGAAAAAGCCCCTTGGGTTGTCGCGAAACAAGAAGGCCAAGACCAAGCGCTGCAAGATATCTGTACTGTAGGCATTAACTTGTTCCGCGTACTGGTTACTTACCTCAAGCCAGTGATGCCCGCTTTGGCAGAGCGCACTGAAGCTTTCCTAAACCAAGAACTGACTTGGGAAGGCATCGCAACACCGCTGACTGATCATGCGGTAACGCCATTCAAAGCGCTGTTCAACCGTATCGATCCGAAACACGTTGAAGCCATGATTGAAGCGTCTAAAGCCGAGGCGGCAGCAGAAAAAGCCGCGGCAGATGCAGCAAAACCAAAGAGTGAAGAAACTGAACTGAGCAAAGATCCCCTAGCGGCTGAAATTGAGTTCGATGATTTCGCGAAAGTGGATCTGCGTATTGCCAAGATTCTTTCTTGTGAAGCCGTAGAGAAATCAGACAAGTTACTTAAGTTTGAACTCGACATCGGCGGTGAAACCCGTCAAGTCTTCTCTGGCATTAAATCTGCCTACCAACCAGAAGATCTGATTGGCAAATACACGGTTGTGGTAGCCAACCTCAAACCACGCAAGATGAAGTTTGGTATGTCAGAAGGCATGATCCTCGCCGCCGGCCCTGGCGGTAGTGACCTGTGGTTGCTTGAACCACATCAAGGTGCTCAAGCGGGCATGCGCGTGATGTAATTCTCGCCTCTCTTCGATTGTTATCGAGTTTGAGAGCATAAAAATCCGCCTTCTTAGAAGGCGGTTTTAATATAAGCCCCCTAAAAGGGGGCCACGACGCTGTTAGTCTCTCAATAACTCTAACTGCTGCTCTTGCTCAAGCTCTTTTTTGTCTTGATGCCGTACATACCGTCTAATGATTTCTTCATTTACACCTACCGTATCCACAAAATAGCCTCGCGCCCAAAAATGATTTCCCCATAACTTTTTCCTGATATGTGGAAACTTGTTGAATAGCCTAATTGCACTCCTACCCTTTAAAACTCCCATCAACGTCGAAATCGATACTTTGGGCGGAATTATCGCAACTAAGTGGACATGTTCTGGCTGAACATTGAGTTCCAAAACTTCACAATCTTTCATATTACAAAGAATGTAGATCGAACGATTTAGCTCTTTGGCTACATTACCTTTTAAGATCTTAAAACGAAATTTTGGTGTCCAAACAATATGATATTTGCAACGCCAATAGACGTGTGATGAACTTCTGTAGTCGCCCATGTTATTTGAATCCTCTTACTTATGGTGAATAAGAGTTTGTCTTCTAACATGGGCGCATTTTCGGGCAAAAGCCCCTAGGGACATTCACCACCGCTAAAAGCGGTGGTTTAGGGATGACAATTAAAAGCCTTTGCTATTGCAAAGGCTTTTTTTTATCCCAATCCTGTAATAACAACTCACTGGCGCTTTTCCCTGAAATCACTGTGCAGCGATGTGCAATGCAAACGCTGAAAAACTTAAAGTCGCTCACACTTTTTGCGCATCATGCCCCATAAATGTGCATCAAATCGAAGCCTGAATTCATAATACATTGATTTTTAATCATTAAATTTCTGGCATCCAAACTGCAATACTCCAAACATCCCTTTTCATAGGCTCAGTGCAATACGAAAGGGCGATTTAATACCAACACGGAGGTGGCTATGTTTGTGACGATTTCAATGCTGATATCATTGGCGATTCTTGGCTTCATTTATTCTCTTTCTCAACAAAAGCATTCAACGCAGCAACGTAAATTTGAGTTGCTGATCTGCCTGCGCGAGGTGCTAGCACTGTGCCGTCAGCACCGCAGCCTGACTCATCACGCACTCAATCATACCGAGGTCAATTCTTCTGAGCTCAGTGCACTGGCTGCACTAGAAAAACGCCTGTTGGAAAAATCTGAACAACTGATCCAGATTGCCCATTTTGATAACAAGCCCTCATACCGCATTTTGCAAAACTCATTAAAAACGGTCTTTAACGAGTGGCAGCAAGCCAGCGTAGGAAAAAATCAACGTCTGCATGGCAAGTTGATCCGCCACTGCATGTACTTGATGGATGATGTGGTGTTGGCATGGTTAGCAGAATCTGGACGCGAAGAATTAAGTGATGAGTACCATATGAACTGGCAACAAATTTTCGATGCGATGGAAACACTCACTCAACTGCGTCTGAGTATTGAAGATACTCGCAATGAAAACAATGGATTACGTTTGAGACACTATTGTGAACTGATGCAACGTAAGCTCAATCAGCTAGCGCTGATTAGCCCTTTGACACTCGGCTCCCCCGTCTGTTCATCGGCGATGCGCCAACTTAACGAAATCACCGATAACAACCAATTCAATTTGGAGAGCAGCGAGCTTTATCAATTAAGCAGTGAACTTTCTTCAACGATCGCACAGGTGTATGACCATATGCTGAATGATTTAGTAGAGAGCCTTTATCAGCCGTTACCACAACTCGTTATTGCTTAAAGGAAGCTAAAAACAGAAAGCACCACATCAAGTGGCGCTTTTCATTAATCGAGGAAAATAACTGTACGTTATTTCAGCATCTTACGCGCAGCTTCGACCACAACTTTGATAGAACGAGCTTCGGTTTCTTTCAACGTTGCGTGGTCAGGGATCTCTTTCTGAGTACGGTTGATGATCACCCCCGCCACACAGCCCGCTTTCAAACCAGAGCTCGCGCACATGGTCAGCAGAGTTGCCGATTCCATTTCAAAGTTCAGCACGCCCATTTCTTGCCACTCTTTCATAGAGCCTTGGAAACGGCGCACGACACGGCCGGTGAAAGTATCGTAACGCTCTTGGCCTGGGTAGAAAGTATCAGAAGAAGCGGTAATACCCATGTGCACTGTTGCACCGCTTTCTTGTGCTGCCGCTTTCATTGCGGTCGCCACATCAAAATCCGGTACTGCTGGGAATTCCATCGGCGCGAAGTGCAAGCTTGCACCATCCAAACGCACTGAACCCGTTGTAACAATCATGTCACCCACATTAACGTGTGGTTGAATAGCACCTGTAGTGCCAACACGCAGGAAAGTACGTACACCCAATTGTGCCAGTTCTTCTACTGCAATCGACGTTGAAGGACCACCAATACCGGTTGAACAAACCACAACAGACTGGCCATCCAGCTCTGCGCGGTACACGGTATATTCACGATGGCTAGCGAGGAAAACTGGGTTATCCATCAGCTCAGCAATTTTTTGTACACGAGCAGGGTCGCCCGGGATAATCGCTAATGTTGCACCGTTTAAATCTGCTTCAGTCACACCAAGGTGGAATACAGTTTTGGTCATAAGGGGGCTCCTTCAATTGCGTCTATTCAGCGCATTAATCATTTGGGGTACGAAACTAATGTACCTGATAGGGCAAATCAATTAAGTGATAGCAATCACATCAAACACAGCAATAAACATCAATCTTTCACAATTAATCGATTTGCATCACAAATAATCTGTATCTGTGCTGCAAATACATACAACCCATTGCCGTCTTTCGTCAATCTCAGCAAAGCATAGTGCAGAATCTGTCATCCTCAAGCGGGTTAGTCACAGCACCAACCCTGCTAGAGGCAACAATTGCCTCTAGCGAAAGCGGTCTTCTATTAGGAAGAGAGATCATGACGGAGATCGAGAACCGAATCGGAGCAAACGTAGCGCATTCAGTGTGACCAATGCTGTCGCACCACTATCGGCAAGCACAGCGACCCACAGCCCCGTAATGCCAAGTAAGCTCGTGACCAAAAACACGGCTTTTAGACCTAATGCCAAGGTGACGTTTTGGCGAATAATCGCCAGCGTCGCCCGCGACAGTTCAATCATGCTGGCAAGCTCAACCAACCGGTTGTGGGTCAGCGCCGCATCGGCCGTTTCTAACGCCACATCCGTACCGCCGCCCATGGCAATACCAATACTGGCTTCTTTCATCGCAGGGGCATCGTTAATGCCATCGCCCACCATGGCGACACGCTGATTCTGCGCTAACTGCTGGATATATTTCACTTTATCTTGCGGTAGTAACCCCGCACGAAAATCCATATTCAATTGGCGACCCATGGCGGCAGCACTGCGTTCGTTATCACCCGTTAGCATTAACGCATTCACACCAATTCTCTGCAGTGCTTCAACAGCTTGGCGAGCGTCTTGCCGCAAGGTATCTTGCCAAGCAATCACGCCTACGGCGCTCTCCCCTTCTAGCATCACCACCACCGTTTTACTTTCTGCTTCGAGCTGTTCTACCTGTTGGCGTACGGTTTCAGGTAATGCTATTGCAACCCGATTGGGCGCTAAAATTTGGTAAGTGACACCATTAATCCTTCCGCTAATGCCTCTTCCTACGAGCGCGGTTTTATCTTCCGCATCTGGGATCTCACAACCTGTTGCTTGTGCTTTAGCGACCAGTGATGTAGCTAATGGATGATGTGACCCCATCTCTATCGCAGCTGCTTGAGCCAATAAGCGGTTCTCGTTCCATCCCTGATAAGCAATAAGATCCGTCACTTGTGGCTTACCTTCGGTCAACGTACCGGTTTTATCAAAGGCAATGGTTTCGATTTTACCGAGTTGTTCTAATGCGGCTCCGCCCTTAATCAAAGCACCACGACGCGCCGCAGAGGCTAAGCCTGAAGTAATGGCCGCAGGAGTTGAAATCACCAGAGCACAAGGGCAAGCAATCAGCAACAAAGCCAAGCCTCGGTAAATCCACGTTTGCCAATCGGCACCAAATGCCAACGGTGGAATCGTAATTACCGCAACAGCCACTACCATCATAAGTGGTGTGTACCAACGGCTGAATTTATCTAAGAACCGCTCCAACGGTGCTTTACGTGACTCCGCTTCCTCAATCATATGCAAAATACGGTCGATCGCGTTTTCACCTTGTTTCGAGGTGATTTCAATCTGCACCACCTTATCCACGACCACACAACCTGCAGAAACCCGCTCCCCTGCCGTTAATTCGACAGGTAAGGATTCGCCCGTTAACGCACTGTTATCCAGACTGGCGGCGGCAAGTAAGCGCCCATCCGCAGGTAAACGACCTCCGGGAGCCACTTCAATGACATCTCCCGGCTGTAACTGCGCGACCGGCACCGTAATACGCTGACCATTTTCAATCCGTAGCGCATTTTCAGGCACCAGAGCCATTAAGGCTTGCACTCCGCTTCGGGCGCGTGACGCGGCGTACGCTTCCAAGCGTTCACCAATCAAAAACAGTAGAAGAACCATTGCTGCTTCTAAGGTTTCCCCCAGATACAATGCGCCAATCGCCGCAACCGACATCAAGGTTTCAATCGAGAAAGGAGAACCCGATTTGCCCAGACGCCAAGCTTGCTGAATGATCGGTAATAAACCTAACAGACAGGTAATTGTGAATATCCAACGGCTGATTTCGGCGGAATTGACTATTACTCCCACCGCCATCAAGGCTGAAATACCAATAATTCGTGCGTTTTCACTTTGCCAAAACGGTGGTTTCGTGGACTCTGCAGCCGAAGCTGTCGCACCCGTTGAACTTAAGGTAAAACCACTATTCACCACGGCTTGTTCAATGTGTCGCGCCGTCGATTCTTGGTTAAAACCCACGACCAGTTTCTGGGTAGCAAAAGTGACGTGTACCTGAGTGACATCACTCAGTTGTTTGACTGCTTTTTCAATTTTTTGCGCACAGGAAGGACAATCCATTCCCGCAATGAACCAGCTTTGCTGAAAACGTGATGAGAGCTCTGAATTTCGACGTCGCTCGGGCTCCTCATCGGAACTTCCGCCGCCCTCAGCGCCACTGCAGCAGCTATCACCGCCACATGAAGCCACAACGTCGGCAGCACGGATTGACGCAATTTTAGGGCTTCCCGCGCAACTTGTTTGGTGGCCAGACATAGGTTTCGTTAATGATTTTGAACGACAAGCATGGTGTTTAGTGCACATAGTTTCATCTCCTTTTTGTGGTCTGCCGTCAGCTTACACCTTGGAGTTAACTTCAAGGTCAAGCTTATTGAGCAATAAGTAGCAAAAAGTTTATCGTTCAGTCACCATAACGAGACTTAAACGGGATGTTGAAAACAGCTATTTAATGTTTTACTCAAAGCACGAAGAACATCACGCCGAGTGATCACCCCGACTAGCTTGCCATCCTCTATCACAGGGTACATTTTAGGTTTTCCCACTTTCATCATCGCCGCCATCTCGATAATTGAAGTGTCCGGTGACACCGACAGCACTTCGTTATGCATGCAGTCGCTAACGATATGAGTATCTTGGCAGTGATAACTGGCGTGTACCAATTTATCCAACAAATCCTGTTCGGATAAAAATCCAACCACATGCCGCTGTGCATCAATGACGGGGCCCCCCATATTGTCTGAACGCACCACTTTCTCTAACGCGGCAGTCAACGACATTTCCGGACTAAAGGTAATCGCTTGCGTGGTCATATAATCACTAACTTTCAGTGAGTTCATCCTGTTCTCCTTATGTTCACGCTCTTGTGAATCATCTTAAGTGTTGTACAAAGTGAACGATTTATCCTGTCTCATTTCTTAACTCAATCGCACAATATCAAAACGATCTCATCCTTTCTTATGAACATTAGGTTTAATTAATAAAAGTAATACATGGCCCATATTCGTTCACGATAAGATCATCTATAAATAAAGTAATACGTAATCACTCAATAGGGATCGAGTCGGTGACTTCTATTTTCTCCTCGACGATTATTGCTAACCCTGAAATTCTGCAGTTTATTTTCCAATCACTGCCTGAACCTACCTTTCTGCTCAATAAACAAGGTGTCTATTTAGAAGCATGGGGAGGCACTGACAGTGAACGCCACCATAATCCCTCTTACTTAGTGGGTTTAAATCAGTATGACGTACTCCCCGCAGCACAAGCGGCTTGGTTTACCGAGGTGATTGTTGAGTCAATCGAACAAAATTGTGCTAAAGAGTTGGAATATGAAGTCGACCCAACTCAGTTGCCTTGCTTTCAGCATGTTCCAGGACCTACCGACAAGCAGTATTTTTCTGCGTTAGTGATCCCGTTACCGGGCACGGAAATGGTGCTATGGACAATACGTAACATCTCCGATTACAAGCACACGGTTGAAAAACTCGCACAGCATCAGTTGGAGTTGGAACACCTAACGCATATGGACCATCTCACCCAAGTGTATAACCGCTATGCGATGGATTCATTACTACCGCAAGCTCTTGATATTGCAAGACTGGATAAGATGAGCGCCGCCATACTGATGATCGATATCGATTGTTTTAAAGAGTACAACGATGGGTATGGTCATATTCAAGGTGATGAGGTTCTGCGTAAAATCAGCCAAACGTTACGCCGATGGAAATCCAACCTTGAACTCTGTTTCCGTTACGGAGGAGATGAGTTTCTGATTTTTATGACAGGTGCGAATATCGAACTGTGCCAACAGCGCGCTGAAGAATTAATGGGGATGATCGCGAATTTGCACATCCCACATCACAGTTCAAGAGTCTCAGATCACGTGACGATCACGATAGGCATTCGTCACTGTGACTTGATAGAGCGAGAAATGACGGCCGAAAAACTGGTTTCTGTTGCCGATAAGGCCCTTTTTCATGCTAAACATCAGCAACGTGGCACGATTCATATGTTCAGTAGTACGACTTGGCATGAATAACCGTAACAGTTATTCACCTTTCTCCCAACGCTGCGCGGCTTGATGATCGCTATCACGTGAATCGATCCAGCGGCTCTCTTCCGTCGTCAGCTCTTTTTTCCAAAATGGCGCGCGAGTTTTCAAGTAATCCATGATGAATTCGCACGCTTCAAAGGCTGCATTTCGATGCGCACTAGTCACACCAACCAACACAATTTGATCGCCACTGAGCATGTCGCCCACCCGGTGAATCACCCGAACGCGCTGCAGAGGCCAACGCTCTTCCGCCATATCGCAAATCTCCAACAAGGATTTTTCCGTCATCCCCGGATAATGCTCAAGGTGCAGCCCCACCACATTATCACCCAAGTTCATATCTCGAACCTTGCCGACGAAAGTCACCACAGCGCCCGCCTGAGTCCCTTGCGCTAAAGCTTCGTATTCTTGAGCAACAGAGAAATCTTCCGTTTGTACCGATACGCGATGATCCATATTAACCCCCCGTCACTGGCGGGAAGAAGGCCACTTCATCACCTTCTTGTAACGGCGTATCAAGTGGCACAATGGATTGGTTGACAGCAGCCAGCAGCTTGCCCGGCTCTAAAGCCAAATCCCACTTACCCGCTTGCTGCACCAAATGCTGACGCAAAGCTTCTACACTCGAAAAATGCTCATCTACGGTAAGGCTATCGCAACCGACTAACTCTCGGGTTTGCGCAAAAAACAGTACCTTAATCATGCATCCACCTTAAAGTGCCCTGATTTTCCGCCCGATTTTTCAAGCAACCGAACATTCTCAATCACAATATCTTTCTGTACCGCTTTGCACATGTCGTAAATAGTGAGCGCAGCAACCGATGTGGCGGTCAAGGCTTCCATCTCAACACCGGTTTTACCGCTGAGTTTACACAGTGATTCAATGCGTACACTGTTTTGCTCTGGCAAGGCTTCAAGCTGTACTTCTACTTTAGAAAGCAGCAGCGGGTGACAAAGCGGGATCAGCTCCCACGTACGTTTCGCGGCTTGAATGCCCGCAATACGCGCCGTGGCAAATACGTCCCCTTTATGGTGCTGACCAGAGAGAATCAGTTGCAGCGTTTCGGGTGCCATGCGCACATAGGCCTCGGCACGAGCTTCACGAACCGTGTCAGCTTTATTCGACACGTCCACCATATTGGCTTCACCTGAAGCATTAATGTGAGTGAGTTGACTCATCAAACCTCCCTTATACCGTTAGGTGCGGCATAAAGTTACATGGGCGATGGGAAGCATCCAATTGCTGTTTAATGATTTTTGTCCAACCTGTGCGGCATGCACCCGTTGAACCCGGCATAGCAAAAATCACCGTGTGGTTAGCAAAACCCGCTACCGCACGCGACTGAATGGTCGAGGTACCGATCTCTTCAAAAGAGACCATTCGGAACAGTTCACCGAAGCCTTCAACTTCTTTATCAAACAGAGGCTTAAGCGCCTCAGGTGTGCTGTCACGTGAGGTAAACCCTGTACCGCCAGTGATCAAAATTGCTTGGATGGTTTCATCCGCAATCCACTGTGAAACTACCGCACGGATTTTGTACATATCGTCAATCACGATCTGTTTATCCGCCAGTTTATGACCCGCTTCTTGCAGCTGCTCAGCCAAGTAACGACCTGAGGTATCGTTTTCTTCCGTACGAGTATCTGACACCGTTAAAACGGCGATGTTTGCTGCTTGAAATTTGCTTTCTGCGTGACCCATTTGTTCACCTTTTAAAAATGGTTAAACCTCAATAGTGAGGTCAAATTATCGGTAGAAACTCAGCCGCCAATCGAGGCTAAATGCGGCGTGACACCCGAGTTTCCATCATGCAGGAAGTGGGTTTCCGCCTTGTTTTGCAACTGAGTTTGAATTCGTTCAATCAATGCGTTTTCTTGGTGATCTTCTTGCAAAAGATCGCGCAAATCTATCCCTTGTTCGCCAAATAAGCAGAGATGCAGTTTGCCGAGCGCCGACACACGCAGGCGGTTACAACTGCTACAAAAGTTCTTTTCATAAGGCATGATGAGGCCTATCTCGCCTTGGTAATCCGGGTGGATAAACACCTGTGCAGGGCCATCGTTATCCGCTCTGGCTTTGAGTAGCCAACCGTTACCAAGCAGATAGTCACGGATTGACGCGCCTGAGACATGATGGCGAGTAAATAACTCGTCCATTTCTCCGGTCTGCATCAATTCAATAAAACGCAGTTGGATGGGGCGGGTTTTAATCCACGCCATAAATGTAGGGAGCTCAAGGTGGTTCAGATTTTTCATCAGCACCACGTTGACTTTGACTTGCTCGAAACCGACCTCAAACGCGCGATCAATACCGGACATCACTTGCTGGAAACGGTTTTCACCTGTGATTTGCGCGAACATACGCGGATCTAAACTATCCACGCTGACATTCAGTTGCGTCAACCCCGCATCACGCCACTCACCAATATGTTTCGCTAAACGATAGCCATTGGTGGTGGTAGCGACTTTCTGAATGCCGGGAGTTTGCGCTATGGTATGAATGATTTCGCCAAAATCTTTGCGCAGCGAAGGTTCACCGCCGGTGATTCTCACCTTTGAGGTGCCGCAATGGGCAAACGCATTCACCACTCGGCGAATTTCATTCACAGCCAAAAATGAGGTAGGACGATCCACCAATGGCTTATAGCCATCAGGTAAGCAATAGGTACATTTGAAATTACAAACGTCAGTTATGGATAGACGTAAGTAGTAAAACCTACGTTGAAATCTGTCTTCGAATTGTTGCGCCACAGAACACCTTTCCAAATACGGGAGGCAAAATCATTTCCAATCCTGCCCTTGTGACATTCTGCCACTGGCTTACAACGCATATTTACAGGTTTAAACTTAGCGCGGTAAGCTCGGAGTTAAGGCCAAGCAGTACGATGTTTCCATCTCTTTAGCTCAGGCTGCTGGTAAAATACTTAATAATTGTATGTGATTCTAGCCTTAACGAGAAAAAAATGATGACCTTGCGGAAATTAGCCCTAAATAGGTACTCATTGTGAATGAAGTTCGTTAAATTGCTGCAGGTTATGAAAAAATAAGAAGATGCTCATGTCTCTATACGAAAACAAGAAAGTCGTCGCCATTGGCGGCGGCCATGGTTTGGGACGCATGTTGGCGGCGCTCAAAGTGTTTGGCTCCAATGCCACCGGCATAGTCACCACCACAGATAATGGTGGCTCAACAGGACGTATTCGTCACTGCCAAGGTGGGATTGCTTGGGGTGATACCCGCAACTGCATCAACCAGTTGATTACCGAGCCGTCCATCAGTTCGATGATGTTCGAATACCGCTTTAAAGGGGCTGGAGAGCTCAACGGCCACAACTTGGGCAACCTGATGCTCACCGCTTTGGACAACCTTTCTGTACGTCCGCTGGATGCGATTAATCTTATTCGTAACATGCTTAAAGTTGATGTGAATATTCTGCCGATGTCTGAGCATCCCTCTGATCTTGCTGCTCTTTCAATGGATGGGAAATGGGTAACGGGCGAAACCAGCGTTGACGAAATGACGCAAGATTTGCGAAGACTCGATCTTGCACCTGAAGTCCCCGCCACCAAAGAAGCAATCACTGCGATTCAAGAAGCGGACTGCGTGATCCTCGGCCCCGGTAGTTTCTTAACCAGCATCATGCCACCGCTTCTGTTACCAGAATTGGGTAAAGCGATTGCACGCAATCAAAAGGCTAAAGTGATTTTTGTGGAGAACCTTTCACCAGAATATGGTCCAGCAGGAAGAATGAGCCTAGAGCAGAAGTTGGAGTGGTGTGAAAGAGCGTGTCAGGGACGCAAAATTGATGTAGTGCTAGGTCATCACCCTCATTCGGATCTGCAAGGGCAATGGAATTTTGTTACCCGAGATTTGGCCTCTGCCAACCGTGACTGGCGTCATGATCGGCAGAAGCTGAGACAAGCGATTGAAGAGCAGTTAATCGACGAGCTCTGAGTAACATTGATGCGTCTGTTTCAACAAATCGAGCATCAGTGTGACTTCTAGCGAGATGTCCAGCATCTCGCCAGATTTGGCTCGGCTATCCAATTCAATCGCTTTGGCACACAAGCGGTCTGCGCCAAAACTAGCCGCGCTACTTTTCAGTGCGTGGCTGATTTCTTTTAGATACGCCAATTTATCGGCTACAGCTTCACTCACTAGCCTAATCTGATAATCGTTCAATTCACCAAGAAAAATGTTGACCAGTATGGGGACATTCTCTTCGCCAATTTCTTTGGCAAGCAAATCAATTTTGCTCTGGTTAATCCATTCACTCATCGCTTACCGCTCCCTCTCTTTTTCTTGAACTTTTTCATTCCAAGCTTGCAGCTTGCGATAAATGGTTGAAGGACTGACATCCAGATAGGTCGCGGCGCGGGGGATATTACCATCACAAGCTTCAATGGCTTGCTCAATAGCTTGTTTCTCAGTCATCCACAATGGAAAAATTTCATGCACCGACACTTTGTTTTCATGGGCGAGCGGTAAAGCTCGATTGATCGGTGCTGGCATTTGGTTTAGTGGTGGTGGGAGCATATCTAACGTGATTTCACGGCCTTCATTCAGTACCACGACATTACGCAAAACGTTTTGTAGCTGGCGCACGTTACCCGGCCACTCGTAGTGACGGAAGCGCTCGACCACTTCGGCCGACAAGCGGACGAAATCTTTCCCCTCTTCTTTGGACATAAAACCAAGCAGCGAGTAGGCAATCTCAATCACATCATCACCACGCTCGCGCAATGGCGGTAAGTGCAGAGGGATCACATATAAGCGGTAATACAAGTCTTCACGAAAACGGCCTTCTTGCACCTCTTTCCATGGGTCACGGTTGGTCGCACACACAAAGCGCACATCCACGCTTTTCATTTTCGATGAGCCGACTTTTTGGAAGGTTCCGGTTTGGATGAAGCGCAGCAGTTTGGTCTGTAAATCCAAATCCATTTCGCACAATTCATCCAAAAACAGTGTGCCACCATCAGCGGCTTCCGCAGCGCCTTGGCGTTCAGTCGCCGCACCGGTAAAAGCGCCTTTGACGTGGCCGAACAACTCACTTTCAATCAGATCTTTCGGGATCGCGGCGCAGTTAATGGCAATAAACGGTTTATCGCCACGTTTACTCGCAGCGTGAATCGCCTCCGCGCACACTTCCTTACCGGTACCACTTTCACCCGTAATAAAAATACTCGCTTTACTGCTCGCCGCTGAGTCTATTGTGCGATAGACCGCTTGCATGGTTTGGCTACTTCCGATAAAGCCTTGATAGTTCTGATTTTTATTATCGACATCGTTTTTGAGTTTCGACGCTTTACGGATCGCATTATTCACCGTTACGCGTAGACGATCCGCTTCACAAGGCTTAATCAAAAAGTCTTGAGCGCCGTGGCGCATCGCTTCAACCGCTGTATCAATTGAACCGTGCGCCGTCATGAACACGATAGGCACATCCGGTGATTTTTCTTTTACCGCATGCAGGACATCCATCCCCGTCATATCCGGTAAACGTAAATCGAGCAGGATCAGATCCGGCTCACGACGACTGATGCTTTCAATTGCATCGCGCCCTGTGCCGACGATATTGATATCAATATCCAACGGGGTGAGATAGGAGCGATACAACGCCGCCACCGACGCTGTATCTTCTACCATGAGTAAGTATTTTGCTTTCTGCAAAGATTGATGTTGTTGCATAGCCTAGCCATTATTGTTTTGCATTTTGCTGTAATAATTGCATTTGGAATTGCATTTTGCAAATTCCAATCGAAAATTTCTCCCCGATAGCGCCAATGCTCACAAATATTGACCGCTTTTCATTGGCACGATATGTGCTTTACTACTATTGACCCGCAAGGGTCACCTAGCCAACTGACGTTGTTAGTGAATAAAAATGTTCACAAATAACAGCCAATAGACTCATTCTATTGGCTATTTTTTTATCTGCGTGTTTGAAATACGCATTCACCGATTAGCTGTTGGCGATAAACTGCTGACGCAACTGATGAATCTCGTCGCGTTTTTGCGCGGCTAACTCAAACTCTAAGTTCTGCGCATGTTGGTACATCGCCGCTTCTAGTTTGCTGATCTCTTTTTCCAATTGTTGTGGTGTAAGAGCTTGATATACAGCCGATTCTTCCGCAACCTTGGCCAAAGGCACTACTTTGCTGTTCTTTTGCTTACGAGATTTCGCAATATCGCCCAACTCCATAATGTCTTTCACGCTGCGCTTTAGTGGCTGTGGAGTAATACCCAGCTGCTCGTTATAAGCATGCTGCTTCTCACGGCGGCGCTCGGTTTCATCCATCGCTTTACGCATAGATTTAGTGATCGAGTCGGCGTACAAAATCGCTTTACCATTGATGTTACGAGCAGCACGGCCGATGGTTTGAATTAATGAACGTTCAGAACGCAAAAAGCCTTCCTTATCTGCATCAAGGATAGCCACTAAAGCGACTTCCGGCATATCCAAACCTTCACGGAGCAAGTTGATCCCCACCAGCACATCAAACACACCCAATCGCAGATCGCGGATGATTTCGACCCGTTCAACCGTATCAATATCTGAATGCAGATAGCGTACTTTTACCCCATGCTCATGCAGATATTCGGTTAAGTCTTCCGCCATGCGCTTGGTTAGGGTAGTCACCAAGATCCGCTCATCATTTGCAGCGCGAATACGTGCTTCTGAAAGCAAGTCATCCACTTGAGTAGCCACTGGGCGCACTTCGATGATCGGATCCAGCAAACCCGTCGGGCGAACCACTTGATCCGCCACTTCACCACCCGATTTGGTTAACTCATACTCACCCGGTGTTGCAGACACAAAAATGGTTTGCGGAGCCAGTGCTTCAAATTCATCAAATTTAAGCGGGCGGTTATCCAGAGCGGAAGGTAAGCGGAAGCCAAACTCCACCAAGGTTTCTTTCCGTGAACGATCGCCTTTAAACATCGCGCCAATTTGCGGCACGGTGACGTGTGATTCATCGATGATCAGCAAGCCATCGTGGGGCAAGTAATCAAAGAGCGTTGGAGGCGGCTCCCCCTCGGATCGCCCGCTAAGGTAACGCGAGTAGTTTTCAATCCCGGAGCAAAATCCCAGCTCGTTCATCATCTCAATATCAAACTGAGTTCGTTGAGAAATCCGCTGTTCTTCGAGCAGTTTATTGTTATCTAAGAGATATTGCCGACGTATTTGCAGCTCATGCTTGATCTGCTCTATCGCCTCAAGGATCCGTTCACGCGGGGTTACATAGTGCGTTTTAGGGTAAACGGTGAAACGCGCTAAATCACGTGACGTCACAACCCCAGTTAATGGGTCAAAAAGGCTGATGCATTCCACTTCATCATCAAACATCTCTACCCGAACGGCTTCTTGATCTGATTCTGCGGGAAAGATATCAATGACTTCGCCTCTAACGCGGAATTGACCCCGTTCAAACGCCATGTCATTACGTGAATATTGCAACTCAGCTAACCGACGCAGCATATCGCGTTGGTTGATGACATCACCTCGGCGTAAATGCAACATCATTTTTAAATAAGAATCGGGGTCACCCAAACCGTAGATAGCAGAAACCGAAGCGACAATCACCGCATCTTTACGCTCTAATAATGCTTTGGTCGCGGATAAACGCATCTGCTCAATGTGCGCATTAACTGAAGAGTCTTTCTCAATAAAAGTATCGGTGCTCGGAACGTAAGCTTCAGGCTGGTAGTAGTCATAGTAAGAAACGAAATACTCCACCGCATTGTTGGGGAAAAAGGCTTTCATTTCGCCGTACAGCTGAGCCGCAAGGGTTTTATTCGGCGCAAGTAAAATGGTAGGACGCTGAGCGGTAGCAATCACATTGGCTAAGGTAAAGGTTTTACCTGACCCTGTTACCCCAAGCAGAGTTTGGTGCGCTAATCCTGAATCCAACCCCTCTAGTAATTGCTTAATCGCTGTAGGTTGGTCGCCGGCAGGTTGATAATCCGAAACCAATTCAAATGCTTTACTCATTGCATCCTCGTTGCACTCTTTTTCGAACGCTATTGTTGCTGTATGCATAGCGGATGATCAAGCACTTAATTTCGCCACCTTTTATCACGTACACTGTGGTGTAAATGGATTTCCGCATCCATGTGCGAAGGATCTTCATTTTACTGAAAATAATCCTAGCTTCACGATATGAGGTTTGCTAACATCCTCAGCCCTACTCAGGCTTATCGCCTACCCTCGCCATAAAAATAATCCACCTGTTTTCCCCAGATTTTCCTCTTGACCCGTTTTCATGCCTAAAATTCATCAATCCATGTCGCACAACGAAACTTGTGGAAAAGAAAAAATAACTCTTATAAAACAATAAATAAAACAAAAAATCGCCTTTATATAAAACTGAGCTTTTACTCAAAAAACACTCTAAGCCGAACTAACTCAAGATTCATCAACACACTTATCCACAAATTTAGTGGATAAGTGAATGCAGCTCAATAGCCGTAAGGGATACGAGAAAGTAAACCCTTAACCACATAAAAAAGCGACATTTTTTTCAGCGAAAAACATTGACACGAAAAAACCAGATCGCTAACATCCGCTCCGAAACTATTCCTCCTTAGTTCAGTCGGTAGAACGGCGGACTGTTAATCCGTATGTCGCAGGTTCGAGTCCCGCAGGAGGAGCCAAATTTAAAGCCCAGTCCCTAGCGACTGGGCTTTTTTATTACCGATTTTCAGAACAAAATTCCCTACACGATCTCTTGTGCTTCTCTACCGTTCGCCTCTTATTTGCCACCTATTGCGTATAATTTATGTTCATGTATCTAAAACCTTAGCTTTCCTTGGTTGTTATTGCTTTGGCAAAGCAGGATAATGCCGGGATCGGAATCAAACATTTATATAACTATGACCGAATATATTTTGTTGTTAATCGGCACGGTGCTGGTGAACAATTTTGTACTGGTGAAGTTCTTGGGCTTATGTCCTTTCATGGGCGTATCGAAAAAGCTAGAGACCGCAATTGGCATGGGGTTAGCGACAACCTTCGTCCTGACCTTGGCCTCAGTTTGCGCCTATCTGGTGGAAAGCTACGTGTTACGACCACTAGGCATTGAGTATCTGCGTACCATGAGCTTTATTTTGGTGATCGCTGTCGTGGTACAGTTCACCGAAATGGTTGTGCACAAAACCAGCCCGACACTCTATCGCCTGCTAGGGATTTTCCTGCCGCTGATCACCACCAACTGTGCGGTGTTAGGTGTTGCACTGCTCAACATCAACGAAAATCACAACTTCATTCAATCGATCATTTATGGCTTTGGCGCTGCAGTCGGCTTCTCTCTGGTGTTGATCCTGTTCGCTTCGATGCGTGAACGGATCCATGTCGCCGATGTTCCCGCGCCCTTCAAAGGAGCGTCCATTGCTATGATCACCGCAGGTTTAATGTCTTTGGCCTTTATGGGCTTTACCGGGTTGGTGAAACTGTAATGAGTACCATAGTCATCGCTGTTCTTGCTCTGGCGGCATTGGCCGCCGTGTTTGGAGCCATACTGGGTTTTGCTTCGATCCGCTTTAAGGTTGAGGCAGACCCCATCGTTGATCAAATTGACTCCATCTTGCCGCAAACCCAATGTGGCCAATGCGGCTACCCCGGATGTCGCCCATACGCTGAAGCCATTGCCAATGGTGATGCGATTAACAAGTGCCCTCCTGGTGGTCAAGCGACCATTGAAAAACTCGCAGACCTAATGGGCGTCGAAGTACAAGACTCCGCCCATGATCTGGACAACAAAGTCAAAATGGTCGCCTTTATCCATGAAGACATGTGTATCGGTTGTACCAAGTGTATTCAGGCTTGTCCGGTCGATGCGATTGTGGGCGGTAACAAAGCCGTACACACTGTGATCAAAAATGAGTGCACAGGCTGTGACCTGTGTGTCGCCCCCTGCCCGACCGACTGTATTGAAATGATCCCGGTACAAACCACGCCAGAGAGCTGGAAGTGGCAACTCAATGCCATCCCTGTGGTCAATGTGACCGATTCTGCGCCTGCTGCGCAGAAGAGTGTGAATTAAGGATTGGTATGCTGTCATTAATCGAACAAATCAAATCAGGCAAGCTTTGGGACTTCCCCGGCGGCATTCATCCATTTGAAAATAAACATCAATCCAACCGTCAGCCCATTATCAATGCGAGCATTCCGAATGAGCTGGTACTGCCGCTCAAACAGCACATTGGTAAGGCAGGCGATTTACTGGTGAAAGTGGGCGACCGTGTCCTAAAAGGCCAGCCGCTGACTCAATACACCTCGACCTTCATGTTGCCGATTCATGCACCAACTTCAGGCGTCATTAGCGCTATTGAACCGCGTACGGTGGCTCACCCTTCCGGTTTGAGCGAGCTGTGTATTGTACTGGCACCAGACCACCAAGAAGAGTGGTTCGAATTGCAGCCACAGCCGGATTATCAACAGTTGTCACCCGAGACACTTTTGGAACTGATCCGTCAGGCTGGTATTTCAGGTATGGGTGGCGCAGGCTTCCCGACCGCGAAGAAACTGCAATCTGGGCTATCACGCACCGAAATCTTGATCATTAACGCTGCCGAGTGTGAGCCTTATATCACCGCAGATGATGTGTTAATGCGTCAGCATGCCAATGAAATTATTCAGGGCATCGAGATTGTTGAGCACATTTTAAAGCCCAAACTGACCATCATCGGGATTGAAGATAACAAACCGGAAGCCGTTGCAGCGCTGCAACAAGCCGCGCAAGACAAACCAATAGTGATCCGCGTTATCCCAACCAAATACCCGTCAGGCGGTGAGAAGCAACTCATCAAGATCCTGACTAACTTGGAAGTTCCGAAAGGCGGCATTCCTGCTGATATTGGTCTGTTGGTACAAAACGTCGGCTCTTTACAGGCAATTGCGCGCGCCATTTTGCATGGCGAGCCACTGATCCGCCGCGTTGTAACGCTCACCGGTGATTGTTTCCGTAAGCCGCGTAACGTTTGGGCACTGCTCGGCACTCCAGTACAAGCTCTGCTCAATGAGTTTGGCTACAAGGCTGATAAAAAGCTGCCGCGCCTAATCATGGGCGGCCCGATGATGGGTTTCACCCTGCCACACGCGCAAGTGCCGATCACTAAAACCGCCAACTGCATTCTCGCACCAACACGCAATGAGTTAACCAGCAGTGATCATGAAATGGCCTGTATTCGCTGCGGTCAGTGTGCGGATGCTTGCCCGGTTTCATTGTTACCCCAGCAGTTACAATGGCATGCCAAGGCGCAAGAGTTTGATAAGTGTGAAGAGTTAAATCTTAAAGACTGTATTGAATGCGGTGCCTGTGCCTACGTCTGCCCAAGTGACATTCCTTTGGTGCAGTATTATCGCCAAGCCAAAGCAGAAATTCGCACCCGCAGTTTAGAAGCGGAAGCCGCTGAACGCGCTAAAGCACGCTTTGAAGAGAAAAAAGCGCGCATGGATCGCGACAAAGCGGAACGCGAAAATCGCTTCAAGCAAGCGGCGGAAGATCGCCGTAAAGAGATGCAGCAGCAAGGTGGATCCGATGCCATTGCCGCTGCGATTGAACGCGTTAAAGCGCAAAAAGCTCAGCTTGAGCCAGCCGATAACAGCGTAAAACCTGCGATTGCGGCGGCGATTGCACGCGCCAAAGCCAAACAGGCAGAAGCTGCACAGAGTGGTGCAAGTGAGCCGGATAACAGTGAAATGGCTAAACTGCGTGAAGAACGTAAACGCCAAGCTCGGGAACGCAAAACGGAAAAAGGCGAACCGACAGAAGCACAAGCACCAATCAGTGATGACGCGAACGATAAGAAATCTGCCGTGGCTGCTGCGATTGCTCGTGCTAAAGCGCGTAAAGCCGAGCAGCAAAACGAGCCTGAGCAAGCAGATGTCACACAAAACAATGACGACACCGATCCGAAAAAAGCTGCGGTAGCCGCTGCGATTGCTCGCGCTAAAGCACGCAAAGCCCAGCAGCAAGACGAAACGGAGCAAAGCGAGACTCAGCAAGACGAAGTCGCACCAAGCTATGACGATGCCGATCCGAAAAAAGCTGCGGTAGCCGCTGCGATTGCTCGCGCTAAAGCACGCAAAGCCCAGCAGCAAGACGAAACAGAGCAAAGCGAGACTCAGCAAGCCGAAGTCGCACCAAGCAATAACGACTCCGATCCGAAAAAAGCTGCGGTAGCTGCTGCGATTGCTCGCGCTAAAGCACGCAAAGCCCAGCAACAAGACGAAACAGAGCAAAGCGTAACTCAGCAAGCCGAAGTCGCACCAAGCAATGACGATGCCGATCCGAAAAAAGCCGCCGTTGCCGCTGCGATTGCTCGCGCTAAAGCACGCAAAGCCCAGCAGCAAAACGAAACAGAGCAAAGCGTAACTCAGCAAGCCGAAGTCTCACCAAGCAATGACGACTCCGATCCGAAAAAAGCTGCGGTAGCCGCAGCGATTGCTCGTGCTAAAGCGCGTAAAGCCCAGCAGCAAAACGAAACGGAACAAAGCGATGCCGTACAAGTTGAAGTCGCACCAAGCAATGACGACGCCGATCCGAAAAAAGCCGCCGTTGCCACTGCTATCGCTCGCGCTAAAGCGCGCAAAGCCGCACAACAATCATCTAATTTAAACGCTGAGGAGAATGACTAGTGGCCTTCTTTATTGCTAGCTCCCCACATTTACGCAGCAAACGTAATACTGCCGATGTCATGCGCTGGGTATTGGCCTGTGCTGTGCCAGGCCTGATTGCCCAAACCTACTTTTTTGGCTACGGCACACTGATTCAATTACTGCTGGCTATCTCAGTCGCCGTGGCGCTAGAAGCGGGAATTATGCTACTGCGTAAACGCTCCCCCGTATCCGCACTACGCGACTACAGCGCAGTGGTGACGGCACTGTTATTGGCCGTAGCCATTCCGCCGCTTTCACCGTGGTGGATTGTGGTCATTGGTTTGATCTTTGCGATCGTGATAGCCAAACATCTTTACGGTGGGCTTGGGCAAAACCCATTTAACCCCGCCATGATTGCTTACGTGGTACTGCTCATCTCCTTCCCGGTACAGATGACCAGCTGGATTGCACCAACCAAGTTGAATGCCGAACCCAGTTCGCTGGTCGATTCGGTATCACTGATTTTCGGTGGCTTTAACATTGATGGGCTGTCGTTACAGCAAATCCGCACCGGTATTGATGGCGTAACCATGGCAACCCCACTGGATGCCATCAAAACCTCGCTCAAAGCGGGGCACACCATGAGTGAAACCTTAACTCAGCCTCAGTTTAGCGGTTTTGCGGGTATCGGTTGGGAATGGGTCAATATTGCCTATCTGCTCGGCGGCCTGATGCTGCTGAAGCTGCGTATCATACGTTGGCATATTCCGGTGGCAATGTTGGCAGGTTTAGTCATCACGTCGTTACTCGCTCAGCTCTTTGCTCCGGGGACAACCGCTTCACCCGTTATCCATCTTTTATCAGGCGCGACCATGCTCGGCGCATTTTTTATTGCGACCGATCCGGTCAGTGCCAGCACCACTGACAAGGGTCGTTTGATTTACGGTTTCTTTATCGGTGCTATGGTGTTTATCATTCGTAGCTGGGGTGGTTACCCTGATGGTGTTGCGTTTGCAGTGCTGCTCGCCAACATGTGCGTACCACTGATTGATTACTACACCAAACCCAGAACTTACGGACACTAAGAGCGCGACTTATGCTGACAGCAATTCGAAAAAATGGTCTGATTCTCGCCGTCTTTGCCTGTGTTTCTACTGGCTTGGTCGCGCTGACGTACGCTTTGACGGCCAATCAAATTAAGCAACAAGAACAGAAGCAACTGCTGCAAGTTCTGAACCAAGTGATCCCACATAAATACCACGATAACTCGCTAGCAGAAGCCTGCACCTTGGTAAACGATGCCGAACTTGGCACACCAAAAACCATGCATGCTTATCTGGCTAAACGAGGTGGTGAACCAAGCGCCATTGCGATTGAAACCATTGCACCCGATGGTTACAACGGCGAAATCAAAGTGATTGTTGGTATCGCTAATAATGGTTCAGTGCTCGGTGTGCGTGTGCTTGCTCACCAAGAAACGCCAGGATTAGGCGATAAGGTTGATTTACGGATCAGTAATTGGGTATTAGGATTTAACGGTCAACAAGTCACCGCAGATAACCAAGATGACTGGAAAGTACGTAAAGATGGCGGCCAGTTTGATCAGTTTACCGGCGCAACCATTACACCGCGTGCGGTCGTACAAGCCGTGAAAAAAGCGGTGATGTATGTGAACCAGCATAAACAACAGCTGCACAGTCAGCCTAATCCGTGCGAGGGTCAATAACATGAGTGAAAACAGAACTCTGATGTTAAATGGCATGTGGAACAATAACCCGGCCTTAGTACAATTGCTGGGGTTGTGTCCACTGCTGGCAGTCTCTTCTACCGTCACCAATGCGCTCGGGTTAGGTATCGCAACCCTACTGGTATTGGTTGGATCCAATGTGACGGTATCTCTAGTGCGTGACTATGTGCCAAAAGAAGTGCGCATTCCCGTCTTCGTCATGATCATTGCATCGCTAGTCACTTGCGTACAACTGCTGATGAATGCGTATGCCTACGGGCTTTACCTCTCACTCGGCATTTTTATTCCGCTGATTGTGACGAACTGCATCATCATTGGTCGTGCCGAAGCTTTCGCTTCAAAAAATGATGTCTTGCCTGCCGCACTTGATGGATTTTGGATGGGACTCGGCATGACTTCCGTGCTGGTCGTACTCGGTTCACTGCGTGAAATCATCGGCAACGGCACTCTGTTTGATGGCGCCGATCTGCTTCTTGGTGAATGGGCCAAAGTGTTGCGTATCGAAATCTTCCATTTTGACAGCAGCTTTTTGCTGGCACTCTTGCCTCCCGGTGCCTTCATCGGTGTTGGCTTCTTGATTGCCGCGAAAAGTGTGATTGATAAACAGATTGCCGCTCGCCAACCAAAACAACAAAAGCAAGCCATAGAGCGCGCACGAGTGACCAATGTCTAACCTTGTAAAGGAAGCCAACCCGTCTAATGAATAACGCGAAACGGATTGAAATTTTAGAGCGCCTGCGGGCTAACAACCCAAAGCCAGAGACCGAATTAAACTGGAGTTCACCTTTTGAGTTGTTGATTGCGGTATTGCTCTCCGCACAAGCGACCGATGTTAGCGTCAACAAAGCCACCGATAAACTGTATGCGGTGGCCAACACTCCACAAGCCATGCTCGATCTGGGTGTTGATGGAGTCAAAGAGTACATTAAGACGATTGGCCTGTTTAACTCCAAAGCAGAAAACGTCATCAAAACCTGCCGTATTTTGCTTGAGAAACATCAAGGTGAAGTACCGGAAGACCGCGAAGCGTTGGAAGCTCTACCTGGTGTTGGGCGCAAAACTGCCAATGTGGTACTGAACACCGCCTTTGGCTGGCCAACCATTGCGGTGGATACCCATATCTTCCGTGTTTCCAATCGCACCAAGTTTGCGGTGGGTAAAAATGTCGATGAAGTTGAACACAAGCTACTCAAAGTGGTTCCAAGCGAGTTTAAGCTCGATGTACACCACTGGCTGATCCTGCACGGACGTTATACGTGCATTGCACGCAAACCGCGCTGTGGTAGTTGTATCATTGAAGATCTTTGTGAATTCAAAGAGAAAGTTTACCCAGAAAGCTAATTTCAAAAAAAACCGTTATCCGGAAAGCAAGGAGCCTTTATGTCAAACCATCGTATTTTGCACACCATGCTACGTGTCGGCGATTTGGATAAATCGATCGAGTTTTACACCCAAGTCATGGGCATGACTCTACTGCGTAAAAATGAGAATACCGAATACAAATACACCCTCGCCTTCTTAGGTTATGGTGATGAATCACAATGTGCCGTGATTGAGCTGACCTACAACTGGGGTGTTGCTGAATATGAAAAAGGCAATGCATACGGCCATATCGCGATTGGTGTTGACGATATCTATACCACTTGCGACATCATCAAAGCCTCAGGTGGCATCGTGACACGCGAGCCAGGACCGGTGAAAGGCGGTACAACGCACATCGCTTTCGTCAAAGATCCGGATGGTTACATGATTGAACTCATCCAAAACAAGCAAGCAACAGCAGGTCTAGAAGGTTAAGCAAGCCGTTTTCTTCCCTATACCGCCACGATTGGCGGTATTTTTTTAGGGTAATAACAAGCCATCTTATTAGTAAATCGTCATAGGTAGGGTTTCACACCTGAGTACGACCTAGAGAAATCACCACGCGGCGGTTTTTGTCTTTGCCAATCGGTGAAGCGTTATCAGCAATCGGCCGACGCTTGCCATAACCTTGCACCTGAATTCGATCTTCCGGCAAACCGATGGATTTAAAATACTCCCTCAGCACTTCAGCACGCTTTTCAGAGAGATTTTGACTGTTGTTGTTAGTGTCGGTTGAATCGGTGTAGGTCGATACCAGCACTAAATCAATATCGGAGTTATAGCGTACATATTCGGCAATTTGAGCTAAGCGCTTTTGCGAAGCTTTGTTCAGCTCAACGCTATCGCCTTGGTCGTAATGCAAAATCGTGAACGAAATGTCCTCGAAACTGTAAGGCAGTAACTTGGAAATGCAGTCGCTAAATTCGTTGTAAGGTTGCTGGAAGAGCACCGCAGAAAGCGCCACTTCAACGCGTTGATCGCGGCTTTGCCAATCTTGGTAGCTAAAGGTTGGGTAACGCCCTTTTTCAAGCTCACTCAACAGTGACCAAGCCGTTTGCCCGCCAATATAACCATCAAATTGTTTGAAGAATTGTAGATTGGTAATGCGATCTGCCGCCTCACCCGGTCGCCAAATCGGCGGCATAGACACAAGGCTAACGTTACGAGTATCGCCCATCGGGCGGCGCATTTTCAGTTCGAAATCGAGGTTGATTTTTTTGCCAGCACGAGAAGAAAACTCGGCATCCCCATAGTTCGGGATCGGGTGCACAAGGCGGCATTCCAACGGCGTGTTGGTTTGCATTTGCCACGTAGACTGCTGTGGTGTTGCCACATAACGCACCTCCAACGCCAAAGCAACTGGCGCTGATAATGTGCTCAAGGCAAACAAACTTGTGATAACCCATTTATTCATAAATACTTTTTCTCACTACTGGTACTGCATGCTCAGGTGGAGGTTTGCCACCTGCGAGACTTGATGATTTAGATGCAAAAATCTAGCCAGCGCGATAGTAACATGGATAACGATAAACGGAATTGACTCTCGGTTAACCGATTAAACCTTCAGCAGTCAAACACCACCGATCCTCTTTCTTGAGCAATTAATTGCCTTGATTTGAATAGGCTAGGTTTTTCTCCCGAGCAGAATCTGCAATAATGCCAGCCTTATCACACAATTTAGAACCCGCATGACTGATAAAAATGACGCGCAGACCCTGAGAAAACGCTTTCGCGGTTATTTTCCTGTGGTTATCGATGTAGAAACCGCAGGATTCAATGCTCAGACGGATGCCCTTCTTGAAATTTGTGCCGTTACTTTGAGTATGGATGAAAATGGGGATTTGCACCCAGCAAGCACGATTCATTTTCATGTCGAGCCTTTTGAAGGCGCTAACCTTGAAAAAGCCGCATTGGAATTTACTGGGATTTATGACCCATTCAGCCCACTGCGTGGCGCCGTCACTGAAGATCATGCTTTAAAAGAAATTTACAAACTGGTTCGCAAAGAACAAAAAGCCGCAGACTGCAGCCGCGCCATCATTGTGGCGCATAACGCGCATTTTGATCATAGTTTTGTGATGGCGGCGAGCGAACGTTGTAAATTAAAACGTGTTCCATTCCATCCTTTTGCCACGTTTGATACTGCGGCTCTGAGCGGTCTTGCTTTCGGGCAGACCGTGCTTGCCAAAGCGTGTAAAACCGCAGGGATGGAATTTGACAATCGCGAGGCACATTCTGCCTTGTACGATACCCAAAAAACTGCAGAGCTGTTCTGCACCATTGTCAACCGATGGAAGGCTTTAGGTGGCTGGCCATTGGTCAATGATAATGAGGACAATAACAATGATGCCGACTTAGATTGAAGCTCGCTACTGCGTATGAGCGACTTCAACAGGTAAGGCCTGTCCCCACACCACCTCTTTTTTCAGGTAGTCAGGGGAAACACACAACATCCCGAGAAAAAATATGAATCCAGTAGTCATTTCCGTTTGTGTCATGCTGCTACTAGCCCTGATGCGGGTGAACGTCGTGGTTGCTTTGACGTTCAGTGCCATCGTTGGTGGTTCAGTCGCAGGTATGAGTTTAAATGATACCGTTGCCGCTTTTGAAAGCGGTTTGGGTGGCGGAGCCACTATCGCCTTAAGTTACGCTATGCTCGGCACCTTTGCCGTCGCGATTTCTAGATCGGGCATAACCGACTTACTCGCGCAAAGTGTGATTCGTCGCATTCATGGTCAAGAAAACCATGTGGCTTCTACGGGCCTGAAATACGTTGTGCTGATTTCATTGCTGCTCATGGCAATGGCATCACAAAACGTTATTCCCGTGCACATCGCGTTCATCCCGATTTTGATCCCACCACTGCTGAGCGTATTCGCCAAGCTCAAGCTCGATCGCCGCTTAGTCGCGTGCGTACTGACTTTTGGTTTGATCACCCCTTACATGGTACTTCCAGTCGGTTTTGGAGGCATTTTCCTCAACAACATTCTGCTGAAAAACCTGCATGATAATGGATTGGAAGCCATCACGGCCAGCCAAGTGCCTACGGCAATGATTCTGCCTGCGATTGGTATGATCTTTGGTCTATTGCTAGCGGTCTTTTTCAGCTACCGTAAACCTCGTGAATATCAAGAAACTGAGTTGACGGTGGTTCAGCAAGACAGTTTTGCAATCAATAGCAAACACATCGCCATCGCAGGATTGGGGATTGCTGCTGCGTTGGCCGTACAGTTGTTTACGGGATCAATGATTATTGGCGCACTGGCTGGCTTCATGGTGTTCACTTTTGGTGGTGTGATTGCGTGGAAAGAAACGCACGACGTGTTCACCAAAGGCGTACACATGATGGCGATGATTGGTTTTATCATGATTTCTGCGGCCGGTTTTGCGGCGGTAATGAAAGCCACAGGAGGCGTTGAAACGTTAGTCGCCTCACTCTCCACTAGCATTGGAGACAACAAAGCCTTGGCTGCCCTACTGATGTTAGTGGTGGGTCTGTTAGTGACCATGGGTATCGGTTCTTCTTTCTCAACCATTCCAATTATTGCCACCATTTATGTACCACTCTGCCTCTCGTTTGGTTTTTCACCGATGGCGACGGTTGCTCTCGTGGGTACCGCTGCTGCATTAGGTGATGCTGGCTCCCCAGCTTCCGATTCAACGTTAGGCCCAACCTCTGGCCTCAATGCCGATGGTCAACATGAGCATATTTGGGAAACCGTAGTACCAACTTTTATCCATTACAACCTACCGCTCATTGTCTTCGGCTGGATTGCCGCTATGGTGCTGTAACTACAGCGTAGTGAGAAATAACACCTACGAAAAAGGCTTCCCGAGGGAAGCCTTTTTGTTACTGGACGGAGATTCAATCATGACACTCTGAGCGATTAAGCGCCTTCGTTGTGTAACTCTAGGTTCGCCAGATCTTGCTGAATCTCACGTTGATATTTTGCATCATCACAACGCATGGACTCGAGGAAATCCAAGTACTGCTGGTCAATATCACCCGTTACGTATTCACCATTGAAAACCGAGGCTTCAAACTTGACGATATCCGGATTGCCACAGCGTACCGCGTCCACCAGATCATCGATAGTTTGGAAAATCAGTGCATCAGCACCAATTTGCTTACAGATCGCGTCATTGTCACGACCGTGAGCAATCAGTTCATTGGCACTTGGCATATCAATACCATACACGTTCGGGAAGCGGATCTCAGGTGCAGCAGAAACGATGTACACCTTCTTCGCGCCGGAATCACGAGCCATTTCGATGATCTGCTCCGAGGTCGTGCCACGTACGATTGAGTCATCCACCAACAGTACATTCTTATCCTTAAACTCTGAGCGAATCGCATTGAGTTTACGACGTACCGATTTCTTACGTTGCTGCTGACCCGGCATAATAAAGGTACGGCCAACATAGCGGTTTTTCACAAAACCTTGGCGGTATGGTTTATCAATTGCCTGAGCAATTTGCAGTGCGATATCACACGACGTTTCTGGAATTGGAATAACCACATCAATATCGAGATCGCTGTAGTCCGCTTTAATGCGCTCACCCAAGCGGTTGCCCATTTCCACACGTGCGCTGTACACCGAAATTTTGTCGATGAAGGAGTCAGGACGCGCAAAATAAACAAACTCAAAGATACACGGGTTCAGGGCTGGGTTATCTGCACACTGTTTGGTGTAAAGCTCACCATCAAAAGTGACATAAATCGCTTCACCCGGTGCCACATCACGCACAAAATCAAAACCCACAGCATCCAGCGCCACCGATTCTGAAGCCACCATGTATTCGTGCTGACCATTGGTTTCGCGCTTGCCGAGGCACAATGGGCGAATACCATGTGGGTCACGAAATGCAACCATACCGTGACCAATGATCATCGCCGCCACCGCGTAAGCACCACGAATGGTACGGTGTACATTGCTGATGGCACGGAATACATCCTCAGCTGTCACGTTGCCTTTTACCGTATCGATCTCATGTGCCAGCACATTGAGCAACACTTCAGAGTCAGACGTGGTATTGACATGACGGCGATCTTTTTCGAACAACTTCTGGCGCACTTGGTTCGCGTTGGTCAGATTACCGTTGTGAGCAAGTGTGATACCGAAAGGAGAGTTGACATAGAAAGGTTGAGCTTCTGAGGCACTGGAGCTGCCTGCGGTTGGGTAACGCACATGGCCGATCCCGACATTGCCTTGCAGGCGTTGCATGTGTTTCGCTTCAAAGACATCCCTGACTAATCCATTTGCCTTACGCAGACGAAAACGATTGCTTTCTATGGTACAAATACCCGCGGCATCTTGGCCACGATGCTGCAGCACAGTCAAAGCGTCATAAATTGACTGGTTTACAGGCGTTGTTCCCACGATTCCAACAATACCACACATGTCCTAATCCTCGATTTCAACCGTCTCCGGCGCTAAATCGCGCCAGAGAGAAAACTTGATGTTGCTTTTAGGTGTTCAAAGAACGGAGCAATAACGCGACTGAATTCAGGCACTAACTGCGAACTCTTCCACCACTCTGTGTTTGGAAATGCGGTAAACGCATCCATGAAGAACAGACCTGCTGCGACAATCAACACACCACGTAGTGCACCAAACACCACGCCGAGAATTCTGTCGGTTCCTGATAGTCCTGTTTTTTCGACCAATTGGGCAATCACGTAGTTAACGATAGCACCCACGATTAAAGTCGCCACGAACAAAGCCGCAATCGCCGCTCCATTACGAAACATATCGTCTTTAATGTTGGTGAAGTACACCGCCAGTTTGGCGTAATACTCCGAAGCGATATAAAACGCCCCAAACCAAATCACTAAAGACAAGGCTTCTTTAGCAAAGCCGCGAACAAGACTGATCAGCGCAGACAGGCCGATCACACTTAAAATGACAATATCTAACCAGTTCATGAGTTCTTACATCTTAAGTTGGCGCGCATTTTAACAGAAAAAAACGCGACGCAAACGTTTTCTTATGGGTTTAATGGTTTAAATTTGAGCAATTGACCTTTGGCACCGGTAATTTTTTCTAATTCCAGCAGCTGAGTTTCTAGCTTAGATTTCGACACATCCGGACCAATAATCACTCGGGTAAAATCATTCTCTTGTTTGACATGCGCCTGATAGCCACGCTTTTGCAGATCCGCGACCACACTGCGTGCATTGTCTGCGTTCTTTAATGCCATGAGCTGAATGATCCAAGCGGAATCTTGGTAATCGTTGGTTTCTGGCACTTCCGTCACTGTCACCGGTACCTGCTCCACCACTTTTGTAGGTGGTGGATTTTTGGGTACAGAAGCGGTACTTGCAGCTACAGACGGGCTTTCAGTACCCGTTTGAGTAACGGACACCGGCGCTTCGGGCAGTGCAATGGTATCTTGTACTGGATCCTGCACCTCAAACTTTTCTACTTCACCTTCTAGCTGCGGTTTGATAGGAATGCTAGCGATCTCTTCTTTAAAGTGCGTTTTCTTACCATCGAGCACATCGGGCAACACAATCACACCGATCGCCACCAACACGATGGTGCCAACTAAACGGCTTTGAAATTTACTGGCCATTTACTATCCTCTCTTCTGCCAATGCTCAAGCACTTCACCCACGGTATGGAAAGAGCCTGCTACCACAATGACATCTTGCGCTGAAACTTGTGTCAACGCGGCTTCAAATGCCGCTACCGGATTAGCATATTGAATATTGCCTGCGGGTAAATACTGGCAAAGCTGTTCCGCCGTTGCAGCGCGAGGACCAGACAGAGAAGCTGGATACCAATGTGTTACCACTGGATTCAGTTCCATCACTGTCGAGGCAATGTCTTTATCGTGCAGCATACCTAACACCAAATGGATCACTTGCTGCGGATAACGCTGCTTGAGCTGCTCCACTAAATAGTGCGCAGAGTGTGGGTTGTGCGCCACATCCAGCACTATGGTTGGCTCACGGCTAATTACCTGCATACGTCCCGCCAATTGCGCATGACGTAACCCTTCAACAACATCAAGATCACTGATTTCTAGCCCAGAACAGCCGAGCGCCATCAGCGCCGTCGCAGCATTGGGTAAAGGCAGTGACGGAACGGGCAAGTCCGTTAACTCAAAACGCCCACTGCGCCAATGCCAAGTAGTCTCTGAGGTTTTTTCATAGCTGAATTGAATTTCAACTTGGTGCAGCTTGGCGCCAATATCATCAGCATGCGCCGCAACCGTCGCAGGTGGTTTAGGTTGCCCACAGATCGCAGGTTTACCTGAGCGGAAGATCCCTGCTTTTTCATAACCAATGACAGCAATATCATTACCGAGCCAATCGGTATGATCCAGAGCTAAGCTAGTAATCACACTGACATCGTGCTCAACAATGTTGGTGGCATCAAGGCGACCACCCAACCCAACTTCCAGTAGTAATACATCCACTTTCTGTTGTTGGAAAAGGTAAAGCGCAGCCAAGGTGCCAAATTCAAACAGACTTAAGCTCACGTCACCACGCTCTTGCTCAATATGCGCAAACGCTTGGGTGTGCATCTCATCGGGCAGATCTTGCCCATTGATGCGTACGCGCTCGTTATAACGAATCAGATGAGGTGAGCTGTACACGCCAACGGAATAGCCGGCTTGCAGCAAAATGGCTTCCATTAATGCACAGGTGGAACCTTTACCATTGGTACCCGCCACTGTGATGATGGTTGGTGCAGGTTTGGTGAGTTTGGTTTTTTGGGCAACGGCTTGAACGCGTTCTAAGCCGAGATCAATTGCTGAAGTGTGTATGTGGGCTAAATAATCAAGCCACACCGCGAGTGGAGATGTGGCTTGAGGAACAGGCTTTTGAGTCATCTAACGTACAACCATAGAATCCGTTGGTTTAGTTAGCGCTTACTTTACCCTTTTTTGTTGGCTTCTGGTACCGCATAAGGAGCTTCATTTGGCGCGTCGTTCACAGAAACCACTAGCGGAGACGCTTGGCCAGTCATTTTAGCCAATAGGCTAGAAACGCGTTGGCGCATATCACGACGATCAACAATCATATCGATCGCGCCATGCTCAAGCAGAAATTCGCTGCGTTGGAAACCTTCTGGCAGGTCTTCACGTACCGTTTGTTCAATAACACGACGACCAGCAAAACCGATCAGCGCCTTAGGTTCACCAATATTGATATCACCAAGCATCGCCAAGCTAGCCGAAACACCACCCATGGTCGGGTCGGTCATCACGGAAATGAACGGCAGACCTTTATCAGACAAACGCTCTAACGCCGCACTGGTTTTTGCCATCTGCATCAGAGACATCAACGCCTCTTGCATACGTGCACCACCACTGGCGGAGAAACAGATCAAACCACAGTTGTGTTCCATTGCCGCTTCGACCGCACGCACAAAGCGAGCGCCTACTACAGAGCCCATTGATCCTCCCATGAAGGAGAATTCAAATGCACAAGCCACCACAGGAACGCCAAGTACCGCACCTTTCATAACAACCAGTGCATCTTTCTCACCACTGGCTTTCTGAGCAGCAACGATACGCTCTTTGTAGCGTTTAGAATCTTTAAACTTCAGTTTGTCTTGTGGCTCTAGCTCTTCACCCAACTCAAAACGTTCACCTTGATCGAGGAACGTTTCCAAGCGGCGGCGCGCTTTCATGCGCATATGGTGATTACACTTAGGACAAACTTCTAGGTTACGCTCTAATTCGGCGTAATAAAGCACCTGTTCACACGACGTACATTTAGTCCAAACACCTTCTGGAATAGAGGCTTTGCGTGAACTACCAATGTTGCTTTTCTCTAAAATTTTTTCGAGCCAACTCATGGAAGACCTTTTACTCTCAATCTCCTGCCATTAGCAGGAGAGATAAATTCGACAAAAACGCGTGTGGATTAAAGCACAGAAAATGCTAACTGTAGACAAAAAACTGGTTGTACCTATTTCCGCCCTTAGGCCACAGCACAATATTGTTTATTTTTGAGTCAATTACTAGCCGTTAGTTCAAATTATCCGGTAAGAAAAGTGGCCCAATTGGCATTTCTGGCAATCCAAAATGCGCAGGATAATCCACTTCTACCAAATAAAGACCTTCTGCTTTTGCTGTCGCAGCAGCCAAAGTCCGATTTTTTTGCTCAAGTAACCATTGAATCCATTCCGGCTTCTGCTCGCCACGCCCCACCGCAATCAAACTACCGGTGATATTACGCACCATATGATGCACGAACGCATTGGCTTTGATGTCAATCACCACATAGCGGCCGTGACGAGTGACATTCAAATGCATGAGATTGCGCCAAGGGCTACGTGATTGACAATGCACTGCGCGGAATGAAGTGAAATCGTTTTCGCCGAGCAAGTATTGTCCGGCTTGCTGCATTTTTTCGACATCCAGTTCACCGTGATAATGACTGACACCAGAATTCAAAATGCCAGGACGGTAAACATGGTTGTAGATGACATAACGATAGCGTCTGGCTGTAGCACTGAATCGTGCATGAAAGTCGTCTGGTACTGAGCAGGCCCAACGCACTGCAATATCTTTGGGCAAATTAGCATTGGCGCCCATCGTCCATGCCACCATCTGCCGTTCCGCGGTAGTATCAAAATGTACTACTTGCCCTGTACCGTGAACACCTGCATCCGTTCGACCCGCACATTGTACTTCAACCGGATGATTGGCAATTTTGCTCAGCGCTTTTTCTAGCGCTTCTTGAACACTTTTGACTTCTCTTTGGCGCTGCCAACCATAGTAGTGAGTCCCGTCATACTCAATACCTAACGCAATTCTCATGCTACTTGTCTCAATAAAAATGGGGCGGGAAGTATAAACAGTTTGCTCATAAATTTCTAATCACCAGAAAAGTAAAAGGCAGCTAAGCTGCCTTTTAAAGAGTGGTTATACTCGCCCATTAAGAACATCAATTAGCCGTTTAGCTTGCTGACGAATTTCATCATCACCGTCAACAATCGCCTCTTCGAGTAATTTGATAGCACCTTTCTCATCGTTCATTTCGATGTAAATTTTCGCAAGATCCAACTTACCCGCGGCTTCCGCGCCACTATCCACATCGATATCTCGAATATCACCGATCACATCGGGGAACTCATCCAGACCCACATCAAGCTTCAGTTCTTCTTCATCTGGGTTTAGGTTTTGCTCTTCCGATTCAACCTGTGCCATTAATTCATCAATCGTCATGTAACCATCACGCTGCGGGTCGAAATCCAACAGATCCTCTTGCGAACCCCAATTCTCAGGTTTTGCTTGTGGCTCTGGTGTTTCACTTGCCCAAATTGCCTGCTCGTCTTCCGGCACGTCATCCGGTAACTGTGCTTGCTGATCTGGCGTTAAGTGGAAACCGTTCCAGTCTTCCCCTCCCATCTGCAACATGGCATCAATATCCATGCCTGCACTGTCGATCGTTTTCGCATCGAGCGGACGATCAAAACTGAATGTTTTTTCGTTTTCCGGTCTTTCGCTTAACCAATCATGTAATGCATCTTCATCGTAGCCTTGTTGAGAAGCTCGACTAGCGGTCTCGGTTGGTGTTTCAGACGCAATCTCAAGCGCAGCTGCGGGAACTTGGTCTACATCTGGCTCAAGACTGGTTCCAAGCTCCGGCTCTGCAGGCACTTGCAACACTTCGGCGAGTGCATCATCTTCGGTAAACTCTGGCAGTTCCTGTTCATCCAGTGCAATGAACTCTTGCTCTACTTCTGGATCAAGGCTGGTTTCAAGCTCTGGCTCCTCGACAGGCGCTTGCAACGCTTCAGCAAGTGCATCTTCTTCGGTGAACTCGGGCAGTTCCAGCTCATCCAGTGCAGTGAACTCATCCTCAGTTTCTGCCTCTGGGCTTACTTCAAGCTCTGACTCCTCGACAGGCGCTTGCAACGCTTCAGCAAGTGCATCTTCTTCGGTGAACTCTGGCAGTTCCAGTTCATCCAGTGCAACGAACTCTTCTTCAGCTTCTGGCTCAGGGCTTACTTCAAGCTCTGGCTCCTCGATAGGCGCTTGCAACGCTTCAGCAAGTGCATCTTCTTCGGTGAACTCGGGCAGTTCCTGTTCATCCAGTGCAACGAACTCTTGCTCTACTTCTGGATCAAGGCTGGCGTCTAGTTCCGACTCTTCAGGAGTTGGCAACGCTTCGGCGAGTGCATCTTCTTCGGTGAACTCGGGCAGTTCCAGCTCATCCAGTGTTGCGAACTCGTCCTCAGCTTCTGGCTCCGGGCTTACTTCAAGCTCTGGCTCCTCGACAGGCGCTTGCAACGCTTCAGCAAGTGACTCTTCTTCGGTGAACTCTGGCAGTTCCAGTTCATCCAGTGTTGCGAAGTCGTCCTCAGCTTCTGGCTCAGGGCTTACTTCAAGCTCTGGCTCCTCGACAGGCGCTTGCAACGCTTCAGCAAGTGCATCTTCTTCGGTGAACTCTGGCAGTTCCAGTTCATCCAGTGCAATGAACTCTTGCTCTACTTCTGGATCAAGGCTGGCTTCTAGTTCCGACTCTGCAGGAGTTGGCAACGCTTCGGCGAGGGCATCTTCTTCGGTGAACTCGGGCTGTTCCAGTTCATCCAGTGCAGTGAACTCATCCTCAGCTTCTGGCTCCGGGCTTACTTCAAGCTCTGGCTCTTCGATAGGCGCTTGCAACGCTTCGGCGAGTGCCTCTTCTTCGGTGAACTCTGGTAGTTCCAGTTCATCTAGTGCAACGAACTCTTCTTCAGCTTCTGGCTCAGGGCTTACTTCAAGCTCTGACTCCTCGACAGGCGCTTGCAACGCTTCAGCAAGTGCATCTTCTTCGGTGAACTCTGGCAGTTCCAGATCATCCAGTGCAACGAACTCTTGCTCTACTTCTGGATCAAGGCTGGCTTCTAGTTCCGACTCTGCAGGTGCTTGCAACGCTTCGACGAGGGCATCTTCTTCGGTGAACTCTGGTAGTTCCAGTTCATCAAGTGCAACGAATTCTTGCTCTACTTCTGGATCAAGGCTAAGTTCAAGATCCTGTTCAGAAACGGCTTGTTCGTTACTCAATTCAGGTGCGAAATCATCTAGTAGATCATCATCGATGATACTGGTCTCTATATCTTGATCTGTATCATTCGCGTCAGCAGTGACTGGCTCAGGTTGAGGATCCATGTCAAGCTCAGAGACATCAGTCATATCCTGTTGAGCGAATGTACTAAAAGCCTGCTCTTCCGTTTCCTCAGGCAACACCAAATCATTGATAGTCAATGCTTCATCTTGTTGCTCTTCTTTTGTCTCATGGCTATCTGCAATATCGGACAAGTCATTGATAGCACTAGTGCTTAATGATGGTGCCTCTAGATTATCAGCCCCATGCGAAGAGGTTTCCTCTTCAAAGGCCCAATCATCATCTTGAGGAATGCCAAACTCATTCGCAGGAAGTGTATTTTGAGGTAAAGGCGCCGACTCCTCTTCGGTACTGCCTTCAATTTCTGGTTTGAAATCAAAATCATCGGCTTGCGCAATTGACTCTAATTCATCACGTTGAGGCTCAAGTAAAGGATCGGTAGCGGGTGCAGAGTTGAGTAAATCATCAATGAAAGTATCGCTATTAAATTCATCGTCAATCGGGGAATCAACTTGTTCTGCTTGTTGCTCTATTTCAAGTAATTCATCAAACAGCTCAGTGCCGTCTTCAACACTGAGTTTTTCCGGAGCCACTGAGAATTCACTGGTTTCAACCGACTCATCATCTAAATCCAAGTCATCGAGCAACTCATCCAACAGTTCCGTGCTATTTTGATCAATATCGAGTCCAGATAGATCTTCATTCGATATCGGCTCACCCAACACCTCATCCAGTAATTGCGTACTGTCTTGCTCTAATTCAGCTAATGGTTCATCAGCTTGTGCGAGATGAGTCGCTCGCAGCCCAAGCTCATCGGTTTCGGGGGTATCAAATTCATCAAGCAACTCTTCAAGAAGATCGGTACTATTTTCCGCGACCGGTGTTTCATGCTCAGCCAGCATTTCATCGAGTAGTGCTGTTTCATCCACCGCATTGGCTTCCAGATGTTCAAGATCGGCTTGCTCCTCAATAGAAGCAAACAAGTCATCGAGATCTTGCTCATCGACAACACCTGCACCGCTTAAATCAAACTCATCATCGCCTTCTGTATTGAGCAGGTCTAATTCATCATTCAATAAAGTATCGAGCGTTTCGGTATCTTGAAGTTCCGGCTCTTCATCAAGGGCATCCAGTTCACTGGACAGCAAATCATCCAGCAGTGACTGGTCGATGTTACCATCCTCAAGAGGTTCATCCTGTCCTGCATCGCCAGATAACAGAGCTTCAATATCGTCCTCTGACATCTGATGCTCATCAGCCAAGTCAAAAGAATTGAGATCTTCGTCCTCTGTTTCTGTTGTCACATCGTTGAGCGCCCGCTCCATCTCTTCGAGTCCAAGCGCTTTATCATCACTATTAACTGAAATTCCGTTGGCACTTTCATTCAACGCATCAAATTCAGTGTCCAGATCTCCGTCATCGTCAATGCCAACAAACAGATCTTCGCTATCTTGCCCATCGAGATTGAAATCCAGATCGGTTTCATTCAAATCGGCGAAAACATCATCATCAGAGAAAGCTTTATCTTCTTGTGCGCTTTCTTCCTTATCATCAGTGGTACTGAATAGATCATCATCCAATAACAGGTCATCACCAATATCATCGGTTTGTTCCGGACCAAGGGTTACTGGCGCTGCGGTAGGCATTTCAGAAATAAGATTGGATGAATTGGTATTGTCTTGCTGTGCGGCCGAACGACGATTGAGCAGCAGTAGCACCACGATCGCAATCAGAAGTCCAGGAATAAGGGCTAGCAGAGCCACTAACCAACCGTTTGAGAGTAGATTATCCAACGATGAGGGAGCGAGACGCTGCGCTTCTTCGGCTTTACGACGTTCTTCTTCGAGCAGTTTTTCGACTTCACTGCGGATCCTATTTTCATCACCCAGCTCTTGTTTTAACGAACTCACTTCAGACTGGACTTCAGATAACATGACTCGCAGCGTATGGTTTTTCTCTTCCAACGCCATCACTTCAGTCTCTGAATTAACTGGCTTAACCGCGTTCTTAATCTCAGGGGCTGGTTTTTCTTCTACTTTGGGTTGAGGGGCAACCTCAGGTTGTGTTTGAGCGACTTCCTGCACTTTAGGTGGAGCAGCGGGACGAACAGGCACAGCAGGTGCCACTGGTGTTTGGTTTAATTTCGCTTGGTGAGCAGCCATGATATTGACTGCTTCTTGGTTACTATTACGGCTAATTTGCGCTAATGACGGTACGCGTAATGTACTACCAGGGATCAGAGTATGGATATTTTGATTCTCAAACGCTTGTGGATTGAGCTGATAAATCGCCAGTAACGTCTGCTGTACCGTCACACTGGGAGACGGTCTTAATTGAGTCGCGATTGACCACAAGGTCTGATTTTCCGTTGTCGGGCCGAAAAATTTACCGGGTTCGCTATTGGCCGAATTACGAACAATATTTTCACTGTATTGAGGCGTAGGTTGAACTTGGCCATTAGGACCAACAAGACGAATGCTTTCTGCACTGACGAAAGAAATCTGAGTCACGACCATCACTGCGACAGGCAGTAGTAGTCGTTGGAAAAATCGACGCATAAAAGGCTCAGTATGTGCTTTGAATTTTGAAGTACGGAGATTGGTTAAATATATCGGATCCTTCCAGCAAAACTATAGACTGGCTGGCAAAAAATGTGTCACGACCGGAATAATCGCAGGAATCTCACACAAATTTCAGCCCTAGCGTGAAGCAAACCCATTTTCACGCGACTAAAAATAAAGCCAGCACTCTGGCTGGCTTTATCAATAGTGATCCTTTTCGACTTATTCTTCGTCGATTTTTGCCCAACTATCACGCAGGCCAACAGTACGGTTAAACACCAATGCTTGCGCACTAGAGTCTTTGCTGTCTGCACAGAAATAACCCATACGCTCAAATTGGTAACCAAACTCAGGTTGAGCAGCAACAAGGCTTGGTTCTACGTAACCTTGAACTTTCACCAGGGATTCAGGGTTAATCGTTTCTGCAAAGTTATCTGCCGCACCTGGATTAGGTACAGTGAACAGACGCTCGTAGAGACGAAACTCTGCTGAAACACCTTTTTCAGCGGATACCCAGTGAATCACACCTTTCACTTTGCGACCATCAGCTGGGTTTTTACCCAAAGTTTCAGGATCGTATGAGCAGAAAATAGTAGTGATATTGCCTTGCTCATCTTTCTCAATGCGCTCAGCTTTCACCACATAGGCACCACGTAGGCGGACTTCTTTGCCAAGCACAAGACGTTTGTATTTCTTATTCGCTTCTTCGCGGAAGTCTTCACGCTCAATCCACAATTCACGAGTGAATGGCACTTCACGCTCGCCCATCTCAGGTTTATTTGGATGGTTAGCAATGGTGAGTGTTTCTACAGTGTCGGCCGCGAAGTTTTCAATCACAACTTTAACCGGATCCAGCACTGCCATAGCACGAGGTGCATTTTCGTTGAGATCATCACGAATGCACGATTCAAGCGCACTGAACTCAATCATGTTTTCTTGTTTGGTTACACCAATGCGCTTACAAAACTCGCGGATTGCGCTTGGTGTGAAACCACGACGACGTAGGCCAGAAATGGTCGGCATACGTGGGTCATCCCAACCATTGACCAGTTTTTCAGTCACTAGCTGGTTCAGCTTACGTTTTGACATCACCGTATATTCGAGATTCAAACGGCTGAATTCATACTGACGTGGATGGCACGGAATCGTAATGTTATCCAAAACCCAATCGTACAGACGACGGTTGTCTTGGAATTCCAAAGTACAAATAGAGTGCGTAATACCTTCGAGCGCATCAGAAATACAGTGTGTGAAATCGTACATCGGATAAATGCACCATTTGTCACCGGTTTGGTGATGCTCTGCAAAGCGCACACGATAAAGCACTGGATCACGCATCACAATGAAAGAAGATGCCATATCGATCTTCGCACGTAAGCAGGCTTTACCCTCTTCAAATTCTCCCGCACGCATTTTTTCAAACAGCGCTAAGTTTTCTTCTACGCTGCGATCGCGGTATGGGCTGTGCTTACCAGGCTCAGTTAACGTGCCGCGATATTCACGAATTTGTTCTGGCGTAAGCTCATCAACATACGCTAAGCCTTTTTGAATCAGTTCTACAGCGTATTCGTAAAGCTTGTCAAAATAGTCAGATGAGTAACACACATCACCCGACCATTCAAAACCAAGCCAAGTCACATCTTTTTTGATCGACTCAACGTATTCAAGGTTTTCTTTTTCTGGGTTTGTATCATCAAAACGCAGGTTACACTGCCCCTGATAATCCTGAGCAATACCAAAATTCAGACAGATTGACTTGGCGTGACCGATGTGCAGATAACCATTCGGCTCCGGAGGGAAACGAGTATGCACGGTCGTGTGTTTACCATCCGCAAGATCTTTATCGATAATTTGGCGGATGAAGTTCGATGGACGAGCCTCAGCTTCACTCATCTATAGCACCTCAAAATTCATTTAGTATTGTCAGAAAGCGTTTCTTGTTTTCACGCAGCAAAGGCTAGAAAACAGAAAATATTGCCGCTAATCATCCACAATTCTTGCGTTTGGCACAATAAAAAGTATGGATTTCTTGCGATTATTTCTATGGTTCGGTGGTTATATCGCCAGTTCTAAATAAGTAAAAAGCCTCCGCTTTCGCGAAGGCTTTGATTATGGCTAGAGTATGATTGCGATTATGGCAGTTTTACGGCTGACAAATCTTCGCTTGGGCTGATGGCTTTCATCTCACCCGCAACGATTTCAGCTAGAGGGCCAAGGATAACTTGTAAGTTATTCTCACCCAATTTCACTACGCCTTTCGCGCCAAGTTTCTTCAGAACCACTTCGTCAGCAACAGAACGATCTTTCAGAGTCAGACGTAGACGAGTGATACAAGCATCAATAGAAGTCAGGTTTTCATGACCACCCAGTGCTTTCAAGTATTGACGAGCTAGATCGCCTTTCACTGCATCGCCTGAGTCAGTCTCAGTTGCAACTTCTTCATCTTCACGACCTGGTGATTTCAGATTGAATGCACGAATCGCGAAAGAGAAAGTGAAGAAGTACAGAGCAAAGAATGCCAGACCAATGATGAACAGTGTAACTGGTTTGGTTGCTAGACCCCAGTTCAGCAGGAAGTCAATCAGACCTGCAGAGAAACCGAAACCGTGCAGTGTGCCAAACATGTTAGCAACAACCAATGACAGACCAGTGAACACAGCGTGCATTGCATACAGAGCAGGAGCTAAGAATACAAACATGAACTCTAGAGGTTCTGTAATACCTGTTAGGAATGAACAGAATGCTACAGAGAACAGAGCACCACCCACTTGGCTACGACGCTCAACTGGAGCGGCTAGGTACATAGCAAGTGCAGCACCTGGTAGACCAAACATCATTACTGGGAAGAAGCCGTTCATGAATACCCCAGCGCTCTTATCGCCACCGAAGAAACGGTGTAGGTCGCCAGATTTAACCACTTCAGTCACTTCTTTAATCACAGCTGTGATTTCAGGTGTTACGGCATTTTTAAACGCAAAAGTATGTTCTTGACCAACCACTAGAGTTTTCGCTAGAGCTGGATCCACACACAGTTTCTCGAGTGCAGGCAGAGCTTGGCCAGCCGCTTGAGCACCAGAAACTAGGATCTCTTGGCAAGTACCCATACCGAACCAGAAGTAAGAGTTCAGAACATGGTGCAGACCAACAGGGATCAGCGCGCGGTTAAGAGTACCGTAAACAAATTGACCAAGAGCGCCAGAAGTTGATACTGCATGAGCCAGAGCGTCTAAACCACCTTGAATTGAAGGCCAAACCACACCAGAAATAGCACCAGCAACCAGAGCAAACAAGCCAGCCATGATTGGCACTAAACGCTTACCAGCAAAGAACGCTAGCCATTCTGGCAGACGAGTAGTGTGGAATGCATTGTATGCGTGACCTGCAATGATACCCGCGAAGATACCACCAAAGAATGACATGTTGATTGAAGCATCAATCGTTTTTGCTGTTGCAGTCAGAACAAAGTAAGCCACTGCGCCCGCAAGGCCAGCAGCGCCCGATCCATCTTTAGATAGACCGATAGCAATACCGAGACCAAACAATAGTGGCAGTTGGCTAAAGATTGCATCGCCCGCTGCTGCCATGAATGGAATGCCTAACAGGTCAGGTTGACCCAAACGAAGTAAGAGCGCCGCAACGGGTAACGTCGCGATAGGCAGCATCAATGCTTTACCTAACTTTTGCGCATATCCAAGAATATTCACCTTAAGTTCCCCCTATAGGATTTTTGTATAATATTAGGAGACTTTTTTTAGTCGCCCAATTTAGTCCTGGTCAGTTTATGACATTAATTTTGCTCCGCAAATTAAAACCTCATCATTTGTGATCCTAATCACCAGAGCTATCAAGAACGAAAGGATTTTGCTAGCCAGATCATAAAACTTATTTTATGATGTAAAAAAACATTATTTAAGCGCTAATATCACAGCGTTTGTTGGTCAGACAGTCGCCGTGTTACACTATTAAGCAGAGTATTTTTAGCTTAAAGCATTGGTTTGAGCACCACTCAATGTGGATTGACCAAAACTTATTTTTAACCGCAGTTTCTGTGGTCTTTTGCACAATAGATAATTCGCGACCTGATTGAAGTTAAGCCGCAAAGTGAAGCCACCCTACGCTTGGGTTGTAACCTTGTTTGAGTCGCTAAAATGAATCAAAAAATATCGACAAGAGGATTAGCTGATTATGTATGCGCTAACTAACTGCAAGATCTTTACTGGCAATGATGTGCTAGTAAAACACGCGGTCATCATTAATGGTGAAACAATTGACGCGGTTTGCCCTGAGGAAATGTTGCCATCAGGTATTAAGATGGTCGACCTCAATGGCGCTAATCTCAGCCCTGGCTTTATCGATTTACAACTGAACGGTTGTGGCGGAGTCATGTTTAACGATGAAATTACCGCAGAAACCATCGACATCATGCACAAAGCTAACTTAAAATCTGGTTGCACAAGCTTCCTTCCAACGCTTATCACATCATCAGATGAAAATATGCGTCAAGCGATTGATGCTGCGCGTGAATACCAAAGCCAATACCCAAATCAATCACTCGGTTTGCATCTTGAAGGCCCTTATCTCAATGTAATGAAAAAAGGGATCCACAGCGTTGACTTCATCCGCCCTTCCGATGACGAGATGATTGAAACTATGTGCGCTAATCGCGACGTAATTGCAAAGGTGACTCTCGCTCCAGAAAACAACAAACCTGAACATATTGAAAAATTGGTTAAAGCAGGGATTGTCGTTTCAATTGGCCATACCAATGCAACTTATGCTGAAGCGCGTCAAAGCTTTGAATCCGGTATCACTTTTGCTACTCATTTATTTAATGCGATGACACCAATGGTCGGCCGTGAACCGGGCGTGGTGGGGGCAATTTATGATACTCCAGATGTCTATGCAGGCATCATTGCTGATGGCTTCCATGTCGATTACGCGAACATCCGAATTGCACATAAAATTAAAGGCGAAAAACTCGTATTAGTGACCGATGCCACAGCTCCTGCAGGCGCTGATATGGATTACTTTATTTTTGTCGGTAAGAAAGTATATTACCGAGATGGCAAATGTGTTGATGAAAATGGCACGCTTGGCGGTTCAGCCCTAACAATGATCGAAGCAGTTCAAAATACGGTTGAGCATGTCGGTATCGCTTTAGATGAAGCTCTGCGAATGGCTACTCTGTATCCAGCCAAAGCAATCGGTGTTGATGAAAAATTAGGTCGTATCAAAAAAGGTATGATCGCCAACCTGACTGTTTTTGATCGTGACTTCAACGTAAAAGCGACGGTAGTTAACGGACAATACGAGCAGAATTGATAATGAATGGCGGACAGATTGGTAACGTAGATTTAGTTAAACAGCTAAACAGTGCGGCGGTTTACCGCTTAATTGACCAACAAGGCCCAATCAGTCGGATTCAAGTCGCTGACGTAAGCCAACTGGCCCCAGCCAGTGTTACCAAGATTACCCGCCAGCTCCTTGAACGCGGCCTCATCAAAGAGGTCGCCCAACAAGCCTCTACTGGTGGTCGGAGGGCGATTTCATTGACCACCGAAGTCAAACCTTTCCATTCTATTGCGGTTCGCATTGGACGTGATTACATCCAACTAAGCCTTTATGATTTAGGCGGAAACTCCTTAATCGATGAGCATCATGAGTTTCACTACAACACTCAAGATGTGTTGATGTCGAGCCTGATAAAACAAATCAAACAGTTTATTCAGCAACACACTCCAATCATTGATCAATTAATTGCCATTGGTGTTGCCCTTCCAGGTTTAGTGAATCCTGAGACTGGTGTGGTTGAATACATGCCGAATGTGGTAATCAATGAATTGCCGCTCGGTGAAACCATTCGTGAAGAATTCCACGTTGAATGCTTTGTCGGTAACGATGTGCGAGGAATTGCTCTTGCTGAACACTACTTTGGTGCTAGCCAAGATTGCCAAGATTCGATTCTTGTCAGTGTGCATCGAGGCACGGGGGCTGGGATCATTGTTAACGGACAAGTATTTTTAGGCTATAACCGTAACGTCGGTGAAATTGGCCACATCCAAATCGATCCATTAGGCGAACAGTGTCAATGTGGAAACTTTGGCTGTTTGGAAACGGTAGCAACAAACCCCGCCATTATTTCACGAGTGAAAAAGCTTATTGCCCAAGGATATGAATCATCGCTATCAAACTTAGACACCATCACAATTGATGATGTTTGTGAACATGCTAATGCTGGTGATGAGCTTGCCAAACAAGCCTTAGTGCGAGTGGGCAATCAGTTAGGTAAGGCTATCGCTATCACGGTTAACCTGTTTAACCCACAAAAAATTGTGATTGCCGGACAAATTACTGCCGCGAAGGAGATTGTTTTTCCTGCTATTCAGCGCAATGTAGAAAATCAGTCGTTAAAAACTTTCCATCAACATTTGCCCATTGTCTCTTCGCAAGTCTACAAACAACCTACCATGGGGGCGTTTGCGATGATTAAGCGCGCGATGCTAAATGGGGTTCTGTTACAAAAATTGCTTGAAGACTAAGCATTTTCGCTAAGCTTAAGCAACTGATTGACCTATAATGACGGTGGCATTTTTATGCCACCGTTTTTTATTATTAAATTAAGAACATAGCTCATGGATTTGATTCTTCTCTCAGCCGCATTTATCGCGGGTTTTATCGCGTTAAAGTGCCATTTACCGCCACTGGTTGGTTTTTTGATTGCTGGTTTTGCACTAAATGCTTATGGATTTAGCAGTAATGACACCATTTCTCTGCTCGCAGATCTTGGGGTCACACTTCTTCTGTTCACTATCGGTCTAAAGCTCGAAGTCAAAACATTACTCGCAAAAGAAATCTGGGCAGGTTCGACAATACATAACGTACTGTCTACTGCACTCTTTACTATTTTACTTCTTATTTTCAAGCAACTAGGCCTTGATAGCTTAGCTGAACTTACTTTTGATAAACTCATTTTGATCAGCTTTGCTCTTTCTTTCTCTAGCACTGTCTTTGCAGTGAAATCGCTTCAAGAAAAGGGGGAAATGAATGCTACCTATGGCACATTGGCTATCGGCATTCTGGTCATGCAAGATATTTTTGCCGTTGTATTTCTAACTGCTTCGACAGGGAAACTGCCTGAGTGGTATGCCATCAGCCTATTTTTATTGCCCTTACTACGTCCGCTGTTTTATGAATTACTAGATTGGGTTGGCCATGGCGAAATGCTCGTTCTATTTGGTATTTTCTTCGCTCTTGTCGTGGGTGCGGGTTCATTTCAATTAGTCGGCATGAAACCTGATTTAGGAGCCTTAATCTTAGGTATGATGCTCGCGAGCCACAAAAAAGCCTCCGAACTTTCCAAGGCCTTGTTTAATCTAAAAGAGCTGTTCTTGGTTTGCTTCTTTCTTAACATCGGGCTCTCGGCACAACCAACGACGACAGGGATCATGTTGGCTCTATTGTTACTGCTTTTGTTGCCGATCAAAGGCGCACTCTATTTCTGGGTGATCCATCAGTTCCATTTTCGGGTTCGTACGTCTTTGCTCGCCTCACTGTCACTATTTAACTTCAGTGAGTTTGGCCTCATTGTTGGGGGGCTTGCATTTAAAATGGGCTGGATCAACAGTGATATTTTAGTCGCTCTGGCAGTTTCAGTACCGCTTTCATTTATTCTTGCGGCCCCCATTGAGCGTAAAGGCCATGCTATCTACCAACGCTCGGCGAAATGGTTAAAAGAACAAGCTGCAGAGTCACTTCATACACGAGATCGTTTGATTGACCCTGGAGAGGCTCAAGTGTTGATTTTAGGGATGGGCCGAATTGGGCGCGGAGCTTACGAAGAGTTAAGAGCACGACATGGTGATATCTGCCTTGGCGTAGAAATCCGTGAAGATGCAGCACTAAGTCATCGTGAAGAGGGGCGCAATGTGATTTCTGGCGATGCAACTGACCCTGACTTTTGGGAGCGTATTTTTGATACAGGTAAAGTAAAACTCGTTCTTTTGGCCATGCCTCACCACCAGGCGAACCAAGTAGCTCTTGAACAATTGCAAAAACGCCAGTACCAAGGACAAATTGCAGCCATTGCAGAATATCCCGATCAGATAGACAGTTTACTTGAGCATGGTGCCCACGCTGCATTCAACATTTATAGTGAAGCAGGTACAGGTTTTGCCCGCCACGTGTGTGAACAACTAAAACCGAACTTTACAAGACGTTAAAAAATAGGGCGAATCTCGCCCTATTGCTTCTTTTCTCACCATTTTTTAAAAAACATCCACCAAAAGCAAATTTAAGGTGGAAATTATTTAATCAAAATCTTTTTATTCAAAATAAAACATAACAAAGGGTTGAAGTTTTTAATCAGAATGGCAAATTAAGTTCAACAGATTAAAAAACATTTAAAAGGATTTCATATGTGCTCTATCTTTGGCATCTTGGACATTAAAACCGATGCTGCAACGCTAAGACCCGTTGCTCTTGAAATGTCGAAAAAACTGCGTCATCGCGGCCCAGACTGGTCAGGTATTTACGCCTCTGACAAAGCCATTTTGGCTCATGAACGCCTCGCTATTGTTGGCCTCAACAGTGGTGCTCAACCCCTTTATAGCCCAGATCGCAAACTCATTCTTGCGGTGAATGGTGAAATCTACAACCACAAAGAAATTCGTGAGCGTTATAAAGATCAATATGAATTCCAAACCGATTCTGACTGTGAAGTGATCCTAGCACTGTACCGAGATAAAGGTACTGAGCTTCTTGAAGAGCTTAATGGTATTTTTGCTTTCGTCCTCTACGATGAAGAAAAGGATGAATATCTCATCGGACGCGATCATATTGGTATTATCCCTCTTTATCAGGGGCATGATGAACACGGTAACTTCTATATCGCTTCCGAAATGAAGGCTCTGGTTCCAGTATGCAAAACCTTGAGCGAGTTTCCTCCTGGCAGCTACTTCAGCTCGAAAGAACAAGCGGCAACACGCTACTATGTGCGTGATTGGAATAGTTTTGATGAAGTAAAAGATAACGTCAGCAGCAAAGAAGAGCTAACTCAAGCACTGGAAGCTGCAGTAAAACGCCAATTGATGACCGATGTACCTTATGGTGTATTGCTATCAGGTGGGTTGGATTCCTCCATTACTTCTGCGATTGCCAAACGTTTTGCAGCAATGCGTATTGAAGATGATGAAAAAACAGCGGCTTGGTGGCCACAGTTACATTCATTCGCGATCGGCTTAGAAGGCGCTCCTGATTTAAAAGCTGCCCGTGAAGTAGCGGAAAAAATCGGTACTGTGCACCATGAAATGACTTACACCATTCAAGAAGGGTTAGACGCGATTCGTGATGTGATTTACCACATCGAAACATATGACGTCACTACGATTCGAGCTTCAACACCCATGTTTTTGATGGGGCGTAAAATTAAAGCGATGGGCATCAAGATGGTTCTTTCCGGTGAGGGGGCTGACGAGATTTTTGGTGGCTACCTCTACTTCCATAAAGCGCCGAACGCAAAAGAATTTCACGAGGAAACCGTGCGCAAACTGCTAGCTTTAAACTTGTTCGACTGTGCTAGAGCCAACAAATCACTCGCAGCATGGGGCGTTGAAGGTCGAGTGCCTTTCCTAGATAAAGAGTTTATCGACGTTGCAATGCGCCTCAACCCTGCCGATAAAATGTGTGGCAACGGTAAGATGGAGAAACACATCCTGCGCGAATGTTTTGAGGACTATCTACCAGCATCGATTGCATGGCGTCAGAAAGAACAGTTCTCTGATGGGGTAGGATACGGTTGGATTGATACTCTCAAAGCCACAGCGGAAGCAAAAATCAGCGATCAGCAAATGGAAACCGCGAGATTCCGTTTCCCTTACAATACACCAACCACTAAAGAAGGTTATGTATATCGTGAGATATTTGAAGAACTCTTCCCTCTAGAATCAGCAGCACGCTGCGTACCAGGAGGACCTTCGGTGGCTTGCTCTTCCGCTAAAGCCATTGAATGGGACGAGTCCTTTAAAAACTGCATCGATCCATCTGGTCGCGCAGTCAAAGCTGTGCATAAACAAGCCTACTAACAATTCTATATTTTGCTCACAAAAGTAAAAAAGCCAGAGTTATCATGACTCTGGCTTTTTTATGAATACTTCACGATTCACCCATTCTTTTTAGCTCATTTCCCAATCGGTATTTTCAATGCTCATCGGCACTTGCTGGCTGATCATTTTTACCAGCATGATTGAACGTGTATCCCCATCTGGCTCTTGATAGATGGCTTCGATGCCCGCAAATGGCCCTCTGGCCACAAGAATGGTTTGTCCTTTCTCTGGTAATTGCTGAGCTAGATTCTTCATTTGCTCACAATCAAGCTGTTTGAGCTGATAAATGAGATCACCTTGCAGCTCTCTTGGGTGTGGCCCTAAACGGACAAAATCAACAACCCCCCGCGTTGAACGCACGGTTGTAAACGATGGACCGTGTTCAAAGTCAAAACGCACAAACATATAAGAAGGGAAAAGCGGTTCTTGAACCATTTGTCGCTTTCCACGTAGAATTTTTTCAACACAGACTTCCGGATAGAAGCATTCAACACTCTGATTTTCTAAGTGAATCTTCGCGCGCTGCTGTTCGCCACGCTTACAATAGAGTAAATACCAACGTTTCATTTATTATCTTTGCTGCTAGCCAAACTTTTTAGGCATGCTACCACACCCGATCAACAAAGAGAAAACCTCGCCCTCCCCTCGTTCATAGAAACCATGCCTAAACACAAGTGCATTTCTAAGCTTACTTTGCACAACATCTATATCGTATCGTTAAGCCACAACCGCCCAAAATCAATAACAAAAATCAAAACATTCAAATTGTTACATTCACTATAAGAATCAATAAGTCAGAGAGCCTAATTCTTTGCCGCAACACCTTTTTATGGAAAATTAGTTTTCGCAATAAAAAACACATTCAAACCAACCAAATTTTCATTAATTTTCATTAATTTACATTTACTTACACCTAAATAGCGCGAAACAAGTTATTGCTATGCATTTATTTTGACTGTATAGGTATCAGCCGAATAAAAAACTCTCATGGATGAGTTAAATAAAAATAATGTTTGATGGTTGTTTTCTGAACAACAGATTTCACTAATTGCACTACACAATGATACAGGAATGCTTATGTCCAACCTTAATATCTTCAAACAACCCAACGCGTTCTATTTGATCTTTTCGATTGAATTTTGGGAACGCTTTGGTTTCTACGGTATGCAAGCCATCCTGACCGTCTACATGGTCAAAATTATGGGAATGGATGAATCCGCCTCTTTCGTTCTTTTCGGCGCATTTTCTGCCTTAGTTTATGGATTTGTTGCAATCGGTGGTTGGATTGGCGATAAGGTGATTGGCACCAAGCGGGCAATTACCCTTGGCGCAATCGTCATGATGGTAGGGTATATTTTACTTGGGCTTTCCACAGCCAAACACCCATTAGTCGGACCCACTTTGATTTACGTCGCGATGGGTTTCATTACTGTCGGAAATGGCTTATTTAAAGCCAACCCATCAAGCTTGCTTGCAAAAATCTACCCTGAGAATGATCCACGCTTAGATGGTGCCTTTACCATGTACTACATGGCCATTAACTTAGGTTCATTTTTCTCGATGATCATTACACCGATCGTCGCAGTAAAAATGGGCTACGGCATGGCTTTTGGTGTCAGTGCCGTGGGGCTCGCCATTACTGTCGTCAACTTCCTATTCTGCCAACGCATGCTAAAGGGTACTGGCTCACCTGCCGACCTTGCACCCGTCAATAAACTGCACTTGGTTTTGGTCGCGGTAGGATCGGTTATTGCCAGCTTGGTATGCAGCTATTTATTGCAGAACCTGAGTCTTGCACACGGTATTTTAGTGCTCGCCGGCCTGTTTATTTTGGGTTGCTATTTTAAAGAAGCCTTCTCCATTTCTGGTATTGAACGTGCAAAAATGTTAGTGGCATTCATTCTTATGCTGCAAGGTGTGGTGTTTTTCGTACTCTATTTCCAGATGCCAACTTCACTTAATTTCTTCGCTATCAATAATGTTGAACATCATATCTTGGGTTTTGATGTTGCCCCTGAGCAATTCCAAGCTCTCAACCCATTTTGGATCATGATCGCGAGCCCAATCTTGGCAGCGGCCTATGGAAAACTGGGGGATAAATTAGCGATGCCCTTTAAATTCGCGATTGGCATGGCGTTATGTGCCCTCTCCTTCTTAGTTTTAAGTTGGGGAACACTCTTTGCCAACGAACAAGGTATCATCAGCTCAAATTGGTTGATCGCAAGTTATGCTTTCCAATCGATTGGTGAGCTTCTCGTTTCTGGCCTTGGTTTAGCGATGGTCGCACAACTTGTACCACAACGCATGATGGGCTTTGCGATGGGTATGTGGTTCCTTACCTCAGCATCAGCTGCAGTTATCGCCGGTTGGGTTGCAAGCCTAACGTCAACACCGGCTAATGTGGCCGGCGCCACCGAGTCGTTATTGGTTTATGGTGATGTGTTTGCCCAAATCGGCTATGTCACTGCAGCGATTGCTTTAGTTACCTTCATGATTGCACCCAAGCTAACTCGAATCTGTCGTGGCGAGACAGAGCAGTTAGAGCTAGCAACTCAATAATCTTTGAATAGTGTGTTTTAAAATTGAAAACAGCGCCCAATGGCGCTGTTTGTTTTTGCAAGCAACAAACCTCTAACCTATCACGCGCAAATACGGTTTGATGAGTGCCGCCATCAATGCTATGTGACTCGAACTATCATTCAAACAAGAGATGTAATGGAAAGCCTCTCCCCCATTGTGTAGAAAAATCTCTTGGTTCTGCTCTGCGATTTCTTCTAGCGTTTCTAAACAGTCCACTGAAAATGCAGGGCAAATGACATCGAGTTTTTTTACCCCTTTATTGGGTAGTGCTTCCATCGTCTTATCCGTGTAAGGCTGCAGCCACTCTTCTTTACCAAACTGAGATTGATAAGTCATCATCACTTGACCTTCTGGTAATCCTAAAGCCTCAGCAAGCAGACGAGTGGTAGTTTGGCAATGCTCGGGATAGATATCACCATTTTCTGCATAACGCTTAGGTATTCCATGATAAGAACAAAGCAACATCTCACCTTGCCCATTCTGCTGCCATGAAGCTCTTACACTGTCCGCAAGCGCTTCGATGTAGAGTGGATGATTATGATAGTCACGAATAAACTGCAATTCAGGCACAATAGGAAGATGACGTAGTGCTTTTGCTAATCCGTCAAATACTGCAGCCGTAGTCGTTGCCGAATACTGCGGATAAAGAGGCAGCACAACAATAGACTCCACGCCTTGTTGTTGCAATTTCTGCACACCATCAAGCAGGCTAGGCTTTCCATAAGTCATTCCTAGCTCCACAGGTAACTGTGTGATTTCCGATAATTTCTGACGTTGGCGTTCGGAATACACCATAAGTGGCGAGCCCTCTTCCATCCAAATCGATTGATACAATTTGGCAACTTTTGGAGAGCGTGTCGGTAAAATGATGCCATGTAATAGAGGGCACCAAAGCCAACGACTCATATCAACCACGCGTGGATCGTGAAGAAACTGGCTCAAAAAGGCTTTTACGGCTTCGGGGGTGGGCGCTTGAGGCGTACCTAAATTGGCCAGCAAAACGCCAAGTTTTTTATGATTATTCATGGCTTCCCTTAAAATGCATTCAACAAAGCGTATTACGTCGATTTCTGCCAAAAAGTTTATAAAAAAAGCGGCTTTAATGCCGCTTTATTTCACCTATCAATACAATCAACACATCAGGTTGATGATTACGCTAACGCTTTTGCGATATCTGCGCTCACTTCGCTGACTTGCTTAGTGCCATCAAACTTCAGATATTGAGTTTTGCCTGCAGCCGCTTCTTTACCGTAGTACTCAATAAGCGGAGCAGTTTGAGTGTGATAAACATTCAGACGAGCACGAACGGTCTCTTCTTTATCATCTTCACGGATAACTAGCTCTTCACCAGTTACATCGTCTTTACCTTCGACTTTAGGCGGATTGTAAACCACGTGATAAGTGCGACCAGATGGTAGATGAGCACGACGACCTGTCATACGCTCAACAATCACATCATCCGCTACGTCAAACTCAATCACGTAGTCAACATTGATACCCATTTCTTTCAGGCCATCAGCTTGTGGAATAGTGCGCGGGAAACCATCTAGTAGGAAACCTTTCTCACAGTCAGCCTGAGCAATACGCTCTTTGATAAGACCTAAAATAATGTCATCCGATACCAATTGTCCTGCATCGATTACTGCTTTCGCTTGCTTACCGAGTTCAGTACCCGCCTTGATGGCTGCACGCAGCATGTCACCCGTTGAAATTTGTGGAATACCAAATTTTTCCATGATGAATTGAGCTTGTGTGCCTTTACCTGCACCCGGAGCACCGAGAAGAATGATGCGCATGTTTTATCCTCATACTAATTGATTTTTATACCGAAGCTCACAGCGCTTGCAAAAACTCACGGTAAGTTTCGGTATAACAGACAGAACAGCCCGTGAAACGAGCTGGCGTGCAAAAATACACGCGTTAATGACCACATTCAAGTGCCGCATTCTATCACAGAAATCGTTTGGCATACCGTTCTAAGACTAAAGAATGTGCTTGAAAGGACTGGCTATACCAAACTTTCCCTCCATTATCACACTCCCGTAATCAGCCGAAGAAAAAGCCCGCCGAAGCGGGCTTAATGACCATAGTGACACGGCATAATTAATGTACGGGACCTAACAACAGATTCATCGCACTCAAAAATTGTGATGGATCTTCCATTGAGCCTCGTTCAGCGAGCATGGCTTGACCAAGCAACACCTCGACCCAACGGCCAAAAATCTGCTCATCCGCTTCATCGGCCATGCGCTTGACCAAAGCATGTTCTGGGTTAATTTCGAGGATGTATTTTACCTCTGGTACAGGTTGCCCTGCAGCCGCCAGTAGCTTGGCCATTTGCGTCCCCATTTCATCGTCATCGGTGACGACAACTGCAGGAGTGTTGGCCAATTTAAACGTAGTACGCACCTCTTTGACTCGGTCACCAAGGTAACCTTGCACTCGTTCAACCACTGATTTGAATTGTTCTTCAGCTTCTTTATGCTTCTCTTTTTCCGCCGCATCTTCGAATTGGCTAAGATCAAGCCCAGCTTTGGTGATCGATTGGAACGCTTTGCCATCAAACTCTGGCAGATAATTCATTAACCATTCATCGATGCGATCAAACATCAAAATCACTTCAATGCCTTTGGATTTAAACTGCTCTAAGTGAGGGCTGTTTTTCGCTGCGGTGTAGCTGTCCGCGGTGAGATAGTAAATCTTATCTTGCCCTTCTTTCATGCGTTCAACATAAGACGACAAACTGATGGCTTGTTCTGCTGAATCGACATGAGTTGACGCAAAGCGCAGCAAACCGGCAATTTTTTCACGATTCGCAAAGTCTTCCGCTGGGCCTTCTTTCATCACCAAGCCAAACTCTTTCCAGAATTTCTGGTAATTTTCAGCATCGCTACTCGCCATACGCTCAAGCATAGTCAACACACGCTTAGTACAAGCTTGACGCAGTGACTGCGTGATCTTGTTATCTTGCAGAATTTCACGAGATACGTTGAGAGGTAAATCGTTAGAATCAATCAAACCACGCACAAAACGCAGGTAGGACGGCATGAACTGTGCTGCATCATCCATAATAAACACGCGTTGCACATACAGTTTTAAACCATGCTTATGATCGCGGTTAAACAAGTCCCAAGGCGCTTTAGCAGGGATATACAGCAAGCTTGTATAGTCATTCTTACCTTCGACTTTGTTATGACTCCACACGAGTGGATCAGAAAAATCGTGTGATACATGCTTGTAGAACTCTTTATATTCCTCATCCGTCACGTCAGATTTAGAGCGCGTCCATAATGCTTGAGCTTTGTTGATTTGTTCCCACTTCATTTCTGCAGTGGCTTTGCCTTCCTCGTCCAACTCTGCCGTTTGGATATAAACCGGAATACCAATGTGATCCGAGTATTTAGAGATCACATCACGCAAACGCCATTCTGAAAGGAACTCTTTACCCTCTTCGCGAAGGTGTAAAATAATGTCAGTACCACGAGCCTCTTTATTGATGGTTTCAATGGTGTACTCACCCTCACCTTTCGAATACCACTGCACCGCCTCCGCAGGCGCAGAACCCGCCGCACGAGTACGAACCGTCACCGCATCGGCTACGATAAATGCCGAATAGAAACCCACACCAAATTGGCCAATCAATTGTGAGCTTTTTGACTGCTCTTGAGAAAGCTTTGAAAAGAATTCTGCCGTACCCGACTTCGCAATAGTACCGAGGTTTTCGATCACTTCGTCACGGCTCATACCAATGCCGTTATCCGAAATCGTCAGCGTATTGTTTTCTTGATCAAACGAGAGCTTGACCCCGAGTTCTGCATCACCCTGATAGAGATCAGGCTGAGAAAGTGCTTGAAAGCGCAATTTGTCGGCAGCATCGGATGCATTCGAAATTAACTCACGCAGGAAAATTTCTTTGTTGGAATACAAAGAGTGAATCATCAGGTGCAGCAGTTGTTTAACTTCAGATTGAAAACCACGCGTTTCTTTATTAGTGGTTGCTGTTTCGCTCATAATCGCTCCGTTTACTTCTGTTTCAAACTATTGATCCATCGAGATTCAATGGAATTACCTGGATGTGCAAGTGAGATATGGACAAAAAATGTAAATTCAAGGTCAAAACTCATAAAAACACTGTTTTTTGATTGAGATTGGATTATCCTAACCCGGCATTTTTATCAAAGAAGATAAAAAAACCAGTAAAGTCTGAGTGTTGTGACAGGGAGAAGCTGGGATATCAAATGTTCATACAAGGACATAACTCAAAAGAAGATATCGATGAGTAATATTGGTACTAAATTCATTCTTGCTGAAAGATTTACCTTTGATCCCTTAAGCAATTCTTTAATTGATAAAGAAAATAGTGAAGAGATCATTCGCTTAGGCAGTAACGAAAGCCGGATTTTGTGGTTACTTGCCCAGCATCCCAATGAAGTTGTTTCTCGTAACGATTTGCATGATTTTGTATGGCGGGAACAGGGCTTTGAAGTTGATGACTCAAGCCTAACTCAAGCCATCTCTACACTACGAAAGCTGCTCAAAGATTCCACAAAATCACCACAATACGTCAAAACTGTACCTAAACGTGGCTATCAACTGATCGCTCGTGTCGACACAGTCGAAGAAGAGATTCTGCGATCTATAGAAGTGGACGAATCTGCTCAGCAAAATGCCAATATTGACGTAGCTGAAACGCTCAATTCAATGCCGGCAATCAGTAGCCTACATACCGAATCTTCGACACAAACAGCGATAAACAAACCGACTCACGATTGGGGAACTCGACTGATTTTGCTAGTTGCAATGATCATCCCGTTAGCCGTGTTATTACTGACTAACCCTAGCCAATCAAAATTTAAGCCTTTGATTGTCGTCGATGATGTTGCCGTCAATATGCCAATCAACCACCCCGACCTATCAAAATGGCTACCTTCTATCGAACTTTGCGTTAAAAAATACAATGAAAAGCATACTGAGGGACTAAAACCTAAGGAAGTTATCGCCACCGGTGGGCAAAATAACCAATTGACGCTCAATTACATCCATAGCCCTGAAGTCTCGGGCGAAAATATAACCTTACGCATCGTTGCTAATCCTAAAGATGCCATCAAAGTGTGTGAGTAGGATTTTTATGAAAACCAGATATATAGCTATTGGCGTTTTGCTACTGTCCCTACTATTTAGTGGCTGGCTCTATTGGGGAAGTGACTTCAAGCTAGAGCAAGTATTAACGTCTCGTGAGTGGCAATCAAAAATGGTTTCACTCATCAAAACGAATAGTAATAGTCCGGCCATGGGGCCACTCAGCCGAGTTGATGTCACCTCAAATGTAAAATATTTGCCCAATGGCACTTATTTACGTGTGTCTATCGTCAAACTTTTTTCTGATGATCATAGTGCTGAAAGCATTATTAATATTTCCGAATTTGGCGAGTGGGACGTGAGTGATAACTATCTACTCGTCACTCCGGTAGAATTTAAAGATATTTCATCCAATCAGAGCAAAGACTTTACGGATGAACAACTTCAACTTATCACTCAATTATTTAAAATGGATGCCCAGCAAAGCCGTCGAGTCGATATTGTTAATGAAAGAACCATTCTATTTACCAGTCTAAATCATGGTTCTACCGTGTTATTCAGTAATTCGTAAAGAGAACGAGTGGACTTCATGACACATGAAGCCCACTCACTCTGTATGCGTAACGTGCACAACACAAGGAAAGTGACAATGAATAAAGCACAGATAGAGATATATTACTGCCGACAATGTAATTGGATGTTGCGTGCCGCTTGGTTAAGCCAAGAGCTACTCCAGACCTTTAGCGAAGAAATTGCTTATGTCGCACTTCACCCCGACACAGGTGGTCGATTTGAGATTATTTGTAATGGTGTACAGATCTGGGAACGTAAACAAGAGGGTGGATTTCCAGAAGCAAAAGGGCTTAAACAGCGAGTGCGTGACTTAATTGATCCGGAAAGAGATCTCGGTCATGCCGACCGCCTCTCCCCGGCTAAAAACGAATCCCCTAGCAACCAATAATAGCGCTATAGTGGTGAGTCGATATCATGGTTGAGCAGTATCTCCCCCATGCTCGACATGACTTGCATCTGATTACCATCTAACACCCCATAACTCGGCTGATGATTTCCACGAGGAAAAGTCATTGACCCAGGATTAACAATCCATACATGCCCAACCCAATCTACCACGGGAACATGTGTATGGCCATGCACCAATACGTCACCTTTTTTTAACGGTGGAAGCTTTTCCCCGTGATAAAGGTGACCGTGAGTTAAAAATAAGCGTTGCCCTGAATCTAATAGCACCCACGCATAATCGCCCATCATCGGAAAGTTCAGTAACATCTGATCCACTTCACTGTCGCAATTCCCACGTACCGCAATAATTTGCTCAGCAAATTCATTTAAGCGTTCAGCAACCGCAGGAGGGTTGTACCCATCAGGAATCGGATTACGCGGACCATGGTTAAGAATATCACCCAATAAAACGAGCGATTGAGCTCCAGAAGCTTTATAGAGAGCAAGTGCTTGCTCAGTCGCAGGCAAAGAGCCGTGCAGATCGGAGATAAAAAAAAGTTTCATGACAGGCCTCACATCAAATACTCAGCGATTGTAAGGTTTTCATCGCTTAGATGCACTGCTGATTTGTCATCTCTGATCTGTAGCATACCTCGTCATAAGATTTTCTGAGTTTTCGATCATACAGCCGCAATATAGACTTACGTGCCACAGAAGCGTGAAGCGGCTTTGCAGCCTTTCACTAGAGCTAGAGAAAAGAGGGTCGATTACGGTTAAACTCTTCATATCGTTATCAACAGAGGTCATGGATAACGCCACCACTCAACACAAGGAGTCACTATGAGAATTTTGATCACCGGAGGAACCGGGTTTATCGGCTTTGAGTTGATAAAGTTACTCAGTACCCATGAGCTGGTTGTGTTAACTCGCGACATGGCTAAAGCGGCTTTGCGCTTCGCTCATATCCCCAGCCAAAACATACACTTTATTGGTTTTTTAGATGAACTATCTGATTTCAATGAGATTGATGCCATCATTAATCTTGCGGGAGAACCGATCGCCGATAAACGTTGGAGCTCAAAGCAAAAGCAGCAGATTATGCGTAGTCGATTAGAGATTACCGAACAGCTCGTCGAAAAAATTCACGCCAGTGCTCAACCACCTAGTGTTTTCCTTAGCGGTTCAGCCGTTGGTTTTTACGGTGATCAACAGGAACATGCTTTTGACGAGAGTCTTCAGGTAAAAAGTGAGCACTTCCCTCATCAGGTTTGCCAACAATGGGAACAACGAGCACTGAAAGCGCAATCAGAACAAACTCGCGTTTGTTTATTGCGAACTGGGATTGTATTAGCGCTAGATGGAGGTGCGTTGAAAAAGATGCTTCCTCCGTATCGCCTCGGTTTAGGTGGCCCAATTGGTAATGGGCAGCAATACATGCCATGGATCCATATGCAAGATATGGTGCGAGCCATCGTTTTTTTACTAGAAACAGAATATGCTCAAGGTGCTTATAATCTTTGCGCTCCTCATCCTGTCACTCAGGCTGAATTTAGTCTCACTCTCGCCAATGTATTGAAACGACCACATGTGTTAAAAACTCCACAATGGCTGATAAAACTGCTGATGGGGGAAGCCTCTGAGCTTCTACTCGATAGCATTCGTGCGAAGCCCAAAAAACTGACTGATCTGGGTTTTCAATTCCACTATTCTCGAATTGATCGGGCATTTAGCCATTTGCTGAGCCAAACCCAGTAAGTGCTCACTTCATCTTCAATGATATGGCTTAACTCAATAAAGGATAGAGATGAAAAAATCCATTTTAATCACAGGTTGCTCAACAGGTATTGGTTACATGGCAGCGAAGCAACTGCAGCTGCGGGGTTATCAAGTGATTGCCTCTTGCCGAGATGAGCAAGATGTCGCGCGATTAACACAAGAGGGTTTCACTTGTCTTCATTTAGACTTGAGCTGTGAACAGAGTATTAATCTTGCCGTAGAACAAGCTCTGGAAATCTCAAACCACCAACTTTACGCCATCTTCAATAATGGTGCTTTCGGTCAACCAGGCGCTTTGGAAGATTTACCCGTGCAAGCCATGCGAGAACAGTTTGAAACCAACTTTTTTGGTTGGCATCATCTGACCACACGCTTGCTACCCCACTTCCGAAGCCAAGGCTACGGGCGCATCATCCAAAATAGCTCCGTATTAGGCTTTGCTGCTATGAAATACCGCGGTGCATATAACGCTTCTAAATTTGCTCTAGAAGGCTGGACAGATACTTTAAGACTAGAGCTACAAGGTTCTGGAATTCATATCAGCTTGCTCGAACCGGGGCCAATTGAAACACAATTTAGATCCAATGCACTACAAGCCTTCCAACGCTGGATAACGGTTGAACAAAGTGCTCATCACTTAGCCTATCAACAGCAAGTTGAACGTTTAGGTAAAACCCATTCCAACAACCGCTTTGTATTACCACCAGAAGCTTGTCTAGCGCCTCTGTGCCATGCCCTTGAATCTGCAAACCCTAAAATCCGCTACCGCATTACCACTCCCACTAAAGTATTTGCACTACTAAAACGATGTTTACCAGCGCGCTGGCTAGACAAACTGTTATTTAAAGCAGCATAAATTATCTAATTGTCATTATTTAGTAACAATCACTCGGCAAAATTCACAGTGTGCATAGGGCAGTTTTCGCTTATGCACGCAGACACCCTGATTTCCAAGCGTTGCATGTGGTACGACAAAAATGACATTAAACCAATTGAATTGGATAAGTGTCGGTGTTGCGCTGACCTTATTTATATTGCTTTAAACACCTTTGCTTGCAAGCTCGTAAGAGCAACGAAATCACTACCTCCGGGTGGTGATTTCGTTTTTAGCTCACCAATAAGCCCTCCGCTTTTAACACCATATAAAGCTTGAGTTTTCCATGTTGCATCCCCATAGTTTATCGAAGCGATGTACCATCCAAACCAAGGATTTGCTATGCCAGCAGCGAATATGATTGATGTTTCTCAGCACAATTTTCACCAAGTATTACAGCACTCTACTCTTTCTCCCGTGCTTTTCTATTTTTGGGCTCCTATCAGCAATGAAAGCACCCAACTTCTACCACACCTTGAGCAGCTCACTGAACAATATCAAGGTGCATTTGTTCTTGCTCGTCTGAATTGTCAAGAAGAACAAGCTATTGCTGCACAATTTGGCATTCAAGCCATTCCAACTATTGCACTTTTTATTGAAGGTCAACCGGTGGATGGTCTAGGCGGACCGCAGCCCATCGAAGCTATCGAAGAGATGCTCAAACGCCACCTGCCAAGTGATGAAGAGCGATTAATGCAACAAGGGATAGAACTAGTGGCCCAAGATCAATTCACTGAAGCGCGCTCAATACTGACCACGTTGAGTGATGAGTGGCGCAACAAAGGTGAGGTAAAGCTTGCGCTAGCCCGTTGTTATTTAGAAACCAACGATATCGACGCTGCGCAAACAATTCTCTGCGACATACCTCTTGAATACCAGCAAGGTGAGTATAAAACCTTACTTGCTAAACTCGAACTGCATCAACAAACCGCGAATAGTCCAGAAATCATCGCATTAGAGCAACAATGGCGTAGTGATTTAGACAATCCAAACTTAGCTATCGAGCTGGCTCGACAATATCATCAAGTGAAAAGAGATGAAGAAGCACTGAGCTTACTTTGGTCATGGTTAAGCAAAAACCTCAATGCCCTAGATGGAGATATGAAAAAAACCTTTATGGATATTTTAACGGCGCTAGGACAAGGTCACCCCTTAGCCAATCAATATCGAAAGAAACTCTACTCACTTCTGTATTAAGGCCCTACACCAATTCAAGCTATTAATGCATTAGGATTGAAGAATGCAATGGCGTTCTTATTGAATGCCATTTTTATCAATTTGATTGTCAATAAATAAAAATTGATCATTTTTTAGAGCAAAGCTGTAAATTTCTGATCTTAATTTGGTCATCCCCTGTCTTTGAGAGAGAATTTCCGCTCATTGATAATGCACTTCTACTATACCCAAACTACTTGAAGTTTCAGGTAGGCGGCAAATGAGTGAATCCTCTGAGCATAGATACACAATGTGATTGGGGTGAGTGAATTCAGCCAACACCGCTGCAGCTTCTAGTAGGAAGGGGATATTTGGCTAAATACCCACGTGCTTGTTAAAAGCATAGAGTGGCTTTATTTCTCAATAATAAAAAGGATACGTCATGGCTATTGATTCATTGATCACTATTGCAGTTCTTGTACTGGCTGTAGTTATTTTCATCTCCTCTGCAGTAAAAACCGTGCCTCAGGGTAATAACTGGACAGTCGAAAGATTTGGGCGATACACACAAACACTCAAGCCCGGACTCAACCTAATCATCCCTTTTATTGACCGTGTTGGTCATAAAATCAATATGATGGAACAAGTTTTAGATATCCCAGCTCAAGAAGTCATTTCTAAAGACAACGCGAACGTTGTGATTGATGCGGTCTGTTTTGTGCAAGTGATTGATGCCGCGAAAGCCGCTTATGAGGTTAGTCAACTGCAACATGCGATTCGAAACCTCACACTTACCAATATGCGTACCGTATTAGGTTCAATGGAGCTGGATGAGATGCTCAGCCAACGCGACATGATTAACACTAAGCTGCTGTCGATTGTTGACCATGCCACCAGCCCGTGGGGTGTAAAAGTGACACGTATTGAAATCAAAGATGTGCAGCCACCTGCTGATTTAACCGCCGCAATGAATGCTCAGATGAAAGCTGAACGTAACAAACGGGCTGAAGTCCTTGAAGCTGAAGGGGTACGCCAAGCGCAAATCTTACGTGCCGAAGGTCAAAAACAATCCGAAATATTGAAAGCTGAAGGGGAAAAACAAGCCGCCATTTTACAAGCTGAAGCACGTGAGCGTGCAGCCGAAGCGGAAGCTAAGGCAACCACTATGGTTTCCGAAGCCATCGCTAAAGGTGATATGCAAGCGGTAAATTACTTTATTGCTCAAGGCTATACCGAAGCACTGAAAGCCATTGGTCAAGCCGAGAATGGTAAGATCATCATGCTGCCACTTGAAGCAACAGGCCTAATGGGATCTGTAGCTGGAATTGCAGAAATGTTTAAATCATCACAAACCACTAAGTAGGTGTCCCGTGGTAGAGCTACTCTCACAATTGAATTTCTGGCATTGGTTGGCCTTGGGCCTACTTCTATTAGCCGCTGAGCTACTCGGCACTGCAGGTTATTTTTTGTGGCTTGGCCTATCAGCACTGTTAGTTGGGGTATTGCTGGCCGTAATGCCTTTTGGTTGGCAACTGCAGTGGCTGGCTTTTGCGAGTTTTTCACTGGTCACGACTTGGCTTTGGTGGCGACGTCAATTTAGCCGCGATAAAAAGCAAGATACAGAACGCGACCTTAATCAAAAGGAAAAACAGTTACTCGGACGTATTATTCCGATAACCGAAGATACCCCAGCAGGAGAGTTCCAAGTATCAGTGGGTGATACGGCTTGGACGGCTCGCTGCGATCAGGAGCTTGCCGCAGGGAGCCGTGTTTCGGTCATTGCTGTGGATGGGATTATCTTAGTCGTCAAACCTATCGAAAAGTCTGTAATTCCATCGGCAAATTGACTCTTACACTAAGATGCTTGACGTGCACAGTTCCAATAGGTGCGCGTCAAGAAAGCTCACAAAATGCGCATAAATCTTTGTGTAGGATGAGTAAAACTACTAGCAACTGCGACTTCAAAGTCGGAACTAAGACCCTACGGGGTCTTAGTTTTATCGTTTGAACAACAATGCCCCTTCAACTGTTCTATGATTGGACAATCGCTGCCTTGATCTCCGGGACAAGATGCGATCCACTCTTCTAGCTGCTGCTTAATCATGGTGAGCTCGGACAGTTTACTCGAGACTTCTTGCCACTTTTCTTGTGCTCGCGCACGCACCGCCGCGCTCGTTCGGTTTGGATCATTAGCAAGAGTGAGCATGGCTTTACACTCATCCAAACTAAAACCAACTCGCCGACAGCGAGCAATGAGCAGTAAATCATCCACATGCCGCTGAGTGTAAGTTCGATAACCACTTTCAGAGCGCAATGGTGGGGTGATAAGACCTTTTTCTTCGTATAGACGAATCGACTTTGCAGTCAGCGAGGTGAGTTTGGCAATCTGGCTAATATTCATGGCACATAAAAATAACAAAGGCATGGAAAGACCATGCCTCTATCCAATAAGAAATGCAATTATTCTTGGCTGATCAACCAAGAGAGGATCGATGTTTTTTCAGCTTTATCGGCTTTTTTGTACCAATCTGCCATCATGTCGACTAGCTTATTTGAGGTGGAAATAGGCTGAGTTACCTCTGCACGGTTAGCAAAGGCCCAGTTAGCAAATTCTTGGCGCTCGGCTGCATTGGCTTCACCAAATAAGTACTGGATCATGTCATAAGATTTTGAAACGGATTGAGTCGTAGCTTGACTATTAACTATGGAATCTTGGGCTGCCTGAGCAGTTTTTGCTGGTTCTGATATGGTCTCACTACGTTTTCGATTAATCCCTACATTATTCAGAGCACTAATCGAGGCAATCTTATCTTGAGCATTATAGTTATAGAGTTCATTTTCATAATCTCGAAATACTGAAAAGCCTTTGGCAACTAAAACGTCTTGTTGGAATTCAATAGGCTGCATAGATGAATTCGTCAAAAGAACTGCTGGCTTTTTATCAAAAGTTTTGGCTGTAGCTTCATCCCTAACTACAGATCCTGGCTTCAGAAAAAGACTCTCATTGTCCGCATTAAAACTGACAACCATAGCAGGTGACTTATATTTATTTTGAGTCCCCCCGAAATGAATGACTTTTTCAAGACGAACCAAAAGTTGGTTTAAACCATTAGGTAAAGTCATTTCATCGGTGTGACCGAATGAAATTTCAGGCTCAACGCCATTAACAGCTAGAATCTGGAGGTTTCGGTCTATACTCACCGTCACATCAGCGTAGGTGTTAGAAGAAACAACCATTCCTAATAGCGCGCTAATCAAAAGTTTATTCATTATTACCTCCAAATAAAAGGCGAGCTGTCGCTCGCCTTGGTATGAACTTTTAATCAATATGATTAGAAGTAGTATTCAACACCCATCAAGAAACGAGTTTGGTCATTTGCATCAGCATTGCCTTTGTCGTCGCCGTCAGTCGGTGTCATCATATCGTAGTTACGAACGTCGAAATACAACACTGCTGATGGGTCTAGTACATATAGTGCACGGGCAGTGATTGCACGGCTATCGCTATCAGCTTGAGTTTCGCCACCAAACTTAGCTTTAGTTGTCGCAGAGTAACCTGCTTTAAATAGCCACTCAGATGTTGCCCAGTAAGCCAATGTTGCAGAGTAAGCATCTTGTTTTTTCTCAACATTGTTTACTTCATTAGTCATGTGCTTCCAAGCTGCAGTTAAGCTTAACTTGTCAGTAATAGATACGTTACCACCCACTAAATAGTAAGCAGCTTGAGCTTCGTCAACCTTAGCTGCAGTCGCTGGTTTTAACTCAGCAAGACCTGTTTCGGAGTTGAATTCATAGTAAGCTTTTTTAGCCGCAGTCTTAGTTTCTTCTTTTGAACCTAGATAAGCGCCACCGTGGATACCAAAACGCTCTGCGTTGTAAGCTAATGCGAAGCTGACAACTGCATTATCAGTAGATGAATTCATCTTACTTGCAGACAGTGAGTATTTGAAACCGCTGTAGTCAGAAGAGTCGAAACGGATTACGTGGTCAGCACGGTCTTGGTAACCAGCACCGATAGCATTGTGCCAGTCAAACACGTTACCTAGACCTGGGTTTGAGTGTGGCCAGTCAACGTAGTCATAGATAGAAACAAGTTGACGACCCACTTTCACTGTACCTACGCCATCAAAAGCTAGACCCAAATAAGTATCACGACCACCAAATTGACCGCCTGTGTCACCATTGTAAGCATTTGATGTTTCGATTTGCCATACAAAATCAGGTCCGAAGTTATTAAAAGATTGTGTACCACGTAGACCGATACGAGATTCGATTTCAACGCCTACAGTATCATCTTTTGCACTGTCACCTTTGCTTTCAAAGTAAAGGTTACCAGCAGCTTGACCGTAAAGTTGTACGTTATCAGTAAGCTGAGCAGCTTGAACACCCACTGCTGCCATCGCTACTACTGCACCCAGAAGAGTACGTTTAAACATTTTGTCCATGGATAACTCCTAAAAATGGATATAGCTGTTTTTGATTTTCTCCCTTAAGTTGGCCGCCGAAGGGAGAAGTCATTTCCTTTTCGAGTATCGAAACCGATTCTCTTAGTTGTTGGCACACTCACCGTGTATCCATGTCTGTAGACTAACTCTCGGTTAGAAAACATCAATCAGAACTTAATTTTTATCTAAAAAAATATGAGCCACGGCAAACTTCTGGGGAGTAAGTGATCGAGATCGAATTATTATCAAAGTCAAAACAAACAAAACTCAAACAATTGAAAATAAAGACTTTTTATTATTGTGTATTTTAATTTATTTGAGATGCGTCGAATAATAAAAGGGCGAGTGATGACTTTTATAAAACAACAAAAACCATTTATTGACAAAAAATGCAGGGTTGTTTTTGAACAAAAATAAACCCCAGTCGAGACTGAGGTTTAGACTGTTCGGCGCTAAAAAGTTCCATTTATTTATCAAGGATGCTAAATACCGCCAAATAAACTTGTTATTTTAAGAGTTCAATCAATGCTTGCTCGTCCATCACAGCAATACCCAATTCTGTCGCTTTCGCTAACTTAGAACCAGCAGCGTCACCAGCAAACACAATATCCGTATTTTTTGAAACACTTCCTGTCACTTTTGCCCCAAGTGCTTGTAGTGCAGCTTTCGCATCGTTACGAGATAGTTGATTGAAGCTACCCGTCAATACCACGACTTTCCCTGCCAACATAGAATCAGTCCCAGTAGATGACACAGCAGTCATTGCTGGCCATGTAACGCCGAGTTCAAGAAGTTCAGCAATCACTTTTTGATTACGAGATTGCGCAAAGAAAGCATGTAAGTGACCCGCGACAACGTTACCAACATCTGAAACTTCAATCAGTTGCTCCATCGTTGCCTGTGCAATCGCCTCAAGAGTTAAAAAGTGCTGAGCCAAATTGAGTGCTGTTGCTTCTCCAACTTCGCGAATACCCAGTGCATATAGAAACTTAGGTAAGGTAGTTTGTTTGGCTTTATTCAAAGCATCAATCACATTTTGTGCTGATTTAGGCCCCATACGTTCTAGAATCGTCAGTTCGCCAGCTCTTAAACGGAATAAGTCGGCAGGTGTCGTCACCATTTCGCGATCAACCAACTGCTCAATCACTTTGTCGCCAAGACCTTCAACATCAAGTGCTTTACGCGACACAAAATGCTTCAACGCTTCTTTACGTTGCGCCTGACAAACTAATCCGCCCGTACATCGAGCAACGGCCTCCCCCTCGATACGTTCAATATCAGACTGACATACAGGGCAATACGTTGGAAACAAAATCGATTTGGCATCAGCCGGACGGCGTTCTAAAACGACGGAAACAATCTGTGGGATCACATCACCAGCACGGCGGATCACCACCGTATCGCCAACCATGACACCTAAACGCTCAATCTCATCAGCATTGTGTAAGGTAGCATTACTCACCGTTACGCCACCCACAAAGACGGGTTCCAACTTCGCTACAGGGGTGATCGCCCCCGTACGGCCGACTTGAAACTCAACATCGTTAAGCAAGGTTAACTCTTCCTGTGCCGGGAATTTATAAGCAATCGCCCAACGAGGTGCACGAGCAACAAAACCTAGGCGCTCTTGCAGTGTGATATCGTCCACTTTGATGACAACACCATCAATTTCGTAAGCGAGATCTCCTCGACGCTGCAATATATCTTGGTAAAAATCTTTCACTTCCGATAACGAGGCCACAAGCTTGGTTTCTGGGCAAATCGGCAATCCCCAACTTTTTAGCTGTAAAAACCGTTGATAATGGCTTGATGCCAACGTTCCACCTTCGATAATACCGACACTGTAAGCGTAAAATGCTAATGGACGTTGAGCCGTAATTCGAGAGTCTAGCTGACGCAAACTTCCTGCAGCGGCATTACGCGGATTAACAAACTGTTTTTCACCTTTTTTAAGCGCTCGGGCATTAAGGGCATCAAACCCTGCTTTGGGCATAAAAACTTCACCACGCACCTCTAAACGGCGAGGAAAATCCGAGCCTTGTAAACGCAGCGGAATAGACTTAATCGTACGCACGTTTTCTGTGATATTTTCTCCAGTCGCTCCATCTCCTCGGGTTGCCGCACGAGTTAAGACACCATTTTCATACAGTAAACTTACCGCTAGACCATCTAATTTAGGTTCACAACAGAAATGGCTTTGTTGTACAGCAGGAATACGATCCGTCATGCGACGATAAAAACTCTCTAACTCAGCATCATCAAACGCGTTATCAAGAGAGAGCATCGGAATCTCATGTATGACCGAGTCAAACCCATCAAGTGGACGCCCACCGACACGCAAGCTGGGGGAATCAGGAGTCATCCACTCAGGGTGCTGGGCTTCTATATCCAGCAGTTCACGCATCAAGCGATCATATTCGGCATCCGGAATGGTCGGTGCATCTTCCACGTAATAACGGATACCATGCTCATGCAAGGTTTGTCTTAGCTCGGTTAATCGTTGCTCTACATTTGACATCGTAATTCTCTCGGATGATGAAAAAAGGCTCCGCTATGGAGCCTTTTATTATAACTATAGAAATTTTTGCTTCGTCTAACTCGCTTCAATCTAGGGAAAACTTGAAGTAGCAAGTTAGTGATATGGCAAAACTCGCCTACACTCTGACAGAGCGAGCCTTAAACCCTTGAATTTGCTTACGGTAAGCATCAAGACGGTTCGGAGTCATCAAGTTGCGAGCATCATCTAAAACATGCCCCCCTAGATCATCGGCGATTTGTTGTGCTGTTTTCAGCATCAACTTAAAATTCTGCTCTGGGTCACCAAAACAAGGTAGCGTCATGAAAAATGAGATGCCTTTGGTCGAAAAGTCCGCAGGATCATCATGCATCAGAGTACCTGGCTGCATCATGTTGGCAACACTGAACAACACTTTTCCTGTTCCAGAAAGATCGGCATGACGATGGAAAATATCCATTTCGCCAAACAGCAAACCATTTTGTTGCATACTGTCAAATAGCTTAGTTCCAATAAAGGGTTGGCTACCAGAGCAATGTACATTGATCACAATCACATCCAACTGCTCTTCTTGAGGCTCTTGCTCTTCAATAACGGGAGTAGCTTCAGGAACAGGCTGAGTCACGCTTGTTTGCGCCGTAGGCATAACACGTGAAACCTCTTCAACAGGCTTAACCTGTTTCGGTGGATGATACGTCGGTAACGGTTGCACCACCTCTTCATTATCATCTTCCAGCTCATCATGAACGACAAAATCAGAGATCAAAGGATCATGTTGCTGATTGGGGAGCCCGAAATCGGGTTCTTTACGCTCCTTGCGAATGATTTCAAAATCATCCTCAGCCACAAAATCTCGTGAGGGCGGCTCATCGTTTTCAACCGCAATCTTACGTAAGGGCTTATCCCCAAACTTAGATTTCCCTTCTTTTTTGCTGGTCCATAGACCATGAAACAGCAACGCCGCTATTGCCAACGCGCCAACAATTATCAATACGAATCGCAGTTCCTGCATCTTAAACTCTCAGTATCCCGTTTGATGTTCTGAGCTGTAGCGCCCGACAGGACGTTTATCAGGGTGTGTTTTTGACTTGTCGGGGTACTTTACCAAAACTCTCGTCGAATTTAGAACAACTTAATGTGAGAAGTTGAAAAGATGACGCGTTTTTTGCAGTTTCGTCATTTCACTTCAGTATCAATCAAGTACAATCTTCGTTCGGTTAATCAAGGAGAATACCGTTTTTATGCAGATCAGCTCACGTTCCGGATTCAGCTACTTCTTTTATGGCGTACGTTTAGCCCTAACCCCGGGTATACGCCGTTTTGTTATTCTCCCACTACTGGCAAACGTCATATTAGTGGGCGGCGCTATGTATTACCTCTTTAGCCATTTAGATTCTTGGATAACACAATGGATGGAGCAACTGCCTAGTTTTCTTGCTTGGTTAAGTTATGTCCTTTGGCCATTGCTTATCCTAACCATCTTAGCCACCTTCTCTTACTTCTTTAGTACCTTAGCCAATTTTATCGCCTCACCATTCAACGGCCTATTAGCTGAAAAAGTGGAAATGCATCTCTCTGGCGAATCTGTCGGTGAAGAGGGGATTGTCGCTCTGATAAAAGATGTACCTCGGATACTGAGCCGTGAGTGGCGAAAACTGCTTTATGTGCTCCCTAAAGCGCTAGGACTTTTTCTTTTGTTACTGATCCCCGCACTGGGTCAAACACTAGGTCCTCTTGCTTGGTTTATTTTTACTGCTTGGATGCTCGCGGTACAGTATTGCGATTATCCGTTTGATAACCACAAAGTTGCGTTTCATGACATGCGTAATACTTTGAAACAAAATCAAAGCAAAGCTTACGGATTTGGAGCCTTAGTTGCTTTTTTTACCAGTATTCCCATAGTGAACTTATTTATAGTACCAGTCGCCGTCTGCGGTGCAACCGCTATGTGGGTTGAGGTATTTAAGGTGCAACGTCCATCCAAACGCTACGAATAAGCTCCACATAAGTTATAACTTTTTAATCCTTTTCCCTTAGTGAATATGAACTTATTCTCTGCTCATATTCACTAAGTATTCACGCACGCGCTGACTGCGTAACGAATGAAGGAACATCGCTATGAGCAAAATCTACGAAGACAACTCTCTTACTATTGGTAACACTCCCCTAGTGCGCTTAAACAAAGTGTCGCAAGGAAAAGTGCTCGCTAAAGTCGAATCACGCAACCCAAGCTTCAGCGTTAAATGCCGTATCGGTGCCAATATGATTTGGGAAGCCGAAAAACAAGGAAAACTCAAACCAGGCGTTGAGTTAGTCGAACCAACCAGTGGTAATACAGGGATCGCCTTAGCGTTTGTTGCAGCAGCTCGGGGTTACAAGTTAACTCTGACCATGCCTGAATCGATGAGTTTAGAGCGTCGTAAACTGCTCAAAGCACTCGGGGCGACTTTAGAACTCACCGAAGCTGCAAAAGGCATGAAAGGGGCCATTGCCAAAGCGGAAGAAATTGTCGCCAGCAACCCAGAAAAATATCTTCTATTGCAGCAATTCAACAACCCTGCTAACCCACAAATCCATGAAAAGACCACAGGCCCTGAAATTTGGGAAGCCACCGATGGTCAAGTCGATGTATTTGTTGCAGGCGTAGGCACTGGTGGCACATTAACCGGAACCAGTCGCTACATTAAAGGCACTCAAGGTAAGGCCATTCTCTCTGTTGCGGTTGAACCAGCTGAATCACCAGTCATTACGCAAGCACTGGCGGGAGAAGAAATTAAACCTGCACCACATAAAATCCAAGGTATTGGTGCTGGATTTATCCCTGGAAATTTGGATTTAAGCCTAATTGACCGCGTTGAGCGCGTCACCTCAGAAGAGGCGATCGAAATGGCTCGCCGCCTGATGGAAGAAGAAGGAATATTGGCGGGAATTTCTTCAGGCGCCGCCGTTGTAGCCGCAAACCGAATAGCTCAACTACCTGAATTCAAAGATAAAACTATCGTAACCATTCTACCAAGCTCAGGTGAGCGTTATTTAAGCACCGCCCTTTTCGCTGGCATTTTTACCGAAAAAGAAAACCAACAGTAATACGTGGTTAAATCAATTTTTCGTTTAAAAAAGCCCCAGTCAGGGGCTTTTTTGTTGATCCCTGCCTCACCTTTGGTAATATCGGCATGTTTTATTTTTAGCTTCAAAATAAAGAAGCCGACGGTTTACACTCAGTTGCTCAAATTGCAAGAAATAGCAAAGGCAATTGATAAATTTTGACCAGTCTTAGTTCTGACACGAAAAGCCTGTGACAGTGCTAGCACAAAGCAGTTTATGCGGTTAAGCTAAATCTGGTTAACAAACTTACAAAAAATAAACTCATTGGGGTATAAAACATGTACGAGAAGCAAGTAGAAATCACAGCAGAAAACGGCCTTCACACTCGTCCAGCTGCACAGTTTGTTAAAGAAGCGAAAGCTTTCGACGCAGACATCACTGTGACTTCTAACGGTAAAAGTGCAAGCGCGAAAAGTCTCTTCAAGCTGCAAACGCTAGGTCTGGTAAAAGGTACTGTAGTTACTATTTCTGCCGAAGGCCCTCAAGCAAAAGAAGCAGTTGAGCATCTAGTTGCTCTGATGGACCAACTTCACTAATCCGGTCTTCCTTTCAAAGCCATTTTGTTCACGCAAAATGGCTTTGTTGGAAATAACCCGAGAAATACGCTACACATTATCGTTAGCGCATTGTCCATTCTCCCGTTTACAGTTGACCAGTTTAAGGTAAGGCTATGATTTCAGGCATTCTAGCATCTCCAGGTATTGCGATTGGTAAAGCATTACTTCTTCAAGAAGATGAAATTGTCCTAAACACAAACACCATTTCTGACGATCAAGTAGAAGCCGAAGTTGAGCGCTTTTACACTGCGCGTAATAAATCGTCTGCGCAGTTGGAAGTGATCAAACAAAAAGCACTTGAAACTTTTGGTGAAGAAAAAGAAGCCATCTTTGAAGGCCATATCATGTTGCTTGAAGATGAAGAGCTAGAAGAAGAGATTTTAGCCCTCATCAAGAAAGACAAAATGTCTGCCGATAACGCGATCCATACCGTTATCGAAGAACAAGCCACTGCGCTTGAATCATTAGATGATGAATATCTTAAAGAACGTGCGACCGACATCCGTGATATTGGCACACGTTTTGTAAAAAATGCTCTAGGAATGCACATCGTTTCGCTCAGCGAAATCGATCAAGAAGTTGTCCTAGTTGCGTACGACTTAACCCCTTCTGAAACCGCGCAAATTAACCTGAACTATGTTCTTGGTTTTGCTTGTGATATCGGTGGCCGTACTTCTCACACTTCAATCATGGCTCGTTCTCTTGAACTACCAGCGATTGTGGGCACCAACGACATCACCAAACAGGTTAAGAATGGCGACATGCTGATTCTGGATGCAATGAACAACAAAATCATTGTCAATCCAACTGAAGCTCAAATCGAAGAAGCCAAAGCGGTTAAAGCAGCTTTCCTTGCTGAAAAAGAAGAGCTCGCTAAGCTAAAAGACCTTCCAGCAGAAACGTTAGACGGTCACCGTGTTGAAGTGTGTGGCAACATCGGCACAGTAAAAGACTGTGACGGTATCATCCGTAACGGTGGTGAAGGTGTGGGTCTGTACCGTACTGAATTCCTGTTTATGGATCGTGATGCTCTACCGACTGAAGAAGAGCAATATCAAGCCTATAAAGAAGTCGCAGAAGCGATGAGCGGTCATGCCGTGATTATCCGTACTATGGATATTGGTGGCGACAAAGATCTGCCTTATATGGATCTGCCAAAAGAGATGAACCCATTCTTGGGTTGGCGAGCAGTGCGTATCAGCTTAGATCGCCGTGAAATTCTACGTGACCAGCTACGCGGTATTCTGCGTGCCTCTGCACACGGCAAACTTCGCGTTATGTTCCCAATGATCATTTCAGTAGAAGAAATTCGTGAGCTGAAAAAAGCGATTGAAGAGTACAAAGCTGAACTGCGTGCAGAAGGCCATGCTTTCGATGAAAACATCGAAATCGGTGTGATGGTAGAAACCCCAGCAGCGGCAGCCATTGCGCACCACTTAGCGAAAGAAGTGTCTTTCTTCTCTATCGGTACTAACGATTTAACTCAGTACACCCTAGCGGTAGACCGTGGTAACGAGATGATCTCTCACCTCTACAACCCACTCTCTCCAGCAGTTCTGACCGTGATCAAGCAAGTGATTGATGCTTCTCACGCAGAAGGTAAATGGACTGGTATGTGTGGTGAATTAGCCGGTGACGAGCGTGCAACTCTGCTCCTACTCGGTATGGGTCTGGATGAGTTCTCAATGAGCGGCATCTCGATTCCAAAAGTGAAGAAAGTGATCCGTAACGCCAATTATGCGGAAATCAAAGCCATGGCTGAAGAGGCACTTGCCCTGCCAACGGCTGCAGAAATTGAAGCTTGCGTAGATAAATTCATCGCAGCAAAAGCGTAATTATCGGTTGATACCAAGGAGATAGACGATGAAAATAGTCGTCTATCTCTAGCGATTGGTATACTATACTTCGACAGAACAAATTTAAAACGTTAGGAGCATGACACAATGGGTCTGTTTGACAAACTTAAGAAGCTAGTCTCTGACGACAGCGCTAACGCAGGTGCAATCGACATCATCGCACCTCTTTCTGGTGAAATTGTAAACATCGAAGATGTACCAGATGTGGTTTTCGCTGAGAAAATCGTTGGCGACGGTATCGCGATCAAGCCTGCTGGTAACAAAATGGTAGCTCCTGTTAACGGTACTATCGGCAAAATCTTCGAAACTAACCACGCGTTTTCTATCGAATCGGATGACGGCGTTGAGCTGTTTGTTCACTTCGGTATCGATACCGTTGAACTAAAAGGCGAAGGCTTCAAGCGTATCGCTGAAGAAGGTCAATCAGTGAAAATCGGCGATACCATTATCGAATTCGATTTGGCACTGCTCGAAGAGAAAGCAAAATCAACTCTGACTCCAGTTGTTATCTCTAACATGGATGAAATCAAAGAGCTGAATAAACTTTCTGGTTCAGTAACTGTGGGTGAAACTCCAGTTCTACGCGTGACCAAGTAATTCGCTTGTGTGATGTAAAAAACGCTGCCTTGTGCAGCGTTTTTTGTTTTTCAGATCTGACTGATTAACCTAGTTAGTGTTGTTTAACGAGATGCAGCTCAATTTGAAAAACCCAGCGCATAACGCAACACTTGCGTTTTTAGCGGCCCAGAACGCTCTGCCAGAGCCAGAGTAACATTACGCAGGAACCTAATCGGTGTAATTGAGTTGCTAAAGGTTTTGTAAAACAGATCCATCCCCGTTTGCATCAGCAGATTATCTGGACGACGACGACGCTCATAGCGTTCAAACTGTGTCAGACTTAATACCGCATGATCCTGTGTTTCCGCCAGCAACACGGCCACATCTTTAAAACCTAGATTCACGCCCTGCCCTGCTAACGGGTTAATCGTATGTGCTGCATCACCAACCAGAACACAGCGATTTTTGACATATTGCTGCGCGTGACGTCGAGTCAGCGGGAAAGAGCCCTGCTGCAACACTTTTATATCCCCAAGCTCAACAGGAAAGTGCTGAAGAATTTCACCACGCAATTGCTCAGGGTTTAAGGCTGCCAGTTTTCGAATGCGCTGCGGTGTATCATACCAAACCAAAGACGCCTGATTACCACCTAAAGGCAAGTAGGAGCGCGGGCCTGTTGGGAAAAACTGCTGCCACGTCGTTTCTTGTTGGATCTGTTCTGTCTGCACATTAATCAACATGCAGTGTTGCCGATAATCCCACGCCGTCACGCCGATATGTGCCAGTTGACGAACCTGTGAATTCGCTCCATCCGCACCGATCACCCAATCACACTCAAGTTCAATGCCCGATTGTAAAGTGACATGGCATCCTTCTTCGCTCACATCCAATTGCGCCAATTGTTCGGGACACATTAAAGTCAACTGAGGATAAGCTGCAAATTGTTGCCATAGTGCTAATTGAATGACTCGGTTTTCCACCATGTAGCCTAGTTGTGGCAAATTCAAGGACTCACAGGAAAAACGCGTACGACATTCTGGGTGTTCCCACGTTTCTAGGTGGCGATACGAACAAGCACGCATACCAACAACGCTTGACCAAGCCCCAAGTTCGTCCAGCAGTTCTACCGAGGTTTGCGAAATCGCAGAGACACGCACATCCATAGGCTGACTGGGTTCAAAAGCATGGGGAGTGCCAGAATCAATTACCGCAACCTTGCGTCCTTGACGTGCAAAGCCCAATGCAGCAGCCGCGCCCACCATGCCGCCCCCCACCACGAGGATGTCAAATTTATTGCTACTCATACCTTTTCCCACCCAGTATTTTCTCTTCACGGCATTGTACGGAGTAAGGGAAATATTGCGACATTTTTTACGTTAAAACCTTGCGAGGAATAAGGTAAAAAGCCAATCACAACAAGGGTTACAAGAGAATTCCGCCAATTACTAGTCAGTCGGTTTTTAAAGCAGTACAATACGCCGCTTACCGCCGAGAAGGCGGCTAGAATGTGAGCTAAAGCTCAAATGATTGAAGAACTATTGAACGAGCGAAAGTGTGATGAGTAAGAAACTGCTAATTAAAACTTGGGGCTGCCAGATGAACGAGTACGATTCATCAAAAATGGCTGACCTGCTTAACGCTGCAAACGGCTATGAGCTGACAGAGATACCCGAGGAAGCTGACGTTTTACTCTTAAACACCTGTTCGATTCGTGAAAAAGCACAGGAAAAGGTGTTCCACCAACTTGGTCGTTGGAAAACACTGAAAGACAAAAAACCTGGTGTCGTGATCGGTGTCGGTGGTTGTGTTGCCACTCAAGAAGGTGACTCGATTCGCGACCGTGCGCCTTATGTAGATGTCATCTTCGGTCCACAGACGCTGCATCGTCTGCCAGAAATGATTAAACAGTCACAAACCACCGACGCGCCTGTAATGGACATCTCTTTCCCCGAAATTGAGAAGTTCGACCGTTTGCCAGAGCCACGTGCAGAAGGCCCGACTGCATTCGTTTCCATCATGGAAGGCTGCTCAAAATACTGTACTTACTGCGTAGTGCCTTACACTCGTGGTGAAGAAGTCAGCCGTCCTATGGACGATGTCCTGTTCGAGATCGCTCAGCTTGCCGAGCAAGGTGTGCGTGAAGTTAACCTGCTGGGTCAAAACGTCAACGCTTACCGTGGTGCAACTCACGATGGCGGTATTTGCTCTTTCGCTGAATTACTGCGTTTGGTCGCCACCATTGACGGCATCGACCGCATCCGCTTTACCACTAGCCACCCACTCGAATTTACGGATGATATTATTGCGGTGTACGAAGACACCCCTGAGTTAGTGAGCTTCCTGCACTTACCAGTGCAAAGTGGGAGCGATCGCATTCTGACTATGATGAAGCGCCCGCACACCGCCATTGAGTACAAGTCCATCATCCGTAAACTGCGTAAAGCTCGTCCTGATATTCAAATCAGCTCTGATTTTATCGTTGCTTTCCCTGGAGAAACCGACAAAGATTTCCAAGACACCATGAAGCTGATTCGCGATGTCGATTTTGACATGAGTTTTAGCTTTATTTTCTCTCCTCGCCCAGGCACGCCAGCCGCTGATTATCCATGTGATCTGTCGGAAGAAGTGAAGAAAGAACGTCTGTACGAGCTGCAACAACAAATCAACAGTCAAGCCATGCGTTACTCACGCCTGATGCTGGGTACTGAACAACGTATTTTGGTTGAAGGCCCATCGAAGAAAGATTTGATGGAGTTACGTGGTCGTACCGAAAATAACCGTGTAGTGAACTTCGAAGGCTCACCGGATCTGATCGGTCAGTTTGTTGATGTGAAGATTGTCGATGTGTTTGCCAACTCACTGCGTGGTGAACTAGTACGTACCGAACAAGAGATGAATCTGCGTATCGCGACCTCTCCCTCTGAAATGAAAGCGAAGACTCGCCGCGAGGATGAGCTTGGGGTTGCTACATTTACTCCTTAATCTCGTATACACTGTCAATAAGCGTCCGGTCACAATCGGACGCTTATTGACATACTGAGAGGCAAATTTGAGCAATAAAATCATAACTTTAGAAATCAATCTGGAACCTTCCGATAACCACCGACTCGCCAGCCTATGCGGTCCTTTTGATGACAATATCAAGCACCTTGAACGTCGCTTGGGCGTCGAAATCAACTACCGCGGCAACTTCTTCACTATCGTGGGTCAACCTCATACTGCCGCTGCTGCACTCGACATCATCAAAACACTTTACGTTGAAACGGCTCCGGTGCGTGGTCAGATTACCGATATTGAACCTGAGCAAATTCATCTTGCCATCAAAGAATCTGGCGTGCTTGAACAACACAGCGAATCCAGCATTGCTCACGGCAAAGAAGTGTTTGTCAAAACCAAAAAAGGCGTGATCAAACCGCGGACACCGAATCAAGCTCAATACTTGATGAATATGGTAACCCATGACATCACCTTTGGTGTTGGCCCTGCCGGTACCGGTAAAACTTACCTTGCGGTCGCGGCCGCTGTGGATGCGCTTGAGCGCCAAGAAATTCGCCGAATTCTATTGACTCGTCCAGCGGTTGAAGCGGGCGAAAAGCTCGGTTTTCTGCCGGGCGATCTAAGCCAAAAAGTCGACCCTTATTTGCGCCCGCTTTACGATGCGCTGTTCGAAATGCTCGGTTTTGAGCGGGTAGAAAAGCTGATTGAGCGCAATGTGATTGAGGTCGCTCCGCTGGCGTACATGCGTGGTCGAACCTTAAACGACGCGTTTATTATTCTCGATGAAAGCCAAAACACGACCGTTGAACAGATGAAAATGTTCCTAACACGGATTGGTTTTAATTCGCGCGCCGTCATTACTGGTGACGTGACGCAAATCGACTTACCGCGCGGCGCGAAATCCGGTCTGCGCCATGCGATTGAAGTGCTCAATGAAGTCGATGAGATCAGCTTTAACTTCTTCCAAGCTGACGATGTGGTGCGCCACCCAGTGGTTGCTCGTATCGTTAACGCTTATGAAAAGTGGGAAGCGCAAGATCAAAAAGAGCGCAAAGAATATGAGCAGCGTCGCCGTGAAGAACGTGAAAATAAATTACTCGAAATGCAACGCGCGGAAATGACGCTGAGCCACAACAATGAGTCGAATCCCTCATGAGTATTGAACTGGATTTGCAATTGGCCGTCGAAAATGAACATGGGCTACCAAGCGAAGCGGAGTTTGCGTTGTGGCTCACTCGAACCATCACACCGTTTCAGCCACAAGCTGAAGTGACGGTTCGCATTGTCGATGAAGCAGAAAGCCATGCGCTGAATTTGAACTACCGTGGTAAAGATAAACCGACCAATGTGCTGTCTTTTCCATTTGAAGCTCCTCCGGGGATGGAAATGGATCTGCTTGGCGACTTGGTGATTTGCCGCCAAGTCGTTGAGCGTGAAGCGATTGAGCAAAATAAGCCTTTGCAAGCACATTGGGCGCATATGGTTGTACATGGCAGCCTGCATCTGCTAGGTTATGACCACATCGAGGATGATGAAGCCGAAGAGATGGAATCTCTCGAAACCGAAATTATGCAAGATATGGGTTTTACCGACCCATATCTGGCAGAAAAAGAGTAACCCTTATCCTTTTAGATAAGGCCTATGTGAGCTATCACACATCTGATAGCGTTAGTGAATTGAGACATAATGAACGAAGACAATTCTCAGAATTCGGAAGGTCCGAGTAGAAAGTCCTTCTTTGAACGCCTAAGTCAACTTTTTCAGGGAGAGCCTAAAGATCGCCAAGAGCTGGTCGATGTGATTCGCGACTCTGAAGTCAATGACTTGATTGACCATGACACCCGCGACATGCTCGAAGGTGTGATGGAAATCGCCGAAATGCGCGTGCGCGATATCATGATCCCACGCTCACAAATGGTCACTATCGATCGTACTCACAACCTAGATGCTTTGGTTGCCATCATGACGGATGCGCAGCACTCACGTTATCCAGTGATCAGCGAAGATAAAGACCATGTGGAAGGCATTCTGCTTGCGAAGGACTTACTCAAATATCTAGGCTCTAACTGTGCCCCATTCAACATCCAAGAAGTGATCCGCCCTGCGGTCGTGGTTCCGGAAAGCAAACGGGTTGACCGTCTGCTCAAAGAATTCCGTGAAGAGCGTTACCACATGGCAATTGTGGTGGATGAGTTTGGCGGCGTATCTGGCCTAGTCACCATTGAAGATATTCTGGAAGAGATCGTCGGCGACATCGAAGATGAATTCGACGACGAAGAGCAAAAAGACATTCGCCAACTGAGCAAACACACCTTTTCGGTGAAAGCGCTCACCACAATTGAAGACTTTAACCACACTTTCGGCACCAAATTCAGTGATGAAGAAGTGGATACGGTCGGTGGTTTGGTGATGACGGCATTCGGCCACTTACCCGCGCGCGGTGAAGTCGTAGACATTGCAGGCTACAACTTCAAAGTGACGGCGGCGGATAGTCGCCGAGTGGTGGCTCTTCAAGTGACCGTTCCCGATCTGGAAGCCCTTTCGCACGTTGCGGAAGAGTAGTCCCCACTCTCTTACTAAGTAAGAGTAAAGAAAAGAGACGATGAACAGCGTATTATCTCATCGCCTAATGCGGCCGCTTGCGGCCGCTTTTGTTGGCGTCATAACTCCTCTGGCTTTTGCCCCGTATCAATTTTGGCCTTTGGCTCTACTCAGCCCATTTATCCTACTGCTTCTGCTCCACCAACAAAGCGCCAAGCGAGCGGCTTTGATTGCTTATCTCTGGGGGATTGGCCAATTTGCGGTGGGTATCAGTTGGGTACACGTCAGTATTGATACCTTTGGTGGCATGCCCAAAATCGCTAGCCTGTTTTTAATGACTCTATTGGTCGGCTATCTGGCGCTTTATCCAAGCCTTTTCGGTTGGCTACTTAATCGCTTGTTTCCGAACAACTCACGCAGTAAGTGGTTATGTGCTGCCCCAGCTTTGTGGCTGATTACCGATTGGCTACGTGGTTGGGTGATGACAGGTTTTCCTTGGCTGTGGCTCGGTTATAGCCAAATTGATAGCCCTCTTGCCAACTTTGCTCCCATCGGTGGCGTAGAGCTCATCACTCTGTTACTGCTGTTTTGTGCTGGTAGCTTAGCTTATGCCGTGCTTAATCGCCGTTGGTTGATGGCTTGCATCCCTCTTGTGGTTTACGCAACCGGTTATGGCCTCCAAGCCATGCAGTGGGTCACCCCACAAACGGATCGCACAGCCTCACTGGCCTTGATTCAAGGCAATATCGAACAGGGATTGAAATGGCTGCCTAGCCAGCGTTGGCCAACCATCATGAAATACACCGATCTTACTCGCGAAAACTGGGATGCCGATGTAATCATTTGGCCAGAAGCGGCGATCCCCGCTTTTGAATATGAAATCTCCTCATTTCTGCATAATCTTGATGCTGCGGCACGTATGAACCAAAGCGCGGTGATTACTGGCATCATCAATCAAAGTGAAGATAAGCAGTACTTCAATAGCGTGCTGACCGTCGGTGATACGCCTCATGGCGAATACCGTTATGATCTGACTCAGCGCTACCATAAGTACCACTTGTTGCCTTTTGGCGAATTCGTTCCGTTTGAAGAGATCCTGCGTCCATTAGCTCCATTCTTTAATTTGCCGATGTCCTCCTTTAGCCAAGGGGCTTACGTGCAACCGAATTTGATTGCAAAGGGTTTCGCATTTGTTACAGCACTCTGCTACGAAATCATCTTCAATGAGCAGGTACGCGATAATGTGACGCCGGAAACCGACTTCCTACTGACGCTTTCGAATGATGCTTGGTTTGGTCGTTCGATAGGCCCATTGCAACACATGGAAATCGCTCGCATGCGCGCCTTAGAATTGGGCAAGCCGCTGATCCGCGCCACCAACAATGGAGTAACGGCCGTCACCGATGAGCGTGGACGCATTATGGCTCAACTGCCACAATTCGAAACTGGCGTGCTAAAAGTAACGGTCACCCCGACTCGCGGTAGTACACCTTACTTCCTATGGGGCACAACGCCACTCTATCTCTGGGTAGGCTTAGCGATTGGGTTCGCTTTCTGGCGCCAGCGCCGGGCTAGATAAGTAAAAGCAAAACGGGAAGTTATCTTCCCGTTTTTTTATTCTAACTAGGGTTTGAGTGGTTGGCGGCTAAACGCTTTACCGCCACATTGCGAACAGGGTTCAATTTCCGTTGGATGATTAAATTCAGTTTTATGACCGCACTGGTCACAGATCAACACGCCCAAACCAATCATTTCTCCCGCCTGATACAGCCCTTGGTGTTCTAAATCAGCAAACAGCTCGACCCATTCCACTTTGGTACGGTCGGTAATATCCAGTAGCCCCTGCCAGATGGAATTGGTGATCATCAGATAGAATGGGCTGCTTTTGCTTTGCTCAAAACTTTGCGAAAACTCTTTAAGATCCGCTTTAACATAAGCAGAGACTAACGCTAGCTCATCCTTGGTCAAATTATTCGCCGCATCGACGTATTTCGCTGATGATTCAACGATCTCATCAACCCCATTCGAGCTGTGTTTGAGCGTTTCTACCACCTCTTCCAGTAAGGCTTCATAACTTGCTTTCTGTTTTGGCATCTCTCACCTCTCTCAAGCCTGATGGCTGCCGGATTAGCTATTGTTGTAACCCCCTGCTTTCTGTATTCTATGCCGAACCGAAAGACTTCGTTCCTACTGAACTCACAAATTCCAAGATGGATGTCATCGATGCAAGAGCAATACAACCCGCAAGATATTGAACACAAAGTTCAACAGCACTGGGACAACAACAAAACCTTCGTTGTAAGTGAAGACCCAAATAAAGAAAAATTCTACTGTCTTTCCATGTTCCCTTATCCAAGTGGCCGACTGCACATGGGTCACGTGCGTAACTACACCATCGGTGATGTAGTCTCTCGTTTCCAACGTCTGCAAGGCAAAAACGTTATGCAACCTATCGGTTGGGATGCGTTTGGCCTGCCTGCAGAAAACGCAGCGGTTAAAAACAATACTGCGCCTGCACCTTGGACTTACGAAAATATCGAATACATGAAAAACCAACTCAAGTTACTGGGCTTTGGTTATGACTGGAATCGTGAATTCGCAACTTGTCGCCCTGAGTACTACCGTTGGGAGCAAGAGTTCTTCACTAAGCTGTTTGCAAAAGGCTTAGTTTACAAAAAAACCTCATCAGTCAACTGGTGTCCAAACGACCAAACGGTTCTGGCTAACGAACAAGTTGAAGACGGTTGCTGCTGGCGTTGTGACACTCCAGTTGAGCAAAAAGAGATCCCACAGTGGTTTATTAAGATCACCGCCTACGCACAAGAGCTGCTTGACGATCTGGATAACCTCGATGGTTGGCCTGAAATGGTTAAAACCATGCAACGTAACTGGATTGGCCGCTCTGAAGGTGTGGAACTGAAATTTGCCGTTAAAGGTGAAAACACCGATCTTGAAGTGTACACCACGCGTCCAGATACTCTGATGGGTGTTACTTATGTCGGTATCGCCGCAGGTCATCCTCTGGCGACCAAAGCGGCAGCGAATAACCCAGCCCTCGCCGCCTTCATCGATGAATGTAAAAACACCAAGGTTGCAGAAGCTGAAATCGCAACCATGGAAAAGAAAGGCATGGCGACAGGCCTAACGGCGATCCATCCTCTCAACGGCCGTGAAGTACCTATCTATATCGCGAACTTCGTGTTGATGGATTACGGTACTGGCGCGGTAATGGCAGTGCCTGCGCACGACCAACGTGACTTTGAATTCGCGACCAAATATGGCCTCGACATCATCCCTGTGATTAAGCCTGCCGATGGCAGCGAGCTGGATGTGTCTGAAGCGGCTTACACTGAAAAAGGTGTTCTTTTCGCTTCTGGTGAATTTGATGGTTTGGATTTCCAAGCTGCCTTTAATGCGATCGCTGCCAAATTGGAAGCAGAAGGCAAAGGTAGGAAAACCGTTAACTTCCGTCTGCGTGACTGGGGCGTGTCTCGTCAACGTTACTGGGGTGCTCCAATCCCAATGGTGACCACTGAAGATGGTCAAGTACACCCAGTACCAGCAGACCAGCTGCCAGTTATCCTACCAGAAGATGTGGTGATGGATGGCGTGACTAGCCCAATCAAAGCCGATAAAGAGTGGGCAAAAACCACCTTTAACGGTGAGCCAGCACTGCGTGAAACCGATACCTTCGACACCTTTATGGAGTCTTCATGGTACTACGCGCGTTACTGCTCACCACAAGCGGATGACATTTTAGATCCAGAGAAAGCCAACTACTGGCTGCCGGTTGATCAGTACATCGGTGGTATTGAACACGCGTGTATGCACTTGCTCTATTCACGCTTCTTCCACAAACTGCTGCGTGATGCAGGTTATGTGAAGAGTGATGAGCCGTTCAAAAAGCTCCTGTGTCAAGGCATGGTACTGGCAGATGCGTTCTACTACACCAATGACAAAGGTGGTAAAGAGTGGGTAGCGCCAACCGAAGTGAAAGTAGAACGTGATGGCAAAGGCCGCATCGTTTCTGCTGTGGACACCACTGGCCGTCAAGTTGAACACTCAGGCATGATCAAAATGTCTAAGTCGAAAAACAACGGTATCGACCCACAAGAGATGGTCGATAAATACGGCGCTGACACAGTACGTCTGTTCATGATGTTCGCTTCACCAGCGGACATGACACTGGAATGGCAAGAGTCAGGCGTTGAAGGTGCAAACCGCTTCCTGCGCCGCGTATGGAAACTGGTGCGTGAACACACTGAGCTCGGCCAAGCTCCAGCTTTAGATGCTTCAGCACTGAATGCAGACCAAAAAGCGCTGCGCCGCGATGTACACAAAACCATAGCTAAAGTGACGGATGACGTAGCACGTCGCCAAACGTTCAACACGGCGATTGCGGCAATCATGGAGTTGATGAACAAGCTGACGAAAGCGCCGATGACCGAAGCGCAAGATCGCGCGATTCTGGATGAAGCACTGAAAGCCATCACGCTCATGCTTTACCCAATCACACCGCATATCTGTTTTGAAATGTGGGTCGCACTGGGTGAAAGCAACATCGATACGGCCAGCTGGCCGACGTACGATGAAGCCGCTCTGGTGGAAGATGAAAAGCTGATCGTGCTGCAAGTCAACGGTAAACTGCGCGGTAAACTCACTGTTGCGGCCGATGCCACTCAACAACAAGTTGAAGCGCTCGGCATGCAAGATGAAAACGTGCTGAAATTCATTGATGGCCTCACCGTACGTAAAGTGATTTACGTACCAGGCAAATTGCTGAACATCGTTGCCAACTAACTCACACTTTTTTGATGAGTCACCAAGCCATTAGAACACTCTGTGAACTCATGGCTTACTTTACTGTCAGTAAACAGGGCTCGCCCTGTTTACTTATCTCAGCTTATCGCACAGCAAGCTTTCGCTCTTGGTGAGCTGAGATAAGTATTTTGCCTAATAACGAGACTGAAGCATCCATGCGTAACACTCTTTCCCCTACTTTGAAATGGTCACTCTTGGTTCTGATGACAAGCTTACTCACGGCTTGTGGTTTCCACTTGCGCGGTGATTACGATATTCCCCAAGAACTCTCTCGTATGTCACTGACTAGCTATGACCAATACAGCACCTTTACTCGTATGGTGCACCGTCAGTTGCGTTTGAATAAAATCGATCTGCAAGCTCCAGCAGAAAATCTACCAAATCTACATCTACTCAGTGAAAGCACTGGTGAACGCACCCTATCGCTTTACCAAAACACGCGTGCAGCCGAAATTGAGCTGACCTTTGTCGCAAGCTATCGTGTCACCGTACCCGAGCTGGGCAGCCGCACCTTTACCACTAGCGTAACGCGCAGCTACTTAGACAACCCACTGACTGCATTAGCAAAATCCGTTGAGCGCGACATGATTGAAGATGAAATGCGCAAGCTAGCAGCCAGCCAAATCGTACGCCAAATGGCTCGTCTGAAAGCGGACTTTGCACGTAAGACCTTGGATGACGAAAGTATTCAAAGCGAAGGTGTGGCTGACTATCGCATTGATACTCAAGAAGTGATCAATCCCGCATCAACAGAAGACAGCAGTAAGTAGTTTCGATGCGCATTTATGCTGAAAAACTGGCTGAATCACTGCACAAAACGCTCTATCCGATTTACCTCGTATTCGGTAATGAGCCACTGCTGATCCAAGAAGCCAAAACCGCCATCGAAAAAACGGCACAAGCGCAAGGTTTTTTGGAAAAACACCGATTTAGCGCGGATGCCGGGCTCGATTGGAACGCGGTGTATGACTGCTGCCAAGCCCTAAGTCTGTTTTCATCTCGCCAACTTATCGAAATTGAGATCCCAGAATCTGGGGTCAATGCTCAAACGGCAAAGGAACTTAGCGCACTGGAAGGCCAACTTCACCAAGATATTATCTTGCTGGTGATTGGTCCAAAACTGACTAAGGCACAAGAAAATGCAGCTTGGCTAAAAACGCTTGCGCAGCAAGCTTGTTGGGTCAATTGCCTCACGCCTGAACTAAGTCGTTTACCTCAATTTGTTCAGCAGCGCTGTTTTGCACTCGGTTTAAAGCCGGATGCCGAAGCGGTGCAAATGTTGGCGCAATGGCATGAGGGCAATCTCTTTGCATTAGCGCAGAGTCTCGAAAAATTAGCGTTACTCTACCCCGATGGTCTACTGACTTTAGTGCGCTTGGAAGAGTCGCTGAGCCGCCATAACCATTTCACGCCTTATCACTGGATGGATGCGCTATTAGAAGGCAAAGCCAACCGTGCTCAGCGTATTTTGCGCCAGCTTATGCTCGAAGAGAGTGAGCCGATTATTCTGATCCGCACCGCGCAAAAAGAGCTCACTCAACTGCTTAAATGGCAACAAGAGCGCCAACAGCTGGGTAATTTAGGGAGTCTTTTTGATCGCTATCGTGTCTGGCAGAATCGAAGACCACTCTACTCTGCCGCCTTACAGCGCTTACCAAGTCGCACCCTACTTCGGTTGGTTGGAATATTAACTCAGGCTGAATTACTGGCAAAAACGCAATACGAACAGCCAGTATGGCCAATCTTGCAGCAACTAAGCCTTGAATGCTGCAATCCTCAGGCAAACCTACCTTTGCCACAGTAAAAGCGTGATATACTGCGCCGTTTTAAGCGAAAGCTATTTTTTATTGATGACATTCAGAGGACATTCTCTTGCAAGGTGAAGCACTTAAAGACTTTCTTTCCGACAAAGCCGACGATATGAAGGCGGTCGATATCGTCACACTTGATGTTCAAGGAAAATCCAGTGTTACCGATTATATGATTGTCTGTACCGGCACCTCGAAAAGACACGTTGCCTCTATTGCGGAGCATGTGGCTAGTGAAGCCAAGCTATCAGGCCTGCAACCGCTCGGCATGAACGGAGAAAATGAAGGTGAGTGGGTAGTTCTAGATATGGGTACTGTGATGCTGCATGTCATGCAAGAAGTACCGCGCGAGCTGTACCAACTGGAAAAACTCTGGGGTTAAGTGTGAAGATTCAACTGATCGCTGTCGGCACCAAAATGCCTAAATGGGTTGAAGAGGGTTTTCAAGAGTACCGTCGCCGTTTCCCTCACGATATGCCGTTAGAATTGGTAGAAATTACTGCGGGTAAACGTGGTAAAAATGCCGATATTGCGCGAATTTTGCAAAAAGAGGGCGAAGCCATGTTGGCTGCGGTACCGAAAGGTAACCGAATCATTACTCTCGATATTCCAGGTAAACGTTGGGATACGGACGAACTTGCAGTACAGCTGGAAAGTTGGAAGCACGACGGCAGAGATGTCTCCATTCTGATTGGCGGGCCTGAAGGCTTGGCCCCCGCTTGTAAAGCCGCTGCCGATCAAAGCTGGTCACTTTCTCCATTGACGTTACCTCACCCTTTAGTGAGAGTGGTTATGGCTGAAAGCTTATACCGAGCTTGGAGTATTACCACTAACCACCCCTATCATCGAGAATAAAGTGCCATGTTACGCCAGCACACCCCCATACGTGACCATCAAGCCGAAACACACCTGTTTCGCAATCGCGCTATTTTCTCATTTTTAGCGATTTTGATCTGCATGGGGCTGCTGGTCACCAACTTATACAATATCCAGATCAATCAGTATCAGGATTACAAAACTCGCTCCAATGATAACCGCATCAAAGTAGTGCCGATCGCACCGAACCGTGGTCTGATTTTTGATCGCAATGGCGTACTGTTGGCCGAAAACCGCCCCGTGTTCAACCTAGAAGTGATCCCAGAAAAAGTCGCCAATATGGATGAAACCATTACGCGATTACAGCAAATACTGGAGATCAGCCCCGAGAAAATTGCCGCATTCGAAAAAGAACGCCGCCAAACGCGCCGTTTTAACTCAGTGCCCCTCCTCACCCAACTCACTGATGAGGAAGTAGCAAAGTTTTCGGTGAACCAGCATAAATTCCCTGGCGTTTCCGTTGCCGCTAACCTAAAGCGTTACTATCCCTATGGCGAAGTACTGACCCACGTGATTGGTTATGTATCGCGGATTAACGATAAAGATCTCGAACGCTTGGACAAAGAAGGTAAAAAAGCCAACTACCAAGCCACCCGAGATATTGGCAAACTCGGCATCGAGCGTTATTACGAAGACATTTTACATGGCATTGCGGGCTATCAAGAAGTTGAGGTGAATAGCCGTGGACGCGTGATCCGCACCCTTAAATACGTACCGCCTATTCCTGGCAAAGATATTGTGCTCAATTTAGACATTGATCTACAACTCTACGCCTATAAATTGCTTGAGGGACGACGAGGCTCGGTGGTTGCACTTGATCCGAAAGACAATGGTGTATTGGCAATGGTTTCGAGCCCAAGCTATGACCCCAATGCTTTTGTTCACGGTATCTCAGGCAAAGCTTACAGCGATTTATTGAATGATAAGAGTCGACCACTAGTAAACCGAACTACGCTCGGCATTTATCCTCCGGGGTCAACTGTGAAGCCTTTTATTGCGGTTTCTGCGCTGCAAGATGGCATTATCACTCCTAATACGACTCGAAGTGATCCTGGCTACTGGCGTATTCCCAATACCGATACTCGCCCATTCCGCGATTGGCTCCGCTGGGGACATGGTCGCGTCGATGTCATTAAATCTCTGGAAGAGTCGGTCGATACATTCTTCTACCAAATTGCCTACGACATGGGGATTGATAAGCTCTCAAGCTGGATGATGCGTTTTGGTTTTGGCGATCTTACTGGCATCGACATTTATGAAGAAAGTAAGGCCAATATGCCGACTCGGGAATGGAAAATGGCTCGCCATAAGGTGCCATGGTATCAAGGTGATACGATTCCGGTTGGAATTGGCCAAGGTTACTGGACTGCAACACCACTGCAGATCGCTAAAGCGACTTCTGTTCTCGTCAACCACGGGAAAGTGATTGCTCCCCATCTGCTGCGTGCCACAATTGATAACGGAGAGCAGTTCTCAACTCAAAAAGAGGCGCAATACACAACCTATCCGCCGATCGAAGGGGTTCCACAAAAATACTGGGACATGGCGATTCGCGGCATGTACCTCGTTAACCATGGCGCAAAAGGAACAGCACGACGTGCTTTCCAGAATATGTCTTACGAAACTGCAGGTAAGTCAGGAACCGCGCAAGTATTTGGTCTCGCAGAAGGCCAGAAATACAACGCAAGCGAGTTAGCGGAGCACTTACACGACCATGCTTTGTTTACCGGTTTTGCCCCAGTTAAAGATCCCAAAGTGATCGTCACGTTCGTACTGGAAAACGGTGGCGGCGGTTCCAGCAATGGTGCGCCTGTTGTACGGCAAATTTTCGATCATGTGGTGCTCGGTAAAAAAGAAGAAGAGAAAAAAGAAGAGGTAGTACAACCATGAAGATGGATCCTGCAACCGGACAAAACCGGGCGTTGTTTGAGCGTTTTCATATCGATTTACCCCTCTTGCTTGGCGTACTTGCGCTAATGGGATTTGGCCTTATCGTTATGTACAGTGCCAGCGGCCAAAGTCTCGCAATGATGGACCGCCAAGCCATGCGTATGGCGATGGCTTTAGCAATTATGGTTTTGTTAGCTCAAATTCCACCACGAACTTACGAAAGTGCTGCTCCAATACTATTTTTCTGTGGGGTCATTTTATTGCTGTGTGTGTTGTTATTTGGCGAAATATCCAAAGGGGCGCAGCGCTGGCTAGATCTTGGATTTGTTCGTTTTCAACCATCAGAATTGCTTAAGTTGGCCGTACCCTTGATGGTGGCACGCTATATCGGGAAACATGCTCTTCCGCCTTCGTTTAAAACCCTGACCGCGTCACTCATTATGGTGTTTGTCCCAACCATCTTGATCGCAAAACAACCTGACCTTGGAACCTCGATATTGATTGCAGCGTCTGGTATTTTTGTGATTTTCTTAGCTGGTGTCAGCTGGAAATTAATTATCGCCGCAGCGATGGCAGTGGGTGCATTTGTTCCCATCTTGTGGTTCTTCTTAATGCATGAATACCAGAAAACACGGGTACGCACTCTATTTGACCCAGAATCTGACCCGCTCGGAGCGGGTTATCACATTATCCAAAGTAAAATTGCGATTGGCTCGGGAGGATTATCCGGTAAAGGCTGGCTACATGGCACTCAATCTCAATTAGAGTTTCTTCCTGAACGACATACTGACTTTATCTTTGCAGTGATTGCTGAAGAATGGGGTATGATCGGCTTTTTAGTTCTTTTGAGCCTGTATTTATTTATTATTGGTCGCGGACTTTACCTCGCCAGCCATGCACAAACTTCCTTTGGCCGTATGATGGCAGGCAGCATTGTGTTGAGCTTCTTTGTTTATGTCTTTGTAAACATCGGCATGGTCAGCGGCATTTTGCCGGTAGTGGGTGTACCACTACCTTTGATTAGCTATGGCGGTACCTCAATGGTGACACTGATGGCCGGTTTCGGTATTTTGATGTCCATCCATACCCATCGCAAAGCATTTTCGAAGACAATTTAATGAACCGAATTTATTTATACATATTGATTACGTTAATTCTCGCTGGGTGTAGTTCTTCGGGCGGCCGCTATGATATGCCCGACGATCAAGCGCCAGACACACCACTGTCTGTCGAGCATATTGAGGATGCCGTTCCCCAATATGAACCCTACAGCTTTGGGGGAAATAAGGACTATAACCTACGTGGTCAAAGTTACCGCATCATCAAGAATCCTCAAGGATTCTCTGAAAATGGTAAAGCCTCATGGTATGGCAAAAAATTCCACGGTCATCTCACTTCAAACGGTGAGATTTATGACATGTACTCAATGACAGCGGCACATAAAACCCTACCATTGCCAAGTTATGTGAAAGTGACCAATACCGATAACGGTAAATCAACCATCGTACGCGTCAACGATCGTGGTCCTTTTCATGACGGGCGAGTGATTGATCTAAGCTATGCCGCCGCATACAAGATTGGGGTTGTACAAGCGGGTACGGCCAATGTGCGTGTTGACGTGATCACTGTAGATAAACCATCTAAACCTCGCCCAAAAGGGAAAAACAATGCTCTCGAATACGTGATTCAGGTGGTTTCATCACAACATATTGAGCGCGTGCGAACTTTAGCGCAAAACTTAGGTCAGAGTTTATCGGCGCCTAGCTTCGTGGAAAGTACAAATAGTACGCACCGCCTGTTTCTAGGCCCATTTACTGACGATGACCTGACGCAAACCTTACTTGAACAAGTAAAATCCGCAGGCTACGACAGTGCTTTTGTTAAAACCATTAATAAGCGCGCACAATGACCACTCAAACCTGACCTGAGGAGATCCGGTCTGGTTTGGGACGTTATTTTTGTTAAGATTACGGACACTTAATTAGAACTAAGCATTCACCATGAAAAAATCAATCCTAAAATCCGTGTTAGCGTCTTCTATTACGCTTTCCATCACGTTAAGCAGTACTGTTTTTGCCTCACCTATCGTGACACCAGATGCTCCACAAATCGCCGCCAAGGGTTATGTCCTGATGGACTACCATTCAGGGAAAGTGCTCGCCGAAAAAGAGATGAATACCAAGCTCTCTCCCGCAAGCCTGACCAAAATGATGACGAGCTACGTGATTGGACAAGAAATCAAGCGTGGCAACATCTCACTCAATGATGATGTGGTGATCAGTAAAAATGCTTGGGCGAAAAACTTCCCAGATTCATCAAAGATGTTTGTAGAAGTGGGTACCACCGTTAAAGTTAGCGATCTCAACCGTGGCATCATCATCCAATCTGGTAATGATGCGTGTGTCGCAATGGCCGAACACGTCGCAGGCTCAGAAGATGCCTTTGTCGATTTAATGAATGCTTGGGCAAGTTCATTGGGTATGAAAAACTCTCACTTTACCAATGCTCATGGTTTGGACAATCCAAACCTGTACTCGACACCTTACGATCTCGCATTGCTAGGTCAAGCGTTGATTCGTGATGTACCGGATGAATACGCGATCTATTCTGAGCAGAAATTCACCTATAACGGCATTACCCAGTACAACCGTAACGGTTTACTGTGGGATAAAAGCATGAATGTCGACGGGATCAAAACCGGACATACCAGTGGTGCAGGTTACAACCTCGTGAGCTCTGCGACTGAAGGTAACATGCGTTTAGTGGCGGTAGTTATGGGAACCGACAGTGAGAATGCTCGTAAAGCAGAAAGTAAAAAACTGCTAGGCTACGGCTTCCGCTTCTTTGAAACTGTCGCACCGCACAAAGCAGGCGAAACGTTCGTCAATGAAGCGATTTGGATGGGCGATAAGAATACTGTCGCCCTAGGGGTAGATAAAGATACTTACGTCACTCTGCCTCGTGGACAAGCAAAAGATCTCACTGCAAGTTTTGTACTTGAAAAAGAACTGAAAGCGCCACTGAAAAAAGGCGATGTCGTAGGTACACTCTACTACCAGTTAGCGGGTAACGATATTGCGCAATACCCTCTGATGGCGCTAGAAGATGTCGAAGAAGGCAGCCTATTTAGCCGTCTTTGGGATTATCTCGTACTCCTATTTAAAGGTTGGTTCTAATAAGCTTACCGACGCCTCTCCATCGATGTTTGAGGAAGTCACCAGAAAAACAAAGCCGCCCTGTGCGGCTTTTTTGTTCGCTTGAGATTCCATTCGAATGGCTGTAGTATTTCGTCCCGTTTTTCCAATGCTCAAACTGGAGTTTCACTATGCTGACCATCAACTCTGATGCGAAATTAAAAGATTTGCTCGAATTCCCATGTTCCTTTACTTACAAAGTAATGGGATATGCTAAGCCAGAGCTGCCAGAACGGGTGCTGGAAGTTATTCAACGTCACGCTCCTGGCGATTACAGCCCGCGCGTTAAGCCAAGCGCAAAAGGTAACTATCACGCGGTTTCAGTCACCATTCACGCCACTTCAATTGAACAGGTTGAAATTCTCTATAAAGAGTTGGGCGACATCGACATTGTGCGTATGGTGCTATAAACCACGTTATTATTTTATTTATTCAAATATTTTTGAAAAGCAGCTTTAGCTGCTTTTTCTTTATTTTTCAAAAAATTAATAAAACCATCTTGTTAGCAGGGTCAAAAAGTTCCCCTTGATGTGTAGTTCATTGGTGGTAAGCAGTTTATAATCCAAAAACTTTATATATCTCTGGTGGATGACAATAATGGAAAACCAGCTGTTGGTGAGATGCCTCGGCAGACAGGATTACACTCCGGTTTGGCAGGCTATGCATCAATTCACGGATCAACGTGACTCAACAACACGTGATGAAGTGTGGCTTGTCGAACACAACCCCGTGTTTACTCAAGGACAAGCTGGCAAGGCTGAGCACCTTATCAACACCGGTGATATTCCTGTTGTGCAAAGTGACCGTGGTGGGCAAGTGACTTACCATGGACCAGGCCAATTAGTCGCTTACTTTCTCATCGATCTTCGCCGTAAGCGACTCGGCGTGAGAGAACTTGTCACTCATATTGAAAACTTGGTCATTCACACCCTACAACACTATCACATTGACTCTGCGGCACGTCCTGACGCACCTGGAGTCTACGTACAAAATAAAAAGATTTGTTCTTTGGGCTTACGCATCCGTAAAGGGTGCTCTTTTCACGGACTCGCACTCAATATCCAGATGGATCTCAGCCCGTTCTTACGCATCAATCCTTGTGGTTATGCAGGAATGGAGATGGTGCAAGTGAGCGACTTCTCTGGCCCGATCGAAAAAGAGCAGGTTGAAAAAATATTAATCCAAAAACTCGTTACCCTACTGGACTACGAGCACGTCGAATTCAGCACAGAAGCATACAATCATGAGTAAACCAATTCAGATGGAACGCGGTGTAAAGTACCGTGATGCCGATAAAATGGCTTTGATTCCGGTAAAAAATATGCCGGCCGAACAAAAAGAAATTCTGCGCAAACCGGAATGGATGAAAATCAAACTGCCCGCCGACAGCCAACGCATCCAAGATATCAAGGCTGCGATGCGTAAGAATAAGCTCCACTCGGTTTGTGAAGAGGCCTCCTGCCCTAACTTGGCTGAGTGTTTTAACCACGGCACGGCAACCTTTATGATCTTAGGTGCCATCTGTACTCGTCGTTGCCCGTTCTGTGATGTGGCCCATGGACGCCCCAATGCGCCAGAAACGGAAGAGCCAAAGAAACTCGCGCAAACCATTCACGACATGAAACTCAAATACGTGGTAATTACCTCAGTTGACCGTGATGACTTGCGGGACGGTGGCGCACAACATTTCGCCGATTGTAACCGTGAAATCCGCGCTTTAAACCCGAGCATCAAAATCGAAACTCTGGTACCGGATTTCCGCGGTCGCATGGAAGTGGCACTGGAAGCTCTGAAAGACAATCCACCGGATGTTTTCAACCACAACTTGGAAACCGCACCACGCCTATACCGAAAAGTACGTCCTGGTGCTAACTACAAATGGTCTTTAGAACTGCTGCGTCAATTCAAAGAGCAGCATCCAGAGGTGCCAACTAAGTCTGGCTTGATGATGGGCTTAGGCGAAACTAAAGAAGAAATCGTCGAAGTGCTGAAAGATCTGCGCGCACATGGTGTAACTATGCTAACTCTTGGGCAATATTTAGCACCAAGCCGTCACCACCTGCCTGTTGAGCGTTACGTGCCACCAGCCGAGTTTGATGAGCTCAAAGAAATAGCCCTTGAGCTTGGTTTTACTCACGCAGCCTGTGGTCCTTTTGTGCGTTCTTCTTATCACGCAGACTTACAAGCTAAAGGCTTAGAGGTCAAATAACCCCATGTACTCTCTATCAAGCCAGCCAATGCGCTGGCTTGATACTTTAGCTAAGATGAGATCTTACATCATAATCTCACCATATCAGTTCTTTAACCTTGAATCCTGTGCTTGGGTTCTATAGGCTTAGGCTAAGTTTCGATGAATTTTCGCTCATAAACTCGAACTCGCTGTTGAGTGAAAACTGACTACAAGGAAAACAATAATGACTCGTATCGGCTTATTCGCTCTTACCGCAGCAGCCCTATTGGCTGGTTGTTCATCCAACACCCAGCAAGATAACTACCGCGAAGCGTCTTTTGAACTCTGTAATACTGAAGTAAACATTTACTCAGTCAGTGATGATGGTCAAGTGCGTATTGTGTGTGCCGATGGCGCGAAGTTTGCGCTGAAAACCGAGAAAACCCTCGATATCATGCGCGATATCAACGTGGATTACTGTGATGGGGAAGGTCTGGGTAAATTTACCGAAAGCAACAAATACTACATGTTCAAGTGCAAATCCGGCACGATGATCAGCGTGAGTAAGTAAGCGTTCACTGAACTCGACTCCAATAAAAAAGCCTGCGAATATTGCAGGCTTTTTTATCACTACAGTTCTTCTAACTAAAGTTGAACCCGTGGGTTGCAACTTCACGTTGTTCAGGTCTGAGCGATTAAGCGTACACTGGTAGACGTTGACAGATCGCCAATACTTTTTGCTTAGTCGCTTCAATCACGCTTTGGTCGTTGATGTTGTCTAGAACATCACACATCCAGTTAGCGAGATCTTTAGCATCTTGCTCAGTGAAACCACGACGAGTGATCGCAGGCGTACCCACACGAATACCCGAAGTGACAAATGGGCTACGTGGATCGTTAGGCACTGAGTTCTTGTTCACTGTGATGTTTGCTGCACCGAGTGCTGCATCCGCATCTTTACCTGTGATGTCTTTATCAATCAGATCCACCAAGAATAGGTGGTTTTCAGTGCTGTTAGACACGATCTTGTAACCACGTTCTTGGAACTGTGCCACCATGGCTTTCGCATTTTGCACAACACGTGCTTGATAAGCTTTGAACTCAGGCTCCATCGCTTCTTTGAAAGCAACTGCTTTAGCCGCAATCACATGCATCAAAGGACCACCTTGACCACCAGGGAACACCGCTGAGTTCAGCTTTTTGTACATCTCTTCGCCAGAGTTTGACAGGATCAAACCACCACGTGGGCCAGCCAGAGTTTTGTGCGTAGTCGTAGTCACAACGTGTGCGAAAGGCACTGGGCTTGGATAAACACCAGCCGCAATCAAACCAGCAACGTGCGCCATATCGACAAATAGGTAAGCACCTACTTTGTCGGCGATTTCACGCATACGTTTCCAATCAACAATTTGTGAATAGGCAGAGAAACCACCGATGATCATCTTTGGCTTGTGCTCAAAGGCCAACGCTTCCATTTCGTCGTAGTTGATTTGGCCCGCTTCATCAATGCCGTAAGGGATCACTTTATAGTGTTTACCAGAGAAGTTTACTGGTGAACCGTGAGTCAAGTGACCACCGTGTGCAAGACTCATACCCAGAACGGTATCACCAGGATTAAGCAGTGCCATGTACACTGCGCTGTTGGCTTGAGAGCCTGAGTGAGGCTGAACGTTCGCGTATTCACAGCCAAACAGTTGGCAAGCACGGTCAATGGCCAGAGCTTCAGCTTTGTCCACGAACTCACAACCACCGTAGTAACGCTTACCAGGGTAACCTTCTGCGTACTTGTTGGTTAGTTGAGAACCTTGTGCTTGCATTACACGCGGGCTGGTGTAGTTTTCTGAAGCAATAAGTTCAATATGTTCTTCTTGACGAAGCGTCTCTTCCTGAATGGCAGCGTATAGCTCCGGATCGTAATCGGCGATGTTCATATCACGCTTAAGCATCTGTATCTCCTGACTCAGATTGACTGAAATTGCAAAAAAACCACAAAATGACTCCACGCAAACGTTTTCGTCATCACTTTATGGCGCGCATTCTACATAATTTGATCTTTATCATAAAGCCCAAATTCACGAATTTATCATGCAGTTTTTTCATAACCATGAAGACAGCTTTCATCTTGACGATAGAAATGGCATCTAAACAACAAAACTGTCAATTTTTTGCTTTACACCCTGTAAAGCGGATGTGACATAGGTTTACCTTAATTTTTCATCCCTAGCTACCGTAAATCGCTTCTTTTAATTAACATCCGCGCAATTCTCTCCCTTGATAACCAAATTTATGGAAAAACATTCACACAAAGAAGATTGGATCGCGATACTAACAGGGACATTTTTGGTCGCTCAGGGCGTCTATTTTTTGCAAGCGGGTAATTTACTCACTGGCGGAACTACAGGACTCGCGTTATTGATGAGCCAATTTGTACCACTCACTTTTGGCGTACTCTACTTCTTATCCAATTGCCCTTTTTATCTACTGGCATGGAAACGCTTTGGTACCCGCTTTGCCTTCAACAGTGCGATCTCAGGAGCGTTAGTCTCCTTATTTGCAGATCATCTCGCGATGTTTATTACACTTGAAAAAGTCAACGTTGTGTATTGTGCGATAGCCGGTGGGCTATTGATGGGACTGGGAATGCTAATTTTGTTCCGACACCGTTCAAGTCTTGGGGGCTTTAATGTGTTATGCCTATTTATTCAAGATCGATTTGGCATTTCCGTAGGTAAAAGTCAGATGGTGATCGATGGTCTAATCTTGCTCACGTCATTCTTCTTCGTATCACCATTGACGATCGGTTTGTCGATTCTTGGAGCCTTCTTGCTCAATATCGTGCTTGCCATGAACCATAAGCCAAGCCGTTATCGCGTGATTTACTAACTCTCTATCACAACGAAGAAATACCGTTTAGGTATTTCTTCGCTTTCTCTGCAGCCACCCTGCAAATAAGGTATTTACAGCACAGGCCACAGAAACACCAATTAAGCTTGCTAAAATATCTTGTACCGAAAAAGTACGTAATGGTGAGAATGCTTGCAGCCCCTCATCAACCAAACAGCATAATGTCACTAATCCGCCCGCCATCAATACCATATTGTAGCCACTCTCCGTAACAGACAATACTCGGTATAACGCTAAAGTGAGCAAGAATGCTAACAAACTGTGCAAATGAGTATCACCACCGACAGCTATCTCTAATTGATAGACGTAGTCAGCGTGAAATCCGGAAGATTTAAGCCACGAAGCTAAAACCGTAGACAATGCGAGTAATCCAAACAATATCGCAGATGCTCGGCGCTGCTGGTAAATTTGTCGACCTATTTTAAAACGGATGTGCAAATGGAGATCTCTAATTTCGGTTCACGACGTGAAGCTAACGTACAAGCCAACTTAAACTGATGTGTGGATTTTAGGTAATCCGCCAAAAGGTGTCGACTGTTTTTCCCATTCAAGCCGCGAGCGAGGTGCTCAATCACCAACCATTTTTGTTCACGGCTCCAATACTTCCATTTAGCCAATCCCACTTGTGATATCGCAATATTGACCGCTGGAGTGTAAGGGCCATATTGCGCTGCCTTAGCAAGATATTCACTCAACGCCTGATGCGGTACTTGCTCTTGAGCTTCCTTGTCGTGCTGCTGTGCCTCAATTTTCAGTAGCTCCGCCCAACTATCCGGCCATGTTGGGCGTAACTCAACACTGGTAAGATAGGCCCTTTTTGCCCGTTCAAGCATTTCCCCCACTTCGTTCTCACTGGAGAGATAAGCTTGCCACTGCCAGATTCTACCTTGTAAAAAATAGTATTGAGGATGACTGGGATTATGTTCGATTGCACGTTGGATGGCCTTGTGCGCATCATCAACAGAGGCAAGAGTCGTGGGAGATCGCTCCCAAGCCAACAACTCTTTTTCGGCAGCGAGAGCGTACAGCGAAGCAATACCTTGCTGAATGGCAAAGTAAATTACCCATAACGCAGATATCGCTATCGCTACACGCCATCCAATATGCACTAGCCTATTCACTGAGTAGCGCTCGATTTATGGTCTTCACCATAATAAGCCTGGTAGTGATAATAACCGCTATAGCGTGATGCTTTTTTGCCATTCAAACGGTTAAGAACAACACCATCAATTCGGCTACCTTGCTGAGTTAACTTACCCACCACTTCACGTACAACTTGGGTACGAGTATGGTTAGCATCAATCACTAAAATCACCGAATCAACATGTTGTGCCAACATAAAACTGTCACTAACCGCTAAGCATGGCGGAGTATCAATCACTATTCGTTGGTATTGGCCACGTAAGTTCGCAAGGAGGTCACTAAATTTCGTGGATGACAACAGCTCTAACGGATTAGATGAATACACACCCGCGGTAAGTACATCAAGCCCTGACTGTTCATCATGATATACACAGTCTTCAAAGCTCTGTGTACCCGTCAGCAAATTCGTCACCCCCGGTTGCGATCCTGAAATCGCAAAGCGATGCGCAATTGCCGGTTTACGCAAGTCACAATCAATCAGAAGCGTCTTTTCCATTTGGGCTAACGATAGCGCCAGATTGATACTCGACGTCGTTTTCCCCTCTCCCGGCAAGCATGATGTCAACATCACGATATGCTGTTCTTGGTTAACATGAGCAAGTAAGTAGCTGGTACGAATGGTACGTACTGCCTCTGTTAATTCACGCAGTTCGGAATCAAAGTAAGCTTTCGCATCCAATTTACCATTACGTTTGCGCACCGCTGGTACCACACCCAGTAAACTGAGTGCCAATTGCTTTTCAACCTGCTTAATATCCGCAAAGGTATCTGACATCGCATCCGCGATAAACGCAACCACACAAGCAAAACCAAACGACACCACAAACGCCAACATGACAATTAATTTCTTGTTGGGCTTACTCGGAACTAAAGGTGCGCTAGCTTGGTCAGTGAAACGGGCAATCGTGGTATTAAAGTCCCCTGAAGCGCTAGTTTCTTTTTGACGAGCCAAGAATAAATCAAATAACTCACGGTTAGTTTGTACTTCACGCTTAAGCTCTGAGTACTTGGCATTTTTCACGGTCAGCGTCTGAAACTCAGATTTACGCTGAGTAAATTCCGTTTGTAGTGAACGCTCAGATTGCTTAGCCGCTTGCAGTTCGTTATTGATACCATTCAATAACTGTTTCAGCTCTGAACGTAAATTCTTTCGAACCGCGTCTAACTGAGCAGTAGCCGATTTTAACTTAGGATGCTTAGGACCATAACGCTTGGAAAACTCTGAGACTTTACGCTCAGCATCCACTTCAGCCACTTTCAAATCACGAATGGTTGGGTGGTTAGAAATTTCAGGGATCGACGACAAAGCCGTCAAGTCACTGTCATTTTTACTGTAGCTGTTCGCCACTTGATACAGCGTTTCCGCTGCCACGCGGCGATCGCGAGCTTTGTTCATCTGAGAGGTGAGTTCTTCCAACTCTTGGCTTGCGAGTCCTTCCACCCCCTGTACATCAACCAAGCCTTCTGACTGTAAAAACGCTTGCAACTTAGCTTCAGACTCTCGTAATTGAGTACGCAGTTCTTCCATGCGGGTATTAAGCCAAGTATTCGCTTTTAGCTCTACCTCTAACTTAGCTTCCAAATGGCTGTCCATATACACCCGCGCAATCTCATTAGCGATTTTCGCCGCCAATTTAGGATCACCAGCGGTGTAGTAGATATTCACCAACTGGGTCTTGCGGATGGGGCTAATTTCTAGACCACGTTTGAACTTATACAAAATCAGTCGATTTTCACGATACGCTTCCAACTCCGGATCGACCACCACATCTTGTTGCTTAAATCCTTGAAGAAACGGCATCCACTCTAATAAGCGTTCTTTTAAGCTCGGTGATTGTTCGCTCTCAGGGTTAAGATCAAATTCAGGATCGGAGGCCAAATCAAGCCTGTCGATCACTTCTTGAGCAATCGTGTCAGATTTTAGGATTTCAATTTGGGTCAGGTAATACTCCTGACTTTTGGTATCAAGCCCATACACTTCTTCAATTGACACCGCTTTCGCTTGTGTCGATTCAATCAGAATTGTCGCTCGAGCTGTGTACTCTGACCGCATGGAAAGGACAAAAAGTAGCGTAATTGCTGTAACCATGATTGAAAACAACAAAATTCGCCATTTGTAATTAAGCAGTACATTAAAATACTGACGAATATCGATCACTTCTTCTTGAGTGAATTGTTTACCTGTCATCTCGTGTACCATTACACCCTAAAATTAAAAGAAGCTTTCGGCGACAGTCAGTATGTCACCGGGTTGAAGTTTACTAAGCAAAGTAACTTTGAGCGGTTTCGCTTCCGGGTCATCACTACTAGAGATAAACAAATTTGTTTTAGACGCACGTTCAGTGAATCCACCTGCAATAGTGATTGCTTGGTTAACACTCAAACCAGGATGGAAAGGATAACTTCCAGGCTTCATGACTTGTCCATTAACAAAGAAAGGTCGATATTCAAGAATAGAAACAGATACGTTGGGATTAATCAAATAACCATCCTGTAAACCATCATGGATGGCAATTTTAACCTCTTCCAAGGTTTTACCTTTTAGGCGGATCTTACCTAAAAATGGATAATCAATATTACCGTTATCACTGACACGAGTTTCAAAAGAAAGCTCTGGCTCATCATAAACTTGGATACGGATCTGGTCACCAACACCCAATCGATAGAAATCATCATTTGCCATCGCGAACGATGGCAGGAGCAAAAGGCTCAATAAAAAAGAGAACAAGTACTTCATAACTGGTTACATTACACCCTGAACGGTGAGGTAATACACATTTTGGCTGTAGCTGAGTGAGTCTATATTCGAGTCTTTCTTTTCTCGGCCAAATCCGACTTCCAACGCTAACCAACGACGAAAATCATAACTAGCACGTAAAGTGGCATTTGTGGTGTCATCTTTACGATTTGATGCCGTGTAATCTTCATTCAAACGAATTAGCGCTGCTTCTGTCGTCCATTTGGTATCCCAATTGTGTGTCCAATTGACTTGATAGGTTGCCGCATCAATCGCATCTCCATCACCATCTGAATCCGTCGAGCGTCGGTTAGTCACTAACTGTAATGCTGAATACGTGCGGATTAAGTAAGTAACATCAACATCCCATGAAAACGAATCAAAATCCTTTCGGGTGGACGCATCAAAGTCTTTTTGTTGGTAACCCAACTTAGCATTACCTTGCAATTTACCAGTCGCATCCCAAGATGCACCGAGGTAACCAAAGTAATGATTATTATCTTTGCTACTTGCACCCGGTGCGATAACGTCATATCCACGAGAGTTAGCAATCACTTGTGCGATAAACGACGTTCGAGGAAGGGCTTGGTAATAAAAGGTCGAGTTAAAACGCAGCTCATCCCAGTCCTGATACTGAGTAACCGTACGGTTATTTTGATACGTAAAATCTTGCCAACCCAAATTAGTTTCAATACGACCAATCGCTTCTGTTGAACCAAAGCCATAACCGATATTAGCGGTGTGGCTTTCATATTGGTTGTAGTCGAGTCCGAGTGTCGTATCATTCTCGCCACGCCCTTCGTGAGCTAGCGCTAAGTTGTACTCAAACCCGATACGGTGCCGAGAGTTCAACTCCCAATCACTGCTCAAGTCAAGATAGTGATCCGTAAAGTTATCTTGTTGAGAACTAAAATAGGTTCCGTTACGAAAACGGTAACCAAGCAGCGTTTTATTACCCTCCGGCTCCACCATAAAGCCAACACCTGACTCAATGATTGAAAAAGCTGATTTGGCTTGCTGTTGGTTAGATTTAGCCAAGTTATCATTATAACCTGTGGAAAGATTTAAAAATGGCACAATCGCCATGCCAGATTCAGTGGTAATCGGATTTGGTGTAAGCTTCGCGACGCCAAAAGGTACATAAGAGACAGCCAGCGTAACCAAGCTGGCTGAAAGAAGAGAAGTCAGTTTAATCGGTTCCATTTGCCTGCACTTATTCAAATCTATCTTCATTCAAGAGTACGACTCTCAACAACGAGAGCCCCTTAACTTAATAAACGTTTTTTCCAACAAAACCTTTGAAAATGGTCAGAAATACAATTTTTATATCAAACCACAGTGACCATCGATGGATGTAATCGAGGTCAAACTGTACCCGTTTTTCCATTTTATCTAGAGTGTCCGTTTCACCACGCCAGCCGTTAATTTGTGCCCAACCGGTAATCCCCGGTTTCACCTTGTGACGCAGCATGTAGCGATTGACGATTGTACGGTACTGTTCGTTGTGCGCGACCGCATGCGGACGAGGCCCAACAATCGACATTGTACCTTGCAAAACATTAAAAAATTGCGGCAACTCATCTAATGATGTGCGACGAATAAAAGCCCCGAATGGTGTCACCCGAGGATCACCTTTGGTGGCCTGTTGCACTTTACTGCCATTATCCATCACTCGCATACTGCGAAACTTCCAGACTTGGATCGGTTTTCCATCAAGTCCATAGCGGTTTTGTTTAAAAATGACAGGACCTGGTGAGCTGAGTTTAACCCCGATCGCAATAGCCAATAATACAGGGCTGATCAGTAGCAAAATAATGCTGCTAAGTACCAAATCTTCAAATCGTTTTACCCAGTTAAGCAAACCATTAAATGGCGTATCAAAGATACTAAACGCGTTAACATCGCCGATGGTGTACCAACGTGAGTGCAATAAGTTAAACGTAAAAAAGTCAGGCACTATGTAGGTATTCACGGTACTGTCTGAAAACGCATCCAAAATCTGGTTAATTCGACGTTGAGCTTGCATAGGTAAAGCGATGTACACGTTTTGCACTTGGCCTGTTTTCGCCAGACTCAGCGCATCGTTAATATTACCCAGTACAGGTGCACTTCCCTCCAAGCGTGACGGAGCACGATCATCGTAGAAACCTTCCATCACAATCCCTAATTCTGGATTATTAAGCAAATTCGCTGAAAGCTCTTGTCCTTGGGTGGTCATGCCAATAATAACGGCTTTTCGTGTATGGAAGCCTTGTTTGTGCATGTAGTGGATGGTGGCAAACGCTAAAATACGCCATCCGATTAAGGCAATGAAAGAGCCTACAAACCAGTTACCCATGACAAGGCGCGAAAACTCAATCCCCGTTTTTGAGAAGTAGCCCAGCAACGTAAGACTCGCAATACTTGCAGCCCAACAGAAAGCAGTATGCAGTGAAAGCGAACGCAATTTTGCAGTACGCCAACCACTATAGATATCCAAGCTTTCAGCGATATAGGAGTAGAAAAGTACTCCTAGCAATGCCACAGAAACATAAGACATCGTTACGACGTGTTGGTTTAATTTAATCGCTATATACATAACTGCTAATATAAAGAAGCTATCGATCAGACGATAGAAAAACTTCCCTTGATAATTAGTAATACGTATTCTGCTTTTTTCCTTCATCACTAAACGCTCCTGAACCCACGTAAGCTTTTCACGAAGAATAATTTGAATGTATGAATTATTTTTTAAAGACTACATCTTTATCAAAAGAAATAAGTGCGTCAATTATAAGACTGATACTAAATAAGTATTCATTAAATAATAAAAATGCATTATCCAATATTAAAAACCTTACAAAATGGAAAATTTTATCATTAAAAAACAACAGCATAATCAAAAAAAAACACCAACAGAATCATAAAAGCCACACTAAACCTAAGTTCATAATTCATCCCATCACATGTGATTAATACGTGACAATTTTATGAACGGACGATTTCGTCCAATATTTAAGAAATTGGTATCAAATATGAGAAACTAAGATTGCTAATAATGAGAATCTCAAAAAACTCTATTGAGAATAAAACTATATTTATCATGCTTAGATTAGAATCTATCCAATTTAATGAAAGATGGATTATTCGACATGAGACCTATTCCATTCCTGCTATTGACAGGTTTAATCACCAGCCAAGCCGTGTTGGCTGAAACCGCAATAGATTCGTCAAAAGCACTCAATCCAGCAATCTGTACAGATAACACTCAGATACTTGAACGCTTGCAGCAAGCAACGGATTTTGTGTCAACTGTCACGGCGCTGCTCACCTCATGCCCAGACAATGCCTTACAGATTGCTTCATTAGCTACAAGCATTAACCCACAACTCACTCGGGAAATTTACACTGCGTTATTTCAACAGACACCCAATGAACAGTTAGTACAACAAACTGTTGAAGCAGTGAAAAGTGTTGCGCTGGAGCAACGAGCCGATGTAGTGCAAGCCGCCATTGAAAATGCACCTCAAGAACTTGCTCAAGCGATTGTTGATGCTGTCGCAGAAGCCGGCTTAATGGATCCAACAGACATTATCATCGCCGCCATTGCGGGAGGGGCAGATCCTGGTTCGATTACCGAACCTACCGCAGCGGGTATTGCAACTCCGCCCCCCATTGCACTCACGCCAGGTACAACTAATACTTTTGGTACGGGTAATGGTAATGGTGGTGGTACAGCCTCTCCAAACTAGAGAGTTGGCTTTTTACGGTAGCTTCATTGTCGTTGATAAGAAATATGTTGATCGGAAACTCAAGCTATTTCGAGCTAGTGTCTTCAATCGTACGCTTCTCTTTCATCGACCTTAAGCTACCGATAATACAAAATCTGAATGTTGTTCGCTTCTTACACTAACCAAGTCATTCGTTACAACATCTCTTTTGCGTATCATCATTTCAGTCGCACCATTACACATCGAAAGCCCAAACAACGGATAAATTCAAATGGTAGTGTGTGAGTGTTCACTTTCATTTCCGCTAGATGCTAGCTAACTCTGATCAGATATTTTATGGCTTTACTGCGACAACCACTGTTCATCGCTTTTTTATTATTGATCTTCTGGTTACCCATTCCATTGGGTAGTAATCGCCCTTGGGCGTGGTCACTGAATGAAGTTTACACTGCAATTTTGCTCCTCATCTGCCTACTGAGGATCCCTGCTTCACAATGGTGGCAAGCCGTAGCCCGCGCCAAATTAATCCTTCTATCTGTCGCAGCTTTTACGTTATGGTCATGGATACAAAGCTGGCAAAATCTAGAACTCTCATCCGATACAGGATTAGTCTTTATTTCAGCTATCAAATCATTACATTATTTTCAGGTGTGCCTAATTGCCGCGTTATTGATCGACACACCGCAAAAGCTAAAAATGCTAGCCACTACCATGGTTGCCAGTGGCACTTGCCAAGCTTTTTATGCTGGCGTGGTTTTATTACTGGAGTTACACATCTCTCCTATTTTTTCACTTCCATTAAGCGAAAGAGCCTCTGGTAGCTTTGTTTATCATAACCACTTAGCTAATTTTCTGATGCTGAACCTCTGCCTTGGATTTGGTCTTTTGATTGCTCAACTTAGCCACCAGACAACCCAAGGTTGGAAAAATACCCTTAAAACATTACTCACGATCATGATTTCAGATAAGGCATTTATCCGTTTAGGGTTAGTGATTATGGTGATCTCCCTAGTTTTGACTCGTTCTAGAATGGGAAATATCGCATTCTTTACCGCTCTAAGTCTCGGTAGCTTGCTATTACTGATGTTTTATAAAAACAAGCCTAAAAGCATCTACATCTTGATCATTAGCCTCTTTGTGATCGATACCTTTGTGGTCAGTAATTGGTTTGGACTTGATAAAGTTCGTCAGCGCTTAGCGGAAACCAGCTTACAAAATGAATCGCGTGATGATGTAGTTCGCTATGCACTCCAGGCTATCCAAGAGCGACCATTGACGGGATTTGGTAATGGCACTTTTTACTCCACTTTCCCGGCTTATAACCAAGGCAATGTCGCCCTTTTTTATGACCATGCGCACAATGACTATGTTCAATTTGCTCTTGAATCTGGCCTTATTGCCACAAGCTTACTAGGGATTATGGTTCTATTTTCAGCTTGGCAAGGTCTCGCAGCTTTTCGTAAACGCAGTAATGCAACAATGCGTGGAATTGGTTTGGGAAGTCTAATGGCGATTATTGGAATGTTAATGCACATGAGCGTTGACTTTCCCTTACAAGCGCCTGCTACAACACTTTATTTTATGCTCTGTTTATTCATGGCTAACTGGAGTATGACCATCCCTACACCGAAATACCGTTTAAAACGGCACTCCGCATAACATAAAAGCGAAGGGAGCGGCATCGCTCCCTTCGCTTTTATGTATTGGTTCTGTTAATCCAACCCAAGATAGATAAACCAAGCAGAATAGAGTTCTGGCAACATATTCCCCCGATTCCATCATGCATGATTCATGTGTAATAGCCTTGCCTAGGAAAGAGATCCATTCTTCTCAGTGCTGCACGTAATTAATATTGTTGCATTCAACTGAGCCCGCGTAGGAGTGTCTAATAACGTTTTTACCAATGAAGCGTTAGCCTTCGAGCTAGAGCTAACAACTTACCTCGAAATCAATATTTCATTAACGAACGGCTTAGTTTCATCAAGGATAAATAGCAGAGGAACCATCTACTAGGCATGATTTAGCTACCATCAATTGGCAGTATCTAGCTAAGGGGCTCTATACAAAAAAATACCCCGCAAAAGCGGGGTATTGGGTTAGAGATGGAGTCAGTTCGGAAACTTAGTAAACAAACTGCAATCCTTCAACTAACCAACCTCCAGTCCAAACATTAATCTGTTTGATACGTTTGCCTTGAGGTACGGTATAGGTTTCCACTTTTTTGTTACTGGCGTAGTTCTTTGAACCGAGTAAAACGCTCGAACCATTTTTCATCGTGAACTTGATCGCGACGATATGGTACCCACCCCAGTTGTATAGGCCAGATGTCACTTCTACTGACTGAAGTTGATCAAGAGCAACCGGAGCTTGTAATACACCACCATTGGTACCTTGCACGGGGCCACCGACCAAATTACTGGTTGTAGTCCCAATCGCATCGATAGCGAAACCAGAACGTAAAAACAGTTGGTTATCAGCCGTCACTACACGTTGATACTGCTGGGTATTTGAGTAACCAAAGATTGGTGACTCACCTCCGACAGCCACACGCATGGTGCTTGAACGATATGTATTATGGCTTAACCAACTTGGTTCAACGAATGTTGGGATTGTGCCATCTTGATTAACGTTGGTTAAATGGAATGCATGTTGGTTCCAAATTCGAGTTGCATTTTTCCAAGGTTTCGCACTATCCGCTGATTGGTATACATATACCCCGTGATTAATTGAATATTGACGATCAAAGTCATTCGCTGCAACGATCAGCTCAGCATTGTTATCCCCTTCCAAGTCCACAACGATTGGGTATTCCCAAAGTGTTGCCGTGGAGTGCGCTAGCGATGCACGTTCTTTGCCCGTTTTGCCATCTAATACACGCACACGTGCATGATCTTGCACGAGCACTTCATCGATGCCATCGTTATCAAAGTCATATGCAGATACACCAATTTTGCCGCTGCCTGTATCGTCGTTGGCCACAGACCAAACACGTTCGCCTTTGCTGTTGTACATGTCAACCGCAGCATAACCGGCGTAAACAATGCCTTTTACGTCGAGAGCATTGGTACCATTTTGTGTGGCTAACTCAAATTGCACACCATCAAGCAACCAACCGGCAGACCAAGCTTTGATACCTTTAATACGGCTACCTGCAGGCACGGTAAAGCGTTCGGTTTGCTTAGAGTAGGCATAGTTTTTCGAACCCATAGAAATCACATTGCCATTGCTCATTCTAAAATCAAGCGCCAACAAGTGATAACCACCCCAGTAATATTTGCCCCAAGTGAGATCTATCGCTTTGATATCTTTTACATTAACTGGAGAATTCAGATTTCCGCCTGTGCCACCCACCAGTGTTGAAGCTGATGCACCAATCGCGTCAATCGCAAAACCAGAACGCACTGAAATCTTACCATCAATAGCTAAAGCGATTGACGATGGATTGTTATTAGGTTGATAACCATAAGTCTTTGAGAATTCGCTTGTTTCAACAGCTTGAGCTTTGCCTAAGAAGTTAGACACCGCTTGTACACCACCACCAGGGTTAGCTGCATTATTAATTTCCCATTTGATTGAACCATCATGTTCCAACACTGCAAAACGCGCATTCTCACCAGTAGCGAAACTCGCAGGCACAGAGGCAACAATCTCAGGTTCGGCATCATCATCTAAGTTGACGAGCGAAGAGAACCACACCGCATCATTAGCTTGATATTGCCAATTAATAGCACCATTGTTCTGGAACAAAGTACCACCAGCAAAAACCTCTTGCTGTTGATCTCCATCGACATCAACGTTAATTGAAGATGGCGCCCACGCATGGTTAAACACTAAACCTGTGTTGTAATTATAAACACCATCTGGTGCAAGAATTTCTACACTGCCATCATGGTCTAGATCGGCCAAAGTAATATCACCAACAATTCTCCAACCGCTTTCAGTGGTCGGAATTTGTTTTTTGATATTGCCTTGATTATCAAGCACAGTAATAAATTGCTCACGGTTGTTGGTTGTGACGATTTCAACAATGCCATCACCATCTAAATCAGCAACAGCTGGTGAATAACGAGCATCCGCAATAACACCGCCATTTGCATAACTCCACAACTCAGAGCCATCCACACCACTCAAAGCGCGAACTAAACCGCCATTTGCGTATTTATTACCTTCAAAAGTCACAATAATTAGGTCAGCAACATCTTTTTCATCGATTTTGCCATCACCGTTATCATCGTTAAGCTGTGCAACGACAGGAGTGACCATCACTTGATTAGAATTAGGTTGGAAAGTGCTTCCTTGCCATGACCATTTCAGCTTCATATTCAAAGCTGAGCTGTCGCCTTCATAAGGTACCACTCTCATTGAACGTGGTTTTGAGAAATCCAACGTTTCGCCATTGTAGGCTTTGACTGCGCGCATTTGCTCGTTCTGTGTGTTACCACCAAACACCGCAAGACGATTGTATGAAAGGTTATCCCAGTCACTCAGCATTACCCCTAACCCTTGAGGAGCTTCAACATCAACTTCATGGCCATAAATGAACGCTGGTAGTGAATAACCAGAGCGCTCACCTTCTTTCAAGCAAAAACGTTCACCGGTTTGACGACTCACAATACAAGCTTCAGGATATGTTTCAGAAGCTAAAACGCGCATAGAACGTGGTTTAGAGAAGTCAAGATACGCGCCATTATACGCTTTGACGTTCTTTAGCTCTTCGTTACCAGTGTAACCACTGAATACCGCCAGACGGTTATAAGAAAGATTATCCCAATCGCTGAGCATTACGGAAACTCCGCTAGGTGCTTGTACATCGATTGGATGAGCATAAATCCAATTGGGCAGTGAATAGCCAGAACGCTCTCCGGCTTTTAAGCAATACTTTTCGCCATTAAGACGACTGATAATACACCCTTCAGCATCATTCGTTGTGGCTTGAACCACAGAGCTGCTTAGCGACAACAAGCCGACAGCAAGCACAATATATTGAGATGTCATTAGGAAGACTCCCTTTACCTTTACAGTGTTAATGCATGCAACATTCAGACACACAACAATATGCATCCGGTTGATTTTGTTTGTTTTTATTATTTCTCGACCTAGAACTGTCACGATTTAAATTGCTCTTTAGCAACAAGCAGAATTATCAATACGCAAGAAAGATATTTCAACATGTCAATCCTTTTTAAGCGCCTCAGTAATGAGACATCTCATTTTTAAGAAAAAATTTACCTTATGGAATAAATGAGTTTCTTAACCTGACCAACTCTATGAAACTGTTATACTCAGTATCATTAGCCACACCAAAGTTAGGATTAAACCTTGCACTCTAATTTGATCACAATGGCTTTGTTGGGATTATCTTTTTCAGTAGAGGCATCTTATTTAGATATTACTCATTTTGGTGCTATTCCAAATGATGAAATTGATGACTCCCAGTCTTTTCAACTCGCATTAAATTCATTATCTCACGGTGATGTATTGGTTATTCCATCTGGAACTTACCAAATCTGTAATAGCCTTTATTTAAAAAATAGGAATAACATTGAGATCATTGGACTAGGTGAGAGTAAACTCAAAAAATGCAGCAACTTTCAGGGGGAATATTTACTTAGTATCACCTACACAGAGAACTTAAAACTGCAAGATCTCAGTTTTGAAGGAATTCACAACGGGAACCAACAACCGACCTGGGGAGAACAAGGCGTCTATCTAGGAAGCACTAAAAACACCCTCGTGATTCAGAACCACTTCAAAACCTTTGGTGACGCAGCATTAAGGGTTACAACGTCTAGCCTCGACCAATCAACAACTCCAGGATCTCAATCGGTTACGATTAGTGATAATGACTTTGAGGATTGCACTCAAGTGACCACTACACAAGCTACTCAAGGCACAGAGATGGCAGGAACTCAAAATATTATGATCGATAATAATCGTTTTATTGGGTGCAAATTAAAACTCTCAGCGCGAGCTGATACACGAGGTGCAAAAGTCATAAACAATCTTTTTTCTCATATTAATGGTCCCTCTAATGAGATAAGTTATTACTCTGATGTCATTTATGAAAACAATAGGTTCGAAAATATTCGCGGATTCGCTATCAATATTTATCCAAACTCTAGAACGAGTAAATCTGTTCAATGGGGAAATATTCACATTGCAAATAATAATTTCGAAAACATTCAGCAAGGCATTCGCCTACAAAGCTTTTCAGTTCATGGCAACAACCATCAAGCCATAGAAAATATAGAAATAATCAAAAACACCTTCAAAAATATTTATTTTGGGAATGATATTGAAAATAAATACAAAGCTATTATAAGAACCGTTAGTAATGACAAAAAAGTTTCATTTAACAATATAAAGATTATTGACAACCACTATCAGCTCACTCCTTATAGCAGTTTTATTTCTATCGACAACAAAAGCACTTCTCTCTATATCAACAATAATGTTCAGACAATCTGCACTAATGATACAGAAAATAATAAACCTAACCCATGATATAACACAATAAATTTGAGTTAGCTTTTAAACCGAAACTATTATTCATATATCCATTGAGCTAAGATTAATATCTGAAAAGAAAAACCGCCTTTCGGCGGTTTTCTCTATATTGATCTAACTTAGAAAGTTATTGCTTTTTTTACTACAGTAATTGATTCTTCGATTCGCTCACCAGATACAGTGTCTACAATTTGAGTATTAATGATGTAATCACCAGCAGGGAAACTTTTATCCAGATTGAAACCTCGGGCTTTAGATGTACTATTTCCCGCAGGCACAGTCCATTTCTCTCTGGAATGAACTGGGATAATCAGTCCATTAGGACCAACTGCAGTCATCCAGAATTCAACCGTTGCTTCTGATGCACGACTATTGTTAAGAGCCACTGAGAAAGGCACATACCCCCCCGTATTCTCTACGCTTTCAATGGCAAATTGGTTCTGTATATCCACAGTCAGACCATCAATCTCTGGTAGAGTATTTAGGTCGACACCTTTTACAAAAGTCTCATTTGCCTTAAAGATTTGACCATTTTCAGTCACGATTTGAAGTGAAACGGTGTACTTACCATCAGCCATGTACTCTGGAATCCAGAAACCACGTGTAACCTTCAATGTACGACCAGTGCTGAGTGCATCGGAGTCTTGTTGAGCTGTATCAACCCCAACAACTGCTTTCGCAGGAAAATAAATACCTTTAGGACCTTTAACTGACAACCAGTATTTAAACTTCACACTTTCACAACTTTCATTAGCAATACCTAGTTGGCTTGAGATATAGCCACCTGTCGCTGCAAGTTGATGCTGACTCAAGCTGATATTGGCATCAACCAATGGCTGAGATTCGCAATCGACGGTTGCATAAGATGCTGCAGAGAATAGTAATGCAAAACATGAAGCCAAATAAGAACGACGGATATTCATAGTATTTCCCTTCCAAAGGATGTTGGTTTGACATGGTGTCATTTGATGGATACAAGGCTAATTTATAACTTTAAAAAATACATCACTCTTTTATGAAAGCATTTGTATTTATCAAAAATGAGACACCATCATCATGAAGGGTCTAAAATATAATACTTAACAAAAATCAGTTCATTTACAGTGAGAGTCCAACTAAAAATAAACTAAAGTTTATTGCTATTTTTATTTCCAGATAATCTCTCAAGTAACAATAGCCATGCATATTTTGTGTTAGTCACTAAATAACGTTTCCACATTCGTCTAGGCTCTTGTAACACTCGATATAGCCATTCTAATCCAGACTTTTGCATCCAAAGTGGTGCACGTGAGACATGCCCCGCTACGACATCAAATGTCCCACCGACTCCCATAACAAAAGAAACACCTAACTGATCTTTCCAGCGGTTAATGAAATTTTCTTTTTTCGGAGAAGTAATCGCTACGAAGAGCAGTTTTGCTCCTGATTGGCGAATTTGATCGACAATCGCTTGCTCATCATCCCAAAAGTAACCATGGTGATAGCCAGCCATGATCAGTTCAGGATGTTTTCCGCGCATGACTAAAGCCGTTTTTTCAACAATCTCAGGTTTAGCTCCTAAGTAAAAAACCGGCAGTTTCTCCGTTGCCGCCATGGCATTCAACTCAAGGAATAAGTCAACACCAGCGACTCTTTCAGGTACATCATGACCCAAAAAACGAGCTCCCCATACTACACCCATCCCATCTATATTGATGATGTCACATTCAGTCACCGACTGTGCAAGCTCCAAATCCGTGCGCATATTGACCAATTTCGCCACATTCACGACTACGTGTTGTGTAAACTCTTGACGCAGAATACGATCACGGATCAGTGCGACAGTTTCACCCATTGAAGCCACATCCATTGGGCTGCCAAGAAAATTAATGCGTTGCAAGATTGTATTCCTCGTTGATTCTTAAATAAAAACGAAATGAAAAGTACATCCACGCTTGAGTCCACCTGGCGTAGTGAATTCGGTTAACGGAATGTTTATTACGTTGATAAACGAATTGATCACGCTCCGGCATGTATAAGATATGGATTGCACGTTCAACAACTCGTTCAGCGAGTTGCCGATCACTCTCATCTCCACCCACACTGAGCAGTGTGATGATGGCTTGTGAAACAGAATGTGGATCCAACGGGTAAGGATTGTCATGGTAGTACTTAGCCGTACCATCCGTTTCAAACAAATGCTGTTTGTAATAACTCAGGCCTCGCTCAATCACTCCATCAAACTCATTTGTTAACAAAACCGTACGAATTAAGTGCAAAGCCTCTAGGTTATAGCCCGTATGAAAGCCATCAATAAATGTGTGGTGATGACGTGTGCCATAAGCCCAACTACCATCAGAGGCTTGTGCTTGCACACTGTTTCGAGCAATACGTAATGCCAACTCGGTGTAATCTGGACGAGACATTTCTCGGCCAACCACAGCCAGCCAAGCAGCAGCCCACAAACTGGCGTTGTGCACAAATGCCGTTTCACCAGGAATATAGGAAAAAAAATCCCCACAATCACTTTGGGTAAGTAAATGACGAGCAATAAAATCGCCACTGCTAAGCGCCAACTCAATCCACTCTGGCTGCTCAATAAGGCGGCCTAATTGGTATAACGCTCGGCTGACATAAACAGTAGTGATAACGTTAGGCTTTCCTTTGGGTACAAAGAAAGCTCGGGCTTTCCAGTCAAAATGGTATCCCCAACATGCACCATGCCATTGCCGCTCATCACATCGTTGATCCACTAACCATACTGCAAGTTCCTTTGCTTCTTGCAATAGCGCTTCATCTTTCGTCACTTGGTAATGTTCTATCAATCCAAGAATGAACAGCGCAACACCTTTGGGATTGCGAGCCTTATTGACGCCAAGCCAAGGACGCAAGTTGATTGGTGATCGTTTAAATAGTTGGATCCACGCTAAGCCAAATAGAGAGTCTTTACTAACCGGCATCCAAGAGAACCAACTTGAATTCAATCCATCAAAAGGATCGTATCCAGCAAATTGTTCAGTACGAGCTTTCTCTAACAGAGATTGACTAATATCTGCAACCGTTTTCAATTTCATGATTTTAATAGCTCATCGTAAATACTTTGCAGACGAGGGATAACTGATTGCAAAGAAAAATTATCGGTAAACTTTCGCTTGCCCGCAGCAGCTAAACGTTGGTTTTCAGTTCGTTGTTCAATTAAATCACTTAGTGCTAGAGCTAAATTGGTCACATCACCCGCATCAACTAATTTTCCATCTTCGTTATCAGTAATGGCGTCAGGGATCCCACCTGCTTTACTCGCAACCACCGGAATTTCTGCAGACATCGCCTCGATCACGCCCATAGGGAAACCTTCGTTATAGCTAGGCAAGCAATAGACATCCGTTTTGCTTAATAAATCTAGCTTCTCTTGACCAGCAATCCAGCCTAAACAATGTACAGAATCTCTAAGCCCAAGCTGACGAGCTAACGTTTGATAAGTTTCAATCTCACCATCACCCGCCAAATACAACTCAGCATTAGGGCAACGCTGCTTAACTAAAGCAAATGCTTGGATAAGATCGCCAACTCCTTTACGAGCGCCCAAGCGTCCAAGAAAAGCGATGCGCCCAATCTGCACTTGGCGGCGGTCTAATGTTAAACTCGGCACTGCGTTATACAGCACAGAAACACCTTGTGTTCGTCCCATCACTTCATGCATCCACGTCAACCACTGAGAAGAAAGCACTAAGACATGATCCGCTAATAAGAACGTTTGCTTAATATGAGATTGCTGTAACTCATTACATTCATCGCGGTAAAAATCTCGAAACTCGGCGCCATGAAGATGAAGAACGACCTTGCCATTCAGTGCTTTTACCAACCGTACTATCAATGCCTTACGCCGATAACTACCGCGAGACGACATGTGAATATGCACAAGCCCAACGCGATAAATCACAAAGCTGTACATTAACTTGACGAGAGCTAAAGTAAATCGCAGCAGCATTCGCCACTTCATACCTTCATCTAAAGTCGAGTGTGAAACAATCAATTTCACTTGATTAGCGGTTAAGAAACCACACTCTGCATAAGTTGCAACGACTGTGGCAACACCACCTTGTCCTTTCAGATCTGTGGCGATCATTAGATTAATGTTTTTTCTCACTGTACATCCTTGATGGTACAAATCGCTTGGCGAATTTTTCCATTCGCGGTTCGCTCTAATTCGTCTACCAGATCCACGGTCACTGTTATCTTGCTACCTAAGCGAGCTTGAGTATTACTGATCAATATTTGTTGCTGCTCAACATCAAATAACTCCTGTTCAGCAACCACTTTGACAGTAATCTGTTGACGTTGATGTTGCACAAACTGGCAAGCAATAATGCCAGAAACGCCCTTCGGAATATGGTTAAGAATGTGTACTTTCTGCCCATCTTCACCCAACAAATAATCTCCAACTCTTCCTTCAATTCGCTTTACCACCGGAAAAACTCGCCCACATGGACAAACCTCATTCTCCGATAAATGGACATGATCACCCGTTTTATAGCGGATCAAAGGAAAATAATGATTATTGAAATTCGTACCCACCAATTCATAGCGATCCAGCCCGGCATCCAAAAGCTCAACCTGCGAGTAGTCAGTTAACAGGTGATAGCGATGGTGTTCACATTCGCCAATTGCCGCAACTCGTTCAAATAAACCATACCAATCAAAAATTTTGCATTTGAAACGCGTTTCGATCACCTGCCTATCTTCTTCAGATAACGATTCAGAAGAGGTAATGATAGATTTCAACTTTGCGGGATAATACGTTTGGTTGGCCTCTAAATAGCGAGCGAGAGCCGCAATCGACGACGGATAGGCTTGGATGATATCAACGCCGAAATCAACCATCGCTTGCAGATAATTTGGCATAGCCTGCGGTGTAAGATGAAAAGATGACATAACTATCATCTGCTCAAACCAAGAGTAACGCCAAAATGGGCCTTGTTTTTGACTGAGAGGCACCACCATATCTCCACGGATCCATGCTCGCTTATCCCCTTTCCGATAACCCGCCCAAGACAACTGTCTTGCGACAAAGGCTTGTTCACGGATCACTGAACGCATATCTTGCAAGATCGTTAATGGCGTTCCCGTGGTACCACTGGTAGCCCCTTTCACGACCACTGAGGGTTTCATTTGAGAGATAAACTGTTCATGCTCAGAACGCAGAACCGTTTTATCAAGATAGGGGAAGGCTTGAATCGGTGAGTTAGCCAATCCTAAGCGTTCATAGAAAGGTACATTTTGACATGCATTTTCTAATACATGTTGCAGTTGCTGCTGTTGATACTTTGCCAACTGTGCTTTTGAGTATTCATTCGTTTGAATCTCTTTAAGGATGACACGCATCTCCCCATTTTCTCTGATCAGTTTGCGCGATAAAGCCCGAACCGAAAGCATGATATTTTGCAACCAGATTGGCGCTCTAACATAAAATGAGCTGGTAAACATCAGTAAAAATCCTTTTGATCAATGTCTGCATAGCTTAGATTGTATTGAAAACTAGATTTAGCTACACTAATTACATTTAAAAATCACTCGTTAGATATTTTTCTAAATATCTCGACGAATATCAAAATCAGTTCATTGCAATTTTAAACATCTGTAGAAATATTAAAATCATAAATAATTTAAGGTTGAAATTAACATATAAATTCATACTTATCATTCACTATACAGAATTTGTTAGATAGTATTTAGATGAACGGTAGTGACAGGATAAAACCACAACCAAAAACATCAATGCAGGAGTTTTTACCGTTAAAGCATTATTTGTAACTGATATCAAAATAAAACTGAGAAGAACAATTTTAGCTGACCATTCTTGCTTGTAAACCAACATAAAAGGAACAAGATAAGTAGAAAACAGTAAACCCATGCACCCTAGTAGACCAAAATTTAGAATCCAGCCAATCAAGTAGTTTTCAACAACATTAATACCAATATAAAAAACAATATCATTCAACAGCCCGTGTGAAGCACCTAATAGCCACTCAGAATAAGATAACTGTTCAAGTAAAATAAAGGCATCGAATCTCGCTTCAGCACTAGCATCAATATGCAACTTTGATAAAACCCTCTCACCTATTGGACTTAAGACCAAGATCAAAACTACAGTAATTAGAGAGAAATAGACCAAAGCCTGTAAGTAAGCAAATTTCAGTTTTTGGTAGCGAATTCCGGGGCCTAAAAAATCACGTAACCTAGGTAATATCACGAGAAAGTTTCCCAATAGAAAAATACCTAACGCCGCACGGCCTCCAAAAGCAAAAAGCCCTAGCACTACAACAGAGACATATAGAGCAACTGGAATTTTTGTATAACGCATCACAATAGGAGTCAACGATGCAGTAATAAGTGCATTGTTAAGCGGATGTGCCAGAAAGGCAGTAGAGCGGAAGAATGAAAAACTACCAATCTCAACAGCAACTATGCTCTGGCCCAAGACAAACTCAATAATGGCGATGCAAGAATTAAGAAATAGAAGGTAACCGAGTAAAGCTTGCAATTGTACTTTGGCTGAATCGGATAACCCATACACAACAGGAATTAGTATCAAAGGGATAAAAATCGTATCGATAAGATATGCCAACCCAGATGTACCAAAGCGCATGAAGCCATATAAAATGACAGCAAGTATCGACGTTATAGCCAACAGCCATGCCTTTCTGAGTTCGTGTAATGACTTAACAAGATTAAAAAGTCCAATTCTAAATAACAGAAAAGTAAAAACTCCCATACTTAAATAGGAATAGGCATGAATTTTAAGAATAGGACTCCCACCTTCTGAAACATACTGAATACCTATATTTTCGAGTAGAAAAGCCCCCAGCAAAAAAGCGCTGATTACAATCAGATTCATCCATCGAATGAGATTACGATCGCTCAATTAAACCCCCATTTTGAGAATAAACGCTGACGCACATTAAAGGCATTGGCACACAATAAACACAAGCCATAGAATAGTAATGATGAGGTGACATAAAAAACTAGAACGAAAACGGAACTTATAGTCAGTGACCACTGTTTAACTGCGTATAAATAGCAGCCCATCAGAAGTGAAGAGATGATCACTTTTACAGCATCAATACCAACTATATAGCGATACCCTACCCTCAGTGCACAGCTAAAAGAAAATATAGCGATTAAGCAACTAACTATAAGCAAGCTAATTGCTGCGCCTAGTATACCAAACTGATTGAGCATAAAGGGTAACAGTAAAATATTAACAAATAATCCAAAGACAGAAACCCATAGCAATTTGCGGGTTTGTAATAAAAACTGCAAACCATGATCAAGATAATGTCCTTTAAAATTAATTAGATATATAGCTAATGCTAATATCCAGAATAATGCATTAGAACCACTTATATATTGCTCTCCCAAAAAAAGTGTAATGATCTCTTTTTGCAATATGCCCAATCCAAGCAAGGCTGGAAAAGTAATGGCAACTAATAAATGCAGGTAGGCCTTATGTTGATTCAATATGGTTGCTTTATCTTCTGAGTGCTTAGCTAAATTAGGATAGAGTGGCATAGCGACAACCATGAAAACTAAGCCCAGAATACCCATCAACAAGTTGGCTTGTGCTGCATAAATACCTGTTTCATACATTCCTGAAAAGTGGGCGATGAATAAGCGATCAACTCTACTACTCAATACCCCGATACCTCCAGCTAACATAATCGGAATTCCATAAATAAGTAGACGCTTTAGTATATCGAGATGCCATTTAGGTCGCTTAGGGAGGCCAAGGACTAAAACACCGAGCCCAAAACTCAAGGTTAATGCGAATAGCGCTGATTCAATGGTGGCAGAATAAGAAAAACATAGCATAGAGAGCATTATCGATGAGATTGACTGTAATAAGCTAGCTTGACGATAAGCTCTTAAACGCTCATTCAAACGACTAAATTCTAACTGATACTGATATATTGACTTAACAAACAGTAAAGCACATAGCGCTAACAACCGTTCCAAATTCAGATCCTGATAGACAAGCAAGATTACAGCTATAGCCAAGAAACCAAGTAAAGATCCGAGTATAGTCATCAATGAAATAGTTTGAACAAGCTGCGCTTGCTCACGAACCGAATATGCAGGATAAAAGCGTAACATTGACGTGTTAAGCCATTGAGTACTAAAAGCACGCACCAATTCTAGAACCACCATTGCAACAGCCAAAATGCCATAGTTTTCTAAAGTAAGAAAGCGGGTTTGTACAGCCATCAAAACAAAGACGCTTAAAGCTGAAAAGGCCTGAGCTGGAGCATACTGGAATAAATATCTAATCAAGTTATTTCCTCATACACCATCCTATTAGAATTGCCGTAGAGTTTGCCAAGTTTTCCCCATATCACATAAGCCACATATGCACATGGTTACAATCTCAACTTCTATCTACCTGCAACTCCAAATAGTTTGGAGATAAATTCGAATGTACCAACTTCATGAATTCTTCAGCACGAACATCTGATGACTCAGCTTTTGCCAATCTAACCCTATTGATGATTCTATCTTTATCTCTAGCAACTAAGATAGCATCACGGCATTTTTCAATAAATTCGTCTTTTGTCTTCGCTTCATAAACCTCACTTGATAGATTTATATAATCATCGTGAGTCTTGGTAGCAACAACTATTTTACCAAGGGATAAATATTGATAAATCTTATTGTGATGAACATAACTTGACAATTCATTTATATTATCAAGCATTAAACACACATCCCAAGAGTAAACCTCATTTTGAATCAAATCATATGGAACCATTCCAATATATTCTACGTTATTAGACCTAAAAATATCATTCATTCTCTTAGATTTTTTTTCATCTTTAAAATTTATCGCACCTGCGAACTTAAAATTAAAATCAGAAAACTCCTTAACTAACATTTCCACCAAATCAATATCAATTGTAATTTCGTTCATATTACCTGCATATCCAAACACGATCGCACCTGAATTAATAATGGAGGAAAACTTATTGATATTCCATAGGGAAAGATCTACCGTATTTGGCCAATACTTCCCAACAACATTAATACCCAGATGTTTCCTGCAATATATAGCAGCCAAATTTTTACTTGTGCATAACAACATATCACTACGGGTAGCAAGTGTTGTTTCATCTTTTTTTGTCAAAAAGTCATTCATCAAACTATACGGATCAACAAATAGAGATACTATTTTCTTTTTCTTTAACTTCAACAAAGGAACAATATATGCAACATGGGTGTTAGTTAAAAGAAAAACATCGTTCCCTCTAATTTTACCATATAAAAAGAAAAAACTTATCATCATTTCCATAAATTCTAAAATATGATATTTCCGCCTAATCCTTTCTGGGAAAAACGTATAAAAGTAAGATATATTAACAAATTCAGATCGAACCTTAACCTTAAAATAATCTTTAATATTTCTTTTAACAACGACGTTTATATTTCCATATCTCTTCGATATCGCCTCAATAGTAGCTTTATTTTGGAACTCTATAGTTGAAACAATTGCCAAGACGTTCATTTTAAAATCCTTTTAATTTTATAAAAGATGTAATTGTAACAATAGGATTAAGTAATCCAACTAATGATACATTAATCACTTTAGATATTGGCTTCAAGCCTCTAAATACATAGTAAATAATAAAATCAGATATAACATAAGACATCAAGGATGCAAATGCAGCACCTTCAATATAAAACTTAGGAATAAGAATAAAATTTAAAACCAAATTTAAAATTGTTGCAATAATTGCCTTTATTATTTCAAACCTAGCTAACCCATATATAATCAACAAGGCGGAGTATAGTTTTGATGATATTTGAAAAAAGACAACAAAAGAAAGTATAGATAAAGTCAGCTTTGATTTTTCATATTCAGAACCAAATAAAAAATCAACAACAAAGTCAGAAGAAAAATATATTAATAAAGAAAAGATAATTGACAAAATAAGCATGAACTTGGAAACAACAGCAAGCATAGCCTCATATTTTTTATTATCCACATTATATAGATGTGCTAAAACAGGAAAAAACGCAGTCATTATTGCCACACCAACATATCCAGACTGAAGAATTATCTTCATAGGTGCTGAATATAAACCCACTGCATGCTCATCATGAAAGTAAGAAATCATTAATACATCAGCCTGCATAAATATAGGAAATACCATTCCTGATATCATAATAGGAAATGACATTTTAAAATTATCTAACATCCATTGTTTGTCTATATTAAATGACACTTTAATAAACCATTTCTTTCTTATCAAGATCAATATCATTATCGTTCTAATTACACTTTGAATAGGAAGAAAGGCACATGTATAAACAAATGAAAAATCTAGCGATATTGCCAATATTAAATATAAGAACCCACAAACTCTAGATATAACCAATGTAATAGCTAAAATATTGGCTTTCCCTTCAGCTTCTAATAGATATCTAAGAACAATCACATGCATGAATAAAACCGTAGATATTTCTATAAAAACCAAACCAAATACGTTTTTATTAGTACTAAAGAACCAAGAAAACACTAACAATAAAATAGAGTAAATCAGCCATCCTGAAAATCTCATAACTGTTGATGATAATAGTATGCTAATTTTTTCATTTTTTTCATCAACTAAGCTTTTTACAATGAACCTATCTAAACCTAAAGTCACAAATGTTATTAAAACTGCAGAAGTACTCTGAACAACCGATAATTCCCCTAATGTTTCCGGGCCAAAAAATCTAGCTAGCAATACAAATGCCAACAACCCTGTAAGCATAGTAACCAAACGTTCAACAAGATATAACAATGACTTATTAATCATATATTAACCAACCAATACAAAATAAAAGCATTGTATATTAACATCATAAGTTTATTGCGAAAAAAAATATAAATGTCAGTGCTTTAACTTTAATTCATAGTCAGAGAACATAACTTTATCATAAGTATTTTCATATTCACTTAATATAAATTCAGGGGAAAATATCTTATGTAAAAAAACCTGAGCTTCTCTAACATCAATACTTTTAATTTCGTCAATTTTCATAGCTATGCCTTTTTCATTTTCTTTTGAGTAAAAAACTACACCTAGATCTACGAATTTTTTTTTCATCTCGCCTAAAACTCCCACTGGAGTAGCGATCAATGGTAACCCAGCCAAGATCATTTCTAGAGGAACTAAGCCAAAAGTTTCCTGCTCTGATAAAAATATCCCAACATCAGCTTTGCTATATTGCAAAGCTATCTCCTTCTGGGTCAACCCTCCCATAAATTGAACATTTTCATGAAGTCCCCATTGACTAATCAATGATTCAAGTTCCAAGAAATAGGTAGGATCGACATTGGGTCCGATAATTTTTAATACTACATTTCTTCCTGAATTTTTTATTTCCATCAATAAAGAAAGTATTAGGTCAATACGCTTTCTACGTGAAATCAATGCGCAGGTAATTAATGTAACACACTCAACACCGGTAATGGGACTTTCATTTTTTTTTGATTTATACCGAAAATCCAAAGGGTTCCCAATTATATAAATTGGTTTTTTTGTGTCTTTTTTCAGAGCTTCTCCCAACTCAACTCCAACGCAAGTGAAAACATCAACAAAAAAATTACTAAAAAAAGGCACTATTTTTTCATATAAAAAATCATTGGCTATTGACACTGGCTTTCTTGCTATTTTTCGGTATGAATGAAGAGTTAATATATTCTTAGTTCTGCCTCCAGGCCAAATCATCCAACTATTCATGTGAGCATGTACGATGTCAGGTTTATAATGTGAAATTTGTTCTCTTACCCGTAACCATCCTGCCACTATTCCTGGTAAGGGTAACCCTATACGTGATTCATTAGCAGGCGCAAATATAACTTCTACCTGTTCAGAGAGATTAATTGGACGACCGGTATACTGCTCTTGATTGCTAGGATCAAAAGCCAGGACTCGATAGTGATATTTTGAAGGCTGAGTTTTAGAGGCTAACTCACGAATCAACATCTGGCATACAGAATCTACACCACCTGCATTTTTCTCCCCCCAATTAAGAGTAGAAAGAGGCATGATCAGAAGTACTTTCTTCATTGCTGATTATCCAACTGCACTGGATGGCCAATATAGGCTCGATTACTTTCCGTTTTAATGACTCGCCCTGGATTTCCAACAACGACAGCATTTCCCGGCACATCACGGACAACCACGGTACCAGCCCCTACGACAGCTCCATCGTCAATCGTGACATCTTCGACGATTGAAACATGGGGGCCAATATAGACATAATCCCCTATCGTGGCAGCCTGCCCTTTATTCGATCCAATCACAGTAAAAGGACTTAAATTACAATTCGCCCCAATCTTCGCGGTACTGTTAACAATAACCCCTGTCGCATGCCCGAGGTACAACCCCGGGCCGACTTGTGTTTCTTTAGGTAATTGAATTTGATAACGTACGGAAAGAATACGATGCATCAGTCTAGCCAAAGAGCGAACCAACGTATTTCGGCTACGGCATAAGCGAAACCAAAACATATAGGCAAAACCGGCATTGAGTAACAAATGTTTCGTGATTAACCCAATGCTGACCCGCCCAGTATGCCGATAAAGATCGGATTTGATCAGCGCCCAAGGTGAACTCATGCCACCACTCCGCGAGTATCAATCACCACTTTCTTAGCAAACTCGGTTTTATCCGCCGCTTTAAACTCTTTGTGGTCTACCAACACAACAACAATATTGGCAAGCTCAAGCGCGCGCTCTAGAGAAACCAACTCGATGCCTTGCTTCGCAAGTTTGCTTGGTAACTCAGTAATATTAGGTTCAACCGCCAACAGTTGACCCACTTTGCTCTCAGCCAGATGTTTAGTGATATCTAATGCTGGACTTTCACGCAGATCATCAATATCCGCTTTAAACGCTAAGCCTAAGCAAGCGATGATTGGCTTTTTGAATTGGTCAGCCGCTTGTTTAACTTGATCCACAACCCAATGAGGTTTGCCATCATTCACTTCACGTGCTGTACGGATTAATTGAGCCTCATCTGGGCAGCTGTTGACGATAAACCACGGATCAACCGCGATACAATGACCACCAACACCAGGACCCGGGTTGAGAATGCTCACACGGGGATGGCGGTTGGCTAAGCGGATCAATTCCCACACATTGATTTTGAGTTTGTCGCACACCAAAGAGAGCTCATTCGCGAAGGCAATGTTGACGTCACGGAATGAGTTTTCGGTCAATTTGGCCATTTCCGCCGTACGCGCATTAGTGACAATGCATTCACCTTTTACAAAAGTTTTGTACAACGCTACCGCCTTTTCACTACAAGCTTTACTTACACCACCAATGACGCGGTCATTACTCACCAGTTCTTGTAAAACATAGCCAGGTAATACGCGCTCTGGGCAATAAGCAATCTTCACATCTGCAGCGATTCCTTTTTGCTGAGGGAAAGTGAGATCAGGACGTGCCTCGGCTAACCATTGTGCCAACTTTTCAGTGGTACCCACTGGAGAAGTGCTTTCTAACACGACCAAGTTACCTTTGGCTAAAACCGGAGCAATCGTCTTTGCTGCAGCTTCAATATAGCTCAGGTCTGGTTCGTGATTTTCACCTTTAAATGGAGTGGGTACCGCTACCAAAAACGCATCTGCTGGCTCAGCGGCTAATGTGGCTTTTAATTTTCCAGTCATGACGGCACTGCGCACCACGATATCAAGATCGGGTTCGACAATATGAATTTCACCTTTATTGATGGTATCAACTGCGTGCGCATTAACATCAACACCAACCACATCTAATCCACGTGAAGCCAACACTGCTGCGGTTGGTAAGCCAATGTAACCTAGGCCAATCACTGAAACTTTACTAAACATCTTTCATCCCCTGATGAGCTATTTCGCTAAAATGTCCGCGATACGTTTACAAGCCTGACCGTCCCCGTAAGGGTTGTGCGCCTGACTCATCGTTTGATAAGCCTGCAGATCAGTCAAAAGTAAGCTCAACGCATCACAAATTTGTTGTTCGTCTGTACCAACGAGTTTTACTGTCCCTGCCGCCACAGCTTCTGGTCGTTCTGTGGTCTCACGCATAACTAAAACGGGTTTACCGAGTGAAGGCGCTTCTTCTTGAATGCCACCAGAGTCGGTTAATATGATGTGCGCACGATCCATTAAGTAAACAAAAGGCAAATACTGCTGTGGTTCAATCAGCACAATATTGCTAACCCCTTTGAGAAGTTTGTTTACGGGTTCACGCACATTTGGATTTAGGTGTACAGGATAGAGAATTTGGCATTCTGGATGCTGTTCTGCGGTATTAATCAGTGCTTGGCAGATACGCTCAAAACCACCACCAAAACTCTCACGGCGGTGTCCAGTCACTAAAATCAGCTTTTTACTCGCATCGAGCATTGGAAATTGGCTAGCTAATGTCGCCTGTAGATCACTGTCCGTATGGATCTTCTCGCGAACAGCCAGCAAAGCATCAATCACGGTATTCCCTGTGACGAAAATATTGTCTGCGTTATAGTTTTCTTGCAGCAGATTGGCACGAGAAGTTTCTGTGGGTGCAAAGTGATATTGCGTGAGTGCGGCCGTGAGTTTGCGGTTACCCTCTTCAGGCCACGGGGAGTAGATATTGCCCGTTCTCAGACCCGCTTCGACATGCCCTACCGGAATTTGTTGGTAATACGCAGCTAAAGAAGCAGCAAATGTAGTTGCAGTATCACCATGCACTAAAACGACATCTGGCTGTTCACTACTCAAAACTTGCTGCATACCCAGTAAAATTTTACTGGTCACGCCACTCAGAGTTTGTCCAGGCTCCATAATGTTGAGATCAAAATCTGGGGTGATAGCAAAAAGCTCTAGCACTTGATCCAACATTTCTCGATGCTGTCCGGTCACACAGACTTTTGCCGTAAAACGGCTGTCTTGGCATAGTTGTTGTACTAACGGTGCCATTTTGATCGCTTCAGGGCGCGTACCAAATACGATAAGAACCTTTTTCACTTCCCTATTTCCTCTCAAAATCTCAAAACTCTTCACATCAAACGTAAGAAAAACAAACCTGACACGCCTAATAAGGCGCGCTATATAAGCAAAGTCTCAATTATTGGGTTTGAGGATTAACTCGTTTATTTAATCTCGACTATTTAGATTTCAAATGTATTGCAAACGACATCTTTGATTATTTTTCATTTGCCTTTCATACAAACTTCAACAACACAAAAAATACCTAAGATAGCAAGTAAGCCATGTGTTATGAGGTTATCGTCAACAAAACCAGAACTTACGTAGAATAAGACCACTTACACTGAGTGTTATTTACGTCCGGCTTCTCCCATTAAGCTATGCTCTTTTAGTTAGTGATGGCATTCTTCGAGATCGCCATGCCGTTTTTACCCCAGTATTCAATCAAAGCTTGCGCTCCTGCTTCTATCAATGCCGCGGTTTGATGAAAGACCGCCATATTGCGCTGGTAAGGGTCTGGTACTTCTTTTTCTGTGGTTGGCGCGTGTGAGAGAAACAGACCGAGCTTACTCCGACAAGACGGTGGACACTGATCAATTAAGTCGGCAAGGTTAGTTTTATCCATCGCATAGATGAGATCGTAATCGAGGAAGTCTTGTTGTGTGATTTGTCTTACCTGACTCACCACCAAACAATATCCCTGACTCTGCAAAGCTTGCAGAGCCTTTTCATCCGGAGTGGTTTTACCCTTCATTTTTATTGTTCCAGCACTGCTCACTGAGATATTTAATTTCTTCTGTCGAATTTTTTCTCGCAAAATAATCTCCGCCATTGGAGAACGACATAAGTTACCGGTACAAACTACCAGTATCGATAAAGGCTTATATTTCGTATCCAATAAATTCGGCATCAGAGGCAATGATTCAAACAATACGCACTAAATTGGCTACAAGGTTATCCTAAGCCGACCGACAATGCGTGTCTCATAATTGAGCCAGGAATTAATTAGAACTAAAGCAGTAAAACAAAAGTAGTTTTACTTTCTGAGCTCATATAAAAAAACTGATAATTTGAATCAAAAATACGACAAGTTAAATTTACTGAGTGATGCTTATTGACATAAATAAAATAACTTAGTTAAACGTAATGAATACCCTTCCTACTTGAAGCTGCAGCAGTGTTGGCTTCGCTCGTTCACCCCAATCATATAGTTTGTTTGTCTATGCTCATGGGGATGAACTCACTTGCCGCCTACTAGCAACTCCAAGTAGCTTGGGTATAGATAGCCTAAAGGCTCAATGGGAATGGTGTTCAACGATGTGATTGGGAAGAGATTAAACACACCACCGCACAAAGCGGTGGTGTGGTGATAACCAAGGTTAGTGCTGAACGCGGCCTTTTACATCTTGCTGCAACTCATGGTTTAGCTCTGCTTCAACGTGACCGGGTGCTTGGGTTGAACCCGAAATCAATCGGTACATCGCAGGTATTACCAACAAGGTAACCAAAGTAGCAAAGCCCATCCCAAAGAAAATCACCGTACCGACGGCAATTCGGCTTTCATAACCGGCACCAGTCGAGATAATCAAAGGAATTGAACCCGCGAGCGTCGTAAATGCCGTCATGAGTATTGGACGTAAACGGCGTGCTGACGCATCAATGATCGCTTTTTCAAACTCGACACCACGATCTCGTAACTGATTGGCGAATTCAACAATCAAAATACCATTTTTGGTCACCATACCGATCAGCATGATCATGCCAATCTGGCTGTAGATGTTCATCCCTTGCCCCATGACAAAGAGGCCAAGAAAACCACCAAACACCCCCATAGGCACAGTCAACATCACCACCAACGGGTTGATAAAACTTTCAAACTGTGCAGCCAATACTAAGTACGCGACCAGCAGAGCCAAAGCAAACACGATCGCTACACTCGATTGGTTCTCTTTGAAATCCTTTGACTCTCCTGAGTAACTGACCGAGATATCACTTGGCAGCATTTCTTGAGCTTTTTGATCAAGAAAGTCCAGAGCTTGGCCTAAGGTATATCCTGCTTCTAAGTTTGCCGTCACGGTAATGGATTTCTGTTTGTTGTAGTGCGCCAGACGAATGGCTGACGCAACCTCATCAATCCGCGTTACAGTATCGAGGGTAACTAAATCACCAGTTGAGGTACGCATGTAGATTTGGCTGAGATCTGCAGCATTGTTAAAGCTGTTTTCATCACCACGCAGATACACATCATACTCTTCACCACGTTCCACAAAAGTGGTGACTTTTTTACCGCCGAGCATCACTTCTAAAGTGTCGGAGATCGATTTAACGCTGATTCCTAACTCAGCGGCACGCTGCTTATCGATCGTCACGACCAGTTCTGGTGTTTTTTCTGAGTAATCAATATTTGCGCCAGTCATAAACGGAGATTTTTCCGCTTCCGCTTCTAGCTTTTCAGCCCAGTTCTTCAGTTCAGAATAATCCGAACCACCGAGAACAAACTGCACAGGCTCATTCGAGCCCCCTCTAAATCCGGGCATGAATGGAAACACACGAACATCGGGAATACCCGCTAACGCTTTACGCACTTGGCCTAACGCTTCTTGGGCGGTAACACTACGTTCATTCCAGTCATCCAAAATCATGATCACGAAGCCGGTTTGGTCACCAGCGTTCCCGCCAAAAGCGGGCGACTGAATGCTGAACGACTTCAAGAATCCTTGCCCTAATAGCGGTACCAAACGCTGCTCGACCAGATCCATATTAGCTGCCATGCGGTTATAACTGGTCGCATCCGCACCACGCACAAAGGCAAAAATCACACCGCGATCTTCTGAAGGTGTTAGCTGGGCTGGAACAAGCTGCATCAAACCATAACTTCCACCAATGCAAGCCGCGATAACCACAGGAGCAGCCCAACGCCAACGAATGGCTCGGCTTACAATTTTGCGATAGCCGGACTCAAGCCCTGCAAACAGACGATCAATAAACTGGTTAAAGCGTCCTGGTTTCACATTGGCTTTTAAAAGCTTACTGCCAAGCACTGGCGTCAACGTCAGTGCGATAAGGGATGAAAAAATCACCGCCATCGCAAGCAGTACTGAGAATTCGGTAAACAGCAGCCCAACCATGCCATCCATAAACGAGATAGGCAGGAACACCATCACCAAGACTAAGGTAGTCGCGATAACCGCAAAACCCACCTCTCGCGTGCCTTTATAAGCGGCCAGCAGTGGTTTTTCCCCCCGTTCGATATGATGGAAAATATTCTCCACCACCACAATGGCATCATCCACCACCAGACCAATCGACAAAATTAACGCCATTAAGGTGATCAGGTTGATCGAAAAGCCAAAATAATATGCAGCCATAAACGCTGAGATAAGCGAAACAGGAACTGTCACCGCAGGGATTAGCGTGGCACGTAGCTGACCAATAAAGATATACAGCACTAAAATCACTAGCCCGCCAGTCACAAACAGTGTGCTGTAAACCTCGCTGATTGAGCGCTCAATAAACACCGTTGAGTCATAGTCGATGGCTAAGCGTGTCCCTTTTGGCAAAAACTGCTGAACCTTATCCACTTCTTGATGTACGCGCTTCGCCACTTCTAGCGGGTTTGCATCCGATTGCGGCACAATCCCCATGCTCACGTTGACGATGCCATCACTCTTAAAGGTCGAATTCTCGTTTTCTGCACCAATAAACACATCAGACACATCTTTAAGATAAATCGGGGTACCATCACTTGCCCGCTTCACCACTAGATATTCAAAATCCTCCGGTGATTGGTATCCGCGTGCCGTACGCACCGACATCACGGTTGAGTCGTTACGGACTTGCCCCCCAGGGCTTTCAATGTTTTCTTTATTTAACGCATCTGAGATATCACTGGTGGTTACGCCGCGCCCAGCCATTAGTTCCGGCTTGATGCGTACATACATCACTTTGTACAAACCACCGGAAACATCCACCGAGCTGACGCCCGAAATGAGGCTAAAACGATCGAGCAGTACCCGCTCGATGTAGTCGGTCAGTTGGGTTCGATCCATTTCTGATGAGCTGAGGTTGATGTAAACCGAAGCCTGACCTGAACCGTTATTTTTGAATACTTGCGGATCGTCCGCCTCTTCGGGCAGAGAACGTTGCGCTCGTGCGACTGCGTCACGAATATCACTCACACCGGTATTTAAATCATAACCAAGTTCAAACGTTACAGTGATACGCGACATACCATTGCGGCTGATCGAGGTAATTTCATCAATTCCACTAATGCCCGCCAGTTGGTCCTCCAACACGCTGGTGATTTGGCTTTCAATGATAGTGGCAGAAGCACCTTGATAACGGGTGGAAACCGATACCACAGGGCTTTCAATGTCTGGCATTTCACGTACGGCAAGCTTGGTAAAAGATACCACACCAAACACGCACAGCAGCATACTCAGAACCAGCGCCGCAACGGGCCGCTTAACCGAAATATCCGACAACCACATTATTTGTCATCCTTTTTCAGTGGACGTCCTTCCACGCTCACTTCACTCACTCGCGCGTTATCACGCAGATTGACGATGCCTTGAACAACAATTTTTTCACCAATCTCTAAGCCTTTTTCAATCACGACTTGATTCTCAACCCGTGCGCCAAGGCTAACTTCGCGACGTTTGGCTACATTGTCTTCACCAATCACGTAAACAAAACGTTTCGTGCCTGAATATTCCAAAGCCTGTACTGGAATAATCGGCGCACTGATGGCGGGGAAATTGATGCGTGCCGACATCAACATACCCGGCTTAAGGCGCTGATCTGAATTGGGAAAATGCACGCGTACTCGTAAATTTAAGGTTTCTTGATTGATACGCGAATCCACGGCCACCACTGAACCTTCAAACTGCACGTTTGGCCACGCTTCGCTACTGCCTTGTACCTTCATGCCTTTGCTGAGCTGTGGCAGATAACGTTCTGGAATTTGCAGATCGAGCTGCATCAAGGAAAGATTATCCAACGTCAGCAATTCAGAGCCCGCGCTCACCCACTTACCTCGGCTAAAGTCAATAAACCCAACCGTGCCATCAAACGGCGCGGTGATATGTAAATCCGCGAGATTTGCTTGCGCGGCATTCAATCTCGCTTGGCCAATTTCCACACGCGCACGCTGCGCATCAATTTCGGTTGGAGTGATAGCATTGCGTTTCAACAAACGCTCGTATTCGGTGAGTTTACGTTGTTCATCTTGCAAATAAGCTTTTGCTTCAACTAATGCTGCTTGAGCTTTGTCATCGTCCAACTGGATCAACAGTTGGCCTTTATTCACTTGTTGATTGGCTTGCACAGCAATCACATTCACTTTGCCGGTGACCTCAGGAGCAATTTCCACCGATTGTTGTGCTTTAATTTTGCCGACCAAAGAAAGCGATTGAGAAATTTGCTGAGATTGCACTTGTTCGGTCACCACCGAGATAGCCGGAGACTGAGAAGGCTCTTTAGCGGATAACACGGCGCTGTGCATCAGCACCGTCAATAATGTCAATGAAAGTACAGTGTTTTTGTTCATGATTTGGCTTAGTGTCTAGAAAATGCGTTTATATTGTAGCGAGTTATACGCAACTTGAACGTCAAGGAACGTAAAGATTGCCAGTAAAAGTGTAAGGTGTGCTGTGACTTCAGCAGCTAAAATGCTCAATTCCTTGCATCTTTGCCCAAAAAGACAGCATTCGATTCAATTTGCTAAAAAAACAGTTTACAGGGGGAGCGAGTTTGATAAGATGCGCTCCGCACTTGAGCGATGTGTTGGGAAAACATCACTTAAGCTTTTCAGTTAGTGAAAAGAAAACACCCTGGAGGGGTTCCCGAGTGGCCAAAGGGAGCAGACTGTAAATCTGCCGGCTCCGCCTTCGATGGTTCGAATCCGTCCCCCTCCACCATATTCTTCTCGCAAGAGAAACCCTTGATTGATGCGTTGGGAAAACGTCAGTTAAGTCTTTTCAGCAATGAAAAGAAAAACACCCTGGAGGGGTTCCCGAGTGGCCAAAGGGAGCAGACTGTAAATCTGCCGGCTCCGCCTTCGATGGTTCGAATCCGTCCCCCTCCACCATATTCTCTCATAAGAGAAACCCTTGATTGATGCGTTGGGAAAACGTCAATTAAGTCTTTTCAGCAATGAAAAGAAAAACACCCTGGAGGGGTTCCCGAGTGGCCAAAGGGAGCAGACTGTAAATCTGCCGGCTCCGCCTTCGATGGTTCGAATCCGTCCCCTCCACCATATTCTCTCATAAGAGAAACCCTTGATTGATGCGTTGGGAAAACGTCAATTAAGTCTTTTCAGCAGTGAAAAGAAAAACACCCTGGAGGGGTTCCCGAGTGGCCAAAGGGAGCAGACTGTAAATCTGCCGGCTCCGCCTTCGATGGTTCGAATCCGTCCCCCTCCACCATATACAGAAAGCCAGCTCATTGAGCTGGCTTTTTGCTTTCATCGCCTGAACTCTGCTTATTGAGCTTGAAGTAAAGCATGAATACAGCTTTGCGCATCACCACAATCGACTTGTCCGGTCAAATCCGCCTGCAATAAAAATCCTTGCTCCAAACTAACACAAGAATTGCTGCCTTCCAGTTCCAGACAGAGAGGAAGAGACTGAGCCGAGAGTTTATCAAGCAGCATGATCGCGGTTTGTAGATTGCCCCCTGAATGCTCCGCAAACAATAAGGTTAACTCTGCGGCACTATTGAGAGATGCCAATGCGTTGATCAGTTGTTCATCCAATTCAGCCAAAGTCACAGAGTCCAGCTGATTCAGCGTCAATATACCCTGATTCTGATCCGCATAACGCCAATCCACTACATTAAGCGACTCTTGCACATTCGCTCTTTGCATACTTTGCGCAGCGGGTTGGATGATTACTTGTATTTGATCACTGTTCTTTCGTCCGCCACTGTCTTCGGCCAATAGTTCAAAAAGATAGGTTCCCGCGACAGTAGGATAAAGCGCGGTCGCTTTTAATGTATCCGCGTTGAGCAAAGCAAGCGATTGAGGCCCTGAGACTTGCCGCCAAGTCGTGTTTCTAATGGTATACACGGATAACTCAGACTTGGCGGAACCACTCAACGTAATGTTGTTAAGTGGCAGTGTCAGTAACTGATCACTTCCTGCATTCACTGTGGGTTTGGTTAGCTTCTCTGGGTCTTTCCAATCATCGGAATTACACCCTGCTAGCAGAATAACAATACAAAATGTCTTCAATAAATGGGTTAGCTTAAACATGAGTCTTTCCTGTCACGGATTAAAAGGTGTAACTGATACCAGTGGCGATAAACATGCTCTCACTGTCATAGAAATCGATTTGCGCATCTTGCTGCTGGTATCCCGCCATCACATTCAATTGGGTGTGGGAAAGTGCAAAAGGATCTTGATAGCCATAAACAGCAAACATGGCGAAAGCATCATCATCTCGTTTGCGATTAAAGACCGGGTTGTCCTGTTCATATTTGCTCTTGCTGCTACGTAAAGTCACAACCACTTGATGCCTATCCAAATTCGCAAAGAAACTAAGTTGTGCCGCAGTTTCTGTGCGGCTCTGCGCACTCCCTTCAGCCGCTTGATCGGTGTAATAAATCCCAGGGGATAGCATAAGGCTCATAGAAAGCGGGAAATGTATTTCGACACCAAATCGTTGATAAGTGCTACTGCGTAACAGCGAATGTTGTTCATTAGGGGTGATAGCTTGTGATTGACCTATGACGTCATGTTCAATTTCACTATCCGCGTAGGCATATTTCAGAGTGACAGGAAAAGGGATGCTGACCTCAAGAGCGGTTCGCGCACCAACGATATTGTGATCGGTTTTTGTGCGTTGTAAGCCAGTGAGATACGGATCTTGCCACGTTTCATCCATGCCGGGAATGTTGCCAAACACCGCAAGCGTGAGGTAAGTTTTCGCGGTCATTTGTCCAATCCATCCCAGTTCACTTTGAAACTGAGCTTCACTTATCTGATCTTCACTATTTCCAAAGAAGAGTGCCTGATGACCAAATGTATATTGCAAGCGGCCTAAGATAAGGGGAGAAACGGTTTCGAGCTGTTTCCCCGTTCCATTTAAACTTTGAGTGATGGCATTGCTGTCATCCGTATTGAATTGGGAATTGGTTTGGCTAAATCCAGCATTTAAGCTGATATCACCACTAAACCCGGGACGCCATTCAATGGGTTTAGCCAAACTGGGGATTGAGAAAAAAGCGCAACTCAGCAATAGCGCCAATGGTTTACGATTCATGCTAACTCCTTGTCAGTGGGTTTATTCCTCCACCCAATCAAGTTAACATCGAAGCAACAATTCACTCGTTAGCAATTCATTGACCATTTGTATCCAACTTAGTCACATTTCCCATCGCAATCTCTTTCGGCCAACGCAATTCAAAACGCGCACCACCGAGTAAATCCGAACGTCCCACCTCGACTTGGCCTTGATGCCAACGAGTGATCTGCTTAACAATCGCTAATCCAAGACCGTGCCCTTTTTCACTGTTGCGTTCCTGATTATTCAATTGCACAAAGGGTTCAAAAATACGTTCCATATCGTCGGCAGAGATGCCCACCCCGTCATCTTCAACGATTAATATCAGCTCTCCTTGAGCTTCGTTCAAAGAAAGATGTATTACCTGCTTAGCATACCGCGCTGCGTTGCTTAGCAGGTTTTTAACGGCTCGTAATAAAGCCCGATGGTCAACAAACAGCTTCTGCTGACGTAGAAATTCCGCTACGTCCACTTGCAGTTTTAGATGCGGATTCTCAAGCCGGAAAAGGTCGGCCTCCGCGTCTAAATTCTCCGTGAAATAGCAGTAAGAAAAATGGCTGATGTCGGTGATTCGGTTATAGCGCGATAGCACTAAGGTTTGATTGATCAAGTGGTCGAGATCTTCAATGCTGGAATGAATGATGTGGCGGTATTTGTCTTTTTGGCTTTGCGCTATGTCTGGATCCTCCAACATTTCAAAGGCAAAGCGCAGACGATAAAGCGGTGTTCGCAAATCATGTGCAATCGCATTAGTGAGGGTTCTTTGACTCGCGATCAACTTTTCTATGTTGTTGGCCATTTGATTAAAGGACTCGCTCAATTGAGAGACCACCGAAAGCCGGGAGGTGGAAGCTCGTTTTGAAAGTATGCCTTGACCAAACTCATTAGCGGTTTTCACTAGCCGTTTGAGATCTCGCCACAAGGGAAAAATCCACATCACTAAGGCAATAGAAATACCTAAAAAGAACAAACCCGCGATGGCAGTCGTCAGTTTCAGCTGCGTTTGATAGGAGATATTGTCTTCAACATGTAGCCAGACTCCCTCATCAAGTAGAGCCAGTAAAATCATGCTGCCTTGGGGATTCAGGTAGCTGATCATCTGCCCTTTGGCTGAACCGAGCTTTTCCTGCTCAATCGGCAATAAATCGGCTTCTCGCACTAAACTCAGTTTTAGCGGAATCAAGCGATTCTGCTCCGCGATACTGCTTTCCCACTGGCTACGAGGCTGACTACGCAGATCTTCAATGGCGAGTGATAGTGTTCCTCGCGCTTGGTTTAATGCGCCCTGCTCTCTGGATTCATTAATCGCGAAATAGAGCACCTTATTACTGTTCGGGACTCGTTGTAATAAAGCATTGGGGTCGCCATCTTGGAAAATAAGCTCGCCACTTTGTAAAGCGGGATAAAACAGAGTGGAAGATGCGTAGCCCTCTAGCTCATCCAAGCGTAACGAGTAAGTAAAATATTGGGCATAATGTTCAACGATCACTGGCCAATCGGTAGGTGGTGCTTGCTGTAGCTTTCTTGATAGAAACGAAAAGTTGCTTTGATAAACCGGCTTATAGAAGTCTTCCGACAGTGTGCGTGTAAGCTGTTGGATCGGGTTAAATTGATTGGGAATACTGAGCAATAAAATGGGGAGAAACACCGCGACCCAAAGCACCCAAAATGCTCTAATCATTGCCACTCCCCTTCTTGTATCGCACACAGCTGATACCCTCGGCCACGGATGGTTTTAATCAGTCGTGGTTCATTCGGGTCATCGCTAAGTGCTCGTCTTAATCTTGAAATCCGCCGATCAATGGAGCGGTCTAACCCATCATATTCAAAACCTCGGATCTGTTGGGCTATGTCATCCCGCGTGACGATGGTGCCAACATTTTGCGCAAGCAGGTACAGAAGCTCAAATTCACTCGTGGTTAACCTGACTGGGCATTGCGCTAACAACACCGCCCTGTGTTGCAGATTCATCCATAAAGAGCCGATGCGTAACTCATATTTATCGCCTTGAGTATTGCGCTCTTGGCGACGCAACAAAGCACGTATTCGAGAAAGCAACAGCCGCGGTTTAACTTGCTTTACGACATAATCATCAGCACCCAGTTCTAAGCCCATCATTTGATCGATGTCGTCATCAAGTGCCGTTTGCATCAAGATCATGCCTCGATATTGTTCACGAATAGCGCGGCAAACTTCCATACCGCTCTGACCGGGTAACATAATATCCAGAATGACCAGATCGGGTTGCGCATTCAAGATGCTATCTACCGCTTGAAGGCCATCAGTAACGATAGTGACATCAAATTCATAGTGGTTCAGAAAATCTTTAATCAGCTCCGCAAGCTCTAAGTCATCTTCAACCAGAATCACTCGGTAAGATTGAGGTAAAGTCCCGTTCATTATGTCCACATCCATTGGGCAAGAATCCAAACTATAGCGGATTGAGCTTAACCGTTATGTGACGATTTGTGACCAACCAAGAACAAAAAAGCCCCGACACGCGGGGCTGAAAAGTGATTGAATCCTATAGGGGTGACTCAATCAGGATGATGCGTGTTTCGTATGGACGTAACACTTGGTGCGCCAACACGCGCTGTAATTCAATACCAGGATAGTTGCCTAGCAAGTAAAGCGCATCATCGAGCGGTAATTCTGGCAGAACACATTCGGCTTCGTGACCGTAATAGTTATTCAAACAGATCAGTACCTGTTTCTGATTACGGCGCTGATAAGCAAAAATCTCTTTATGCTCAGGCAGTAAATCGGTGTAGTCACCATCGGTTATCACCTTGACCTTTTTGCGCAGCGACAATAATCGGCGATAAAAGTAAAACACCGAATTCTGGTCTTCCAATGCAGATTGTGCATTAATCTCTGGATAGTTACTCGCAACTTCAATCCACGGCTCGCCACGAGTAAATCCAGCGTGGAGGCTCGTATCCCATTGCATTGGCGTGCGCGAATTATCACGCGACTTTTGCGCCAAAATCGCCAGCATGTCACTTTCTGGCATCCCTTGTTGCTGCACCATCATCTGGTGGATGTTAATGCTTTCCACATCGCGATACTGCTTAATCGAGGTAAACCTCGGATTGGTCATTCCAATCTCTTCACCTTGGTAGATGTAAGGTGTGCCTTGCATCAGGTGAATGGTGGCCGCCAGCATTTTTGCTGACTCAACTCGGTACTGCTGATCATCACCTAAACGGCTCACAATCCGCGGCTGATCGTGGTTACACCAAAACAGCGCGCCCCATCCTTTGCCATTCAACCCTGTTTGCCAATGATTGAAAATCTGCTTGAGTTGCAGAAAATCAAACGGCGCTTTCGTCCACTTTTCGCCATTCGGATAATCGACTTTCAAATGATGGAAATTAAACACCATAGAAAGCTCTCGCCCATCGAGCGCAGAATATTGTTGGCAATGTTCTAAAGTGGTTGAAGACATTTCACCCACGGTTACGCTGCCATAACGCTGAAAGACATCACTGCTGATCTCTTGCAGATACTCATGCACTCTTGGACCATCGGTGTAAAAACGGCGACCATCACCGATTTCATCATTGGCAAAATCTTGTTGCTTGGAAATGAGGTTAATCACGTCAAGTCGGAAGCCATCGACACCTTTTTCAGCCCAGAATCCGATGATGTTTTTTACTTCTTCTCGAACTTGCGGGTTTTCCCAGTTCAGATCGGCCTGCTCTTTGGCAAACAGATGCAAATAATACTCACCGGTCACTTCATCCAGCGCCCATGCACTCCCGCCAAATTTGGATTGCCAGTTGTTTGGCACACCACCGTTAACCGGTTTGCGCCAAATATAGTAGTCGCGGTAAGGGCTATTGCGATCGCTCAATGCGGATTGAAACCAAGCGTGTTCGGTGGAGGTGTGGTTAACCACAATATCCATGATGATGCGAATACCGCGCCGATGCGCTTCTTTCAATAACTGTTCAAAATCTTGCATCGTGCCAAAATCAGGATTGATCGCGTAGTAATCGGCAATGTCATACCCATTATCCACCATTGGCGACTGATAAACCGGGGTCAACCAAATCGCATCAATCCCAAGCTTTTGTAGATAGTCCAACTTGCCGATGATGCCTTGCAGATCGCCCACGCCCTTTGCGCCACTATCACAAAAACTTTTCGGATAAATTTGATAAATCGCAGCGGTTTTCCACCAAGGCATGGACTGGGTTGAGCTATTCATACTACTCTCACTTACTCAAAAACTGACTCAATAACAGAAAAAGGAGTGGCACAAGCCACTCCTAACTCAGGAAGAAATTAGGCGGCTGATACAGCCAACTTGCCAGAACGCTGGGCACGCTTGTACATCAATAATGTCAGCGTTATCGGTACAGCAATCGCAATCAGCATCGCGACCAGATAAATGCTCCAATATTGTGGTTGAATGGAAAGAATGCCCGGCAAACCACCCACACCAATGCCGTTAGCCATTACGCCTGCGCTACCACACACTGCGGCAGCCAAAGCACTGCCGATCATTGCGCTCAGCATAGGGAATTTGTATTTAAGGTTGATACCGTACATCGCAGGCTCCGTCACACCAAGGTAGGCTGAAATCGCCGCAGGAATTGAGATATCTCGCTCGCCGTGCTTTTTACTGATGATAATGATGCCCACTACCGCCGAAGCTTGCGCAATGTTGGATAGCGCGATCAACGGCCAAATCGGCGTACCACCTAGCTCTTGCATCAGTTGCAGATCTACCGCGTTAGTGGTGTGGTGAATGCCGGTAATCACGAGAGGAGCATACAAGAAGCCAAACAGCGTCGAACCAATCACCGCAAAATCACCGGTCATCGCCGCTTTCGCTGCAAATGCTACGCCATCACCAATCACACGGCCAAATGGCCCGATAAAGGCGTGGGCAAGTACCACAGAAAGAATAATTGAAACAAACGGCACGACTACCAAATAAAGGTAAGAAGGGACGATACGTCTTAAGTTGTTTTCAATAAAGGCCAGCACCACACCAGCCAAAATGGCGGGGATCACTTGGGCTTGATAACCCACTTTTTCAATCGCAAATAACCCAAAGTCCCACACTTCCGGCACTTGCTTACCGATCAAGTAAGCATTCATCAATTGTGGAGAAACCAACGTTACCCCAAGGGTAATACCGAGAATCGGCGTACCGCCAAGTTTTTTCACAGTTGACCAACACACACCCACCGGTAGGAAGAAGAAAATCGCTTCACCAATCAGCCACAAAAACGCATGTACCGATGCCCAAAACTGACTGATTTCGGTCAGCGTTTTGCCATCAAACATGCGAATGTCGCCAATCACATTTCGAAAACCGAGGATCAAACCGCCGGTGATGATCGCAGGAAGCAGAGGCACGAAAATTTCAGCCAAATGGGAGATGCCACGCTCTAGCACATTCATATTTTGACGCGCTGCGACTTTAGCATCGTCTTTGGAAACCGCTTGTTTACCGGTTTGTTCCAGCAGCATTTTGTAGACCTGATCAACTTCGGTACCAATGACTACCTGAAATTGTCCAGCATTGGTAAAGCAGCCCTTCACCATGCTCAACGCTTCCAAACCCGCCTTGTCAGCCTGCTCTGGCTGATTTAACACAAAGCGTAAGCGTGTCAAACAGTGAGTAACGCTCGCAATATTGCTTTCGCCTCCCACCAGTTCGATAAGACGCGTAACGTCTTGTTTCGCTATCTTGCTCATATCCTCGTCCACCCTATTGAATTATTATCATTGCAGCAATTGGGAACAGTCCCAAATCAATTGGTGCGATATTGACACAATGCATAACAGATAAAAATGGGAACAATCCCATAAATTGAATGCGATCACATTGTGCGTTATTTGCGCATGATTTTAGTGTAGTAAAAAGAGAGTTAAACTCGCGAGAGAAGGCGGTTCACGAGTTATCAAAGGTATCATCAATAAAAGAAGGCGGAAAATTACCGCGATACAGGAATCTGTGTTAAATGCACACAACCGTTTTCAGGGCCACACAGTTGCTCGATCAGTAGATCGGCAGCTAATTTGCCCGCTTCACGATAGCCGGGGTCAACGCTAAAAATGTTCGGAAATAAAAAAGAGAGCAGTTCATTGCCACCAACCCCAGTCACAACGACATCATCACGTTGCAACTCTTGCAAACGCTTAATCACGCCGAGCGCCAAAGTATCACTCGCACACACAATCGCTTGAGTTTGCTCAGTCAGCACTTTATCTACCAGCAGATAAGCACTTTCATGATGCAGTTGTCCGGTTTGGTAATTCGCCACAATCTCATGCTGCACACACCAGTTAAGATAAGCGTTAAGCCGTTGCTCACCCGTGGTTTTGTCACGTGGGTCGACCCCAATAAAGGCAATATCGCGTAACTGTTTTTGCGCCAAATGCTGCAAAGCGCGCTCAATCACTCCAGCATTGTCATAGTTGATGGAGGATATCTCGTCGCTGTGCATCGCCAAGAGCACACAGCGATGTTGCCAATGAAGCAGTGCGTCATGGTCAATATCCGTAAAACCAAACACGACCACACCATCCACTTGCCGCTTGGCGAGCACTTTTAAGTGAGCATTGGTTTTTTCGCGGCTAAACTGGCTTTCCATGATCACCACATCGTAGCCGTGAGCATACAACGCTTGCAGCATAGTGCTGACCGCTTTGTTTTCGGAAGGCGAATCCAGACGCGAGATGATAATTCCCACCACTTTTTGGCTGCCACCACGCATGGTTTGTGCCGATTTGGACGGCACATAACCCGATTCTGCGATCACCTGCTCTACGCGTGCACGCGTTTCAGGTTTCACTTTGGGATCATTGGTCAATACTCGGGACACGGTTGATTTACCGACACCAGAAAGTCTCGCAATGTCTAAAATGGTCAGTTTTCGATTCATGAGCAGTGGGATATTCATCAAAAAGTAGAGGAATAAGATCGCTCTAGCGACCTTATTTTTTCACTCGCAGTAGATAATGAGGCACATCGCGAATGCTATCGAGCACCACGGTCGCTAAGGCTTCACCTTGCTCTGTGACTGGCTTACCGGTGCGCACCAAAATCTTAGTGCCTACACCCGCCGCTTCAGCTGCCATCATATCTTCGGCTTTGTCACCGACCATCACCGAATTGGCCATGTCGATTTTCAGGAAATCACGCGCCGAAAGAAACATGCCCGGCTTAGGTTTACGGCAATCACACTCTTCTTTGTATTGCCCAATACCATGTTCAGCATGGTGCGGACAGTAATAGATACCATCAAACTCAACACCATTATCGGCAAAGTTCCAGTCCATCCATTGGGTGAGAGAAATGAAACGTTCTTCGCTGAATTTGCCGCGCGCAATACCGGATTGATTGGTGACTAGCACCAACAAATACCCCATACGCTGCAAAGCCGCAGTCGCTTCAAATACACCTTCAATAAATTGGAAATCGTGCTCATCATGCACGTAACCATGATCGACGTTGATCACGCCATCACGATCCAGAAATACGGCGGGTTTGGCCAAAATGCTATCTCTTTCAAGTCACTTTACGCGAATTATTGCACGCTTTATTTTTTTCATCACTATCTATATTTTTTTCGTCACTATCTAATAACGTTCTCGTCTAATCAGTCACGACCATTTAGACGTCTAGACGTAAAAATATCTATTGACTTAAACTCGGTCAGCCCATAGCATCGACTACCAATTGAGGAAGAGGCCGATAGATTATTCTGCCTTGAGCAGTACAGGGTTGCACATGATTGAGATTAAAAGCGTAAATAAGGTTTTCTATCAGGGGGATAAGCAAATCCACGCCCTGAAAGATATCAATTTATTGATTCCACAAGGTACAATTTTTGGGGTGATTGGCTCATCCGGTGCCGGGAAAAGTACGCTGATCCGTTGTGTCAACATGCTAGAAAAACCGACTAGCGGCCAAGTGATTGTCGATGGCGTAGATTTAACCACGCTCAATAATCCACAACTGTGCGCAGCCCGCCGTAACATCGGCATGATTTTTCAACATTTTAATCTGCTTTCATCACGCACTGTGTTTGAAAATGTGGCTCTGCCGCTGGAGTTAGCGAGTCAATCACAACAACAGATAGAAACTAAAGTCACGGAATTGCTGGCACTGGTTGGCCTCTCAGATAAAAGAGAAAGCTACCCAGCGAATCTTTCTGGCGGCCAGAAGCAACGTGTCGCGATTGCTCGCGCTTTGGCAAGCGATCCCAAAGTATTGCTGTGTGATGAAGCCACCAGCGCGCTGGATCCAGCGACAACGCAGTCGATTCTAGAGCTGCTTAAAGAAATTAACCGTAAGCTCAACTTAACTATTTTGCTGATCACTCACGAAATGGATGTGGTGAAAAGCATCTGTCACGAAGTGGCGATCATTGGTGGCGGTGAGCTGGTTGAGAAAGGCACGGTCGGCGATATTTTTGCCCACCCGAAAACCGAGTTGGCGCATCAATTCATCCGCTCAACGTTGGATTTATCGATTCCTGAAGATTACCAAGTGCGCTTACAGCCAACTCGCGTGGCAGGCAGCTACCCACTGGTGCGTTTGGAATTTACCGGCGCTACCGTGGATGCACCGCTGATGACGCAAATTGCTCGCAAATACAATATTGATGTCAGCATTCTTAGCTCAGATCTGGATTACGCCGGCGGCGTGAAGTTTGGCATGATGGTCGCTGAAATTTTTGGTAATGCCGACGATGATGAAGCCGCGATTCGTTATCTGCGCGAAAACAACGTTAAAGTAGAGGTGCTAGGTTATGTCCTTTAATACGATTGCACAATGGTTTGCACTCAATAGCGACCTACTGTTAACCGCCACATGGCAAACACTGTATATGGTCGCGATTGCCGGTGCGGTGGGTTTTGCGCTCGGGATTCCGCTAGGAGTGATTCTCCATACCACCAAAAAAGAGGGCTTACTGGAAAACCTACCGCTGAACCGTGTACTCGGCGCCGTGGTTAACATCGGTCGCTCGGTGCCCTTTTTGGTGTTGATGGTCGCCATCATCCCTGTCACCAAACTGATTGTCGGCACTTTTATCGGTACCACTGCGGCCATTGTGCCACTCACGATTGGGGCGATTCCGTTTGTAGCGCGCCTAATTGAGAGTGCGCTGCTTGAAGTGCCAACCGGCTTAGTGGAAGCGGCGCAATCTATGGGTGCGACGCCACTGCAAATCATTCGTAAGGTACTGCTGCCTGAAGCGCTGCCGACGATTTTAAACTCAGTCACGATTACTCTCGTGACACTGGTCAGCTACTCAGCCATGGCGGGTACCGTTGGCGGTGGTGGTCTGGGCGATGTGGCGATCCGCTATGGATTCCACCGTTACGACATCACCATCATGGCGGTCACTGTGGTCATGCTGATTGTACTGGTACAAATTATTCAATCCATCGGTGATGCGTTGGTACGCCGCGTCGATCATCGATAAGTAAAACAAAAGCCTTTTTTGAACAAGGAGTTCATCATGAAGTTTAGCCTGAAAAGTTTACTGACTATCGCTGCTGCAGCCTCAACCCTGATTTTGGCCGGCTGTGGTGAAAAAGCCGTGGATAACAACAAAGTGAAAATTGGTGTTATGGCGGGTGCGGAAGCACAAGTTGCGGAAGTGGCAGCCAAAGTTGCTAAAGAAAAATACAATCTGGATGTCGAATTGGTGACTTTCACCGACTACGTAACGCCAAACGCGGCATTAGATGATGGTTCTATCGATGCGAACGCATTCCAACACAAACCTTATCTCGATAAGCAAATTGCCGATCGTGGTTACAAGCTAGCGATCGTCGGTAACACCTTTGTTTACCCGATCGCAGGTTACTCAAAACAGATCAAATCAGTTGATGAACTACAAGATGGCGCACGCATTGCAGTTCCAAACGATCCAACCAACCTAGGTCGCTCACTGCTGCTGCTGCAACAACAAGGCCTGCTCAAACTGCGTGAAGATGTCGGTCTACTGGCAACCGTACGTGACATCGTTGAAAATCCAAAGAAACTTGAGATCCTCGAATTGGATGCAGCCCAGCTACCACGCTCACTGGATGATGTGGCTCTGTCTATCATCAACACCACTTACGCGAGCTCAATCAATCTGACCCCAGAAAAAGATGGCATCTTCGTTGAAAACAAAGAGTCACCTTACGTCAATATTTTGGTTGCCCGTGAAGCAAACGTGAATGCCGAAAACGTACAAAACTTCAAGAAAGCCTACCAAACCGATGAAGTGGCTAAAGCTGCTTCAGAAATCTTCCAAGGTGGTGCCGTAAAAGGCTGGTAATCGCAATTTCTAATGGTCTTTCCGCTCAAAAACAGAAAAGGTTGGCACTACGCCAACCTTTTTTATTGCTGAGTGCTTTGAATACCAATAGAGAAAAGATGAATGCGGATGCATCCAAGGTGCATCCAGCACTCTATTTCAAGTGATCCCAAGAAATATTGGAGACAATCCGGCACGGCTCACAACAAAAATGGAAGATGTCGTGCAATGGCTCTTCCAGCAACCACTCTCCGCCGCACTTAGGGCAAGGGCGCGCTTTTTCTTGCGCAAGGCTACTGCCTCCCACCCGATACTGATAGTAATAGGTTGGCACTTTAGTCAGAAATTCAATACGACCACGCAGATCCCAACCACGACGGAATAAATCACTATCCACATCGCAAATCTCATGTAGCGCAGCATGTTCAGCTTTGCACGCTCCTGCCATTTGCAACTCATCACATGCTTGCCATTCGGTTTGCCATTTGATCACCGCTTTGTGATCACCATTAAAGGTCGGCGGATTACGGTACAAAGGAATAGGCAACAGACTTTCACCGCTGCGCAGTGGTGAACACGTATGCACATAGGTGGTGTAAAGCACCTGCCAACTCGGCATTTCCTCTTCCGCGGCTTGTTCTGAGTTGATGTCTAACCCCAGCACGCGAACTTTCGGCGCGAGTAAACTGGCCTCACTTAAACGGCTCACACAAGCTTCAACATATTGCGAATGGAATTTAGGGTGCAAACTTTCTTTTTCAGGGCAGACGGCGCGCACGTAAAACACTCCGTCACCGAGCACAATCGGAAACTCACGCCCCAACACTTGCCCGTTATAACGCAACGCATCCATCAAGCCATTGATCGCTTTATCCACCGCACTAATGGTAGTGTTATCAAAGCACTCAAACTCTAACTCAACCACGTACATCTCAATTCACCTTTGGTTCAAGCTGTTCTAAAAACGTCTCAAGATCGGCAGTCAATACTTCACGCTGCGCTGTCCCCAATTTCTCAAGGATCACATTACCGCTCAAGTTACACACTGAAATCACTGCCATTTCATCCTCGGTAGTGGCGATAAACACGGTAGGTTTTTGCTTTAAGCGGCGCTGCATCACTAAATGACCCAGAATGTTCTCCTGCAAGCGCGTAAAATCTTCTTCACTCCATACTTGCAGCAGCGTCAATTCACGACCTCGCCACTGCGCGGGCATGTCCGCACTATACTGACTAGCGTAAAACGCTTTGATATCCTCGTGCAGCGTGAGTTCAATCGCCCGTTCGACATTACTGAAATCCGCCCACACGTCACGATGAACAGGGCGCCAGCGCACCGCATCGGCTATTTCTTCCACCACACAAGGCGAAGCCAGTCCCAACAATTCGTCATTTTCCGGTAATTGACCGGTTTGCTGTGCACAATGTTGTAGAAAACGCTGACTGAATGCACTCAAGGCTTGCACTACGCTTTGCGTCATAATCATCTCCATGTTGAGTTTGCGCCGCCTCGTTAATGACACTGGCACTGGGATTGCGTAAAATTCTGCACATTCTAATTGAATCGACTGAAAAACATGAGCAAATATTCCGACGCCAAAGAGCTTGCTGGCCTAACACTGGGTAAAAAAACCGAGTATGCCAATCACTATGACCCCACCTTGCTGCAACCCGTACCTCGCAGCTTGAACCGTGATGATCTGCATCTTAGCGACACTCTGCCTTTTCAAGGCTGCGATATTTGGACGCTGTATGAGCTGTCGTGGCTTAATCAAAAAGGGTTGCCACAAGTGGCGATCGGTGAAGTGTCGATTCCGGCGACCAGCGCGAATTTGATCGAATCCAAATCCTTTAAGCTTTACCTCAACAGCTACAACCAGACTCGTTTTGCGTCTTGGAATGAAGTGCAAACGCGCTTAATGCAAGATCTTTCTGCTTGCGCGGGAGAAACCGTCACCGTTAACGTAAAGTCTCTGAACGAATACACCGCAGAGCCGATTGTGACTATGCAAGGTGAGTGTATTGATGATCAAGATATTGATATTAAGGGCTACGAGTTTGATGATGCCTTGCTGCAAGGGGCTGCACAGGGTGAAGAGGTCAGCGAAGTGCTGCACAGCCATTTGCTTAAATCCAACTGCCTAATCACCAATCAGCCAGATTGGGGGAGCGTCGAAATTGCTTACCACGGTGCCAAAATTAACCGTGAAGCGTTACTGCGTTATATTGTTTCTTTCCGTGAGCACAATGAATTTCATGAACAGTGTGTTGAGCGTATTTTCACCGACATTATGCGTTACTGTCAGCCAAAAACCTTAACTGTATATGCACGTTATACTCGACGCGGAGGCTTAGACATTAACCCATTCCGCTCCAACTGCCATTCAGCACCAGAGCATAATCAACGTATGGCGCGACAATAAAGGATACGACTTAGGATGAGATTTCTACGCTGGATAACCATAGCGAGCTTACTGCTGATTTCAAGTTGGGCACAGGCCACCATTTATTCTTCCCCCATGCTCAATGAAGCCAATAGTTTGGTAGAGATCTCCCCTTTACAAGCAAAAAAAATGGCGCAGCAATACCTTGATGATCGCCATTTAGCCGATAAGTTGGAAAAGCACCCCGCCACCATCGCCCGCGACGAAGCCGACAGTCGAACGCGAACTCCCGGCAGTACCGTTGATGCCATGATGATTTTGGCGCAAGCGCTGGATAACCTCGGTGAGAATGAGCAAGCACAATTGGTACTACATGATGCCAAAATGCTCACCCAACAATATCAACTCCCGTACTTGCTACTGGATGTACAGATCCTGAGCACTCGACTAACTTGGCAAACTGGCGGCGATACCACCGCTGCTAATCAAGCGTTAAATGAGATAACTAAGCAATATCAACGCATTGAAAATGCGGATCAAATTGCCAAAGGCATTGATTACAAAATCACCTTACTGCGGGCAGAAATTGCCTCGCAAGCCAATGATCTCGAATTAGCCGATACCCTGTTCACCCAAGCCAAGCCTTATTTGGAGACATTACAAGACGAAAAACCGGCTATCGAATATCACCTGACCTTGGGTCAGCACCATCTCAGCCATGAGCGTTATAACCTAGCGCTTTCAGAATTGTTGATTGCTTATTGGAGTGCGATTGAAAGTAACTCCGGCGTATTGTTAGCCAAAGCCAATACCTTGTTAGGTAAGCTTTTTTTCAATCGACAGGTATTGGATAAGGCATTGGATCACTTTTCACAGGCTGCCGACTTCTATGGCCGCTATGAACAATCCCCTTTTCTGCCTACTGTTCTCAAACAAATGGGTGATATCTACTACCAACAAGGAAAGTACAATCTTGCTTTAGTGCATTATTTCAATGTCATCGATCACCACAATAATAATGCACCACTCAGTGATGAAATTGAAATTCGGATTAACCTCGCAGCAACTTATTTACAACTCTACAACTACCCAATTGCTGAGCAATATTTAACCAGTGCAGAAGAATTACTCAGTGTGACAGATATTCCACGCTTAAATGGACATGCAGCGCTACTGCATTCAGGATTAGCGTATTACCAAAATATCAATCAAGAAACTGTACGTTATGCAGAAATGGCGCTACAGATTGGTGATTCAATTCAAGATGATTATCTGCAAGAGCACGCTTATCGATTACTCTCTCTGGGATATGAGAAAACGGGCTCACTAACAAAAGCGTTAGAGAGTTTTAAAAAGAGTCAACAACTCGCCCAAAAAAGACAAAATAAACTCAATCAAATCAGTGAGGATGCTTTCCGACAACAACGCGAATTTATTGAACAAACCTTGCATTTGGTTGGACAAGAAAAACGCCTACAAGAAACGGAGAACCAATTTTCTCAATTACGTAAAATTGCCTTTTTCTTACTGGTTATCTGTGTAGTTCTTTTTATGATCAACTTGCGACGTGGTTATATTGTACAACGTCAACAAGATGAAATCTCCGAACTGCATGACACTTTATTTACGCACTCACGTTCACGACTCAATAACCTAAGGATGCTGAACGCTAAGCTTCCTAGCTCATTAGAGAACAGTCATCGAAACTACGAGCAATGGCAGCTCGGAGAGTTAATCCAACAGCCCCTCAACGATCGCTTACGTTTTGCTTTAATTGATATTCCTTTCATGCGCAACATGTATCTGCAAAATGGATACACTGCGGGTTTGGAATTAGAACGCGCTTTTGGTGATTTTCTAAAAGAGAAAATAAAAGATCCAAATCGACTGTATCATTTTTCTGACGCTAGCTTGCTTTATATTGAAAAACATGGCGAACAACGTAGCGACCCAGAAACATTATTCAACCAGATTCAATCTTGGTTGAATGAATTTGCGACAGATCGAAAAATAAATCGGATAGTTCGTATTGGCATCACCGATTATCCATTTTTACCCCGAGCTTATACCGCCATCAATGATAAGGAGCTACTCGATATTTTGTTAATGGCGACACATATTGCTCGGGAATTAAGCCTGAGTGAAAGTCAAAGCCAATGGGTGTATTTAAAAGCGATTGAGAATGCGCCAGCCGCCAGTTTCGCTTCTGAGAATATTCGCCTCTCTTGCAAGCAAGCGATAAATCAGGGGCTGATCAAAGTCCATTCTTCTTATAAGAATGAGGAGAACATCAAAAAACTATTAAAAGATGGATAAATGCTGCCCAGTCGACATAAACACCGAGTGACGTTCGTAAAATATTTGCTATTATCGACAAATCAATAAATAGGATCAGGATTGATCCTCTACTATCTAGTTTGTTGTACATGGGCGTTCTAGAACAAGATATCCAAGCAGAGCTTCAAAAACTGAAATCTCAGTTAGAACAAGTACGTTTGACACAAAGGGATACTTCGTTCAAATTTAACCGAGAGCAGCAAGTTCTTAAACGAATGGTCACTTCATTGGCTACGACCTGTCACGGCAGTAGTCAGCGACTAAACCAAAGTTTAGAAGAGCTCTGTTTTGCATTAGAACAACAAAAAGACATCAGCACGCTGATCCCTCAACTGGCTGTGCTGGAACGCATGTTGAAACAACAGTCATTGGCCATGGACAAACAAAACAGTCATCTAGATAGCCAGTTGCAGCACAGTGGTGAAACGTTACTGCGTGTGCCAGGTTTACCAGCCAAGATCAAACGCGATCTCCGTGATCTGCTGAGTTTTACCGCTGCTCAGCCATTAGAGAAAACCCAGCAAGCACTACGTTTGTTGGAGATTTATGAGCGTGCGGTCAAAATTCAGTGCGCCAATCCAAATTTGGCACTCAATGAAATTTCTCAGCAAGCGGACCGCGAGCTCCTCCATCGTCTGTCTATCGATCTCCAGCATTTGATCACTGAACTCGATTTTAATGGTGAGTCAGGCGATCAACTGAGTGATATCCGCACCAAACTTCTGCTTGGGGTGAACACGCATACCCTACTTGAATTGACTCTCGAAGTGCTTCGTTTAGTCATTGATGGCAGCCATGCAGAACGCAAAGCGGCTGAAGCCTTTTTAGAGCAAGTCAATCTCTCAATTGGGAATAACTTAAAGAGTTCGGCGCAAAATCTTGAGCAAACTCAAAGCTATATGGCTCATCGTCAAGAGATGAACAGCGAACTGAGCAGCCTAGTCGCTCGCAGTCAAACCGCATTAAAAGAGCAAACAGAGTTAGAAGCACTTAAGCAGAAAATGACGCCTTTACTGCGTGAGATGTCATCACTTTCTGAACGATTAACCTTAGCAGAACAGCGTGAACAAGCCCTGCTTGAACGTATCCGCTACAGCAAAGATCAGATGGAAGCGCTCTCTGACTTAGCGCAAGACTACCACCGTCGACTTGAAGACCAAGCTTTACGAGCGCAACTCGATCCACTCACCAAAGTGTACAACCGCAGCAGCTTTACTGAGCGGCTCGAACACGAGTATCGACGCTGGATCCGCACTCAGCACAATCTACGCGTGGTGCTGTTTGATATTGATAAATTCAAATCGATCAACGACAGCTTTGGTTATGCGGCTGGGGATAAAGCACTGAGCATTATTGCCCGTACAATTAAAAAAGAGTTATGTGATAACGACACGGTAGCGCGTTTTTCTGGAGAAGAATTTATTCTCCTGCTGCCTGAGCGATCAGAGAATGAAACTTATCAAATCATTCATCAAATTCAGCTCAATGTGTCAAAACTGCCGTTTAAATTCCGTGATAAAAATCTAACCATCACGCTCTCCGCGGCAAGTATTCGTTTTGTCGATTCAGATACTCCTGAAACCGTGCTGGATCGCCTAAATCTCACCTTAAATGAAGCGAAAAGCATCGGCCCTAGTCAGTTGGTCTGGAAGTAATCAGCATACTATTTGAGCACAATGATGGATAAATTGTGCTCAGCTTCACAATTACCCCTTTGTGCTATTTTCTTACCTTAAGTGATACCTCTAGATTGAAATCAGATATATCAAGAGGTTATCTCCCTTCTCTGGGTATCTCTGCTACTCTTGTTTTATAACAAATGCTCAATATCATGCACAGGCATGACCTCAACCTCAGGTTGAAGGAGGACACTATGATTATTCAAGTCAGCCCCGCAGGCAGCATGGATCTGCTTTCACAGCTGGAAGTCGAACGCCTGAAAAAAACCGCATCAAGCGATCTTTACCAGCTCTACCGGAACTGCAGCCTTGCGGTTTTGAACTCTGGCAGCCATACCGATAACTCGAAAGAGCTGCTCGATAAGTATAGAAATTTTGATATCACGGTCATGCGCCGTGAACGGGGTATTAAGCTTGAACTGGCGAATCCCCCAGAACATGCGTTTGTCGATGGGCAGATCATTAAAGGGATCCAAGAACACCTTTTTTCTGTGCTGCGCGACATTGTTTACGTCAACATGCATTTGGCCGATAGCCAGCGCCTAAACCTGACCAATGCCACTCATATTACCAATCTTGTCTTTGGTATTTTGCGCAATGCGGGCGCACTGATCCCGGGAACAACGCCGAATTTGGTCGTTTGTTGGGGCGGGCATTCGATCAATGAAGTCGAATACCAGTACACTCGTGAAGTCGGCCATGAACTGGGATTGCGCGAACTAAACATCTGTACTGGTTGTGGTCCCGGTGCGATGGAAGGACCAATGAAAGGTGCAGCCGTAGGTCACGCCAAACAGCGCTACAGTGAATACCGCTATTTAGGTCTTACCGAGCCTTCCATCATTGCCGCTGAGCCACCAAACCCGATAGTGAATGAACTGGTGATCATGCCGGATATTGAAAAACGCTTGGAAGCATTCGTACGTATGGCGCATGGCATCATCATTTTTCCAGGAGGCCCAGGCACGGCAGAAGAGCTGCTCTATATTCTGGGCATCATGATGCACCCAGAAAACGCCGATCAACCAATGCCAATCGTTCTGACCGGTCCCAAACAAAGTGAAGCATATTTTCGGTCTTTGGATAAATTCATCGCCGATACCTTGGGAGAAACGGCACGTAAGCATTACAGTATTGTGATTGATAATCCAGCTGAGGCGGCACGCATCATGAATAATGCGATGCCACTGGTTCGCCAGCATCGGAAAGATAAGGAAGATGCTTACAGCTTTAACTGGTCACTGAAAATTGAGCCTGAATTTCAACTGCCTTTTGAACCAAACCATGAAAGCATGGCGAACTTAGATTTACACTTGAACCAACGACCAGAAGTGTTGGCCGCCAATCTGCGCCGAGCTTTCTCTGGTATAGTAGCGGGTAACGTGAAAGCGGAAGGAATTCGAGAGATTGAACGCCACGGACCTTTTGAAATGCACGGAGATCCGATTCTGATGAAAAAAATGGATCAGCTGCTCAATGATTTCGTAGCACAAAATCGTATGAAACTGCCCGGCGGCAGCGTTTACGAACCCTGTTATCGAATCGTGACCTAAAGAAAGCTCCCCTATCAATGACTGATGTTACTGACAGGATGGGGCGACGGGTAGTAATCCTGATGAATTTGATTACAATAAGGGCCTTACAAGCCCTTATTTTTTGATGATTTTTGGTTATGTCTCTTCATCTTGTCATTATTGATGCTCTTAATTTGATCCGTCGTGTTCACTCTGCGCAGCCCGATCCGAATGACATAGCCAGAACTGCCGAAACAACCACTCGTACTTTGCAACGCATCATTAATGAAGCTCAACCTAGCCACATGATTGCAGTGTTTGACCATCATCTTTCTGATCGTGGTTGGCGCGCCGAATTACTCCCCAGCTATAAAGCCAATCGTAAACCCATGCCAGAGGTATTACAGCAAGGGCTTGAAACCATTCAAGATGCTTGGTGGCAATTAGGGATTGATTCTCTGCTGTCAGAAGGGGATGAAGCAGATGATCTGGTGGCGACACTGGCTTGTAAAGTGGCCGCACATCAAGAGAAAGTGACGATCATCTCGACGGATAAAGGCTACTGCCAACTGCTTTCGCCAACCTTACAGATTCGCGACTACTTTCAACAGCGCTGGTTAGATGAACCGTTTATTGCGCAAGAGTTTGGGGTAACGCCAGCACAATTAACCGACTATTGGGGATTAACAGGCGTCAGTTCAAGCCAAGTTCCCGGCGTTGCGGGCATTGGCCCAAAAGCCGCCAAAGAGATTTTGAACCAATTCGCCAATATCGAAGAAGCGTACGCAAGCTCTGAGCTGCCGGAGAAATACCGGAAAAAACTCGATCCACAGATTGAAATGGCGCGCATCTGCAAACAAGTCAGCGCCCTAAAAACGGACATCGAGCTAGGCTTTAACTTACAAGATATCCGTTTTAATCCACCATTGGCTGACTAAATCAGCACCTGGTTGATCATAACTGAACCGGCTACTGGCTTTTCAACGCCGCGTAACTAAACCAGCCCCAGCCCAGTATAAACATTAGCCCACCAAAAGGCGTAATCGGGCCAAACCACTTCACGCCCGTGAGTGCCAACGCGTACAAACTACCGCTAAAGCAAAGAATACCGACCAAGAAAAACAGCCCCGCACGATAAAAGCCTTTTTGTGCAGCAGGTTGAATCGGTAACAGCAATAACACGCCACAAACCAACAAGGCCAATGCATGAATAAATTGGTACTGCACGCCCGTTTCAAACACACCAAGTAGATAAGGGCTTAAGATCTTTTTTAGGCCATGCGCAGCAAATGCGCCCAACCCCACCGCAATCCCTGACAATACACCACCGATGGTGAGTAAATACTTACTGCTCATCCTCTACCTCATCTTCTCCAGCTTAATGGCTATGTTCATGCTGCAAGATATCGACTTGCTCACTGCGCGCTTTTTTCAGCATCCAATCACGAAATGTGGCAATCCGCCCCATGTCAGCTTGCTTTTCATGGCACACCACGTAGAAAGCATTATTGGTCATCAGCACTTCATCAAACGGAGCAATTAAGCGCCCGGCATCAATTTCGGGTTGCGCTAATACGTTGTTGCCTAATGCTACCCCTTGCCCATGTGCGGCCGCTTGCAACACCATAGTAGAGTGGCTAAAAATGGGGCCGTGATTCACATTGACATTATCCAGACCGTTCTCTTTGGCAAATTGTTTCCAATCCTTACGCGACGTATCGTGCAACAGTGTATGCAACGATAAATCTTTTAAAGTCTCCATTGGCTTACTTCCTAGTAGCAGTGCTGGCGAACAGAGAGGGATCAAAAATTCTTGATACAACTTATCGGCACGTAAACCCGGCCAATTGCCTCGCCCATAATAGATCGCCACATCTACATCATCGGTAAGCGAACCTTCGTCCATATCCACCGCTTTGATACGCACATCAATATCCGGTTCTTGTTGGTTGAAATCCGCTAAACGTGGCACTAGCCATTGAATCGCAAAACTCGGCGGTAGACTAATGGTCAGCGCCCCTTTTTCACTTCGCTCAAGTAATTTATCGGTCGCTTCAGCTAATGAGCTGAAAATATCTTTTATGTCGAGGAAATAACTTTGCCCCTCTTCCGTTAGGAGCAAAGAGCGATTTCGTCGGCGAAAAAGCTTCAGACCTAAAAACTCTTCTAACGCTTTGATTTGGTGGCTAACTGCGGCCTGTGTCACAAATAATTCTTCGGCAGCTCGGGTAAAACTTAAATGGCGAGCGGCCGCTTCAAACACTTTTAACGAATTGAGGGGAGGCAATCTTCTGGACATAGAGATACTCGGTTCAAGATTAGTTTTTTTAATCTGAAACATTATAATTTGTCCGTTGCTAACCGACCAGAGAAAATCTATATTTCACCGCGCAGCAACGGCCTGAACGGCTTGATTTCCTTGTAAATCAATAGGCTTAGTTGTTGCGATGTTGTGTTTGCAAACTCGAAATTCGAGTTAGGTAGTTTCTACCATCTGTTTTGTGCAGTTATCCCTGCCACAAAACAAATACTTCCTGTATTTATTTTTGACCTGTCTGTCAAATTTTTAGCACCGCCTGTTGGCGGTGTTTTTTTATCTGCATTTTCTGTCACGACCAAGTAACCGGAGAATGTTAAGCGAAAAAAAACGCAGAGCCTGCTGAGCAAACTCTGCGTTTCCATTCATGATCGCGCTTATGGGCGATAGACTTTCACGTTGCTAAAGCCTTGTTCTTGCAGGTAGAGCGCTTGTAAGCGGCTCATCACACCACGTGAGCAGTACAGCAAGTAAGTTTTCGACTGATCCAAATCACCAAACTGGGTCGCGAGCTTGTAGAACGGCAGGTGCTTCACTTCAACGCCTGCGATCTCAAGTGGACTTTCATCCTCTTCGTCTGGACTACGAATATCTAACACAACCGCGTTGCTCTCTTCAGCCGAGTTCACTAACTCCACTTCAGGTGCTTTTTCAAGTGACTCTTTACCAATCTCACGAATGTCGATTTGACGTGCGTTGTACACCACTTGCTCAAGCAGAGCAAAATCGAATTTGGCTTCTTCTTCTTCCAACTTCTCTTTAATTGCTTTCACGGTTGGGCTTTTTGAAATCACACCACAGAACTCAGGCATGGTTTTCGCGAAATCTTCCGTGCCGATTTCACGCGCTAGACGAATGATGTCTTCTTTATCCCAGTTGATCAGTGGACGCAGAATCAAAGTGTCAGTCACATTGTCGATATGGCGCAGGTTGGTCAGGGTTTGGCTAGACACTTGACCGAGAGCTTCACCCGTCACTAATGCTTGAATACCAAACTTCTCAGCTACCATGCCGGCTGCGCGCATAAACATACGCTTCAGCACAACGCCCATTTGGCCATCATCAATTTTCTCTAAAATCTCAGCCACAACAGGCTCGAAATCGATCGCGATAAAACGGACTTTGGCGGATGACCCGTATTTTTGCCACAAGTAGTAAGCGGTTTGCTTAACGCCAATCTCGTGGGCTGGGCCACCAAGATTGAAGAAGCAGTAATGCACTTTTGAGCCACGTTTGATGTGCAGATAGCTCGACACACCTGAGTCAAAGCCACCAGAAATCAGGCTCAACACATCCTCTTGAGTACCCAGCGGGAAGCCCCCCAAACCTTTATGGCGTGCAATCACTTGGTTTAGAAGTTCATCGACAACTTCCACTTGCACCGTCACATCAGGGTTGGTCAGTTTCACCTTAGCACTTGCTACCGCTTGATTAAGGCCACCACCGACATAACGCTCAAGCTCAATCGAAGTAAAATCATGCTTACCGCGACGCTTCGCGCGCACCACGAACGTTTTGTTTTCGATATTGGGGCGGTTCAGTTCCAGCACTTGCTCATAGATGTTGTGCAGATCGGTGAATGTTGACTGCTGCACTTCCAGAATTTGCTGAATACCCGGTGTGGTAGTCAGAATCTCCAACACTTGCGCATAATACGTATCGCAGTTAGCCGTCACTTCAATATGATCGCGACGATTGAATACCGCCACCCCTTGTGTGCGGGCTTTCACAATAATTCGAATATTGCTTTCAAGGATCTTTGTGAAACGCTTACGTACCGATTCACTTTTCACAAAAATTTCCGGATGGGGTTTGACGATAAATTTCATAAGCTTATTCGCAATCTAGATGAACGATGTGGCGTTTGGCTTCAACCAGCACTGAAATATCAAGCCGTTTGGGGCATTCACGCTAAAGGGGCGGCATTATACACGATTCCATCGGAGAGAGAAAAGCCCGTAAAAAGGCCAGCCATTCGACTTGCCTTTGTAAAACAGTACTCAGTAAAAAACCAGGCTAGGGTTTGGCGGGCGCACCCAGTGAAGGTACTTCATCGCTATACAGTGGATCCCCTTGCAAAATGCTGATTTCAACACGGCGATTCAGCGCACGCTGTGCTTCGGTATCATTGGGGCCGAGCGGTTGAGTATCGGCCATGCCGCGAACCTGTAATCGCTGATGATCAAAGCCTTTCACTTTCTCCATCTCCTGCGCTACTGAAACGGCACGCTGCGCGGAAAGATCCCAATTTGAACGATAGAGCTCAGAATCCAATTTTTGGTTATCCGTATGCCCCGTCACTCGTACTTTACCGGGAATGTCTTTCACCAAATCTGCGATTTGACGCACTAGCGGACGGAATTTTGGTTGCAAGAAAGCCGACCCTTCAGGGAAAGCGCCCTTCTCTCGGATCCGAATATCAATCTGCTGTCCCAAGTTTTCCACTTCAATCGCGCCTTGTTCAATCTCACGTGATAAGGCTTTTTTAATGCTCTCAGCAACGGTTTCCATCTGATCAGACATGGCTTGCGCTTGCTGCTGTTGCATTTCCGATTGGGTATTTTGGTTATCTTGGACGGAAGTTTCTGCCGACTGACCACCAGTAAGCTGACCAGAATCGCGTTGGTTACCACCAGCACGGTCTGACTCACCTTCTTGGAATTCAAGCGTTTGCTGGGTGATATCGATGGTTTGTTGCATGATCACATCAATCGGCGTTGGCTCTGGACGTCCAGGACGAAACTCTTGGGCAATAATGCTGGTGCCTTTAGGAATGTCTTTGACTTCCAAGCGGTTTTGTACACCAAACGCAAACTTCATCGAACCCGCAATTTGCTTAAACTTCAGTACATCCATCTCGGAAAACGAGAGTAAGAGTACGAAGAAACACATCAGTAGCGACATCAAATCCGCAAACGTCCCGAGCCACATCGGTAGCCCAGGGGGAGGGCAAGTGCACTTCTCTTCGTCATCCATAGGAGGCTCCGCTACTCTTTATCAACATCAAGAGCACGCTTACCAGCGTTAAGATAGTTCTTCAAATAGCTATCGATAACCCTTGGGTTTTGTCCATCCTGAATCGCCAATACACCATCCATAATCAGACGGCGATTGAGCGTTTCCTGATCACGGCGCAAAGCCAGTTTGTCGGCAATCGGGAAGAAGATCATATTGGAAAGTACCGCACCGTACAATGTGGTTAACAGTGCTACCGCCATCGCAGGGCCGATCGATTTCGGGTCATCCATGTTGGACAACATGGCAACTAGCCCCACCAGTGTACCGATCATACCCATCGCAGGTGCCACGTCACCAAAAGCGCGGAAGACTTGCGTACCTTTACTATGGCGTTCGTCAGTCAAAGCAATATCTTTTTGTAAAGTGGCGCGCACCACATCGGCATCATGTCCATCTACCAACAGGTCAATCCCCTTCTGCATAAAGGGATTCGGAATTTCCATCTCTTCTAACGCCAAGAAACCACCTTTACGTGCCGCATCGGCCATTTCTACGATCTTGGCAATCAAATCTTCTGGCTCATCCGCTTTAAACATAAAGGCTTTAGCGGCGATTTTTCCCGCACCAAAAAACTGCCCCATAGTAAATTTCATCATCACAACGAAAACAGCGCCGCCCACTACGATCAGAACAGAGACCGTATCAACGAACATCATTAGGCTGCCGCCCAGCACCATCGCCATGATAACGAAAGCCATACCACCAATAAGGCCAATCAGTGTTGCTAAATCCACGAAGCACTCCTCCGGCTACACATTCGCGATAATGAAAAGCTTACCCTCATTATCGGCAACAGAATAAATTCTTTAATGAAATTGTCAGAATAGAGAACAAAAACCTTACTCAAGTGTATACGCAAACAGGCCGAAGATGCACCTGTGGTACACAGAGTTTTTACCCTTGGGATTGTGACTTTGTGGGCTTTTTTCCATTTCGTTATCTAACACGGTAAAAAAGCGTTCTATTTCTGACAAAATCGCTTGGTTAAATTTGACCAGCTCAGCCCCCTGAGGTAACTTTCGTGCATCTTAAGTAAGGCATACAGATTATGGCGAGCAAGAAACCGGAAAACATGTCCTTCGAATCAACTATCGAAGAACTAGAGCAGTTGGTTGAACAACTGGAAAGTGGCGATCTGGCGCTGGATGAAGCACTGAGAAAATTTGAACGTGGTATTACGCTTGCCAGAGCTGGTCAACTGAAGTTGGATGACGCAGAGCAACGTGTACGCATCTTACTCAGTAACAGTGACGAAGCGCCACTCAGTGATTTTAACGACTTATCCGAGTAAGCCATGCTCGGTATTACGATCTGAACAACTTATAAAGACGAGTGCTCTATGATTGAGGCGTTATCCTCATACCAACAACGAAATAATCAGCAACTGGATCTGTGGCTGAACCGAATTCCTTTTCAGAGCTTGCCTTTGATTGAGGCGATGCGTTACGGGTTACTTCTTGGCGGCAAACGGGCTCGGCCTTACTTAGTCTACATTACCGGACAAATGCTCGGCTGTGAGCTAAATGAATTAGATACTCCGGCCTCTGCGGTGGAGTGTATTCACGCTTATTCACTGATCCATGATGATTTACCGGCAATGGATGATGATGAACTGCGCCGCGGTAAACCGACTTGTCACATCGAGTTTGATGAAGCCACCGCCATTTTAACTGGCGATGCCCTGCAAACTCTGGCGTTTACCATTTTGGCCGAAGGCACTCTTTCTGCTGCGGGCGAAACGCAGCGTGTCGCCATGATTCAAGCCCTTGCCGAAGCCTCTGGCGCACAAGGTATGTGCCTGGGTCAGGCGTTGGATTTGGCAGCCGAAAACCGTTTAGTTTCACTGGAAGAGTTGGAAAACATCCATCGTAATAAAACCGGCGCGTTGATGCGCTGCGCAATCCGTTTAGGTGCATTGGCTGCGGGCGAAAAAGGCCGAGCAATGTTACCGCATTTAGATCGTTACGCGGATGCAGTCGGCCTCGCATTCCAAGTCCAAGATGACATTCTGGATATCATCAGTGACACTGAAACCTTGGGGAAACCGCAAGGTTCTGACCAGCAATTGAATAAAAGTACCTACCCTGCTCTTTTAGGCTTAGAAGGAGCACAGGAAAAAGCACATACTCTGTTACAAGAAGCGCTTCTGGCTTTAGAAGCAATTCCCTACAATACTGAGCATCTAGAAGAGTTCGCCCGATATGTCGTCGAGCGCAAGAACTAAACAATAAGCGCGCATACTTATGACTCTTGATATTTCAAAATACCCAACACTGGCTCTGGCGAACACCCCCGACGAGCTGCGCAGCCTGCCAAAAGAAGTGCTGCCAACACTGTGTGACGAATTACGAACCTATTTGCTCAACTCGGTGAGTCAATCCAGTGGGCATCTCGCTTCAGGCTTAGGCACCGTTGAGCTAACGGTTGCGCTGCATTACGTCTACCATACTCCTTTCGACCATCTGATTTGGGATGTAGGCCATCAAGCTTACCCACACAAAATTCTCACCGGTCGTCGTGATCAAATGCCCACCATTCGCCAGAAAGATGGGTTACACCCTTTCCCTTGGCGTGAAGAGAGCGAATACGACACACTCTCTGTCGGCCATTCTTCGACCTCGATCAGTGCCGCGCTAGGCATGGCGATCTGTGCGGGCAAAGAAGGCAAAGACCGTAAAGTGGTGAGTGTGATTGGCGATGGTGCGATTACCGCTGGCATGGCGTTTGAAGCCATGAACCACGCGGGGGATGTTCACCCGGATATGTTGGTGATTCTCAACGATAATGAAATGTCGATCTCTGAGAACGTGGGTGCACTCAATAATCACTTGGCGCAAGTCTTATCTGGCAGCCTGTACACTTCGATTCGTGAAGGTGGCAAAAAAGTGCTCTCTGGCATTCCACCAATCAAAGAGTTGGTTCGTCGCACCGAAGAACACCTCAAAGGCATGGTAGTACCCGGCACGCTGTTTGAAGAGCTCGGCTTTAACTACATTGGCCCAGTGGATGGCCATGACGTTTTGGATCTGATCAAAACCCTGAAAAACATGCGTGAGCTAAAAGGGCCACAGTTCCTCCACGTGATGACCAAAAAAGGTAAAGGCTATGCGCCAGCGGAGAAAGATCCGATTGGTTATCATGGCGTACCTAAATTTGACCCAAGCCAACACAGCTTGCCCAAAAGTACCAGCACACAGCCGACTTTCTCAAAAATTTTCGGCGATTTCCTGTGTGATATGGCCGCGCAAGATCCGAAATTAATGGCGATTACGCCAGCCATGCGTGAAGGCTCAGGCATGGTACGCTTCTCCAAAGAGTACCCAAGCCAATACTTTGATGTGGCCATTGCCGAGCAACACGCAGTAACACTGGCAACAGGCATGGCGATTGCGGGTTATCACCCGGTTGTGGCGATTTACTCCACCTTCTTGCAACGGGGTTACGATCAACTGATCCACGATGTGGCCATCATGAACCTACCGGTGATGTTTGCTATCGACCGCGCGGGTATTGTCGGCGCTGATGGTCAAACACACCAAGGTGCGTTTGATTTAAGCTTTATGCGCTGCATTCCCAACATGCTGATCATGGCTCCGGCGGATGAAAATGAGTGCCGCCAAATGCTTTACACAGGCCATCAACATCAAGGTCCGAGCGCGGTACGTTACCCTCGCGGTAATGGTATGGGCGTTGCCTTAGAAAGTGACTTTACAGCCTTGGAAATTGGCAAAGGCCGCTTAATGCGTGAAAACACCGCCAACACTGGTGAAAAAGTCGCGATTTTGAGTTTCGGTACTCTGCTACCTAACGCTTTAGAAGCGGCAGAGAAACTCAATGCGACCGTGGCCGATATGCGCTTTGTGAAACCACTGGATGAAACGCTCATCAAGCAACTCGCCCAAACTCATGATGTACTGGTGACATTGGAAGAAAACGCGATTGCCGGTGGTGCGGGTGCGGGTGTGATTGAGTTTATGATGAAAGAGAAACTCATTAAGCCAGTCCTCAATCTGGGGCTACCTGATCAATTTATTGTGCAAGGCACTCAAGAAGAGATGCATGCAGAGCTTGGGTTAGATGCGGCAGGTATCGAGTGTGCTATCCGCAACTATCTGGCCAAATAGCACTTTCCATCAGCCGCTTTAAGCCGCTTAGGTAGAAATCAGAACGAGAAAAAGCCTTCGTAATGAAGGCTTTTTTATTGGGCTGATTGAGAAAATCATCAAGCGTTGATTAACAGCGACTCTTGCCAACCAAACTCACTAAGCAAGCCTTGCCACACTTCATCTAGTCCAGCGCGAATCACTAACGGTTGCTGAGTATAAGGATGAATAAAACGTAACTCGCTGGCATGCAGCATCAAGCGTTGCGCGGAAAAGTGTTCACGAAACAGTCGGTTATGAACTCCATCGCCATGGGTGGTATCACCCACAATCGGGTGACGCAGATGCGCCATATGACGACGCAGCTGATGTTTACGCCCAGTCTTAGGTTGCATCTCCATCAAGCAGTAACGCGTCGTGGCAAACTTTCCAGTCGAAATGGGCAGTTCCACTTTGGCCAGCGGGCGATAAGCCGTAATCGCCGACTGCGCTTCTTTATCTTGCTTGGCAAACTTATCGGCGATTTTGTCCAGCTCCTCTTTGAGTGGGTAATCGAGCACATCCGCTTCTTCAATCCAGCCGCGCACAATCGCGTGATAGGTTTTCTCCATTTCATGATTGGCGAACATCGGCATCACTTCAGAAGCGATTTGGCTAGAGAGCGCAAACACCAACACGCCAGATGTCGGGCGATCCAAACGATGCAAGGGAAAAACGTGCTGACCAATTTGATCGCGCAGGGTTTGCATCACAAACTGGGTTTCATGTTTGTCTAACCATGAACGATGTACCAACATGCCTGCGGGTTTATTGACCGCCACCAAATATTCATCTTGATAAACAATCTCTAACATCTATTGGCACGCCTTGTCGATTTGCAGGATCACCGTGATTACTGCTTGGTGATGGGGTTGTGTTTTCCACACTTCAGAAAAATAAGGCTCCAACGCAAAACCACGCGGTACCGTATTTTGGGCGATCGCCTGTTTCATCTTGGGCAGAAAAATCCACTGCAGCCACTCATGGGGTAAAAGAGTATCTACCGCAAACGGCTCTTGGCTCGCGAGCGCGTTCGGTGTTGGAGGCGTTGCTTGCCACAATTGCGCAGCACGCAATGTAGACTCTAATTCATCGAGTAACTTCACCAATGTGGAGTTGAACAGCATAATTCGTCCGGTTTATTTCTACGTTGACCTTGAAAAAGTGCCATAGAGTACCATTTATTGGAGAAAGAAAGTTAGGATCAATTTCCGCATGGATACCATTCATACCCTTACGGCTCTGCTGCAAAATAGCGGCTGCCAGTACCAAATTTTTGATCTCGGGCGTCGCGTGCAACCGATGGATAGCCGCCAATTTGCTCAAGTAGAATTAGGCCAGCAAGCCTACCCTTTCCCAGTACAGCGCCATGCGCAATTCGCTATCGCTTATTGGAATGAGCAGCATCAGCCTTGGATCTGGATGCTGAAATTTGCTTTGGATGAACGTGGCCTATTGCAACAAGCCGATGTGGGGCAATTTATTCAATATCTGCTCGAAGCGATGGGCAGCCGACTCAATCAATCGTTGACTGAAGAACAGCAACAGAAGCTTGCGAGCAATCCCTATACTTTCAAACCCAGTGAAGACAAACTCGCGATGCTGCATAGCCAGATCCGCGCACAGCTTGGCCTATCATGCAGCCAATATTACGAACATGCTCAGCACTATTTCTCTGGAGGCTTGGGCTGGGACAAGTGGCACACCGTAGGATTACAAGGTATTACCGATATTTGTGCCCGTTTAGAGCAAGAGCAAAATGGCGTATTGCTCCGTAAAGCCCTGACTCATTTACCCGCGCAACCACTCTACGCTGTGCTCGGGGCATTAGAGCATGTCACCTTACCGGAAAAACTCGCGGAACGCTTAAGTGAACTCGCTCAAGCTGAAGTGAAAGCGAGCGATCCGGATCTGTTTTTACTCGCGGCCTTAGTGCGTGCCTTGGCTGGTGCGCCTTCAGAGTTACTTGATGCCACTTGTGATGTCATTCTCGCCTCGCCAGCACTTTGCCACCAAGAAGTGTTAATTGCACTTGCGGGACGCAGTTGGATGAGCTTACAGGATTCAGGACGTGCACAACGTTTCTTGATCCGTTTAGCGCAAACTCAAAATCAAGCGTTATTTAACCAGCTCTTTGCGGATGTGGTTATGTTACCTGCGCTGCGTGGAGTGATGCTGCCTTTGCTGCATGCTAGCCCCTCACCGGAGTTGGCATACGCACTGGAACAGTTGCAACAGATGACGCGAGGATAAACCATGATTGGCGATTTACTCTTGATACTGGCGCTCTGTTTTGCCGGATTTCTGTTTTGGCAGCAGCGCCATCAAGCCGAAATCGCTAAACAAGCGATTCAACGCCACTGCGATCAGCTTGATTTGCAACTGCTCAACGTGGCATTCGGCCAGCATAAAGTGAGAACTCCCTCGGGAAGCTGGCGCTGGCATACGATTTATCTGTTTGAGTTTTCATCTCTCGGAGATGATTGTTATCAAGGCAAGTTAGAAATGCAGGGATTTAGAGCGGTACGTTTTGCTCTGCCACCACATCGGATGGGGTAGCGCATTCTGCCACAGCCATCCATACGAACTGACTACAAGGGCCGTAGAATTCATCGAGGTCCGCGCTGTGTTCAAAGCCTAATTTTTGCAAAAGAGTACGCGCGGCGTCATGTTGAGCCTTAATTGTGGCAACCACGAGCTGCAAGCTGAAACGCTGGCAAATAATGGGAAAGAAAGCATTTAATGCTTCACTAGCCAATCCCTGCCCCCAATACGCTTTATCAAATAAGAAGCCAAGTTCTGCGCGCCCTTCACTTTCAAATTCGATAAACACATGCCCCATATACTCGCGGTTATAGTTATCGAGCACCGCCATGGCGTACAAAGAAGCATCGTGCAACACCCGTTGGAACAGCTGCTTTGCCGCGGCTACTGTAGTTGGCCCATTCATCTGAGCACGGTTTTTAGCACAATAATTCAGCACCAAAAAATCAGACTCTAGCGCCTCGGTGTAAGGGATAAGTAGCGTTCTGCGCGTCGCGATGGTCACGGACATTCCTTGTACAGAAGATCAATCAAACGGAAAAAGCGCCTTTCCGAAACAGAAAGGCGCTATTTATTTCACCTGACCTTGATCAGGTACCTTTCATCCCAGCAATTGAGAGATGGAAGGTAAAGCCGCTGACGTTGTTATTTTAATGGTGTACCGAACCCGTTATGCGCTCATTTTATTAAGCTTAGTGCGCGCGGGCTCTATAGCCTGAAATATTCAAGCACAGTGACAAATTGGCAATGGTTATTTCAGTTGCGAGAGATAATAAGATTAAGGAAAGCCCCGACACAGTATGTCGGGGCTTAATCTTACTCGCAGCATCCAGCTACTTAAGCGTGCTCCATGCATCATCCTTAACTCGCTGATCCTTTCAGCGAACTCCGAGCATCGCCGTCCTAGCGGTGTCCTATTCTTCCTGATGCTAAATTATCCTATTCAGCGATCATCACTTGTTCCTTGAGCGGTGTCCTTGCCATCATCCTGATGGTGTTCCCTCTCACATCCTTAGAGTGTCCTAGTCTTCCTTGCAGCTCACGTCGCTGTGGGCTAACGCATTCCTTATGCGTGTCCGGCTTCCTGCTTGTGGTCATCCTCACCACTTCTCATCCTGAGAATCACAGTTCCTAGGTCATTTCCTTCGACAAGAGATAATTTACCCGTTTTGCTTTTTCGTACAAGCCACTAAGAGAATTCAGATAGAACAGAGCAGATTAAGAATATAAAATATCTTTAAATTTCAAAATGATAAATCGATTACATCGTTATTCCCGCATCAATTCACTGCCTTGGCTTACACAAGATGTAAGCGATCTCTTACAAACCATTGCCCCTTTTGCTCGTGAGACTTTCTCAGTAAGATGGCGACAAACCCGAAAAAGGAACGATTATGCTGACCAAAGACGTATCTCAAGAGCTAGAAGAGATCCTCAATAGCCTCAGCCAGCAAGGCAAAGAGCCTAGCGTCGCGCTAGTCAAAGCTCGCTTAAAAACGCCTGTACCTATGCCTGCGATTATTGCCACCATTAAAAGCTGGAAAAGCACTCAGCGTATCCCTAAGGTGGAAGTCGCCACCGCCAATACCAGCAACCACCTTGAGCAACGCATTGAAATGTTAGAACAAACAATTTTACAGCTCACAGCACGTATTGAAGCACTCGAAACCACGACTAAAGGAACTCAACGATGAAAATTTGGGTCGATGCCGATGCGTGTCCGAAAGTGATCCGTGAAACGCTGATCCGCGCCGCTGAACGCACTGGTGTGGTGTGTACCTTTGTGGCGAACCACTTAATCCCACTCCCCAAACGCGACAACATTCGCGCGCTGCAAGTCTCTTCTGGGTTTGATATTGCCGATAACGAAATCGTAAGACGCACTGAAGTGGGTGATTTAGTGATCACCGCGGATATTCCTCTTGCCGATGAAGTGATCAGCAAAGGCGGTTTAGCATTGAATCCCCGTGGAGAGCTCTACACCAAAGAGACCATCAAAGCGCGCCTGAATATTCGCGATTTTATGGATACCATGCGCGCCAGCGGTATTCAAACTGGTGGCCCTGCCGCGCTTTCGCAGACCGAACGCCGAGAATTTGCCAATCATCTGGATCGGATTTTGGCTAAGCGATCCGCTTAATTCCTCCACAGCCCGAAACCATGCGCGATAAAAAAAGCCTGCGATATTCGCAGGCTTTTTCGTATTCAGAGAAAACTCTATGGTGTGTAGTACGTGGCTGCGCCAGGGCCAACCGGCAGACCTAACACAAATACCCACACGTAGAACAGTAAGCTCCAACCCACCATAAACACCACTGAATATGGCAACATGGTTGCGATCAGTGTACCGATACCGAGGTTTTTCATATAGCGGGTAGCTACCGCTAAAATTAAACCGAAATAGCTCATCATCGGGGTGATAATGTTAGTGACCGAGTCACCGATACGATAGGCCGCTTGGATCACCTCAGGGGCATAGCCCACCAGCATCAGCATAGGGACGAAAATTGGCGCGGTGACTGCCCATTGCGCAGAGGCAGAGCCAATCATCAGGTTGATGTAACCACACATCAAAATGAAGGCGAAGAACAGCATTGGGCCAGTCAGTCCGATGTCTTTCAGGAAATCGGCGCCTAATACCGCCAGCACTTGGCCAAACTTAGTCCAGTTAAAGAAAGCCACAAACTGTGCTGCAAAGAAGACCAGTACAATGTACACGCCCATTGAAGACATGGATTTGGACATAGCGTTGATCACATCACGATCGGTTTTCATCGTACCTACCACACGGCCATACACATAACCTGGGATAGCAAAAAACACGAAAATAAATGCGACGATACTCTTTAAGAAAGGCGAACCGGAAACTTGACCATCTGCACCACGCAAAATGCCATCGGTAGGTACAATCGTCCAAGCCAGCAGACCGCTCACAACCAATATCGCAATACCGGCATAAGCTAATGCTTTTTTTTCAAGTGACGTTAAAACGCCCATTTTGTCTTGGCTGAGATCGTCACTGGCTTCTGCCACATCGTATTTACCCAGTTTTGGCTCAACGATTTTTTCAGTAACGAAAGCACCTAAAATTGCAATCACAAAGGTAGATGCAGCCATAAAGTACCAGTTGACTTCAGGACCAACACTATAGGTTGGGTCAATCATACGAGCAGCAGTTTCAGTAATGCCCGATAGTAGCGGATCCACCGTACCAATCAGCAAGTTCGCCGAGTAACCACCGGAAACACCCGCAAACGCAGCAGCCAGACCCGCTAATGGGTGACGTCCTAACGAATGGAACAACATCGCAGCCAGTGGAATGAGTACGACGTAGCCTAATTCAGACGCGGTGTTAGAGATAATACCGGCAAACACGACCGTGAAGGTGACCATGCGCTGTGAAGCGCCCATCACCAGACCACGCATCGCTGCGGAGAGCAAACCAGAGTGCTCAGCAATCGCCACACCCAGCATAGCGACCAATACGGTGCCTAACGGCGCAAAGCCAACAAAGTTCTTCACTAAGTTGGTTACGATCAGCTCTAATCCATCGGCATTGAGTAAGCTGACAACGTAGATCATGCCATCTGCAGAGCGGCCTTTCGCGCCTTCCGGACGCGGGTCAACCACCGAAAGTTCGAAGTATCCTGCGATACCCGAAGCAACCAGTAGTACAACACAGAAAATGGCAAATAAAGTGATGGGATGGGGTAATAGATTCCCCAAATATTCGACACCATCAAGAAAACGGGTGATTAAAGGTTTCTTTGGTGCATTTTGATTTATTGAAGCAGATGAACTCATCTGTTCCCTCCTTGTCTTGATTCCTATGCATTTGTGACACAAATGTCAAAAGCGCGCGCAGAGTACTCGACGAGAAAGGTAAATTAAAAAGCAAAGATGTTACAAAATCTGTCTAATCGAACAATATTTATCCAAAACTTAAAAAATAACCAGATGATCATATCAATGAACAAGCATCTGGTTAGAAAAATATCTCGCTACGAATCGTTTATCCAACAATCAATTAACGCTGAACTGCTTTAAAACGAGGGTTAGATTTGCAGATCACATACAAACGGCCACGGCGTTTGACGATTTGGCAATCTGGATGACGATTTTTTGCGCTTTTTAGTGAACTGAGTACTTTCATTTGGGTTCCTTAGCAAACTGGCCAAAACGGCGAGTAAAGTTAGCAACGCGGCCTTCTTTCTGTACCACGCGCTGTTTACCGGTATAAAACGGATGAGACTCTGAAGAAACTTCAACAGTGATATAGGGATAGGTTTTACCTTCCCACTCAATGGTGCGATCGGTTTGCAAAGTAGAACCAACCACAAAGTAGTGATCAACGCTCGTATCGTGGAACACCACTTTACGATAGTCAGGATGAATGCCTGCTTTCATCTTAAAACTTAACCTCAATTGTTATGTTATAACATATTAATTAATAATTATTCTCAAGGTGATTTGCAAGCGATTTTTACGCCGAGCTATGCTATTTTTGCGCTCTCAATACCCATGCTCACAGATAGAAAACATGTATCCCATTGAACCTGTTGCCATTATTGAAAGTCCGTACCAAGAGAAATTTGCGGTACCACGACAGCCTCGTTTAGTGCCGAGCGCCACTGCTCGAATCAAACTGTTGGGGGAATGTAACTGTGCAGAGGCCATTCGCGGTATTGAGCAATTTAGCCATGTCTGGCTGCTATTTTTGTTCGACCAAAACCTCGCCGCAGGTTGGAAACCCACCGTGCGCCCACCTCGTCTCGGTGGGAATGAACGAGTGGGTGTTTTCGCTTCACGTGCCACCTTTCGGCCTAATGGCATCGGCATGTCCGCGGTTGAATTGCGTGGTGTGAGCAAAGAGGGCGATCAATATTATCTCGAACTCGGTAGCGTCGACTTGGTCAATGGCACACCGATCATTGATATCAAGCCTTATATCCCCTACTCCGATTCCATTACCGACGCGCAAGGTGGCTATGCCGAGCAAGAGCCACAACGCATGGCGGTTACCTTCAGTGATGCCGCGCTGCAAATACTCAAAACACATCCTGAAGGTGAAATTCGTAGTGCGGTGATCAGCGAAGTGTTAGCGCAAGATCCGCGCCCGGCTTACAAAAAAAACCGCGCTGACGACAAGCTGTATGCGGTGAATTTGTACGATTGGAACGTGAAATTTAGCGTTCGCGATGATGCAATCGTTGTCAACGCAATTGAACCCTTTTGACAAAACCATTTGGCTGATATTATTAGCGCCCAAATTCGCTTTATAACGTTACTCCTATAAATAAAGCGATCCCTTAAACTTTGATAAAACGGATACCATAGAATGCGTACCAGTAAATATCTTCTTTCTACTTTGAAGGAGACTCCAAACGACGCAGAAGTCGTGAGCCATAAGCTCATGTTACGTGCAGGTATGATCCGTAAGCTGGCTTCAGGTCTTTATACTTGGCTGCCTACTGGTCTGCGTGTACTGCGTAAAGTCGAAACCATCGTTCGCCAAGAGATCGACAATGCTGGTGCAATCGAAACCTTGATGCCGGTGGTACAGCCGTTTGAATTGTGGGAAGAGACTGGTCGTTCTGAAAAAATGGGACCTGAGCTACTGCGCTTTACTGACCGCCATGAGCGTCCGTTTGTATTAAGCCCAACCGCAGAAGAAGTGATCACAGCGCTCGTGCGTAACGAAGTGAACTCTTACAAGCAACTGCCACTGAACCTGTACCAAATCCAAACCAAATTCCGCGATGAGCGTCGTCCACGTTTTGGGGTGATGCGTGCGCGTGAATTCTCAATGATGGATGCTTACAGCTTCGACATCGATAAAGACGGCCTGCAAAAATCTTATGATGCGATGCACGCAGCTTACTGCAAAGCTTTCGATCGTATGGGGCTGGATTACCGTCCAGTGCTGGCAGACAGCGGTGCGATTGGTGGTAACGGTTCACAAGAGTTCCACGTTCTGGCAGAAAGCGGCGAAGATCTGATTGTATTCTCAACCGAATCAGACTACGCAGCGAACATCGAAAAAGCAGAAGCACTGGCACCTGCGACTGAAGCTGCTGCGCCAACTCAGGAAATGACGCTGGTGGATACACCAAACGCGAAAACCATCGCGGAATTGGTTGAGCAACACGGTCTGCCTATCGAAAAAACCGTAAAGACCCTGTTTGTGAAAGCCTCTGATGCGATTGATGCACCTATCGTTGCGCTGATCATCCGTGGTGATCACGAACTAAACGAAATCAAAGCAGAAAACCTGCCAGAAGTAGCATCGCCACTGGAAATGGCAAACGAAGAAGAGATTCGCGCGCTGATCGGTGCTGGCCCGGGTTCATTAGGCCCTGTTGGTCTGAAACTGCCATTCATTGTTGACCGTACCGTTGCAGTGATGAGCGATTTCGGCGCTGGCGCGAACATCGACGGTAAACACTACTTCGGTATCAACTGGGGTCGTGACGTTGAACTCGGCAAAGTCGAAGATCTGCGTAACGTAGTAGAAGGCGATCCAAGCCCATGTGGCAAAGGTACTCTGATGCTAAAACGCGGTATTGAAGTCGGTCACATCTTCCAATTGGGTACCAACTACTCTGAAAAGATGAACTGTGGCGTACTCGATTCAAACGGTAAAAATGTCATCCTTGAGATGGGTTGCTACGGTATCGGTGTATCTCGGGTAGTGGCTGCTGCCATCGAACAAAACCATGACGATTACGGCATCATCTGGCCAGATGCGCTAGCGCCTTTCCAAGTGGCTATTGTGCCGATGAACATGCACAAATCTGAGCGCGTTCAGGAAGCAGCAGAGAAGCTGTACGCAGAGTTGACTGCGGCAGGCATCGAAGTGCTGTTTGATGATCGTAAAGAGCGTCCGGGCGTGATGTTCTCTGATATGGAACTGATCGGCGTGCCACACACCATTATCATTGGTGATCGCAGCATGGACGAAGGCCACTTCGAATACAAAAATCGCCGTCAAGGTGAGAAAGAAGCAGTGGCAATGGACTCGATCATCGACTTTATCCAAGCCAAACTGGCCTAATTTTCGGTCACATTCGCTTACAAAGGCTGCCCTCTGGCAGCCTTTTTTATTGCCAGTTTTCCCCAAACTACTTGGATTTGCAGGTAGGCGGCAAATGAGTTCATCCCATGAGCATAGAGAGGCTATGTGATTGAGGTGAACGAACGCGGCCAACACCGCTGCAACTTCAAGAAGGAAGGGGATATTAATATTAGATTCATTTTTCATCATCTACACTGAGCCAAAACCAGAGGAGATAAGCCATGGATCTTAAATCATTACTCGACCAAGCACTGAGCTCAGACCTTGTCAAAAAAGGCAGCGAGCAGTTGAAAACCTTAAGCCAAGATAAAAGCCAACTCGGTACTTTGGGAGCGGGAGCCTTGGGTGGCGGTCTGCTGGGCATGTTACTTGGTTCTAAAAAGAGCAAAAAATGGGGCAAAAGCGCTTTAAAAGTTGGTGGGGCAGCGGCGCTCGGTGCTCTTGCCTATAAAGTCTACAACGATTGGAATGCCAATCAAAAAGGCAATACAGCACCAACCCCTTTTGATGAAAGCAATCCTCGCCATGAGTTGATCATTTTAAAAGCCATGATTGCCGCCGCAAAAGCGGATGGGCATGTCGATGAGCAAGAGATGGCGCGAATCCAACAAGCGATTGATGAACTGGGCGCAGATAACCAAGTACAACAATTGGTTGAACAAGAGCTGCGCAAACCACTGGATCCTGCTGAAATCGCTCGGTTTGCGCAAAATCCAGCTCAAGCCGCTGAGCTGTATCTGGCGTCATTGCTGATTGCCGACGAGCAAAATTTCATGGAAAAAGCTTATCTCAATGAACTGGCTAAACAGCTAGGCTTAGATGCTCAATTGGTCGCGCAACTGAACTTACAAGTCTCTGGCCAATAATTCACCACTCATGAGGCTTCATTGAGCCAGCGCAAGTAGTAGGTTTGGTATTTCTCTGCTCTCAAGGTATATTGAGAGCAGTTATCATTTGAGGACACCCTGATGAAAGTTTATGACTGTTGCGAACTGGTACGCGAGCTTTACGCGCAAATTGGTAGTGGTGATCAAGGCTATATTCCGCAAGCCATCAGCTGCGCTGTACGTGCATTAAACGAGATTGCGGCTGATACCGCCCTGCCACTGGCGGCACGAGAAAAAGCGGCGTTTGCGGCGGCGAATTTACTGATTTCCGATTTTGAGGATTAATAACCATGAATCTCGCGAATTTTGCCACTATGGATCCGATCATACTGATGAGCATCATTAACATGAAACTGCGTGACGACTTTGGTGGTGATCTGGATAAACTGGTCAACGATTTCGATATTGATCGCAGCGCGTTAGAAGCTAAGCTGGCGAGCGCAGGCTTTGAGTTTTTACCGCAAGTCGGCCAATTCCGCTAAATCAACGGTTATCGCAAAGCGCCCTTTCAAATCGGAGCTGAAAAAACGAAAAAAGCGCAGAGGTTCTCTGCGCTTTTTGTTGTGCTTAAGCTTAAATCAATTAGCCAAAATATTTACGAGCATTCTGGAACATACGCATCCAAGCGCCGTTCTCACCCCAGTTATCAGGGTGCCACGAGTTGGCGACGGTACGGAATACACGCTCAGGGTGCGGCATCATAATCGTCACACGGCCATCTTGAGTGGTTAAACCGGTAATCGCATTCGGTGAACCGTTCGGGTTGCTTGGGTAAGCTTGGGTTGGCTGACCAAAGTTATCCACGAAACGAATCGCTACAGTGCCAGATTGCTCAATTGCCGCCAGATGCTGAGCATCACGCACTTCCACACGACCTTCACCATGAGAAACCGCAATCGGCATTCTTGAGCCCGCCATCTCGCTAAAGAACAGCGATGGCGATTTTTGCACTTCAACCAAGCTAAAGCGCGCTTCAAAACGATCCGACTCGTTACGCACAAAACGTGGCCACAGTTCTGCGCCCGGGATCAAATCACGCAGGTTAGACAGCATTTGACAGCCGTTACACACCCCAAGTGAGAAAGTATCTTTACGTTGGAAGAATTGCTCAAACTGCTCACGCGCTTGGGCGTTAAACAGAATCGATTTCGCCCAACCTTCACCCGCCCCCAGTACGTCACCGTAAGAAAAGCCACCACAAGCCACCAGACCTTGGTAAGCATCGAGCACGGTTTGCCCAGTCAGAATGTCGCTCATATGCACATCAACCGCATCAAAACCAGCACGGTCAAACGCTGCCGCCATCTCAACATGTGAGTTGACGCCTTGCTCACGCAAAATCGCCATTTTCGGACGCGCACCTTTGGCGATGTACGGCGCAGCAACGTCGACTTGCACATCGTAAGTTAACTTCGCATTCAAACCTGGGTCACGGTTATCTTGTTTGGCCGCAAACTCTTGATCGGCACACGCCGAGTTATCACGCAGCGCTTGCATCTTATGGGTCATTTCCGCCCAGATAGTACGCAGCTCAGTACGAGAGCGTTCAATCAAGACTTCCTCACCACAAGTGATCAGCAGACGATCGGATGCTTCTACTTCACCAATCACGTGAGCACACGCTTCTAAACCATGGGCGGCAAGTGTTGCCAGAACAGCATTCAGCTCATCATTTTTCACTTGAACCACGGCGCCAAGCTCTTCATTGAACAGTGCCGCCAGTGCATCATCACCCAAGGTTTCAATATTGGCTTTAATACCACAGTGACCCGCGAAAGCCATTTCTGCCAACGTCACCAATAAACCGCCGTCACCTTTGTCGTGGTAAGCCACCAGCTTGTCGTTACGCACCAGCGTTTGTACTGCATCAAAAAAGCCTTTGAGCTGCGCCGCGTTATCCACATCAGCCGGCTTATCACCCAACTGTTTGTACACTTGCGCCAATGCGGTTGCGCCAAGACGATTTTGACCATTACCCAAGTCAATCAAGATTAAGCTTGTCTCGCCAAGGTCAGTACGCAGTTGTGGAGTCATGGTCTTGCGAATATCTTCCACTCGTGCGAAAGCGGTAATGATGAGTGACAGCGGCGAAGTGACTTCTTTTTGCTCGCCATTTTCCTGCCACTTGGTTTTCATCGACATCGAATCTTTACCGACTGGGATAGTGATACCCAGTGCTGGACAAAGCTCTTCACCGACCGCTTTCACCGCTTCATACAGACCGGCATCTTCACCCGGATGGCCCGCTGGAGACATCCAGTTCGCAGAGAGTTTGATGCGTTTCAGCTCGCCAATGTCGGTTGCGGCAATGTTCGTGATAGCTTCACCCACCGCTAAACGAGCGGAGGCACCGAAGTCCAGCAGCGCAACTGGGGTACGCTCCCCCATCGACATGGCTTCGCCGTGGTAAGAATCAAAACTCGCGGCCGTTACCGCACAGTTAGCCACTGGAACTTGCCATGGACCGACCATTTGATCCCGCGCGACTAAGCCAGTCACTGAGCGGTCACCGATGGTGATCAGGAACGTTTTTTCTGCGACTGCCGGTAAACGCAGTACACGATCCACCGCTTCATTAAGCTCAATGCCTGAACGCTCTAAGGCTGGGCTAGCCACTTTCAGCGTGTTCGCATCACGATGCATCTTAGGCGGCTTGCCCAGCAGAATGTCCATTGGCATATCGATTGGCGTGTTAGCAAAGTGGCTGTCTTCCAGCGTCAAATGGCGCTCTTCGGTCGCTTCACCCACTACGGCATAAGGTGCGCGTTCGCGCTGGCAAATCGCATCAAACAGCGGCATATCTTCCGCAGCAACCGCCAACACATAACGCTCTTGCGATTCATTACACCAGATTTCCAGTGGGCTCATGCCCGGCTCATCATTAGGCACATTACGCAGTTGGAATTTACCACCGCGATCGCCGTCATTGACTAGCTCAGGCAGTGCGTTAGAGATGCCGCCCGCGCCCACATCATGGATAAAGGCGATTGGGTTTTTGTCACCGAGCTGCCAGCAGCGGTCAATCACTTCCTGACAGCGGCGCTCCATCTCTGGGTTTTCACGCTGCACGGAAGCAAAATCCAGATCTTCAGCAGACTGACCAGAAGCCATGGAAGAGGCCGCACCACCGCCCAGACCAATGTTCATCGCAGGGCCACCGAGTACGATCAGTTTTGCCCCAACCGGGATCTCTTTCTTCTGAATATGCTCTGCACGGATATTACCCAGACCGCCAGCGATCATGATTGGTTTGTGGTAGCCACGTACCTCTTCACCCGCATGTGAAGTCACTTTTTCTTCATAAGTGCGGAAATAACCTAGCAGGTTCGGGCGACCAAATTCGTTGTTGAACGCCGCGCCGCCGAGTGGCCCTTCCAGCATAATATCCAGCGCATTGACGATGCGGCTTGGCTTACCAAAATCGCTTTCCCATGGCTGTTCAAAGCCGGGAATACGCAAGTTAGATGTGGTAAAACCGACCAAGCCTGCTTTGGGCTTGCCGCCAATACCCGTTGCGCCTTCATCACGGATTTCACCGCCTGAACCTGTCGACGCACCCGGCCAAGGAGAAATCGCCGTTGGGTGGTTGTGCGTTTCCACTTTCATCAGAATGTGGGCATCTTCATGGTGATAGGTGTACTGACGGCTATCAGAATCAGGGAAGAAACGGCCAACAGTCGAGCCAGTCATTACCGCGGCATTATCTTTATAAGCCGAAAGCACATAATCTGGCGTCTGTTCAAAGGTGTTTTTGATCATTTTGAACAGCGATTTATCTTGTTTAACCCCATCAATGGTCCAATCTGCATTGAAGATCTTGTGACGGCAGTGCTCTGAGTTCGCCTGTGCAAACATCATCAGTTCAATATCGTTAGGATTACGACCCAGTTTGGTGAAGCTCTCAACCAGATAGTCAATTTCATCTTCTGCCAGTGCCAGACCAAGGGAAACGTTTGCCTCTTCAAGCGCACGACGACCACCAGCCAACACATCCACCTGACTCAGCGGTGCAGGCTCTGCCACGCTAAACAGTTGCTGCGCATCGGTGAGTTCTGCGAACACCACTTCCATCATGCGATCGTGCAACAGTGTCTTAAGTGTTGCGATTTGTGCTGCGGTCAACGCCGTTTCTGCTTCAACATAATAAGCCGTACCGCGCTCAAGGCGTTTGATGCCACGCAGGCCACAGTTATGGGCAATATCCGTTGCTTTCGAAGACCAAGGAGAAATGGTTCCGGGACGCGGGGTCACTAATAACAATAAACCTTGCGGTTCATGTTCTTGAATGGTTGGACCGTAAGTGAGCAGTTTTTCGAGCTTTTCCAACTCTTGCGGATTGAGCTCCGCCTTGAGATCGGCAAAGTGCATAAACTCGGCGTAAATACCGGTTACAGGCAGTTGCAGTTCACGACACGCGGTCAGGAGCTTGTTAACACGAAACTCTGAAAGAGCTGGGGAGCCACGCAAAATTCTCATGTGCTTAGGTCTCTATGTCCAATTGATTGAGGTGTAATTGGCATAAACTCTTTCAAATACAGTAGATTAAACTCTATTTATTGAATGTATGCCGATTTCACCTCTACTAATGGCTGCGCATTATAGAGGATTTCTTTTTGTGACGTAACACCAAAAGCAACCGTTTGCGTCATTTTTTTCGTTAATTTTGAGTTACGACCCATTTGCACAAATCTTCGAGCAAAATGACAGCTTACTCAGTGAGGACTTTGCCAAAACCATCGCCTTTGATATAAAGGCATCTGTCTTGATGAGAGAAAAACCAAATTGATGACTCCTTTTGCATATAAATTTCCCGTTCGCGCACTTTGGCTAGGCCTATTGAGCCTTATCTTAGTCGGTTGCCAAATCGACTCAGAACCCAAAAGCGAGCTGGAAAAAATCCGTGAACGTGGGGTTTTACGTGTAGGTACTCTCAACAACCCCCTCTCCTATTACATCGGCCCGGATGGTCCAACAGGTTTGGATTACGAGTTAGCCCGCGAATTTGCTAAAGAGCTTGGTGTGAAATTGGAAATGAAGCCGGCATATCGCCTTTCTAGCCTATTCCCAGCCCTAAAAAATGGTGAAGTGGACATCATTGCCGCAGGCTTAAGCCAATCGGAAGATCGACTCAAAGATTTCCGCGCCGGGCCTGCATATTATTATGTGTCACAACAGGTGGTCTACAAGAAAGGTGGCTGGCGTCCACGCAACTTCAAACAGTTGGTCGAAAAGCAGCAAGAACTTTTAAAAGATAATCCTGAATTGGCCTTTTTCAGCGTGGTAGATGATTCCCATTTTGAACATACCTTGCAGGCCAAACAGCAAAAATACCCAGACTTTCAATTTCACGTCGATAGCAATTCCGATGTGAATGATCTCCTGAAAAAAGTCTCACAAGGCGAACTGATGTTCACGATGGCGGACTCTGTTGAAGTATCGCTTTCTCAACGCGTCTACCCAGAACTGACTGCCGCCTTTGAACTGACCGAAGACCAACCTATTTCATGGTTTACACGTCGTGCCGATGATGAAAGTTTGTACGCTTTAATGATTGAGTTCTTTGGTAATCTGAAACAATCGGGCTATTTGGCTTCATTGGAAGAAAAATACATCGGCCATATTGGTGCCTTTGACTATGTCGATACCCGCGCATTTATTCGCGCTTTAGACACTCGGTTACCCAAATGGACGCCCCTTTTTCAGAAGTATTCGGCGGAATTTGATTGGCGCTTAGTCGCGGCTTTGGCTTACCAAGAATCACACTGGAATCCTTATGCCAAATCACCAACCGGGGTTCGTGGCTTGATGATGCTTACCCTTCCGACCGCCCGTAGCGTCGGCGTGGTTGATCGTCTGCATCCGGAACAATCGATCCGCGGGGGCGTCGAGTATTTACGCCGGATGATGGAGCGCGTTCCCGCTTCTATCCCTGAACATGAAAAGATCTGGTTTGCCTTGGCCTCTTACAATATTGGTTATGGACATATGATGGATGCGCGTCGCTTGACCAAAAACCAAGGTGCAGATCCAGATTCTTGGGCGGATGTAAAAGACCGCCTTCCCCAGCTACAACAGAAGAAATACTTTACTCAAACTCGTTATGGCTACGCGCGTGGTGATGAAGCACGTAACTATGTTGAAAACATCCGCCGCTACTATCAAAGTATTATCGGTCATCTTGAGCAACGTCAGCTCATGACAGGAGATGACAATATTGAAGACCTTGCGGTAATTGCGCTCGATGATGAGGCACTGACCGACGAGGTAGGGACTGAAGACATTGAATCTGATGATGTACAGCTAGAATCGGACGCCGCAGACAATACTGACCCAAGTAGCACACCATTAGATGAGAATAAAAAATAGTCACTTGATTTTTGAGAAGAAAACACGTAAATCAATCTGTGAATGACATCGCTTTCCTGTCGTCAAAAACAGGTAACATTCAAACGCAATAATAAAGCGATATATTCAATAGACTGCGTGTCCTTGAAACGGCAGATTGGCCATTTCAAGAACACAATAGGTCAATATTAGGGCTCCCTGACTCTCACGAGCAGGGGTTTTATGTCAGTAAGTAGTAGGAGGGTGTTTTATGTTGAGACGTAAACGTCAATCAAAACTCCTGAACAAAACCGTATCTGCAAATCGTCGTCGCCGTATGTTAGCCAACAGTAAGAAAAAAGTGTTGGCTCGTCATCGCGCTTTCGTACAGCAAAGCAACTAACTCGTTACACCTCGAATGGCAAACATCGTTGCAGATGTTTGCCAAAGATTCACTTCTCTTCTTTCCTTTCAGCATCCCGTTTCGCTTTGATCTCTTTCCGACGTCGCTGGAAAAATGCTTGGAGCTGGATGCGACACTCTTCTTCTAAAAGCCCCTTATCCACCGTCGCATAATGATAAGCCGCCTGACTGCTAAACAGATCCATCACCGTTCCTGCCGCTCCCGCTTTCAGATCTGGCGCACCGTACACAATTCGTTTCACTCGGCTATGCAGCAACGCCCCAGCACACATAGGGCAAGGTTCTAAGGTGACGTATAACGTGGTATCGAGCAGACGATAGTTGTTGAGCACGTTCCCTGCTTTACGAATGACTTCAATCTCTGCATGTGCAGTTGCATCATGATGAGTAATCGAGCAATTCCAACCTTCGGCAATGATTTCACCATCACGGACTAATACGGCGCCGACAGGGACTTCCCCCTGCGCTTCTGCTTGCGCCGCTAGCATGATGGCTCGACGCATAAATTGTTCATCTTGAGGAGAAAACAGAGATTCGGGCAAAACCACACTCCAACGTGTATTAAAAAAGTGATTCTAGCGGAGATCGCAGCAAAAACGAAAGCCAACCCAAGAAAAAGCCCACTCGCTTGAGTGGGCTTACAACACATGATTAGGCGCACATTACATGCTATAGGTATAAGGTGCTTGGATCCCCAATGGAATACCCACCGCCCAATACGCTAACAAGAAAATTGACCAACCAATCAACATCGCAATCGAGTAAGGCATCATCATCGAAGCCAAAGTACCGATACCCGTTGATTTCACATAGCGTTGGCAATAGACCACCACCAGTGGGAAAAACACCATCAATGGCGAAATGATGTTAGACACCGAATCCCCCACGCGGTACGCCGCTTGAGAAAGCTCAGGTGAAATCCCTACTGCCATCAACATTGGCACGAGAATAGGACCAATCAACGCCCATTTTGCTGATGCAGAACCCACAAGTAGGTTAACCATCGCCGTCAATAGAATCATCCCAACAATCGTGGCTTGACCTGGAAGATTCATCGCTTTCAAACCTTCTGCACCGTACAGCGCCAACATAGTACCAATGTTAGATTGGCCGAAAGCAGAAAGGAATTGTGCACAGAAGAACGACATGACGATATAAGCGCCCATCGTTGACATGGTGCCAGACATGGCCTTGATGACATCGTTGCTGTTTTTGAAGGTTCCTGCAACACGGCCGTAGACGATACCCGGAATAATAAACAGGATAAAGATCAGTGGCACAATCGACTTCATGATCGGCGCAGTAAAGGCAGTGATCTCACCTTCAGGAGAACGCAAAGCCGAGTTTTCTGGCCATACCGCAGCCACCAATAGTGCGATACCCACCACCATTGCCCAACCGGCATAACGGAAGGCTTTTGATTCAATCGCAGTAAACGAACCTAGATCAGGTGCGGATTCCGCATCCTCATCCACTTTGGTCGCCGCCAAGCGTGGTTCAATCACTTTATCTGTCACATACCAACCAATCGCTACGATGATGATTGAGGAAAGGCCCGTGAAGTAAATGTTGGCTAATGGGTTAACTTGATAAGACTGATCCAACACTTGCGCCGCTGTTTGAGTAAACCCAGCTAGCAGAGGATCAATACCAGACGGAATAAAATTCGCCGAGAATCCACCAGATACGCCAGCAAATGCCGCGGCAATACCGGCCAACGGATGACGACCTGCAGCATGGAAAATAATACCGCCTAGTGGAATCACCAGCACATAACCCGCATCTGCCGCGGTATGTGAAACAATCGCCACCAAAATAAGCATTGGCGTTAGCAATTTCACAGGCGTGACATTAAGCATTTTTTTCAGGCCTGTGGTAATAAAACCAGAAGAATCAGCCACACCCACCCCGAGCATCGCAACAAGAACGATACCCAGTGGCGCAAAACTGGTAAATGTGGTCACCATATTGGCCAGAAAATGAGCCAGTGATTCGCCAGTGAGTAAGTTTTTGATCTCTAGAGCTTCATTAGTACGAGGGTTAGTCAAATCAAAACTGACATTAGAGAGTAGAGCGGAAGAAATCCAAACGATAACTAATGCCCAAAAGAAAAGAATCGCGGGATCTGGGATTTTGTTCCCTGCTCGCTCAATAAAGTTTAAAAAGCGATCCATCCCACTTGGCTTCGCGGATGGCGCTTGATTGATAGCTTGGTTACTCATAGTAAATTCCATAATGTGATGTTGCTGCGTGAGGCCTTATTAAATTGGCCTTCTGTATCCGTTTCGGATATCCGTGTGCCCCTTTGAAACCGGTCACAATGAAACGGAAATTTTTCAATTAGCATTGTATAGAAACGACCTAACCAAAGCACAGAGTTCGTTCTCTTTTTACATATTTAGAGACATATTTTGCAAAAATGGCAAACTGAAGATACATGGTCGAAACATAATCAAAAAGACAACACATACAAATTTGAAACCAATTTGCAAAATCTCAGATTACTCAAATCATCACAAAACCAGCAAAGAGACCACCATAATGAGATAGCTAGCCATTGGACGCTAACGTTTCACGGTGGTTAACGCCATGAAATCACACGGAGTCTAGAGTAAAGGGGATTGGGGGGGATTTTATAAAAGTAAAGAAAGCCGCTGGCTAATCAAACTCGCTGTATTTAGAAATCATCGTTTTCAACGTAACCGATTGTAAGGTACCCTGACGATCATGCCATGCTGCTTCGATTGTCACTGTTTTGAGCGAACCTGAAACCGTTGCAGCAGGCACCGACCAAGATAAAACATACAAGGGATGTGAGGCATCATTCCCTGAAACAATACTGCTATCAAAATTTGCCGAAGGTATCGAGGGTACCGCAGATAAGGCTCCACGCGTACGAAACCATTCCAATTTTTGCTCAGCAAGATTTAACGCTTCAATACTGTGCATCGCGTAATCAGCGCGTTGCTCGATATAAGCTTGTAATTTCACCAAACCAAGCGCACCAATACCAATCAACACAAATGAGATCATCACTTCGATCAAGCTAAAGCCACGTTGCTTATTGCGCATTCCAGCTTCCTTCTTTCCAACACGGTTTTACAAAATTACTCGCAATATGATCGATCACATCTTTATTGAAATTAAATACTAAGGAGTTATTAAATGCCGCTGCCTGACCTGCGCTGTCAAGAAACTGCCCACCAGTCACAGTAAATGAACCGTGTTGATAATAAGAGGCAATTGTTCTGAATGAGTCAGGTATGACACTTGGATTATGATTTAAATAGGCATTCGCTTCAAAAGAGGCCCAATGTTGAGTTGATGGAACATAGTCTTTATTGAAATGAAACAATACTCCTTTTAACTCTCCATTTCCCATAACGGAAAAAATCCCTTCGTGAACCAAAATCAATACACCAGGTGTTTTTTGAGAGGCTTCAGAAACCTTTTGCGTATAAATAGCATTAAGTTCACACCCTCCTTCAATCCAGAGGTAATAATGTTTATTTTCTATTTGTTCCAATATTTCCTTCCCGCAATCAGGAACAATATTAGGTTGACCATTCGTATTTTCTGGAGCAAGAATTTGCGTGAACTTCGGATTGTTCTTTATTTTTTCATGCTGTTCTTCACTAACATCAAAGAACTCTTCAAATAAGCTCATTTCTGGTTGCTTAACAAAATCACTACCAGTGGGCAGACTTCCCGACGCACTCGATTTATGTGTGGTTTGGCAATCCTTACCCGTTGGATTTACGAATCCAGTATAGGGCGGTTTGTTAGGAATTAAGACTCCCTCATTTTGTATAGCACCAGATGCATCAAAAATATTTTTATAACGTAGCGCAATACATTCCCACCCCTCTGAATTAAAAGCACCTGGGTCTGGAACAATATTCACACTCCCTCGAACATAAATATCAGAAGCTGATTGAATTGCACCATGAGCCATATTGCCTGAGATAAGAATATCTTTAACTAATGAAGCATAACCATAGTGGGAGGTTACTTTATACCCTGAACTGATTAAACTAAATTGAGGTATAACACCTAAGCCACTACCACAATCAGTAATCGTACCCGGGAGTCCATTGGCAAATAAAAACTGTGAGTAGCCACACTCCAACCCACCCTCAGCAAGCCAGTGATCCTGCCTAGCTTTTACTTCATTTTGTGCACGTTTAATCTGATAAAAAAGATTTTTATACGAACCGAGCGTCACAACCAATGCAATTGAAAGCAGAATAGCGGTAATCAGTAAAGTCGCGACACCTTTTTGATATTGAATCATTATTGCCAATTCCTTTGCTGAACCTGTAATGAGATAGCATTAGAGATATTAGGGTCATCTTTTAACTTCGCCATAATAGAAATCGTCATCAATGAACTATTGACCGCTTGACCAGATAAAGGCGTTTCTGATATTTCAAATTGATCAATTTTGATTTGTTTCGGGTCAAATAAATCAAAACATCCTGTCGCAGCAGAGACAACGCTGAGTGGAGAAGCTGAATCCTTTTGACAATACTCCAACATATCATTATTTAATTGATAGATCGTATTGCTCACCTTGGTGGATGATTTTCGATAAACATAACCAATTTTATTCGATGCTCGATAGATCACACCGACAGCACCAGATAGCCGCATAGATTGATTACCCACATCGTCAAAACCAGCACGCTGGATATCCTCTTTCATCTGCTGCATAACGCTGCTGACTTGCTGAAGCAGCATAATTTCTTTACTGCGTTGCGCTGCCGCTTTTTGGTTAGACAAAAAGACAGTCCCGACAATAGCTAAAGCCATCGCCCCCACCAAAGCGGCAACCATAAATTCAATCAGCGTATTACCTTGCTGGTTAGCACTTTTCAAAGCCATATTTTGCCTCATTTTCGGTGCAAACTTTGATTCGCCCAGCCCGATTGTGCACAGTCACTTTGATTGAATCTGCAGCAGATTCCGACGGTTTAATAAAAAGGCTACCCGCTTCCTGAGGATTACCCATTACATGATCAAATTTGACCTCTGTTAGTGTATTGGTCTTCGATACAAATACATTTTGATATCGCTGACCTTGCAACAGAGCAACCGTATTACTTGCATCGATCGCTGCCACATCCGATACGCTGGATAGCACCAGTTGCCATTGACCCGTTATAGAAGGCAATCCTTGAATATGCACCCATAAGTCCTGATTTCGAAAAACAGCTTCAGATTTAGCTTGAATGAGGAATCCCTGTAATTCATTGGCTAAATTGGTCATCTTCGTTTGCTGGCTCACCTTTGAGAAATTGGGGGCAGCAAAAAGCAACATTGTGGTTAATACCGCAACGGTGATCAAAAGCTCCAGCAAAGTAAAGCCGCGATGCATTTCCCAAAATCCTTTGCAAACTGTGAGAGGATGGTGAATCAACTTGCATAGATGCTAACAGCTATCAAAAATGGCGTTGTTTTATAAAGAGAAGTAATGGAAATGATTCGAAAAATTTTCTGCAAGCCAAGTGTGAGTCAGCAACAAGGTATGACATTGATCGAATTAATGATCGCGGTCGTGATCGTGGGAATTTTAGCGAGCATCGCTTATCCAGCCTATACCAACTATGTCAAAGAAGGTCATCGTAAACAGGCGATGGCTGATATGGCCAAAATTCAGCTCTATTTAGAAGAAAAGTACAACAACGGCTATACGGCGACAGGTATCGTCGATGCTCAAAAGGTATGTAATTCTTTTTGTAGCGTAGACAGTGATCGTTACAAGATTGTGGTCGAAACCGCGGCCACTAGCTATGCGATTACAGCCACTCCGCAATCCAGTAAAGGACAAAATAGTGATAAATGCGGCGGTAGCACCTACACCTCTCTCACGTTGAATGAGAAAGGAGTGACATCACCAAGTGCGTGTTGGAAATGACCAATCCGAATATCAAAGTAATAAATCATCATTGAATGATTTACCGAAATAAGAAAAGACCAGCAAGCTGGTCTTTTCGATAGTGACTCATTGAATCTTGATTAACTGGTTAGGTCATCAAAAAACTTCTTCACACCATTAAAGAAGCCTTCAGCTTTCGGCTTGTGTTTCGTCGCCGCTTCGCCACCGCAAGACTCTTCAAACTCTTTCAGCAGCTCTTTCTGGCGAGCACTCAAATTGACTGGGGTTTCGACCACAAGTTTGACAATCAAATCGCCTAATGCTGCAGAGCGAACGCCTTTCACACCTTTACCGCGCATGCGGAACATGCGGCCAGTTTGGGTTTCAGCAGGCACTTTCAAGCTCACGCGACCATCGAGTGTTGGCACTTCTACTTCGCCGCCCAGAGCCGCCATCGCGAAGCTCACTGGCACTTCACAATACAAGTTATTGCCATCACGCTCGAAAATGTGGTGCTCTTTGACATGTACTTGTACATACAAATCCCCTGCTGGCGCGCCCATTTCTCCGGCTTCACCTTCACCGGCAAGACGAATGCGATCACCGGTATCCACACCAGCTGGAATTTTCACATTGAGTGTTTTGGTCTTTTGCTTACGACCTTGGCCATGACAGACGTTACAAGGATCTTTGATGATCTTGCCTTTACCATGACAGGTTGGACAGGTTTGCTGCACCGCAAAGAAGCCCTGACGCATCTGAACTTGGCCATGACCATGACAGGTTCCACAAGTTTGTGCTGAGGTGCCTTTTTTCGCACCTGAGCCATCACAAGCGTCACAGTGTACTAATGTCGGTACTTCAATCTCTTTCGAGCAGCCACGAACCGCTTCTTCAAGGCTCAGTTCCATGTTGTAACGTAGGTCGGAACCACGTTGTGCTCTTGGACCACCGCCACGGCGACCACCACCAAAGATGTCACCAAACACGTCACCAAAAATATCGCCAAAGTCAGCACCGCCACCGCCGAAGCCGCCGCCACCAAAACCACCCGCGCCTTGTTCAAACGCCGCATGACCATATTGGTCATAAGCCGCTTTCTTCTGCGCATCGGTCAGAATTTCATACGCTTCTTTGACTTCTTTAAACTTTTCCGCCGCACCAGCATCTCCCGAGTTGCGGTCCGGGTGGTATTTCATCGCAAGGCGTTTGTATGCCTTTTTAATATCACGCTCGGAGGCGTCACGGCCTACGCCTAATACTTCGTAAAAATCACGTTTTGACATGTTCTCAGTCACCAATTTGTTACTGCCAACGGCTACGCCGCTCGGTGGGTATCGATATAGATAAGGGGGATCCCGTTGCCTTTATCTTTAGCGACACGCTTCAAACAGACGGGCGTAAGAGTTACCTCAAACGCCCGCTGCTTCAAAGTTCAATAAGAACTCAGCAAACCGCACGAATTATTTCGTGCGGTATCGCTCAATTACTTCTTATCGTCGTTAACTTCTTCAAACTCAGCGTCAACTACGTCATCTTCTTTTGTTGAAGACTGTTCAGCGTTTGCACCTTGTGCTTGAGCTTGTTGCTGTGCGATTTCCATCAGCTTCTGTGCCGCTGCCATCAGTGCTTGCACTTTGGCATCGATTTCCGCTTTGTCTTCGCCTTTTTTCGCTGTTTCTAGCTCGTTGATCGCAGTTTCGATCTTCGCTTTCTCATCCGCTGGCAGTGCTTCGCCTGCTTCTGTGATTTGTTTGCGAGTCGCGTGGATCATCTGGTCAGCTTGGTTACGTGCAGTTGCTAACTCTTCGAACTTTTTGTCCGCTTCTTTGTTCGCTTCTGCTTCTTGAACCATTTTTTCGATTTCAGCATCGCTCAGACCGCCAGAAGCTTGGATAGTGATCTTCTGCTCTTTGCCTGTCTGCTTGTCTTTTGCTGAAACGTGCAGGATACCGTCTGCATCCAAGTCGAAGATGACTTCGATTTGTGGCATACCACGTGGTGCCGCATTGATGCCCTCTAGGTTAAATTGACCCAGAGATTTGTTGTACATCGCTTGCTTACGCTCACCTTGCAGTACATGGATAGTTACTGCGCTTTGGTTATCTTCCGCCGTAGAGAACACTTGGTTCGCTTTGGTTGGGATAGTGGTGTTTTTCTCGATGAGCTTGGTCATCACACCGCCCATGGTTTCGATACCCAGAGACAGAGGCGTTACGTCTAGCAGCAGAACGTCTTTTACTTCACCCGCTAGAACACCACCTTGAACCGCAGCACCTACCGCTACCGCTTCATCTGGGTTCACGTCTTTACGTGGCTCTTTACCAAAGAATTCAGCTACTTTCTTCTGAACCATTGGCATACGAGTTTGACCACCGACTAGGATAACGTCAGTAATCTCGTTTACAGACAGGCCAGCGTCAGCCAGAGCAACTTTCAGTGGCTCCAGAGAACGTTGAACCAGATCTTCAACCAGCGCTTCCAGTTTCGCGCGAGTCACTTTGATGTTCATGTGCTTAGGACCGGTCGCATCTGCCGTGATGTATGGCAGGTTAACGTCTGTTTGCTGTGCTGAAGAAAGTTCGATTTTCGCTTTCTCAGCCGCTTCTTTCAGACGTTGCATTGCCAGCGGGTCGTTACGCAGGTCGATGCCCTGGTCTTTTTTGAACTCGTCAACCAAGTAGTTGATCATGCGGTTGTCAAAGTCTTCACCACCTAGGTGAGTGTCACCGTTGGTAGACAGAACTTCGAAGGTTTTCTCGCCTTCAACTTCATCGATCTCAATGATAGAGATATCGAATGTACCACCACCAAGGTCATACACCGCGATAGTACGATCGCCGCCTTGCTTGTCTAGACCATAAGCCAGAGCAGCTGCGGTTGGCTCGTTGATGATACGTTTAACTTCTAGACCTGCGATACGGCCAGCATCTTTGGTTGCTTGACGCTGAGCATCGTTAAAGTAAGCAGGAACAGTGATAACCGCTGCAGTAACGGGTTCACCGAGGAAATCTTCCGCGGTTTTCTTCATTTTCTTCAGAACTTCAGCAGACACTTGAGGAGCCGCCATTTTTTGGCCTTTCGCTTCAACCCAAGCATCACCGTTGTCAGCCTTAACAATTTTGTAAGGCATGATTTTGATATCACGCTGAACTTCTTCGTCTTCAAAACGACGACCGATCAGACGCTTAATTGCAAATAGCGTATTTTGTGGGTTAGTGACTGCTTGACGTTTTGCAGGTTGACCCACCAGAGTTTCACCGTCTGTATATGCAATTACAGAAGGAGTAGTACGCTCACCCTCTGCGTTTTCGATTACGCGAGGCTTATCGCCGTCCAATACAGCAACACATGAGTTTGTAGTACCTAAGTCAATACCAATGATTTTACCCATCAGGCTATCTCCAAAAAAATTCTATGTTCGATTTGTATACCCCTAATGTGGGGATGGAGAATCGGGTTTCAACCCCTACTCACAAACCAAAACGGGCTTGTTTGCTTCTCGTATGCCCCTTAAATAAGGTCTTCAAAAACCATTTCAAGGGTAAAAGTGAAAAAAATTCAGATTTATTGCGTTTTGGGCATAAAAAAGCGAAGCCAATCGGCTTCGCTTTTCGTTTTCAGATTTCATAATGGCTAAGAAATGGTTATTTAGAAACCATAACCATCGCAGGGCGAACCACACGTCCATTCAATTCATAGCCTTTTTGCATCACAAACATCACTGTGTTTGGTTCATGCTCGGCGCTTTCTTGAATCGACATCGCTTGGTGGAATTCAGGATTGAAGGTTTCACCGTGCGGATTGATCTCTTTCAAGCCAAACTTCGCAATCGTATCAACGAAAGTTTTGTGCGTCAGTTCGACACCTTCCAACAGAGGTTTGATTGCTTCAACTTCACCATCGGCAGCTTGAATCGCACGCTCAAGGTTATCAATCACTGGCAGTAGCTCTTCAGCAAAGCGGCTCAGCGCAAATTTACGTGCTTTATCCACTTCCTGCTCGCTACGGCGACGCATGTTTTCGACTTCCGCACGGGCACGCAGTACGCTGTCCTGCTGCTCTTTCACGCGCTCTTCGCTCACAAGCAGCGCCGCTTCTAACTGAGCAATTTTCGCTTCTTTCTCATCGATTTCGTCAGCGGCTTGGTTCCAGTCGATATCGGCATCTGTTCCTACAACTTCAGCTTCAGTCTCAACCGCGTCTTGTTGCAGCTGCTCGTCTTTGTTCTTGATCTCTTCGTTGCTCATGATATCTCCAAAATTCACTTCATACTGGTCAGGAGAAATCGTCTAATCGTCGATTTCCCAACACAAAAATTCGCATAAAAGCACAACTTGCCCTTATTATGGGGACGATGAATTCTGATTCAAGCCTAAATCGGTTGGAAACCTTATGAAAAAGCCGTTCAACGTTCTTGCCATTATCGGCAAACCGCGAGATCAACAAGCAATTCAAACGCATAAAGAAATTTATCACTGGCTGATTTCACTAGGTTATTCGGTGTTTATTGATGATCGTTTACGGGAAATTTTGCCCGATTTACCGAGCGAGCACTTTGCAAGTTTGATTGAAATCGGCAAAAAAGCTGATTTAGCTATTGTGGTCGGTGGTGATGGCAATATGCTCGGAGCAGCGCGCGTATTATCTCGCTTCGATATCTGCGTGATCGGGGTCAATCGTGGCAATTTAGGCTTTTTGACCGACTTAAACCCAGAAGATTTCCAACTTCGCTTACAAGAAGTCCTCAACGGCAAATACCTACAAGAGACTCGTTTTTTGCTTGAAGCAGAAATTCATCGTCACGGGCAAATCAAAAGCCATAATGCGGCTTTGAACGAAGCAGTACTTCACCCCGGAAAAATTGCCCACATGATTGAATTTGAAGTTTATATTGATGATAACTTCGCTTTCTCTCAGCGCTCCGATGGGTTAATTGTCTCAACCCCAACCGGCTCGACTGCTTATTCACTTTCCGGCGGAGGCCCGATCCTGTCGCCAAGCCTGAATGCCATTACTTTAGTGCCTATGTTTCCGCATACCCTCTCCTGCCGCCCATTAGTGGTGGGCGGGAATCAACGCATTAAACTGGTGGTTTCCCCTGAAAATCGCGGCACTCAAGAAGTGAGCTGTGATGGACAAGTCTCATTACCTGTGTCGCCAGGTGATGAAATTCATATATATCAAAGCCCTAACGTGCTTAAACTGATCCATCCTGAGGATTACAGCTATTATCACGTGCTACGAACAAAACTTGGATGGTCCAGCAAACTGTTTTGATTTCGCTCACAGATTTCACTCATTGATAGGAAAGGCCGCTAAAAAATTTACCTGTGCGACTTTACTGTATAAAGAAACAGTATAAACTGTTTAAGCATACAGTATTGGTTAATCATACAGGTGCAAACATGCTGGCTCATTTGAGTATCAATAACTTCGCTATCGTAAAATCTCTGCAACTGGAATTATCAAAAGGGATGACCACCATCACTGGTGAGACTGGTGCAGGTAAATCCATCGCGATCGATGCTTTGGGTTTATGTCTAGGCGGACGAGCTGAAGCCAGCATGGTTCGTCAGGGTGAAGATAAAACTGAAGTCAGCGCCGCCTTTCATCTGGATAACAATCTGCTCGCCAGCCGTTGGTTAGAAGATAATGAACTGCTTGAAGGCAAAGAGTGCATTTTGCGCCGGATCATCACCAAAGATGGGCGTTCAAAAGCTTTTATCAATGGCAGCCCTGTTCCGCTCTCTCAGCTCAAAACGTTGGGGCAACTGCTGATCAATGTGCATGGTCAACACGCACATCAGCAACTCATGAAACCGGAATATCAGCTCAGCATGCTTGATCAATACTCAGGTCATGCCGACTTGCTCAAAGCCACGCGTCACGCCTATCAAAATTGGCGTCAAGCGAGTAATCAGCTCAAACAGCTGCACGAAAATAGCCAGCAGAATCAGGCACAGTTACAACTTTTGGAATACCAAATCAAAGAGCTCAACGAATTGGCTCTCAGTCAGGATGAGTTTGTCGAGCTAGAACAAGAGCACAAACGCTTAGCCAATAGCGGAGATCTGGCACTTAATTGCCAACGTGCGATTGAACTGCTCAATGAAGGGGAAGAAGTTAACGCCTTAGGACTCTTACAAAACGTTAGCCATACGCTGATCGATCTGGCTGAAATGGACAACAAGCTGACAACGCTCCCTTCTATGGTGGCAGAGGCACTGATTCAGCTTGAAGAAACTTACCATGAACTGCGCAACTATCTCGATTCTATTGATGTCGATCCAGAACGTATGTCATATGTTGAGGAACGCTATTCCAAAGTAATGTCTCTGGCCCGTAAGCACCATGTACTGCCAGAAGAGCTGTATCAGCATCATCAAGCGCTGCTACAGCAGATCGCTCAGTTGGATTGTTCTGATGAAAAAATGTCAGCACTGGCGAGTGAAGTGGAAGTACTCTACCAAACTTTCGTTACTGCTGCGGACAAGCTGCATAAATCACGCACTCGCTACGCGAAAGAGCTAGATAAGCTGATAAGCCAAAGCATGCATGAGCTGAGCATGGAAAAAGCGCAATTCAAAATCGAAGTGCTGCAAGACAGCGCGCACTCATCGCCCTTAGGTTTTGATGCCGTGACTTTCTTAGTCTCGACGAACCCGGGTCAACCGCTGCAACCGATCGCCAAAGTGGCCTCTGGTGGTGAACTGTCACGGATGTCATTGGCGATCCAAGTGATTACTGCGCAGAAAGTCGATACTCCAAGCCTGATTTTCGATGAAGTTGACGTGGGTATTTCAGGGCCAACAGCAGCCGTGGTCGGTAAACTGTTACGTAAGTTGGGTGAGTCAACTCAAGTACTGTGTGTCACCCACTTACCGCAAGTGGCAGGCTGTGGACACCATCAACTATTTGTTGCCAAACAGACCAAAGCAGGCAAAACCGAAACGCAAATGCTCAAACTGGATCAAGAACAGCGCATTGCTGAACTTGCACGCTTGCTCGGAGGCAGCCAAATTACCGAATCCACGCTCGCAAATGCTAAAGAGCTATTAATCGCAGCCTAATTTCATATCGCATCGCTGGATTTTTTGTTCAGCTTTGCAACCAAATTCAAAATTCACAGTCTCAATAGGCTCAGAGCACGATCGAGGTTTTTACATCTGCTCTGAGCTTGTTTATTATCAGCCAAGTTTTTAGCCCTGAGGGACAGAGAGTTTTAACAATGCAGTTTACTAAGTGGTTCATCGCCCTTCCCCTTGCCGTCACCGCCTTATCCGGCTGCTCTTTATTAGAGCGCTTGGTGTATCGAATCGATATCAATCAGGGTAACTATGTCGATCAACAATCGGTTGATCAGCTCAAGTTTGGCATGAGTAAAGAACAAGTTCGTTTTGTTCTCGGCTCACCTATGCTGGTTGAAAATGGATATCCAGATACTTGGTATTACATTTATCACCACACCCAAGGCCATAACGATCCCGTACAGAAAAACCTGATCGTGAAATTTAATGACGGTGGCAAACTTGTTAATGTCGCGGGAGATTTCCCTGCTGGCGATTCTTTCTTCGAAGGCGTCAACTAAGCGCACTTTGCTGAGTAAAAAAGAAAAGGCTTTCACAAGCCTTTTCTTTTTTGGTATTGATTCTTCAGCCATTACATTAACTTTGATTAGCGGCCGCTTTGGCTTGCTCCGCACGTTTACGGCGAATCTCTTTCGGATCAGCCAATAATGGGCGATAAATCTCAATCCGATCTTTATCTCGCACCTTAGCATCCAACTTCACATTCCGGCTAAAAATACCCACTTTATTGACCGTCAGATCAATCTCAGGGTACATCTGCAAAATGCCTGAGGTACGGATGATCTCTTCCACCGTTGCCGATTGCTCAACCACCAGCTTGAGTACACGTTGCTCATGCGGTAGCGCATACACCACTTCAACATGAATCATTTCACTGCTCATCATCACTCTCCATACACCTGTTTTGCTCGGCGAGTAAACGCATTCACCATATTGCTGGTCAATTCATTAAAAATTTTGCCAAACGCCAACTCAATCATCTTGCTGGAAAACTCAAACTCCAAACGCAGCTCAACTTTACACGCAGCTTCATCCAACGGAGTGAAAAACCATCCACCGCGCAGCGTTTTAAAAGGCCCATCCACCAAGCTCATGGCAATCGACACCCCAGGCGTCAATTGATTCGAGGTGGTAAACGTCTTACTGATCCCCGCTTTTGAAACATCCACCGATGCCACCATATGTGCCTCACTCTGCTCCAGCACACGCGAACCCGAACAACCGGGTAAAAACTCAGGATAGCGCACCACATCATTGACCAAATGAAACATCTGCTCTGCACTAAACGAGACCAAGGCAGAACGACTCACTTGTTTCATTTTCACTCCTTACCACGACTCAAACAGCTTGGGAAAACGGATTGTACTTTCATCCCCCCAGCACCTCAAGCCATCAGGCTCGCACAACACAATACAGCGCTTGAGTCATCGCGCAGATAACCGTATGCTACGGCAAACAAAAGCGTTTCCTAACCGCTGACCAATCCGTATAATGCGCCCACTATGACAAAAAAGAAAACCAATACCAAAGCGGGTAGCAACACTATCGCGCTGAACAAAAAAGCTCGCCACGAATACTTCATCGAAGATGAATTTGAAGCTGGCATGGAGCTACAAGGCTGGGAAGTCAAATCACTTCGCCAAGGTAAAGCCAACATTGCAGAAAGCTACGTCTACATTAAAGATGGCGAAGCGTTCATTTCCGGTATGACCATCATTCCGTTGCAGCAAGCCTCTACTCACGTGGTAGCCAACCCTACCCGTATCCGCAAGCTGCTACTTTCACGCCGCGAGCTGGACAACCTGTTTGGCCGCATCAACCGTGAAGGGATGACACTAACCGCATTGTCACTCTACTGGTCTCGTTCGTGGGTCAAAATCAAAATTGGCGTTGCGAAAGGTAAGAAACTGCACGACAAACGTGAAGATCTGAAAGAAAAAGAGTGGCAACGTCAAAAAGATCGAGTGATGAAGAGCGCATTGCGCTAATAGTAACCACTTGAAAAATGGGAGCTAGACAGATGCACGTATTCTGGTACTATGCACCCGTTACCTCTGGGGCTGATTCAGGATTCGACGGGAATTTTGCAGTCTGAGGTGCATGCCGAGGTGCGGTAGGCCTCGTTAACAAACCGCAAAAAAATAGTCGCAAACGACGAAAACTACGCACTAGCAGCTTAATACCCTGCTCAGAGCCCTTCCTCCCTAGCTTCCGCTTGTAAGACGGGGAAATCAGGAAGGTCAAACCAAATCAAGCTGGCGTGGATTCCCCCACCTGAGGGATGAAGCGCGAGATCCAATTCAGGTTAGCCATTCGTTAGCGTGTCGGTTCGCAGGCGGTGGTGAAATTAAAGATCGACTAAGCATGTAGTACCAAAGATGAATGGTTTTCGGACGGGGGTTCAACTCCCCCCAGCTCCACCAAATCATAGTTTAAAGACGTCTCCGGACGTCTTTTTTCTTATATCAAACAATTAAAAATCAACAACTTAGCATTCATAACTATTCCACAAGATTCCATAGCAGCTTTGATTTTTAGGTACACTAAAAGGTACACTGATTTTATCGTGTTAATCTGGTGTATCCATCATGGCAAAAAAACATAAGCAAGCGATCTCACTGCCAATTGCACACCGCCGGCTAACTATCCACTTCGCGCCAGAGTGGGTATTTGAGCGCTTGACTGACCGAGTGATACCAATCAGAAATTTGCTTTTGAAATAAATCCGACAAGCTATTTTGCTCATCTTGATCTACATGATATTTGAACTTGGATGAACCTCGTTTGGTAATTCTAATCAATGACTCAATCAATATGACAGTTATCCGATAGCTAACTTAGCCGCTTGTTGCCACATAAAGTGCGGCATAGGCTCTCTCAACTGCCAAGTAATGCTCATCGGTTGTGAACCTGTATGCGATACATAGTCAACTTCACCATAATTCACAAAACCCATAGTGCGACCGTATTCATCTTTGCTTTGTTCACGCACAAATAAAAATAGTCGCTTGCCCGTTTCTTGATGCTGGATGTACTCCAAGCCACGCCCCTTATCGGGTCGTGCACTATTTTGCGACTGCCAATGAAAGAGATGTTCGTTAATAGCGTAATCGTGATACATGGTGGTTGGCGAAAACTGCTTTTCGTTTTTGTCCAAGGTGACAAACATCAGTTCAATATTTTGATCTTTAAGCACAAACACACCTTCGCGTGCTGGAGGTTGGCGCTCAAACGTGGTCGCTCCAAATGCCACCAATATTTGCTCACGCGCATAACGTGCATGCAGCCTCAATGCGACCTCTGGCAAAGCCTGCATTGTTGGTTGCTCATGCTTGGTTTGTGCGAGCTGCCAATTCACAACATCCAGTAACTCTGCTTTTAACTCGCAAGTATTCAGTTTCGCTAAGCTCTGTTCAATGGAATCAAAACCGCACTCTGGCCCTGTTTTTTGCCAGAAATCGTAATGACACATTAAAGCATAACGATGACTCGAATCTTCTATTGCGAAGTTGTTATGGCAAAGCTGTTTTAAGAAACTTAAATAGGCATGATCATCACAAGTCAAAATTCGGCTATGTACGGCTTTTTTAAGCATGTTCAGCAATTTTGCATCTAGATTATTTTCGTTGATTTCATCTTTGGCTTGCTGAACCAACTGCGCCCAACTCCCTCGCTTATAAAGCTCATTCAAGTCGATGTGAGGATTTAAAGTTAAGAAATTCGACAAGGTTAACGGCAGTGTGGAATGCTGAGGATATTGGCGGATCATCGCGACTAGGCGTTTCAACGTTAATGAGGCTTGACGAATATTGCTCAGTACCATTTCTTGCGTGCGCTTACTCAACTCAATGCGACAACCCAGTGGCGCGTGAGGGAACCCTTGCTTTATTTCTTCGCTGATCGCGCTATGGCTTTTACCCACTAAAGCTCTAAATTTATTGGCAAAATCATATTCAGGCCGTGAGTTGCCAACAAAATCCAACACAGTACAGCACTCTTTTCCGTCAGCTAAACGCAAACCTCGGCCAAGCTGTTGCAAGAAAATCGTGAGGCTTTCTGTCGGGCGCAAAAACAATAAGGTATCCACTTCGGGAATATCGACACCTTCATTGAAGATATCGACCACACAAAGCATGTTAATACTGCCAGAACGAATCGCTTGCTGCTTTTGTTGCCGCTCGTGGCTGTTATCACTGGTCAACACATCCGCTTTAATGCCTTTTAATAAGAGTTGCCGTGCCATGTAACTCGCATGTTCTTTGCTCACACAAAAGGCCAATGCTTTCATTTTGCCTATATCAGTGATGATCTCCTGCATACTCAGCAAAATCTTGTCAAAGCGGACTTGGTTGTGGGTATAAAGATTGGTTAACTGAGCGATGTCATAGCGCCCACGACTCCAAGGAATGGTTCGAAGGTCGGTATCATCATCAATTCCAAAATACTGAAATGGGCAAAGGTGACGACGATTAATAGCTTCCGGTAAACGAATTTCAGCGGCAATCACACCACCAAAATCCGTTAAAATATCACCGCCATCATGTCGCTCTGGCGTGGCAGTCAGGCCGAGTAATATCGCAGGGGAAAAATGCTCCAGCACTGCGCGATAACTAGTCGCAGCAATATGATGCACCTCATCAATCACAATGTAATCATAATAGTCAGCCGTTAGGTTAAACTGTTCCAGCTGATTGTTCAGGGTTTGGATAGAAACAAACAGCTGCCGATAATGCTCTGGCGTATGCCCGCCGACCCACAACTCACCAAAAGCACTATTACGCAATACGCCACGATATGCCGCTCTGGCTTGTTTTAATATTTCTTCTCGGTGCGCGACAAACAGGAACTTAGCTTGCGGTTTTTCTTTGATAAAACGGGCAAAGTCAAAAGCTGAAATAAGGGTTTTTCCGGTACCCGTTGCCGCCACCACTAAATTGCGAAAGCGCTGATGCACACTGCGTTCAACGGCCAATTGCTCCAATATGTCACTCTGATGCGGAAACGGCGAAATATCAAAGAAATGCGTGGGATTAGCCTCAAAATCTCCGCGCTGCTGGTTCAAGGCTTTTTTGAGCTTTTCGCTACTTGTTACATCGCCACTAAAGTGTTCAAAATCATGAGAAGCCCAATAGGTTTCAAAGGTGCTCAATGATTTATTGATAATGTGTGGGATTTCTTGCGAAGTAATTTTTAAATTCCATTCTAAGCCATTGGTTAACGCCGAATGGGAAAGATTGGAAGAACCGATATAACCAGTGTGATAACCCGTGTTGCGTAAAAATAGATAGCTCTTTGCATGTAAACGCTCCCGCTCAGTGTTATAACTCAGCTTCACCTCGGTATTCGGTAGGCCAGCCAAATATTCCACCGCTTTCGCGTCAGTCGCCCCCATATATGAGGTAGTAATGATTTTTAACTCGCGACCGCTAGCAGTAAACTCTTCTAACTCTTTACGAAAAATTCGTATCCCTGCCCACTTAATAAATGACACTAACCAGTAGATTTTATCCGCAGACAAGATCTCCCGCTTTAATTCAGATTCGAGCGACAACCCTGCATTACTGCCACAAAACAGCTCGCTTTGGCTTAATCCTGTTAGTGGAAAAATGTCGTTAATATAATTTTTTAAATCGGCTGAGACAGGATTTTCGAGCTCATAGAGCGCGGTCAGAATTTTACCCTGACTGGCAAGCAAATTGTCTTCGATAAAATCGTTATCTTGAATTTGTGTTTTTAGCCAGAGTAACAATTGGTTAGATAAAGCAATCTGCTGTTGTAGGCGATCATCGTTAGAGGGGACTGACTCAATCGCATACTCAAGAATGTGTGATAGGAAACGAGATAACCACGTCGATGCTTCACTACTATTGAGCTCACGCTCGCCCACATAGAATCGTTCTCGGTCAATGCGACTCTCGATAAGCTGCGTTATAAGCTGCTCATAAATTCCGACTTGTTGCATGCTGCTCCTTTATTTTCATAGCTGGATTAACATCAAGATTGATTAATATTACCGTATTTCCATTAATCCATTTTGTGTTCTTTACATTTCCACTAGTTGTCTTTATCTCATTTTTTCAATGTTCTCAACATATTAGCCCACGCCAGTTTAACTCATTCAGCAACTGCTCCACGAATACCATACCAATCACACAAAGTTTTGGCTTAGCAATGCCCATTCTTATCTCTGAGTGGCTTTCATAAACAACTGTGTTTGAACATAGTCAACCAGCTTATCAGCCAAGAATTGTGGAACTAGATGAATTTCCCTCTACCGTAATCCTGCCCAACACCTGCTTACAATTAACCCAATCCGCCGCCATCAATGGGCTTGAGTCAAACCGCTTCATTCGTATACTGGGCGCTCAATCACTAGGAAGTTGTTTGTATGAAATCCAACCAAAGCTTACTCAGTAATGTTCTGATCAACATTGTTATTCCAGTGGTGATTTTGAGCAAAATGAGCGGTGAAGATAACCTTGGCCCAACGTGGGCATTGGTGGCCGCGTTAGCCTTTCCCCTGCTGTTTGGGGTTTACAGCTTTATTCAAGAGCGCAAAGTCAATTTTTACTCGGCGCTCGGCATGATTAGCGTGTTGCTCACCGGTGGCATTGGCTTGCTGCAACTCGACCCTGCTTATATAGCCATTAAAGAAGCGGCGATTCCGGGGCTGATTTTTGTGATTCTGGTGGTCAGTAATCTGATTGGTTATCCGCTAGTGCGTAAAATGCTGCTCAATGAAGATATTGTCGATCACGACAAGCTGCACAGCGCGTTAAGCACGCCAGAGAAGAAGGCGGAATTTGAGCGTCGGGTGAATGTCAGCTCTTATCTGATTGCGTTTTCGTTTTTTGTGTCGGCCGTGCTCAACTATGGCTTGGCAAAGTGGATTGTCAAAAGCCCTGCGGGTACAGAAGCCTTTAACGAAGAGATTGGTAAGATGACGGCGCTGAGCTTTCCGGTGATTTCACTGCCGGTGACGATTTTGATGATGGGCGCGCTGTTCTATCTGTTTAGAAGCCTTTCCAGCATCACAGGTCATAAGATGGAAGATTTTCTGCGCAGCAAGTAATCGCTTCGCTTTAATCCATCAAGATCAAAAAAGGGCTCAACTGAGCCCTTTTGTTTTATTGCAAGTCTTACTCGCCTGCGAACTGCGCCACCATATCACGCGCGACCGCTTCCGCAACTTTGATGCCGTCAATCCCTGCTGACAAAATACCGCCCGCATAACCCGCGCCTTCACCAGCTGGGTAGAAGCCTTTGAGGTTGATGCTTTGGAAATCTTTGCCGCGCTTGATGCACACCGGAGATGAAGTACGCGTTTCCACGCCAGTCAGCAAGCCATCTTCCGAGGCAAAGCCTTTGATTTGGCGATCAAACGCTGGAATCGCTTCACGAATCGCTTCTACCGCAAAGGCAGGCAGCGCTTTGGAAAGGTCGGTAAGCTTGATGCCCGGAGTGAAAGAAGGCTGTACATCGCCCAGTTCACTAGGGTTACGGCCTTTCAGGAAATCACCGATTTTCTGCGCAGGCGCATCGTAAGTTTCACCGCCCAGTTTATAAGCGTTAGCTTCCAGCTCACGTTGCAGACGAATGCCCGCCAGCGGATCGCCTGGGTAATCTTGCTCTGGCGAAATGCCGACCACAATTGCGCTGTTAGCGTTACGCTCAGCACGCGAATATTGGCTCATGCCGTTGGTGACAACGCGCCCTTCTTCAGACGTTGCTGCCACCACTGTACCGCCCGGACACATACAGAAGCTGTACACGGTGCGGCCATTTTTACAATGGTGTACCAGTTTGTAGTCTGCCGCGCCCAAAATCGGGTGCCCCGCACTGGGTCCAAAGCGCGCTTCATCAATCATGGATTGCTTGTGCTCAATGCGAAAACCGACCGAGAAAGGCTTGGCTTCCATGTACACACCACGCGCATGCAGCATCTCAAAGGTATCACGCGCACTGTGGCCGACCGCGAGCACCACGTGACGAGATTGGATCTCTTCACCGTTGGATAGCGTCACGCCGGTGATTTGACCATCTTGCATGTGGATATCGTCAACGCGGGTGCTAAAGCGAATTTCGCCACCCAGTTCGATGATTTTTGCGCGCATTTTTTCAATCATGGTCACCAGTTTAAAGGTACCGATGTGCGGCTTACTCACATATAAAATTTCTTCTGGCGCGCCTGCTTCAACAAACTCGGTGATCACTTTACGGCCGTAGAAGTTAGGGTCTTTGACTTGGCTGTACAACTTACCATCGGAAAACGTACCTGCACCGCCTTCACCAAACTGCACGTTAGATTCGGTATTCAGAGTACGCTTACGCCAAAAGCCGAAGGTATCTTTGGTACGCTCACGCACCTCTTTGCCGCGCTCAACAATGATCGGGTTAAAGCCCATTTGCGCCAACACTAAGCCAGCAAACAGGCCACAAGGACCAAAACCAATCACCAGTGGACGCTCAGGTAGGTTCTCAGGTGCTTTGGCGACAAATTTGTAGGACATATCCGGCGTTGGGCGCACGTGCTGATCTTTGCTGAACTTGGCGAGCAGTTTTTCTGGGTTCGCCACTTCCACATCAACGGTGTAAATCAGTTGGATATCGCTTTTTTTACGAGCATCGTAGCCACGTCTAAACAGAGTGAAAGAGAGGACTTGCTGAGCAGGAATTTTCAACTTGGCAGCAATGGCATCAAGCAGCGCGCCTTCCTCATGGTTGAGGGGCAGCTTAAGTTCAGTTAAACGTATCATGGGATGTCTCGTGGGTCATGGGTGTCTTAGCCTCACCACTGGCGTGGCGGCTCACAATGGCGCGCATTTTACGAGAATTCGCTTTCTCTGTCATATTAAAAGCTCAGATCAGGCTGGAAATAGCCACCATCGAAACAGCTTGGGTTGAATTTTAGCGGCGGCGCAGTATCATCCCCGTTCTTGATTTTTGCGTACACTGTAGGTGTACGAAACGGCTAACTAGATAGAGCGAATTGTCATGGCTTTTGTCGTCACCGATAACTGTATCCAATGTAAATACACCGACTGTGTGGCGGTATGCCCCGCGGATGCGTTCCATGAAGGGCCGAACTTTATGGTGATCAACCCGATTGAGTGCATCGACTGTGGGCTGTGTGTGCCGGAATGTACCGCGCAAGCCATTTTTCAGGAAGATGAATTGGTGGGTGACCAACGGATTTTTATTGAGCTCAACGCTGAGTTGGCGGAGCATTGGCCAAATCTGACCGAAGTGAAACCGGCCATGGAAGACGCCGCAAAGTGGGATGGCGTGCCAAACAAACTGGATATGCTGGAGAAGTAAACCCCAGCCGCGAACTTGAGCGTGCAGTGCATTAAGACAAAACATAGAGATGAAAAAAGCGTCGGACAATCCGACGCTTTTTGGTTTTAGGGATATTCGTTTTAGGTAAATGGATTAACTATGCTGACGGCGAATATTATCGAGAATGATCCCCGTTGCCATCGCGACATTGAGTGACTCTGCGCCACCAAAGGCTGGTATGGTGATTTTGTCTGTCACGTACTGCGCCGCTTGCTCGCGAATACCGTGTGATTCACTGCCCATCAGCAAAATGCCTTCGGCTTGAAAAGCGGTTTGATGCACGCTCACCCCTTCCAAAAATGCACCGTACACAGGCAAATTCGCCTTGGCTAAGTAGTCAGGTAAATCCACTTGGCTGACTTGTACGCGGCCAAAGCTGCCCATCGTGGCGCTGATGGTTTTCGGGTTATACGGGTCGGCGCAATCTTGGCTGGCGATGATGTGCGAAATGCCATACCAATCCGCTACCCGAATAATGGTGCCCAAGTTACCGGGGTCGGAAACGCCATCCAACGCAATCATCAACCCTTGTGCTTTAGGCACCTCGATATATGGGATCGCCACCACCGCAATCGCGGCGTTGTTGCTCACCAAGGTGCTGACTTTGGTTAAATCATCCAAGGTCGCTTCAATACACTCAAAACCCGCTAAGGCTTGTGCGTGCTCGGCGAGAAACTCGGCGGTCGCAAAAATGTGTTGTACTTTCAGCGTGCTGTTGATCAGCTCTAGGACGTTTTTCTCGCCCTGAACCAGAAATAAGCCGTGCGCTTTGCGCTGTTTCTTCTGCCCTAAAGCGCGAATCAATTTGAGTTGGGTTTTCGAAATCATGGTGCTGTCCGAGATAAATGCCGGCGAATTATAGTGCAAAGCCCCTACGAGCTAAAGGGGCGCGTAGGAGAAGCCATCAAACCAACACAATCACAGCTTTCGATTGCCAAGGGCTAGGCTTGAGCAAACTCGCCTAACGCTTGTAATGCCTGCTGCGCTTTCTCTTTTTGCACGAAAATATGGTCGTGGTAATAACCTGCAATCACATTGGCACTGATGCCATGCTCAGCAAGCTTAGTGGCAAACGCGGCGGTTAACCCGACTGCTTCCAAACTGGAATGCACAGTTAAGGTGATCAAACTAAACAACGCGCTGCTCTCCAGCCCTGCTTGCTGCGCCTTTTCAGCTTCCAACACTAACGTCAACCCTTCTGGCTCACGAAAAGTGGCGATAGGCTCTAAAGATAAATAGTCACTCAATGTCCCATTGACTGTGCAGAACACGTAATCGCCCGCCATCAGCTCTGGCGACATGGATTGCAACAACAATTCTAAGTTTTTGATTCCTGACATTTTTCCTCACTTACTCTCTAGATCTTTTGCTTGGCAGGCAGGATAGAAAAGCTCGCATCATAAGTATATGGAATATTTTTAATCCATAATCAGTTCTACTAATACTTGTGGCATTAAGCCCTGTTATACCGAAACTACTTGGAGTTGCAGGTAGACGGCAAGTAAGTTCATCCCCATGAGCATAGATAAACGATGTGATTGGGGTGAACGAACGTAGCCAACACCACTGCAGCTTCAAATAGGAAGGGGATATTCAGACAATCATAACTGCGTGATTTAAGAAAAATGCAATAAAAAGCCCTGCTATCGAGGCAGGGCAGTATGAAAAATGGAATAACCGGTAAGCTTAGTGACGCACTTTAAATAACTGCACCAATTCGTAAATAAGCCAAGTGGCGGCCAATAAATCGGCGCTGCCGCCGGGGCTTAAGTGTTTTTCAATCAGCGCGCTATCAAGCGCGGTGAGGGCTTGTTCGATTTCTTGATATAAAAAGCCACCTTGGGCGAGCAGTTGCTGCGCTTGTTCTTGCACAAAATGTAGCCCTTCTAACCCACCCCGTGAAACAAGATTGCTGTCGTTATTGTTGGCCATCAACACCAATAAGGTATGCCACAAGGCTTGCTCGGTGCTGGCACCTTTGGTTAAACAGGCTTGGTAGGCTGGCAGCGCATGTTGCATCACCATCGCAAGGCCTGAAGCAGCTTCACCGCGTGCGCCAGTCAAACCATACTGGCGATAAATGCGCTCGCCTGCGGTTTCAGGTTCACAATCACGCTTGGCTTTTAGCTCATCGATAACCAAAAACTGGCACGCTTGGCGAATGGTTTCACCTATATGCTGCGCATCGATTTTGAGTTGATTGGCTTTAAGCCACCCCACCGAGCCGCAAATAAGCCCCAAGATGAAAATCATCCCTTTGTGGGTATTCACCCCTTGTGTGGCCGCAAACATAGCTTGCTCAGCTTCTATGCCAATCGGGCGTAAGGCGCTCAGTAGCTGAGCTGCCGGATTTCCCGCACTCTCCCAACCAGCACTGACAAAAGAGTGCAGATAAGGCGCGATCGCCTCGGCGCTGGCGATAAAAGTGTTGAGATCCATATCGCGGTGCGCGCCATTATTGGCGGTATCCACCAAACCCGGTTTAGGGGTGAGATGCACCTCCAACATCATGGCATGGTAGGCCAGATGCCCCACTAAGCGGGGCAGGCTGAAGGTCTTTGAACCTGAAGAGGAAGACGCTTGGCTAGGCAGTTCAAACAGCAGATCAAGCGCAGCAGGAATAGTCATGCGTCATCTCCTCAATTTTTGCCAGCAAAGCTTCGACACTGTGCCGCCGTGAGCGAGCACAGATCACCGCATCGCGTTCACACAGCAGGCAGCGCCGTCTTGGCAACTGCGCACCTTGGCGCGAAATAATATGTCCATCGACATCAATCACATCCAGATCCATCAGTCGCCCCAGCGGGTGCTCGCGTTCAATCTTCATCATGGCTTTTTTCAACATGCTGGCCGATGGAACCTGAATCACCACAAAGGCTTCCGGCCCGGTTTTTTCCACCAGCAACTGACAAGCCACTTGCCGCCAACCCGTTTGCTGACACAGTTCTTGAATGGCACGCATACCTGCATCCATCACGGTTTGGCTGGCAGCGTTGAGCTTAACCGCGCCCGGCATGTTAACCGTGAAAGAAACCAGAGGCAGTGAATGGCGTTTTAGCCACTCACCTTGTTGCCGAACCCGCACTTCTTTACGCAGAAGGAGCTGGTCCAGACTGACTGAAAGATCCGGATGGTGACTCATAGGCTTTTTACCTGCTTGATAACATCAATGATCGAACCGTCACGGTAGTGAACAAAGGCAACGGTTTTGTCTTCAAATTGCAACGGCTGGGGTTTGCCCGTCAGCAACTCGGCACGCTGTTGCAACGCTTCAATCTCGACAACGGGCAGTTGCGCCGCGATGAAATGTGCTTTCAGTTCGGGACGATTAGGGTTAACCGCGATACCTTGATCCGTCACCAACACATCGATGGTGGATCCTGGGGTGATGACGTTAGTGACCTTCTCGACCACGGTCGGAATGCGGCCACGTACCAAAGGCGCCACAATAATCGATAAGTTTGCCGCCGCCGCCGTGTCGCAGTGGCCGCCGGATGCACCGCGAATTACCCCATCAGAGCCGGTGATCACGTTAACGTTAAACTGGGTATCAATCTCCAGCGCACTCAAGATAACCACATCCAGCCTATCCACCGCCGCCCCTTTCGAGCTTGGGTTGGCGTATTCGTTAGCAGAGATTTCCAGATGATGCGGATTGCGCGCTAACGAGCCCGCCGCCACCGAATCGAAACACTGCACATCGAGCAAGTAATCAATCAGCCCCTGCTCATGCATGTCGACCATGGTTGCGGTGATACCACCGAGAGCGAAAGAAGCGCGAATGTCTTGGCGCAGCATCTTCTCTTTCAAAAAGCGCGCAACCGCGAGCGATGCACCGCCCGAACCAGTCTGCATTGAAAAACCATCATAGAAATAGCCAGAATGCTCGATGACTTCTGCAGCGCGTTTGGCAATCAACAGCTCGCGTGGGTTGGTGGTCATGCGCGTGGCATCCCCACCGATTTTGCTTGGGTCGCCCACTTCGGCTACTTGCACCACCGCATCAACACGATCTTGAGTAATCGATGCAGGGAAATTCGGGAAACCGACGATCGCTTCGGTCAGCATCACCACTTTTTCAGCGTGTTCGGCATCGACTTTGGCATAACCGAGTGAGCCACAATTGGATTTGCCTTTAAAGCCGTTAGCGTTGCCAAATTCATCGCAACAAGGCACACCAATAAATGCCATGTCGATGTACAGCTCACCGCTTTGGATCAAATGCACACGACCACCGTGCGAGTGAATATGTACTGGCTCATCAAGCAGGCCGTTAGAAATGCTGTCAGCCAGCGCTCCACGGATCCCTGAGGTGTAAATCTTGCTCACTACGCCGTTTTTGATGTGTTCAATCAAAGGCGAATGACAAGAGGTGAGCGAGCTTGAGGCGAGCGTGAGGTTTTTAATCCCCAATTCAGCAATCACCTCCATCACCAGATTGACGGTTTTATCGCCGCCACGAAACGCATGGTGGAAAGAGATGGTCATGCCATCTTTTAAGCCAAGATCAACAATCGCTTCGCGGATCGAGCTTTTCACTTTGCGGCTTTTTTTCGCTTGCTCATCGTGCAGATGCGGCGTGATCGCGTGCGCTTGGGTGTAAGGCGTCAACGCGTAGCGTTCCACTTCCAGCACAGACAGAGGGTTATTTAATGTATTGATACTCATGAGATGACCTTTAGTGTTTGATGCCGGATTCAGCACGTTGCAGTGTCCAACGTGCGCGTTCGATGATGGGGCCATCGACCATTTTGCCGTTAAGGGAAACCACGCCTAGCCCTTTCGCCGCGGCTTCTTCAGCGGCTTCGATGACTGCGATGGCGTGATCGACCTCTTTTTGCGTTGGAGCAAACACGTTGTGCAGCAAGTCAATCTGGCGCGGGTTAATCAGTGATTTGCCATCAAAGCCAAGCTGTTTGATGTGCTCCGCTTCACGCAAAAATCCCTCTTCGTTATTGGCATCGGAATAGACGGTATCAAACGCCATGATCCCGGCAGCACGCGCCGCTTGCAGAATGGAGCAGCGTGCAAACAGCAGCTCAATCCCTTCCGCTGAACGCTGCGTGCGCAGATCGCGCACATAGTCTTCCGCGCCAAGCGCAATCCCAATCAGGCGGCGTGAGCTAAAGGCAATCTCAACCGCGTTGTTGATGCCTTGCGCGCTTTCAATCGCGGCCAACATACGCGTGCTACCCACTTCACGTCCGCATTCACGCTCGATCTGCTCGATGACTTTTTCCATCTCAATCACATCGTTGGCGTTATCGGTTTTCGGCAGACGCACCACTTTGGCTCCGCCGCGCACCACGGCATTAAGGTCTTTGATGCCGAATTCAGAATCGAGCGGATTGACCCGCACCACGGTTTCCATCTCTTGGTACATAGGGTGTTGCAGCGCATGGAACACCAACATCCGCGCGGTGTCTTTTTCACGCAGCGCGACCGAGTCTTCCAGATCGAACATGATCGAATCAGGTTGATAGATAAAGGTGTTGCTGAGCATGGCGGCATTCGCGCCCGGCACAAATAACATACTGCGACGAAGTTTGGTCATGATAGTTGGCTCCACTCAATGTTCTGAACATCACAAGCGCGCATCACCGCCGCCTGTACGCGCGCGCGGATCACACAATCCAGTGCGCCTTTGTCTTCGATGGTGACCAGCGCATCGTGCACTTGCATCGCATCGAGAGTGTGCAGCACGACCTGACGAATCGCATGACCAAATTGCTGTTCGACGGTACTGTCTAACACCAGTTCAATACCGCCATCGTTATTGGGTTCAATCCGAACCTGAAGATCACTGGATTCCAGTGTTCCCGCAAAGGCGGGATGGGCAATTTTCATGGGTACAACCTTGTTAATGAGTTATTGGATAAAACAGTGTCAGCACCGCGCTCATACCGCTAACAGTTGCGGTGCGGTCTGTAGCGAATGTTCCACATAGTGCTGGCAAAGGTAGGAATAGGTCGTTTTCGGCACGAGATCGGCAATCGCAGCAACGCCAAATTGTTTGAGCAAGTAACGCACGCGCGATGCGGAGATCGGCTGCGAGGCTTGTTGACTGCGCTCAATTTCAACGACTTGGATCGGCGCACTAACATCGTGCTCTTCTTCCAACCAGCGGCGCATGGCTTGGTTGTAGTGACGCGTCACCGTACAAATCGGCTCACTGCCGACAAAGCGGTGCGTAATGCCAAGGGCAGGCGCGATAGAATGGCGAAAAATACTTAAATCCAGCGCGGTATGGGATTGATTGACCACTTGCTGATCTTTAATAAAATAACTGGGGAAGGTCGCGCGTGAAATAATATAATCTGATCCGGAATGAATAGTTAAATTCAATAAATGTTTACTACCCGCCTTAATCATGGCCATGCGATCAGCGTAAGAAAAATCTTTATTCTCTGCTTTTACAACAAATAAATGCACCCAGTCACATTGTTCACAGGCTTGTTCAATTAAATATTGATGACCTAGGGTAAATGGATTGGCATTCATCACGATACTGCCAATTTTACGCCCAGACATTTTTAATAACTGCAACTGTTTGCAATAAACAGAAAGGCGATTAGGGCTATTTTCTAATAAAGCAATATGCGGTTCGACTTTATCGACCAAGAAAAAACCACACTGTCTAAATAAATCAATATTGGCTGGCTTAGTAAATAGAAAGAGTGAAAAACGCCCCATTTCATAAGCGAAGTTGGTTAATTCGGTCATCAGTTTGAGCGCAAAACCAGTGCCTTGCAGCGCAGGAGAAACCGCGATGGACTTCAATACATGCCCTGCAATTCCACCGCAAGCGATGATTTGGTTTGTGCCATAAGCCACCACAAAATGCTCTACATCGTCATCCACGGTCAACTGATGCTGGCAGAGAAACTCTTTGATCTGCAATAGCTTGGTTCGATTCTTGGTTGAAACTCGCGAGAAGGTATAAATATCCACCATGGTCGGCTTCCTCACCTATTTTTTCTGGCTTTATTATCTAAATTCAGCCTAAAAGGTTTAATGAGGGTAATCACTTTATTTCCCGCCGTTAACGCTCTTTATGGTTTTAATGAATTTAACTCTTATCTCTTTGATTTTTAATTTTATTTTAAATTTAAACCATAAAAACCATTGAGATTTTTAAAGCCACTGGTTTGGATGACTATTTTCACAATTATCACTGACTATTTTATTTAATGTAGTAAAGGTCTTAATAACCTCATTGGACATGGAATTATGAACGAGAAAACCCTACATTTAGATAAAAAGTCCGCAACTGCAAGTGGATTTAATCTAAGCCAAACAAAAATATTTGGCACTCCACTCCCTTTATTTTTATTTTTACTGATCACTGTATTAGCCGCTCATTTTACTGACACTTTACCTAGCGGTTTGGTGGGTGGTTTTGCTTTTATGTTTGTCATCGGCGCAATATTTGGCGAAGTTGGCAAACGTCTACCGATTTTTAATAAATACATCGGCGGTGCGCCGGTAATGATTTTCTTGGTTGCCGCTTGGTTCGTGCATATGGGCTGGCTCAGTGATCGCGAAATCAAAACCGTGACCGAAGTGATGGATAAGAGCAAATTCTTGGATCTGTTCATCGCAGTGCTGATCACCGGCTCAATTCTGGCGGTCAACCGTAAACTGCTGATCCGCTCTTTGGCTGGCTACATTCCAACTATTCTCGCCGCGGTAGCGGGCGCTGCGGTGTTCGGTATCGCTATCGGCCTCGTATTTGGTATCACGCCTGATCGCATCATGATGCTGTACGTGCTACCGATTATGGGCGGTGGTAATGGTGCTGGCGCTATCCCACTTTCTGAAATTTATGAGTCGGTCACGGGTGGGTCGAAAGAGCAATACTACTCGGTTGCTATCGCGATCCTGACTATCGCCAACATTGTGGCCATCGTCGCCGCAGCGGTAATCAACATCATCGGCGAAAAAATGCCTTCACTGACCGGTAATGGTGAGTTGGTACGCCGCACCCAGTTAGATGTGAGCGAAGAAGCGAAAAACCTGACAGTGACTCACCGTGAAATTGCCATCGGTTTAATGCTGGCCGCTTGTGTGTACACCTTCTCTTATGCGTTATCGAAAGAGATTTTGCCCGGTTTTGGCACCATTCAAATCCACACCTTTGCGTACATGGTGGTGATCATCGCCATCCTTAACGCGGCGGGTTTGTGCAGTGATGAAATCAAAGAAGGCGCGAAACGTCTGTCGAATTTCTTCTCAAAACAGATGCTGTGGCTATTGATGGTCGGCGTTGGTATTGCTTACACCGATCTGGCTGAAATCATCAACGCTCTTACCTTTGCCAACGTAATCATTGCTACGGTGATTGTGCTTGGTGCGATTATCGGTGCCGCTTTAGGTGGCTGGGCGATGGGCTTCTACCCTGTTGAAGCTTCGATTACGGCAGGGCTATGTATGGCAAACCGCGGCGGATCGGGCGACCTTGAAGTGCTTGCCGCCTCTAACCGTATGAGCTTGCTCTCTTACGCACAAATCTCTTCACGTCTGGGTGGCGGCATTGTGCTGGTCATCGCCAGCGTCGTATTCGGAATGTTTGTTTAACCCTTTAACCCTTGCTCCTTGGGATTATTTGGCGCGCTTAGCGCGCCTTTTTTCTCTCCGTTTTCAACCCTGTTTTTACCACTGGAAGTGACCATGCAATCAACCTCACTGTTCCTCGAAGGGATTAATTTGCTGACGCTGGGGATGGGCTTTGTGTTCATCTTTCTGATTTTCTTGGTATATGCCACGCGTGCGATGTCGCAATTGATTGTGCGTTTTGCCCCGCCGGAAGTGCCAGCCAAAACCACCAATAAAAAAGCCTCTGCCAACAAGGCCAAAGCCAACCCAAATCAAAACCAAGGTGAATTGCTCGCGGTGCTCACGGCCGCTGTCCATCACCATAAAACACAACAAAAACTATCTTAAGTGAAGGAGAAACCACAGATGACTCAGGCGATCAAACGCGTTGGTGTTACGGATGTCGTATTGCGCGATGCTCACCAATCTCTTTTTGCCACCCGTTTACGAATTGACGACATGCTGCCGATTGCGCAGCAATTAGATCAGATCGGTTATTGGTCTTTGGAATGTTGGGGAGGCGCGACCTTTGACAGCTGCATCCGCTTTTTAGGCGAAGACCCATGGCAACGTCTACGTTTACTCAAACAAGCCATGCCCAATACGCCACTGCAAATGCTGCTGCGCGGGCAAAACCTGCTCGGCTACCGTCACTATGCCGATGATGTGGTGGATACTTTTGTTGAGCGTGCGGTGAAAAACGGCATGGATGTATTTCGTGTCTTCGATGCGATGAACGATGTACGCAACATGCAACAGGCGCTGCAAGCGGTGAAAAAGATGGGCGCGCATGCGCAAGGCACGCTCTGCTACACCACCAGCCCAGTACACAATTTACAAACTTGGGTCGATGTGGCGCAGCAACTGGCTGAGCTTGGTGTCGACTCAATTGCCCTGAAAGATATGGCCGGCATTTTGACCCCGTATGCCGCTGAAGAGCTGGTGTCTACCCTGAAAAAGCAAGTGGATGTCGAGCTGCATCTGCACTGTCACTCCACCGCTGGCCTTGCCGATATGACTTTGCTTAAAGCGATTGAAGCGGGCGTGGATCGAGTGGATACCGCGATTTCCAGCATGAGTGGCACTTATGGTCATCCGGCGACCGAATCACTGGTCGCAACCTTGCAAGGCACCGGCTACGACACCGGATTGGATATCACCAAACTCGAACAGATTGCAGCTTACTTCCGTGATGTACGCAAAAAATACCACGCCTTTGAAGGCATGATGAAAGGCAGCGATGCGCGCATTTTGGTGGCTCAGGTTCCCGGCGGCATGCTGACCAACATGGAAAGCCAACTCAAACAACAAAACGCGCTGGATAAACTCGATTTAGTGCTCGAAGAGATCCCACGCGTGCGTGAAGAACTCGGCTTTTTGCCTCTGGTCACCCCTACCTCACAAATTGTCGGTACACAAGCGGTGATCAACGTGGTGCTGGGTGAGCGTTACAAAACCATCACCAAGGAAACCAGCGGTGTGCTGAAAGGGGAATACGGCAAAACGCCAGCACCGGTTAACACTGAGCTGCAAGCTCGCGTGTTGGCGGGCGCAGAAGCCATTACTTGTCGCCCTGCGGATTTGATTGCCGCCGAAATGCCAACCTTGCAAGACCGCGTATTGCAGCAAGCTAAAGAGCAGCACATCACCCTCGCCGAGAATGCGATTGATGATGTACTGACCATTGCGCTGTTTGATCAGGTAGGCTGGAAGTTTTTAGCCAACCGCCATAACCCAGAAGCCTTTGAACCTGCGCCGCAAGCAGCAAGTTCAGCCAGCACACCGAAAACGCCAACAGAAAAAAGCAAAGTACAGCCCGTGGAAAATCACGGTGTCTACACCATTACGGTGAACAACCAAAGCTATGTGGTGAAGGTGGATGAAGGCGGTGACCTGACACATGTTGCTCCCTCGCCATCAGCCAGCAATGCACCAGTACCAAGTGCAGCAGAAGGTGAAAACCTCGCCGCACCGCTCTCTGGCAACATTTGGAAAATTCATGCCTCAGCCGGTGATGAAGTGGCCGAAGGTGATGTCTTGCTGATTTTAGAAGCCATGAAGATGGAAACCGAAATTCGCGCGCCACGTGCTGGGGTGATCAGTGCCATTGAAGTCAATGAAGGCGATGCCGTACAAGTCGGCGATGCTTTGTTGGTATTGGCGTAATCAGAGGCGGAAAGTATGGAAAATATTTTAGCCATGGTGCGTGATTTTGGCCTGTTCCACCTTCAGTGGGGACAGGGCATCATGATCCTTGTTGGGTTAGTGCTGCTCTATCTTGCCATCGTCAAACGTTTCGAGCCTTTGCTGCTGGTACCCATAGGTTTTGGGGGAATTTTATCTAACCTGCCTGATGCTGGGCTTGCCATGTCAGCCATCGAAAATGCCGTGTATGCGGCCAAACCGGAAGTGATGACGGCGTTTTCAGAAGTGCTGCAACTCAGCTCCTACATGCCTGCAGACATCAAGCAAGCCTTGAGCAGCGCAACGCCACTGCAGATGACCACCTTGCACCTGCTTGCTGAGCAGTACCAATACAGTGATGGCATGCTGTATCTGTTTTACAGCATTGCGATTGCCTCTGGCGCTGGCCCGTTAATCATCTTTATGGGCGTAGGCGCGATGACCGATTTTGGTCCTCTGCTCGCCAACCCTAAAACCTTACTGCTCGGCGCGGCGGCTCAGTTTGGTATTTTCACTACCGTATTGGGCGCGTTGGCATTAAGCAGTTTAGGAGTGATGGATTTTAGCGTGGCGCAAGCGGCGGCGATTGGCATCATTGGCGGTGCTGATGGCCCAACCGCGATATACGTATCGAGCATGCTCGCACCAGAATTGTTGGGAGCGATTGCGGTCGCCGCCTACTCCTACATGGCGTTAGTGCCTATGATTCAGCCGCCGATCATGCGTGCGCTGACCACACAAGAAGAGCGCAAAATTCAGATGCAGCAGCTGCGTCAGGTGCACAAGCTGGAAAAAATCGGCTTTCCGCTCCTACTGCTGATCTTGATTGCTCTCTTGCTGCCTTCGGCAACGCCACTGCTCGGCATGTTCTGCTTTGGTAACTTGATGCGCGAATGTGGCGTGGTGGAGCGTTTATCCGACACAGCGCAAAACGCCCTCATCAACATAGTGACCATTTTCCTTGGCTTGTCCGTCGGCTCCAAGCTGATGGCAGATAAGTTCCTGCAGCCACAAACCATCGGCATTTTGGTGCTCGGTATTGTGGCGTTTTGTGTCGGCACCGCAGCTGGGGTGTTGATGGCGAAACTGATGAACCGTTTCTCGACCACCAAACTCAATCCGCTGATTGGTTCTGCTGGGGTTTCTGCCGTGCCAATGGCCGCGCGCGTCTCCAACAAGGTCGGGCTTGAAGCCAATGCGCAGAACTTTTTGCTGATGCATGCCATGGGTCCCAACGTCGCGGGGGTGATTGGCTCTGCGGTCGCCGCTGGGGTAATGATCAAATATGTGATGGGCTAAACATAATTGGTTGGGGTTTCTTAGACCCCAATCAATAAGCCTCCTTTATAGCAAGGATAGACTCGCCGGCATGAACATATCCCTCACGCAATTTTTACACACCAAAGTCTGCCAGACGCTTTCGTTTCAACAGAGGGTCGGCGCTCTGTTGGTGGCTATGGTGGTGATCCAGCTTTCGCTGGTGGCCGGCTTTTTTCATCAAACCTTAAGTGAAACCTTAGAAGATCAGATCAGTACCAAAGCGCTAATTCAAGCGCGTGAGATTGCGACCGATCCCAATCTCATTGTGCTGATCCAACAAAATCGGCTTGCTGAAGTGCAGGCCAAAATCGATCGTTTACAACGCATCTCGGATGCCAATTTTATTGTGATTGGCGATGCCAATGGCATTCGCATCGCGCATCCGGATGAGCAAAAAATCGGCTTACCGATGCAAGGAGGAGACAGTATTCGCGCATTAAAAGAGGGCGAATATTACACCTCAACTCAAAAAGGCAGCCTAGGTTGGGCAATTCGAGGCAAAGCCGCGATTGTTGCCCCTTCGGGAGAGATCCTCGGCGTGGTTTCTGTTGGCTACCTGCTCGATAACATCAGCAGTTGGCTGCGGGTTTACTCCTACCCAGTGATTTTCACTGTGCTGCTTTTAATGCTGCTTTCTGCGCTCGGCGCTTGGATCTTTACCCGCCATATCAAACAGCAGATGTTCAATATGGAGCCGGAAGAGATCGCCATGAACCTCAACCTACAGCAGTCGATTTTACAAAGTGTGTATGAAGGTATCGTCGCGATCAGCTTGAAAGGGGAAATCCTGTCCGTCAATGCTAAGGCACTGAATATTTTGGGCATTGCCCATCAGCCGACTCATTTGATTGGGCGTAATGTTCAAGAGTTCATCACTCCAACCTGCTTTTTTATGGGCGCAAGCCCGTTTGGCAAGTTGGCGCAGCAAAACCGTGTCAGCCAGCAAGATGAACTGATCAGCTGTAATGGTGAAACCTTGGTCGCGAATCGGGTACCGATCAATTCTGGGCAGCAACAAATCGGCTGGGTGGTCAGTTTTCGTCGCCGCAATGATTTCAACACGCTCACCTCGCAGCTCACCCAGATCCGTCAACATAACGATAATTTGCGCGTGATGAGTCACGAGTTTGCCAACCGCCTCTCGACCATCGGCGGCTTAATTCAAATCGGTGCGTATGACGAAGCAGTGAAAACCATCCGCCGCGAAACGGCAGAGCAGCAACAGCTGATCGATTTCATCGCCCAAACTTTTCACCCGAAAGTAATCGCGGGGTTACTGCTGGGGAAATACAGCCGCGCCAAAGAGTTAGGGCTGTGCTTGGAGTTCGATCCGCTATCGCATCTACACCAAGAGCCGCAGTGCATGACCTCAGATGAACTGGCGGCGGTACTTGGCAATCTGCTGGATAACGCGTTTGAAGCTACGCTAAAAAATCCACACAGCAATAAAACCATTTCTCTGCTGCTAACCGATAACGGTGAGGAGTTGGTGATTGAAGTGGCGGACAACGGCATCGGGATCTCGGCCGACATCGCCCAAACTTTGTTTCTCAAGGGAGTGAGTAGCAAAAACCAAGAAGGACACGGTATCGGACTTTACCTTGTCCATCAATTTGTCACTCAGGCTCATGGATCGATTCTTATCGACAGTGCGGAGCCGCAAGGGACTATTTTTTCTATTTTTATTCCCAATAGACCCAACACGCTTGCAGTGGAAAACCTTCCAGAGCTTGCCGAACGGGCATAAGAAGAGTTTGATTATGATGGAATTAATCGACGTATTGATCGTAGAGGATGAAACGAGCATTGCTGACGTGCACAGCTTTTATCTCAAACAAACCGCCCGCTTTCGCCCCGTCGGCGTGGCACAAAGTATCAACGAAGCGCGCAATATGGTGCGCATTCTCAAACCTAAACTGATTTTCTTGGATAACTACCTGCCCGATGGTCGTGGCATTGAGTTTTTGAAAGAGTTAACCCATCAACCGCAAGCGCCGGATGTCATTTTTATCACCGCCGCTTCGGATATGGAGACCGTGCGCGAAGCCGTACGCTGCGGGGTTTTTGATTACCTGTTAAAACCGATCGCCTACGATCGAGTACAAAACTCGCTGGAACGGTATCTGAAATACATCAGCTCGCTGCGCGCCAATGACAGTGTGAATCAACGACACGTCGATGAGCTATTTAATTTTCAAGCCAAAACCGAGCAGCTTGATGGGTTGCCGAAAGGGATTGATGAACTGACCTTAATCAAAATCCAAGAGATTTATCACCATGAACCGCAAGCGGCCTACACTGCAGAATTGTTAGGACAAGCGATTGGGATCAGCAAAACCACGGCCAGACGTTATTTGGAATATTGTGTGGCCAGTGGTTTTCTGGAGGCCTGTATTCAGCATGGCCGGGTGGGTCGTCCCGAACGACTTTATCAAAAGCGCTAGCCCACCCAGCATGCCGAATGCATCAAGCATGAGTTACAAAGTGTAGTGAAAGGGGATCACTTCGGTGCTCTCCCCTATTTCCAACACCCCTTCTAAGTTGTTACTGTGACACTGACAAAGTGGGATCACAAATACCCCTTCTTCATCTTTATCACGTTTCACCAACATCGCCTGCGACGACGGAATTAAACAGTTGATTTCCGCACAAAACGCTTGGCTATCTCGGCTAAAGTGCTGCCAATAGGCCAACCAATTTTCTCGCGCTTGGGCAGAAGCCAAATCTCTAGAAACTTTTCTTACTAACATCGCATCACCACTGTGGCTATTGAGTCGCCCTATTACAATGGATTTCGACTCCGCTAAGCATGAAGCGATTCAAAGTTCGCCGTAGCGATAAAAATCTTATTGGTTTTTATGGCGTTATCTTGCTAACACCACACAACCCTTACCGATTTTGTGCTTAATGAATGTAACGGAAAATCGTGCGATTAATGCCTAGCGCCTCACCCAACCAGCGGATCTGGTCATCTTGATGGTCATAAGCATCATCGCCCGATACCGGATGAATGAGCACACTCAGCGCACCGCGATTCGCCTCTAACCACTCGATAAGCCCATACTGATTATCGCGAAAATGCAGTTCAAACATCGGCTTAACATGCGGGCCAACACGGCGTGGCACTAGGCCAAATAACGCGATCACATCACGGCGTTCACGGGCAATCTGTTGGCGAAAACGTTCAGCGACGATCGCTTGGTCTGGATCAAAATAAACATGAGCATGAAACATAGTAACTCCTTAGGAGAGAACAACAGGACGAGGTCAGCATAGCGCTACATTAAGCACAATATCAGCAGGCGAATTTGCACAATAAGGTCGATTTCTTCGAACGAGAGTGCAAAACACACCGCCCCTATAGCGCAGAATCGCGATCGGTTTGGCTAACCTGCACCGGAATTTGCTTTTGCAACCACTGGCAAAAAACTTGCGTCGCGTCAGTGGCTTGGTGAGTAATCAAAAAGTAGCCAGCCTTGGCTCGAATGGGAGCAAAGGGGGTAACCAAACGCCCTGTATCGAGTTCGTTTGAAAGTAAGGCAGTACGCGCCATTGCAATCCCCACTCCGGCCTCTGCAGCAGACATCGCCATATCCGTGCGGTTGAAATAGTGATCACGCCGCTCAGGCAAGGTAATACCCATTTGCTGAGCCCAGTAGTGCCACTCTTGGTCGCGTGCTGCATTCGCCCATGGCATCGCATCATGCAGTAGCACGACCTGCTGCCAATTTTCTGCGTTTGCCCAATCCTGCTGTAACCAAGAATGGGCTGCGAGATAGTTCGTGCTCATCACGGGCAATAACCACTCCTCCATCAATAACTGCGCTTCTCGCCGCGGATAAGGTAACGCGCCATAATCAATCGCCAGATCGTAATCACGCCGCTCACTATCCACCAACGCGCCTTCCGCGAACGTCTGAATCTGAATTTCCGGATGACGGCGATAAAAGTCCTCTAGCCGCGGAACCAACCACTTAAACGCAAATGACGGTGTCAGTTTCAGCCGGATCTCTTTTCGCTCCGTTGATGGCACTAAACTGTGAATTGTCTGTTCAATATCTTGATAGCTACGTTGCACCGTCGTCAGTAGGATTCGTCCAGCCTCAGTTAAACGTACCCCGCGAGAATGCCGTTCAAATAAGCTAAAACCCAGCTGCGCTTCCAACTGCAACATTTGTTGGCTTATCGCCCCCGTGGTGAGATGGAGAGCCGCAGCAGCTAAGCTAAAGCTGGAGTATTGAGCTACCTGCATAAAAGTATGCAAACTGGCAACTTGCTGGCTTTTTAACATGGACTTGCTTTTAGTTTTACTAAAGGGTGGTGATAATTTTTATCGATTGTTAATGAAAAGTAAACCTCCGACACTGAGCCGAAAATGAAGCAAGGAGTCAATGATGGAAGTTTTGGTTTTAGGCAGTGGTGTGGTCGGATTAACCAGTGCTTGGTATCTTGCGCAAGCTGGCCATGATGTCACCGTCGTCGATCGCCAACCACGTAGCGCCGAAGAAACCAGCTTTGCAAACGCAGGGCAAATCTCCTATGGCTACTCTTCCCCTTGGGCTGCGCCGGGCATTCCGCAAAAAGCCCTGAAATGGATGCTAGAAGAACACGCGCCACTCAAAATTCAGCCCTCGCTTGATCCTGCATTACTGAGCTGGATGGGAAAAATGCTGCTCAACTGCCAACTGTCGCGCTACCAAGTTAATAAATCTCGGATGTTGGCGATTGCCAACCACAGCCGTGAGTGTTTAAAAGCACTCAATCAAACCTATTCGCTCGATTACCAAGGCCGCCAACGCGGCACTTTACAAGTATTTCGTGATGAAAAGCAGTTAGCTGCGATTGAAAAAGACATGCAGCTTCTGGCGCAAAGTGGCGTACGTTTTGAATTGCTGAATGTCGCCCAGTGTCTGATTCATGAACCGGGGCTCGCCCCAGTGCAGAAAAAATTGGTGGGTGGTCTATGGCTACCGGATGACGAAACAGGCGATTGTTACTTGTTTTGCCAACAGCTAACCGAACTTGCCAAGCAACAAGGTGTGCGTTTTCACTTTGATTGCCACATCCAACAATTGGTTAATGAAGGCAAAAAGATCATCGGTGTCCAAACCGATTTAGGCTTGCTCAAAGCAGATGCTTATGTGATGGCTCTGGGCAGTTATTCAACCCCGTTACTCAAACCGCTCGGCATTGATATTCCTGTCTATCCAGTAAAAGGATACTCGCTAACCTTACCGATTATTGATGAAAAATTTGCGCCGCAATCGACCGTGATGGATGAAACTTATAAGGTTGCGCTGACTCGCTTTGCCGATCGGATCCGCGTAGCGGGAACGGCAGAGCTAGCCGGTTTTGATCCTGCGATTCCAGAAGCACGTAAAGCGACGATTGAAATGGTCGCGCGTGATTTGTTTCCGCACGGAGGGGATTTTGCGCAAGGGCAATTCTGGACCGGCTTTCGCCCGATGACACCCGATGGCACACCAATCATCGGTGCCACTCCGTATACCAACCTCTATACCAACACTGGGCATGGCACACTGGGATGGACGATGGCTTGCGGCTCCGCCAGTATTCTGGCCGATGTGATCACTCAGGGCGAAAGCACACTGAGCCGATTAGGACTAGATCTGTTCCGTTATCCAAAAGCATCCTAAATGCGCGGCTTTTTGGCTCTGCCTGCAGAAGCATGGCAGAGCCATTTCTCGCAGTCAGCATGCCTGTAGTCTACAGTGTAAAACTTCAAAAAACCGAATAAATGTTGGTCATTTCTTATTGAATCTCAACAGACTTAACCAAAGCATAAAATTTTTATCTAGCACACATCGCCCACCAGATTGACCAAAAATTCACCACTTCATCCAATACTCAGTCCGTTGTACAGCAAATAAACAGTTTTTGTGTTCAGCGTCACGCATCCATTCTTTGCCAGATAAAAGAATTAACATTTGAGTTACAAAAAGATTAATATACCGAACACACAACAGACACAATAAACACAACAACTCATTTACAGGGAAACTACTTATGCAGTCATTTGTTGATTTTCTGAATGGAATCATCTGGAGTCCGGCGCTGATTTATCTCTGCCTTGGCGCTGGTTTGTTTTATTCCATTCTGACTCGTTTTGTACAGGTTCGTCACTTCTTCGAAATGTGGCGCCTACTTCTGAATAATAAAGAATCCTCAAAAGGGATCTCCTCTTTCCAAGCACTCGCCGTATCACTTTCTGGTCGCGTGGGTACGGGTAACATTGCCGGCGTTGCAGCCGCTATCGGTTTCGGTGGCCCTGGTGCTGTATTCTGGATGTGGACCGTTGCCTTTTTTGGCGCTGCTACCGCGTATGCAGAATCGACTCTGGCTCAGATTTATAAGGAAGAAGACAACGGTGAATTCCGTGGTGGCCCAGCTTACTACATCGAAAAAGCCATGGGGCAAAAATGGTATGCGTGGATCTTCGCGATTGCGACCATCTTTGCTTGTGGTGTGCTATTACCGGGCGTGCAATCCAACAGTATCGGCAACGCCGTTGAGTCAGCATTTGGCTCGGGCCCAATGATTGAAACCGCTATCGGTACCTTTAGTTTCGCCAAAATTTTCACCGGTACAGTGGTTTCTATCCTGCTCGGCTTCATTATTTTTGGTGGCGTAAAACGTATCGCAAGCTTCACTCAGATCGTCGTTCCGTTTATGGCGCTGGCCTACATCATCACTGCGTTCGTGATCATTCTGCTCAACATCGGTGAAGTTCCACGCATTATTGCGATGATCGTCGGCGATGCATTCTCGCCGATGGCAGGTGTAGGTGCGGCGATTGGTTGGGGGGTAAAACGTGGGGTTTACTCTAACGAAGCTGGTCAAGGTACTGGCCCACATGCAGCGGCAGCGGCAAGTGTGGAACACCCAGCCCAACAAGGCTTAGTGCAATCTTTCTCTATCTACATTGATACCTTGATGGTCTGTTCAGCCACCGCGTTCATGATTTTGATCACGGGTGCCTACAACGTACACGGTGCAGCTGAAGGTATGTTCCTTGTGCAAAACCTGCCAGCGGACATCATTGCCAGCAGCCCAGCCTTTACCCAAATTGCGGTGGATAGCGCCCTACCCGGCATTGGTAAACCGTTCGTGGCGTTTGCGCTGTTCTTCTTCGCTTTTACTACAATTTTGGCTTACTACTACATCGCCGAAACTAACGTGGCCTATATCCGCCGTACCTTCAAAGTCGATGGCTTGATGTTTGTGCTCAAAATCGTGCTCATGGCCGCCGTGTTCTACGGTACGGTCAAAACCGCCAACTTGGCGTGGGCTTTAGGTGATGTAGGCGTCGGCTTGATGGCGTGGCTCAACATCGTCGGCATCATCATCATCTTCTTTATGTCTAAGCCAACCATGGCTGCACTGAAAGATTATGAAGATCAGCAAAAACAAGGCGTGACCGAATTTACCTTCAACCCAGTGAAACTTGGCATCAAAGGTGCGACGTACTGGGAAGGAAAATACCTTCGCAAAACGGGCAAAGCCCCAACCGCGGAAGTGAAAGAGACCCAAAGGGTAGAGCAAACTAGCTCACTATAAGAAAAAGCAGTGAACACAACATAAATAAGCCAAAGGGTTAGCAGATGCTAACCCTTTATTTTTCGACTTAAGGTGAACGTTACTTCGTTTTCGGTTCGATAATATTGAACCAGAATTCGAAGTTATCTAGCATTCCGGCAATATCGGTCAGCGCTTTTGCGTTGCCTTCTATCGTCGCTTTGCCTTCTTTGGCTAACTGTTGAATGGTAGTTTTGCCCATCAGCACCTGATTCAATTCAGAACGATTCAGCGTCAGTGTCATATCTGGCTTATCCGATTGAATACCTTTTAAGTTATTCAAATGGGCGTTTTCCAGTTCAACCAAGAATTTCTCATTCACATCCGGCAGAACAAAGTTGATGGTGTAATCCACACCCGCAGCTTTATCGCCATTGAGACGTACACCGAGATAATCAAGGAACAGTTCGGTATCCATCGCCACCACCATATCCGCACTAGCCGTTTTCGTCGCTGAGACGGTTGGTAGACCATTGCGCAGTTCATAAGCCCCCATCAAATAGGTGTTACGCTCACCAGCAGATTCACTCTGGTAGCCCAGTTGCTCCAAGCAATCCGCCTGTAAGTAACGAGCTTGTTTATTGCTCGGCTCGGCAAACACGGCTTTATCGACAATCTCCGCACACCAACGGTACTCACCTTGATCAAACGCAGCCTGCCCTTGCTTGAGAACATTGGCCATGCCGCCCATTGCCGCCACGTATTTCGGTGCCGCATCGGTCGGTGATAGCGGGCGCAAGGTCGCAGGGTTCATATCAAAGTAACCCAGATATTTGTTGATCACCGCTTTGGCATTGCGATGGTAACTGCCGTGATAACCGCGGTTATACCATTCTTTGGCGAGCACATCAGGAACATGGAATTCATCCTGAATCTCATTGATGGTGACGCCATGGTTAGCCAAACGCAGCGCCTGATCGTTAATGTAACCGTACATATCACGCTGTTTACGTAGGAAATAGTTGATGTTGTCATTACCCCAACGTGGCCAAGAATGTGAAGCGAACATCACATCCGCCTTTTTCGCGTACCTATGAATCGATTGGTTGATGTATTTACTCCATGCTTGTGCATCACGCACTTCCGCACCACGCAGAGTGTAGACGTTGTGTAAACCACCAACTGTGTTTTCTGCCATCCACAAGGCTTTAAACTGTGGGAAGTAGGTGTTCATTTCCGCTGGCGATTCGGTTCCTGGCGTGTTCTGGAACTCCATGGTTACGCCATCGATCACCAACGTTTCCGTTTGCTCAGTGATCACTTTCGTTGGTGCAATTAGGCTCACTTCACCTTGTGCTACGTTTTTACCAATCGCCGCATCAACTTGCCCCGTAGCCCCTTTCAGCAACACGTTACCATATTGGTACGTGGTACGACGCGACATGGCGTTCCCCGCCAATACGTTCTCTGCAACTGCATGCTCTAAGAAACCTTTTGGTGCGATGATCGGCACTTCACCACGATCAACTTGCTCTTGGTTCACAATCCCTTTCACGCCGCCAAAATGGTCAGCATGCGCATGACTGTACACCACGGCTTTTACTGGACGCTCACCTAACTCTTGATTAACAAAATCCAGAGCGGCTTTTGATGTCGCAGGAACCGTCAGTGGATCAAACACAATCCAACCGGTATCCCCTTTCACAAAGGTGATGTTAGCCAAATCGTAACCACGCACCTGATAAATGCGATCCGTCACTTTATACAAACCGTGGTGCATATTGAGTTGAGCTTGGCGTTGTAAGCTTGGGTGAATACTGTCGTAGTCACGGCCATCCAATAGGAAGCTGTAATTACCTAATTCCCAAACCACTTTGCCGGTTGCATCTTTAATTTTGAGATCTTTTTGCTGTGCGATCAGACCTTTCTCAACCAGTTTGAAATCTTCTTGATCCGCAAAGGGCAGTGTGCTGCGCAGCTCTTCAGCAAAAGCCTGTGTGGTTGCACTCGGCGCTTTGGTTTCTGCAGTAAAAGAATGGGCTAAAACCGGTGCTGAGGTGGCAACCAATACAGCCAACAAGGTAGGTTTACAGACTGTTTTCATTGGATATCTCTCTTTCTTAGTCATTAGGGAACAGGGACAAGAATATGAGAGAAATTGCTGTAGAACGATTCGCCAAACGATAATCAATAGTTAAGCATTACTTAACTATCAACAGAGAACAGCCTCAATTTGCTCGCGCAACCAGATCAAGCCTTTGTCTTGTTGTTTGGCTTTGTGCCAACAGATAAACGTTGGAACAGCGCGAATTTCAAACGGTAACGGCTGAATAAATAACCCCAATTTTTCTGCCCACATATCCGCCAAGCGCTTAGGAGTAAAACACAGGAGATCCGTCACCGATGCGGTCGCCATAAGGTTCAACATTGAATCACTTTGATAATGGACTCTACGCGCTGGCAGTGCTTGATCCACCAAGCTGGAAAACAAATAGTTCCCAAAACGGCGACTGGTTAATGCCGTGTGTTTTTCAGCGAAAAATTGCTCAAAGCTCAAGGAGCTCCCTAGCCGAGGATGATTTTTGGAGTACACCACAACTAAAGCCTCCTCGGTGATCTGAGTGGTAATAATAGAAGGATGGCTGATGGGGAGTGAGGCTAAAAATAGATCGGCTTCTCGCTCGCTCAGTACCTGACTGGGTGTGAAATGGTCATCTTCATAGGATTTTAAATTGACCGTGATATGCGGAGCGATGTCGCTGATTTTTTGCAGCAGTTGCGGCAACACGACCAAATCAAAATACGCCTGTCCACCAATGATAAATTCGCGAGTGCTGGTTGCAGGGTCAAAACTCGCGTCTGCTTCAAGTCCAAAACGAATCGCACTTAAACCTTCAGAAATGTGTTTGTGCATATTGAGTGCGTGCTGAGTTGGCTGCAATCCACGCCCTTGCCGGACAAACAAAGGCTCCCCCACCTGTTCACGTAAACGAGCCAAATTTTGGCTAACCGCGGCTGAAGTCATGTTCAACTTTTCTGCCGATCTGTTCACCGAGCCTAGCGTCATCACAGCATCAAACACTGTCAGTAGGTTTAGGTCGTAATCTCGCAGCATTATCTCATCCGTTTTTATCCTGATCACACTTGAGCGATCTTACTCGATCTCACTTCACCCTGCCCTGCAACTTTGTGACGTCTTGCTACTGAGTTAACTTTTTAATCGGCTTGGTTCACTCACCCAACACGTAGCAACGTAGCGTGGACTCACGGGTAACAAAGCAAAAAAAAGGGCTAGCCGATGGCTAACCCTTTATACGTTCCCAGAATATCAACTTATGCTGCAAGCTCTTGTGCTTTAACAGGCTGTACGCGCTTTTCGCCGATAGGCAGAACAACACGACCGTATTCATTGTTCAGCACTTGTGCCATCGCAAAGTAGATTGCGCTTGCACCACAGAAAATGCCTTCAAAACCAGCAATTGTGCCAATCAGTTCGCTACCAGTGAAATCACGAGCAGCCAGCAGAGCAAACAAAATAGTCAGTGAACCGAATACCACTTGCTTGGCAGTTGGGTAGCACAGAGAACCAATGAACATAAAACCAGTGAAGATACCCCACAGAGCTAAGTACCAACCCATGAAAGGCGCTGGGCTTGCAGGCAGCCCCATGTGTGGCATTACGATCAAGCCAACCAGCGTCAACCAGAACAGACCGTAAGAAGTAAATGCCGTTGTACCGAAGGTGTCACCACGCTTAAAGCACATGATGCCGACGATAACTTGACTCAGACCGCCGTAAAAAATACCCATCGCCAGAATCATCGAGTCGATTGGGAAAAAACCTGCGTTATGGATATTAAGCAGAATGGTGGTCATACCGAAACCCATCAGACCGAGTGGTGCTGGGTTGGCTAGCTTAGTGGACATGTGAACTTACCTTCAGAGTGTGAATTCAAAAATGTTTGTAAAAATTACGCGCGGATTTTAATTAACGTACAGACAAAAGAAAAAAGATCTTATTGGAAACTTAGATTGTTGAAATGATTAGTTACAGGTGCGAATAAAAAATCGCCCAACCGAAGTTGAGCGATTAAATAAATCATTTAAATACAAATAATTAGCAAGAAACCTTATCCCAAAACCAATTTGTTTGGGTTGGTGACTCCCAAACTCCGGGACCATTCTTTGCAATAAAACACTGACCGTTGAAGGTGACTTTGTCACCATTTGCCACCTTAGTAATCCCTGGTTGCCACACAATGGCATCTGTAGGTACGGGCTCTGTCGGTGGAATCGGAGTCGGTGTTGTGGGCTCTGTTGGTGGCACTGGATTGGTCGGTGGTACAGGATCCGTTGGCGGAACAGGATTGGTCGGAGGGGTTGCTTCACCAGAAACCAATGCCCAAGGGCCACCTAAAGTAGGATCATTACCTTGCGTCCACCACTTAGCTTGGTAGATTGCGCCTTTGTAACTGACCTTATCACCATTGTTGTATACCTTTCCGGCATCCCAAGCGGATACGCCACCCGCGGGAGGATCTGTCGGATCGGTAGGTAATGGATCGAGTTTTTCTACTACGCGGACTTTCGGCCAACTCGCGTGAGAACCATACAAGTTTGTCACACATTTCTCGTAATCCCCTTTCACTAAAGCGGAATAAGCGGTTTGGAAACCGACCAACTCACACTCAAACGAGTAACCACCCGGACGATCTGGGTAATATTTCCAGTTACCATCCCAGTTGGTGTAAAGCACATCGGTCGCACCATTAAGGTTTAAACTGCCGTAGGGCAATTGCTGCCAGCAAGTGTTCTTCTCATCCGCTTCGATCGGAATTTGATAATGCGCCGCTAAGCCTTCCCAGTAACGAATACGGTTAACCGGCTGACCTTTGTCTTTGTTCTGCTCGCCGCACTCAATACCACCGTTAATGATATTGATCGTGGTACCGAAACCGTAACCAATCCCTGCATCAATTTCACGTTGTGAAGGAACCCAAGTACGATCGATCACGTGTAACATCGCCGGTTTCGGTGCTTGCGGAGTCAGGAAAAACCAGATTGCAGAGGCAAGGTTCAACCATGAATCCGCCACTAAACCGGGGTTATTGAGTAATACGGTGGCATCACCATCAAACATGGCTTCAGAGAAAGCACCATAGTTAAAGTGGTAAGAAAGCTGTTTTGCCCCCCGACCAAAATATCCCTGCCCTGTTGCACAAGGCCACTTCTTATTCTGCCAATCATTCTGACCACACCCCGTGGTATAGCCTGCTTGCCCTTCAGACCAGCCCATTTCCCGCACATGCACTAAAGCTTGTTGCCACTCTTCCAAAGCTAATGGGTTATCGGAAATGTTGTCTTTTGCAATATGCCCACCAGTTTCTTGAGAAAAGTGAGCAAACGCCGTCACGATGGATTTTTTACAAATCGCATCAGAATTACGGCCATCGGTATACTCTGCACAAAACGCAGGGAATTTACCTATCGCGCGTAAAAAACGGGTATAGGTGTATTCCGGTGCCGCCATATTGGTAAGGAAATTCCACTCTGATTCAGGAAATACGCGCTCAACGCGTTTCACATTATCAGGGTTTGTCGCCAGTCCCGGTTCAATCGCATCAACAATCGCATTGGAACGCGTAGCTAAGGCATTTGACCAAACTGAGTACATTGGATTGGCTGTTTTAGCTTGTTCAGCCGCGACAATATCGGCTTTAGCCACCACATATCCACCAGAATTTTGTGGATCAGGTTGAATATTCATGGCGGCATGCACAGGCAAAGCGCATGCCACCGCAACCCACCATGCTGTGTGTTTGAGTTTAAACATTGACGAAAGTCCTTCTCTCAACTTGATAATCCATTTGAGAGTAGGCTTATTGAGCACTAATTTAATAGGGAAAAATAAGAAAGAATCTAGAATTGCGAGCCATTTCAGGACGATGTAAATCGTACGCCTGCGGTCTACACCCAGTTTTTGAACAGAAATACAAAATCAACAGAATCTGTGGAGAAAAGAAAAACCTCAGGCTATGCCTGAGGTTTTATATGCACTTTATGGGATATCATTCCCACTCAATCGTTGCTGGCGGCTTACCGGATATGTCATACACTACGCGAGAAATGCCATTCACTTCGTTGATAATGCGGTTGGAAACCTTACCCAAGAACTCATAAGGCAGGTGCGCCCAATGTGCGGTCATAAAGTCGATGGTTTCTACTGCACGCAGTGATACAACCCAATCGTACTTACGGCCATCGCCCATTACACCTACTGAGCGTACTGGTAGGAACACAGTAAACGCTTGAGAAACCTTGTTATACAGATCTGCTGCGTGCAGCTCTTCAATGAAGATCGCATCTGCACGACGCAGTAAATCACAGTACTCTTTCTTGATCTCGCCAAGCACTCGCACACCAAGGCCTGGGCCTGGGAATGGGTGGCGATAAAGCATGTTGTAAGGCAAGCCAAGCTCAAGACCGATCTTGCGTACTTCGTCTTTAAACAGCTCACGCAGTGGCTCAACAAGACCCATTTTCATGTCATCTGGCAACCCACCCACGTTGTGATGAGATTTGATCACATGCGCCTTACCGGTTTTTGAAGCCGCTGATTCAATCACATCTGGATAGATAGTGCCTTGCGCCAACCATTTAGCGTTTTTCAGTTTTTTCGATTCTTCATCAAACACTTCTACAAACACACGCCCGATGGTTTTACGCTTGGCTTCAGGTTCATCAATGCCTTCTAGCGCTTTCAAGAAACGCTCTTCTGCATCCACTTTGATGATGTTTAGGCCAAATTTGTCGCCAAACATATCCATCACTTGCTGGCCTTCGTTCAAACGCAGTAAGCCGTTATCCACGAACACACAAGTCAGGCGATCACCAATCGCGCGGTGAACCAGCATCGCAACCACAGAAGAATCCACACCGCCAGAAAGACCAAGGATCACTTCATCGTTACCCACTTGCTCTTTAATACGCGCAACGGCATCTTCAATGATAGATTCAGACGTCCACAGACGCTCACAGCCACACACGCCAAGAACAAAGTTCTCCAGCATCTGCAAACCGTTTTGGGTATGCGTTACTTCAGGGTGGAACTGCACGCCGTAGTATTTCTTCTCTTCATTCGCCATTGCTGCGTATGGACAAGTGTCTGTTTCACCGATTTTCACGAAATCAGCTGGAATTTCGACCACTTTGTCACCGTGGCTCATCCAAACGTCTTGAGTCAATTCAAGATCTTTAAACAGCGCTGATTCGCCAGAAACTTTCACCTGAGCATAACCAAATTCACGCTCATCAGAGGTCGCGACACGGCCACCTAACTGCTCAGCCATGGTCTGCATGCCGTAGCAAACGCCAAATACTGGCACGCCACTGTCAAACACATATTGTGGGGCACGTGGCGAATTCGCTTCGGTCACGCTTTCAGGGCCACCAGAAAGAATAATGCCATCTGGATTGAATTCGCGAATGTCCGCCTCTTCTACATCCCAGCTCCACAGCTCACAGTACACACCGATTTCGCGCACGCGACGGGCAACCAGCTGGGTATATTGAGATCCGAAATCGAGGATCAGAATTCGTTGGTCATGAATATTCTTAGTCATTGTTTAGCAGTCTTATCAGCCAAGTATTAAAAACAGGAAGTCTTAAAACGGAGGCGAGTCTACTCGCCTCACATTCAGTCATCAAGCATTAAAGCAAACGTTTACGCTTAACCCATACGGTAGTTTGGAGCTTCTTTAGTGATCTGCACGTCATGTACGTGAGACTCTTTCATACCCGCACCAGAAATACGTACAAATTGAGCTTTAGTACGCAAATCTTCTACCGTGGCAGAGCCAGTCAGACCCATACAAGAGCGTAGGCCGCCCATTTGTTGATGGATGATCTCTTTCAGATGACCTTTGTAAGCGATACGGCCTTCGATACCTTCTGGAACCAGCTTGTCTGCCGCGTTATCGGTTTGGAAGTAACGATCTGATGAACCTTTTGACATCGCACCCAGTGAACCCATACCGCGGTAGGCTTTGTAAGAACGGCCTTGGAACAGAATGACTTCGCCCGGTGCTTCTTCAGTACCTGCGAACATAGAGCCCACCATCACACAAGATGCACCAGCAGCAATCGCTTTAGAAATATCGCCAGAGAAACGGATACCGCCGTCTGCGATAACTGGAATACCGAACTCTTCCGCCACGCCAGCCGCATCCGCAATAGCAGTAACTTGAGGAACACCAACACCTGTTACGATACGAGTAGTACAGATAGAGCCAGGGCCAATACCGACTTTCACTGCACTCACGCCCGCTTCAATAAGAGCTCGCGCACCTTCAGCGGTCGCCACATTACCACCAATGATTTCAAGATGTGGATAAGCAGCGCGAGTTTCACGGATACGTTGCAGAACACCTTCTGAGTGGCCGTGAGAAGAGTCGATCAGCAGAACGTCAACGCCCGCTTCAACCAAGGCTTTAACACGCTCTTCGTTGCCTGGAGCAGCGCCAACAGCAGCACCAACACGCAGACGACCTTGGTCATCTTTACATGCATTTGGTTTGCTTTCGGCTTTATGAAAGTCTTTCGCGGTGATCATGCCTTTGAGTTGGAACTCATCATTCACCACCAGAATTTTCTCAACACGCGCTTTGTGCATCTCTTCTTGCACTTCAGCACGGCTTGCGCCTTCTTTTACCGTCGCTAGGCGCTCTTTTGGTGTCATTACTGCGGCAACAGATTTGGTGAGGTCAGTAACGAAACGAACGTCACGGCCAGTGATGATACCAACCAGTTCATTGTTTTCAGTCACAACAGGGAAACCAGCAAAACCGTGGTGGTAAGTCAATTCCATTACATCAGCGATGGTTTGCTCAGGGCGAACCGTCACAGGGTGAGTAACCACACCTGCTTCAAAGATTTTCACTTGGTGAACTTGAGCAGCTTGCTGTTCAATCGACATATTCTTGTGAATAAAGCCAATGCCGCCTTCTTGAGCCAGAGCGATCGCAAGACGTGCTTCCGTGACAGTATCCATAGACGCAGAAACCATAGGAATGTTCAGCGCAATATTTTTGGTCAACCGAGTGCGAAGATCGGCAGTATTTGGAAGAACGGTGGAATGAGCAGGGACGAGTAGAACATCGTCAAAGGTTAGAGCTTCTTTTGCGATTCGTAGCATGTGCAATATCTCACAACAGGAGTGTTAACAACGGAAATCCACTTCATCGTTTCGCGTAACAAAGGGATTTATATTTGATATTGCGGACGGATTATACGCCCGAGGCAATCGGTTGACTACACATTTTTTCATTTTTTATTTGCATTCCACCCCTTGATATGTATTATATTGCGGCTAATTTCCATACCCACGTCTGAGGAATCAGCGTTGTCTTCTTCTCTCGCCAATCGAAATATCTACACCGTTTCCCGTTTAAATTCTGAAGTTCGTTTATTACTGGAAAATGAAATGGGGATTGTCTGGTTGGTGGGCGAAATTTCAAACTTCTCCGCTCCCGTTTCTGGTCACTGGTACCTAACCCTAAAAGACAGCCAAGCGCAGGTTAAATGCGCTATGTTCAAGGGCAATAATCGACTCGTCAATTTCAAGCCACAAAATGGTCAGCAGGTGTTAGTCAAAGCTCGGCTATCGTTATACGAACCGCGTGGTGACTACCAAATCATCCTCGAAAGCATGCAACCTGAAGGTGATGGACGCCTACAACAGCAGTTTGAACAACTGAAGATGCAGCTCGCCGCAGAAGGTTTATTTGCTCAGACGCGTAAAAAGCCACTGCCGGAAAATCCTCGTTGTGTGGGGATTATCACCTCACGTACCGGTGCCGCACTGCATGATATTTTGCACGTACTCAAGCGTCGTGACCCGAATTTACCCGTGGTGATTTACCCCACTCTCGTACAAGGCGAAGATGCCGCTATTCAAATTGCCCAAGCGATTGGTCGTGCAAATTCACGCGCGGAGTGTGATGTGTTGATCGTTGGTCGTGGTGGCGGCTCTTTGGAAGATTTGTGGTGTTTTAACCATGAAATCGTGGCGCGAACCATCGCTGCGAGTGAAATACCGATTATCAGTGCGGTAGGCCATGAAATCGATGTCACCATCGCCGATTTTGTTGCCGATGTTCGCGCCCCAACGCCATCAGCAGCAGCAGAGTTAGTTAGCCGAGATAATCGCCATAAACAGCAAGCCTTGCATCAATGGCAAGCCAAACTCATCGGCGCCATTCGTCATTATTTGGCACTACAACATACGCAATTTGCCCGCTTACAGCACAAGCTCGATAAACAGCACCCACAGACTCGCTTAGAGCGTCAACAGCAGCAACTTGATGAACTCAGCCAGCGTCTTGAGCAAAAGATGCAGCACCGTCTGGCAACTCAGCAGCAGCGTTGGGAGCGCTTAAGCCATAAGATCGAACTCCATTCGCCCATTCACTTGATCCGCCAGCAGCGTTTTAATCTGATCCAGCAAGAACAGCACATGAATCAGTCGATCCAGCACCATTTGATCCAATCACGCCATCGCCTTGCTTTACTCAGTGAGAAGTTGGATGCGGTCAGCCCTCTTGCAACATTAGCACGTGGCTATTCGGTGACACGTACGGCTCAAGGTGAATTAGTTCGTCAAAGCGCCCAAGTGAAACCGGGCGACACTTTGGTCACCCAGTTAATGGACGGTGAGATTATCTCTACTGTGAATCATCGTTAGTCGGCTGAAAGACAAAACGGATTTTTGATTTCGATTTCAGCTCATTACACTGATTACAAAAATAGTTGGCAGCACCACAAGCCTGCAGCTTTTCTAATTCACAGCCACACTCGGGGCAAATCCCCACTTTACGATAATCCACATCGCAAGCAGCACAGTGATACTGACCCGTCCACTCTAGCTCTTGATTGCATTTTGGGCATGGATTGTCCATGACTCTCTCCTTATCGTTTTGCATTGCGTCACATAATCTAGTGCAAAGAGATCATCTGCCATGATCCTTATCACGCCTGATGGGTTTAATGCGCAGCATTTAATCAATACCTGATACTCTTTTAAACAAGATCCTAGCTTGATCATGTGCTCAGAAGGCGTTGATCAGCGATCTGCCCTCAAAAGAACTTTTATATAACCACCCACCGAAAGCATAAGTTACATATCCTGCATTTCAATTTTAAACAGAGTTATAATCTACAAATAAAATCAAAATGCAGAGAAAAAAGAATATACTAAAAAGATCCCTCTAATCATGCAGGTTCTGTGTAAGTTATCGCTTCAATGTACTGTTCATCGACTTGTTTCAGTACCACTTTGATCAAACGAAATGCTTCCAACCCTTTGACATGCGTGCCTCCACAAGGAATACGTGCCGGAGTGCCTTCATGTAAATCACACACCCAGTAGCGAGAATCGGTTAGCATCGGGCCTTCACACTCAATCTGAATTGAACTCGATAACGCTAACCACTGCATAAGCTGTTGGTTAGTTTTTTCCTCTATTAAATCTAAATTTTTTAGCACGTCATCACTATTTAAGCCGCGCTTACGCAGTGTTTTTCCTAATCGATACAGGTCCGTTGAGCAATCTGGGGTTACAAAACTAGAGATTTGAGCATAGCTGTTGAAATCAAAATACCCATGTGGATCTTTACGGTCTGCATCTTTACGCCAGTAGTTCTGAGCCAATACCTTATTCAGAGCTAAGTAAGCAAGATGGCCGGCACTATGGCCTCGGCTCAAACTTGCTTGGTATTGAGCATCCACCACCAATTTAACACTCTCACCCACTTTAAGTGCAGGTGGTATTAGGCTTAGGCGGTGTACAACCACAAATAACCATCCAGCCTCATCTCGTTTTACGGGAATGTCATTTCCCACGTATAAATGGCCCGACGCTTGTTCAATCGCACCCACTAAACAATCAGTAACCTGATATTCGTTATCTTGCCAGATAAGCACACCGCGATCCGCAGGATGGTCTGGCCAAATATGGCTGACTGGGTGAAAAGGGGTTTTATCTGTCACCACATCAACCCCAGCAGAATGGGATTGGCACAGCATAATTTGAGTATCAAGGGTGGTAATCCCTTGTGGAAAAGTGACTTCTGTTGCGCAATAGCTCATGCAATAACAATCCTTTAGAGACAAAAAAGCCCAAGTAAACTTGGGCTTTATAAATTATTTTCTGCGATTTTTCACCATGCTCATCAAGCGTTTACGTTGTCGCTCTTGTGAGAGGGTCATTTTGTTGGTCTTACCTTCAAATGGGTTTTCGCTATTTTGGAACTGGATACGAATCGGGGTACCCATGATTTCTAGCGATTTACGGTAATAGTTCATCAAATAACGCTTGTATGAATCTGGCAGCTCGTTCACTTGGTTACCGTGGATAACGATGATCGGTGGGTTGTAACCACCCGCGTGAGCATATTTCAGTTTCACACGACGACCACGCACCATAGGCGGTTGGTGATCATCGGTGGCCATTTTCATAATGCGTGTCAGAACCGAGGTTCCCACACGAGTGGTTGCAGAGCGATACGCTTCTTGCACCGATTCAAACAAGTGACCTACACCTGTGCCATGCAGTGCAGAGATAAAGTGAATACGTGCAAAATCAACAAAACCAAGACGGCGATCGAGCTCTTTCTTCACGTGTTCTTTAACGTCAAGACTCAGACCATCCCACTTATTCACCGCAATCACGATGGAGCGGCCAGAATTTAGGGCAAAACCAAGCAGGCTAAGATCTTGATCGGAGATGTTCTCACGCGCATCGACCACCAACAGTACCACGTTAGCATCTTCAATTGCTTGTAAGGTTTTGACTACCGAGAACTTCTCAACAGTTTCATTGATACGCTTACGACGACGCACGCCCGCAGTATCAATCAGCACATATTCACGCTCATCACGCTTCATCGGGATGTAGATAGAGTCACGCGTGGTTCCCGGCATATCGTAAACCACCACGCGCTCTTCACCCAGAATGCGGTTAGTCAGTGTCGATTTACCCACGTTTGGACGACCAATGATCGCAAGTTTAATCGGCAGATCTTGCAGACGCTTATATTCCGCTTCCGCTTCTTCTTCGCTGTACTCTAGCTGCTCTTCTTCAGGATCTTCTTCGTTAGTCAGATCTTCAAGCTGAGCTTGCTCAGATTCCATTTGCTCTGCAAACGGATTAAGTGCACGGTCAATCAATGCACCCACACCACGGCCATGCGCGGCGGCGATTTGGTACATCTGCTCCATACCCAACTGCCAGAATTCAGCAGAAGCGGCATCCGCATCGATACCATCCACTTTGTTCACAACCAAAATTGCAGGTTTTTCAATGCGACGCAGATGCTGAGCAATTGCTTCATCTGCAACCGTCAGACCAGCACGACCATCCACCATGAACAGAACCACATCGGCTTCATCAATCGCAGCTAGCGATTGCTGAGCCATTTTGGTTTCAACACCTTCTTCAGAGCCATCAATACCGCCGGTATCGATCACAATAAATTCGTGTTCACCCAATTTAGCTTGGCCGTATTTACGATCACGAGTTAAACCAGGAAAATCCGCAACTAATGCGTCCCGCGTGCGAGTGAGTCGATTAAACAGCGTCGATTTACCGACGTTTGGACGCCCAACAAGAGCAACAACAGGTACCATAACAACCTCTACAAAATGTCATCTTATGTAGTTATAGGTAAACACTCTGTCACAAGCGCTAAATTTTTACCTATAACCACTTTATGTATCACCATAATGGTGGAGTGTAGACCGCTCCCCATAATTGGAGCCGCTAGCAATAAAACGGCTCCTAACTGTTTCCAGCCAGGAGCCGCGTGTGAATCATATCACAGTTTATTGTTGAATCGTCAGCTTCTTTATTTGACCATCACGAGTCACGATAACGTAGCCATCACTCAACACTAATGGCCCGACAGCAAAACCGCTGTCATTAGCCAGTTGCTGAGCAACAAACTCACCGCTATTACGGTCAATCCAGTGCAAGTAGCCTTCGGCATCTCCGACTACCACATAGTCACCAACCATTTTCGGTGCGGTCAGTAAGCGATGTTCTAACTGTGTATTGTTCCAAATTTCTGTTCCGCTGCGTGTATCTACCGCCACCAAATGGTCTTTGTCCGTCACCAAGTAGAGACGGCTTCCATCCGTTGCAAGATCAGTTGCAGAAGAGTAATTACGCTTCCAAACTGGCTGGCCAGAACGTAAATCAATGGCGATGAGTTGACCGTTAAATCCAACGGTAAATAGCGTACCACCTATGACCAAAGGAGATGCATCCACATCCACTAAGCGATCGATTTCTGTCGCTCCCTTTGGCTGACCCACTGGCTGTTGCCAAATCAATTGACCACGTTCGGCAATCGCAGCAGCCAGACGACCACTCGGGGTTCCCCAGAATACGCCACCAGAAACAGCGGTCGGACGGCTGTCACCACGCAGAGTTAAGTTAGGAACTTCGGTGCTGATTGTCCATTTTTGTGCGCCATCTTCTTGATTGAGCGCAATCAGCGCACCACGGCTGGTGTTCACGATAACAATGTTGTTGTCAGCAGCGGGAGCCGCCAGAATTTCACCTTCTACCACAGAGGCCCACAAAGGTTCCCCCGTTTCGGCATCCAATGCATTGACGACACCATTTTCGCTACCAATAAACAACTTACCAAAAGCAGCAGTGATACCACCAGATAAGCGGGCGGATCCATTGACTTCAAGCTCAGTGGTCCAAATCACTTTACCATTTTGAGGATCAAGTGCTTTCACAACACCGTCACGACTCGCCACATACACTTTGTCATAAGCATAATCAGGAGCGAGTTTTGAGAAGTAATGACCAACACCGTTACCAACCGAAGTACTCCATAATGTTTTAGGCGTAAATTCGCTTTTCACAATAGGGAGCGGTGCCATAATCACGTTTTCTTCTTCACTGGCACAACCTGCGAGCAGTGCTAAGACCCCCGCAGCAACCAACACTTGATTGAACAGCTTCTTCATCAGGGAGTGCCCTTACTTGGCCAGATCGTCCAGTTTCATTTGCAAAGTTTGGCTTGCATCATCGGCTTGCTGTGCTTCGGTATAAGCCGCATAAGCACCAGCACTATCGCCTTTACGCATCAGAATGTCGCCACGCAACTCTGCAACTCGACCAGCCCAAGATTTTTCTTGGATATTGCTTAGTTGAGTTAGCGCATCATCAAATTGACTTTGCTCAGCTTGAAGGCGAGCAACTCGGAATGTCAGTAATGGTTTCAAGGCTGGATCTTGCGTCGCACCTTTTGCCCATTCCAACTGAGCCAGAGCCTCATCTAACTGACCCGCATCGACCTGTGCTTTGGCTAACTGCATTGCAGCAAGCACCGCGTATTCAGTTTCTTTATTCGCATCAATAAAGGTTTGGATAGAACTTTCCGCTTCAGCACCTTTGGCAACCAGTGCATCCATCGCTTGACTGTAATTGTGTGAAGCGGCTTCTTGAGCGGCAACCACAGTATCTTGGTAATAACGCCAGCCAAATAGGCCACCTAGGCCGATCACCGCACCAAAGATCACGGCTTTGCCATTCTCTTTCCACCAATCTTTGATCGCTTCAACTTGTTGTTCTTCAGTATCGTAGAGTTCCACTTCCTGTCCTCTTATTTAAAACGTGCTGCGGGAGAATTACGCTAAATGAGCCAATAATTGAGCTACTTCAGCTTGAGCAACAGTGCTCTGTTCACCGCCCGCTAAATCTTTAACTACCACGGTTTGAGTGGCGACTTCGTCTTCACCCAATACCAATGCAATGGCTGCCCCTACTTTATCTGCGCGTTTAAATTGCTTTTTAAAATTTCCCCCACCGAAGTGAGTCATCACGCGCAGACCCGGTACTTGCTCACGCAGTTGCTCAGCGAGTTTCATTCCCGCCATCATAGTGCCTTCACCTGCAGTCACCATGTACACATCGACGCTACGACGAACTTCGGTATTACCCAAGGTTTCCATCATCAGCACTAAACGCTCTAGACCCATAGCAAACCCGACAGCAGGAGTCGGTTTACCGCCCAGTTGCTCAACCAGACCATCATAACGGCCACCGCCACAAACGGTACCTTGAGAACCTAGACTTTCGGTGATCCACTCAAAAACCGTGCGGTTGTAGTAATCAAGGCCGCGTACCAAACGCTGATTAACCGTGTATTCGATGCCTGCGGCATCCAGAAGTTCACACAAACCTGCAAAATGTTGTTTTGATTCCGCATCCAAATAGTCAGACAGCTGTGGGGCATCACCCAAAATCGCCTGTACATCAGGATTTTTTGAATCCAATACACGCAGCGGGTTGGTGTACATACGGCGTTTACAATCTTCATCCAGCACATTTTGGTACTGTTCAAGATATTCAATTAAAGCACTACGGTAATTGGCACGCGCTTCTAGTGAACCAATTGAGTTCAACTCTAAACGAACATGTTCAGTGATACCCAATTCACGCCACAGACGTGCAGTCATCATGATCAGCTCTGCATCCACATCTGGACCATCTAAGCCAAACACTTCCACACCACACTGATGGAATTGGCGATAGCGGCCTTTCTGTGGACGCTCATGGCGGAACATCGGTCCCATGTACCATAGGCGCTGCTCTTGGTTATACAGCAAGCCATTCTCGATACCGGAACGCACACAGCCCGCGGTGCCTTCTGGACGCAGCGTTAAGCTGTCACCATTGCGATCTTCAAAGGTGTACATCTCTTTTTCTACCACATCGGTGACTTCACCAATCGCGCGGCTAAACAGATGAGTCATCTCAACGATAGGCATACGAACTTCACTGTAACCGTAAGCGCTGATTACACTTTTCACCACGCCTTCCACTTTTTGCCAAAGTGGAGACTGGGTTGGGAGGCAATCGTTCATGCCTCGGATTGCTTGAATAGTTTTTGCCACAATTCTTACCGTAATATCGTTGAGATTAATCTTGTTCTATTTGCTGGATATTGATGCGATTTTTTTCGTCCAGTTGTGCCGCTTTAGCGCGAATTTTCGCTTCCAATTGAGCAACCAGATCATCGTTATCAAATCGCTCTTTCTGGCGTACGCCATCTTCATAGAACGCACTTTTCTTATTGCTGCCCGCTAAACCTAAGTGAGAGACTTCAGCCTCACCAGGGCCATTCACCACGCAACCAATGATTGAAACATCCATCGGTGTCAACACATCTTCGAGACGTTGCTCTAGTGCGTTTACTGTGCCAATCACGTCGAATTCCTGACGTGAACAACTTGGACAAGCAATAAAATTGATGCCGCGCGAACGAATGCGCAGCGATTTTAAAATATCGAAGCCGACTTTAATTTCTTCAACCGGATCAGCCGCCAACGAAATACGCAGCGTATCGCCGATACCTTCGGCAAGCAGCATGCCAAGGCCAACAGCCGATTTAACAGAACCAGCACGCGCACCACCTGCTTCGGTAATGCCTAAGTGCAGTGGTTGATCGATTTTCTTCGCCAGTAAGCGATAAGACTCTACGGCTAGGAATACATCGGAGGCTTTTACACTGACTTTAAACTGGTCAAAGTTAAGGCGATCCAGAATATCAACATGACGCATTGCCGACTCAACCAGAGCTTCTGGCGTGGGTTCTCCGTACTTAAGTTGGAGATCTTTTTCCAGTGAACCACCGTTGACCCCGATACGAATTGGAATGCCTTTATCACGTGCACAATCGACAACTGAGCGGATCCGCTCTTCATTACCGATATTGCCGGGGTTGATGCGCAAACAATCCACGCCGTATTCCGCCACTTTCAGAGCAATACGATAATCAAAATGAATATCAGCCACCAAAGGGACTGAAACTTGTTGCTTGATCAATTTGAACGCTTCGGCAGCTTCCATCGTTGGGATAGAAACACGCACAATATCCGCACCCACTTTTTCCAAAGACTTGATCTGCGCAACCGTGGCAGCAACATCTGTGGTTCGAGTATTGGTCATTGACTGTACGGCGATGGGAGCACCATCACCAATAGGAACGTTGCCCACATAGATACGTGTCGAGGGGCGACGCTTGATAGGAGACTCATGTTGCATAGACATTTTTCTAAGGTAGGGTCAATCTTGCTACTTTGCCGGAAGTATAACCAGAAAGGTCGACGGGTTCACTCGCTAATGTGATTGAAACGCCCTCTGGTGCGCCAAGCACCACTTTATAAGGACGTAAACCATTCAAACTAATACTCTGCCCTGCAGTTTTCACCCCAGTTGACAAGGTTTTACCAGTGGCATCTTTCACTTGGATCCAGCAATCGGCCGAAAAGTTCAGCACTAGCGGTGCTGAAACATTTTCACTAGAGCTAACCTCTGGTTCAGCTTGAGCAGGAGTTGTTGATGCGACTTCAGGTTGTACCACAGGAGGAGCGATCGCTGTGACTTCTTCTACAACAGGCGCTTCAGTGATCACTTCAGCTTCATTTGAGCTTGAAGGAGTCTGTTCATTGCCATCCGTTGATTGAGGCTCTTCCATCAGCGGCGTTTCTTCACTCGGCGGCGCGCTATTTTGTAAATCATTCAGTGGTGGAACCGTCGCAAATTCTTCATTAGCGATAGTCTCTTCTTCCACGGGCTGAGCATCCGGCGCGGCGGTCGGCTCAATCACCATCTGTGGGGGAATTAAGCTGTTTTTCTGGCTGTTCTGCCACCACCATAAGGTAGACATCCCGACAATCACGGCAAAAACGACCCAAGTAATGATCATAATGCGTGTATCATGCAGCTGACGTTTGGTTTTCTTAGAAAAACTTTTCATGTCAGGTTGCGTAGGTGGCTGCTGACAGTAACTATCATCAAAAGCACACAAGATATCAGACTCACGAATCCCCACCGCTTTTGCATACGAGCGTAAGTAGCCACGTGTGAACGTTGCGACTTGACCATCTTCAAAACGGTTGTCTTCAATGCTTTGAATAATCGACAGACGTAACCGAAGGCGATCGGCAACTTGGCGCTGAGTCAGCCCCAGATCTTCGCGCTTTTGTTTCAGCAGCGTACCTGGCGCTACTTTTTCGATCACTTGTTCGTTGGTGTCGGTTTGGTTGTGGTCTTGTTGTTCAGTAGTCATCCGTAATTTCAATCTCTTAGTCAGGACTAAGCGGCTTAAGTCGCTCACTTTTATTTTTCATTATAGGTAGTGAGATGACAGCTTAGCTTAATCGGTGCAATCAGTTAGCGCTTAGCTTCGGTATAGCTCAAATCAAGTTTGAGAAATTTGCCCCATTCTAATAGATATTGTTGACTAAACAATAAAGAAATGGCCAATAAATCACAGTTAGTTCAAGGTTTTTCTTCGATTTGACATTTAGAGGCGGCAATTTGTTGCTATGTTAAGCAAAAATAAAGCCAGAGAAACTTCTCTGGCTTATCTGGCTGGTGAATTACAGTGTTTTCACTGGAATGGCTTGTTCAGCAAATTGTTTGGCTTTGGTACGCTTAGTACGGTCAATAACATCACCAACTAACTGACCACACGCCGCATCAATATCATCACCACGAGTCTTACGAATCGTTACCGTGTGCTCATATTGCATTAAGGTTTTTTGGAAACGATCGATACGCGAATTACTTGGCTTCTTGTATGGTGATCCCGGATAAGGGTTAAACGGGATCAAGTTAATTTTACAAGGCGTGCCTTTCATTAATTCTGCGAGTTCATGGGCATGCTCTGTCCCATCGTTCACATGATCCAGCAGCACATACTCCACGGTCACCTTGCCACGGTTGGCATTCGATGATGCGATATAGCGACGTACTGTGGCTAAAAATTCTTGGATGTTCCAGCGATCATTGATAGGCATAATTTGGCTACGCAGCTCGTCATTTGGTGCATGCAATGAGATGGCGAGTGCCACATCAATTTGGCCGATCATCTGCTCTAAACCAGAAACCACACCGGAGGTGGAAACAGTTACGCGGCGCTTAGACAGACCAAAACCGAGATCATCGAGCATAATTTCTAACGCTGGGATGAGGTTTTTCATGTTGAGCAGTGGCTCACCCATGCCCATCATGACCACGTTAGTGATTGGGCGCCGTCCAGTTTCTTTCTCTAGGCCGATTTCACGTGCAGCACGCCAAACCTGACCGATAATTTCAGAAACACGTAGGTTACGGTTAAAGCCTTGCTGAGCCGTTGAGCAGAATTTACATTCCAACGCACAACCCACTTGGGAAGAAACACAGAGCGTCGCGCGGTCTTCTTCTGGGATATAAACCGTTTCAACATCCTGATCTCCCACACGCATTGCCCATTTGATGGTGCCATCGGCTGAGTGTTGTGCTTCCGATACGTAAGGTGCACGAATTTCACACTTCGCTTTGAGCTTTTCGCGGAGTTGTTTGTTGATGTTATTCATTTGATCGAAGTCATCACAACCAAAGTGATAAATCCACTTCATGACCTGTTCGGCACGAAACGCTTTCTCACCTAGCTCTTCGGCAAAAAACGTACGTAAACCCTTGCGGTCAAAATCGAGTAGATTGATTTTTTCTGTGGTCATGGTGCCTCTCAAGAAGACGGAACAGTAATTAAGGGCGCGAATTGTACAGCCTTTATGCAGCGACAACAAGGGCTGTAAAACCGTGTCATTTCTAAGGTGTTAATTCTTGATGAGTTGTTTTTTGTGCAGATTTTAGGCTCCACATTGGGAGCCTAAATAACCCTATTCAAAGGCTATGGACGAGGGCAAATTTCTGACTCTGGAAAGAAGAATTCAATTTCACGAGCGGCCGATGCTGGACTGTCGCTACCGTGTACTGAGTTATAACGCATGCTCAGTGCATAATCGGCACGCAGCGTACCACAAGCCGCTTCTTCTGGATTGGTTTTACCCATCAGTTCACGATAGCGTACGATGGCATTTTCACCTTCCAACACTTGCACCATGATCGGACCTGAAGTCATAAATTCTTTCAGAGGTTCGAAAAAGGGTTTGCCTTCGTGCTCAGCGTAAAAACCACTCGCTTGCTCTTCCGACAGGTGGACCATTTTCGCCGCAATGATCTGCAAACCCGCTTTTTCAATACGATGGTAAATTTCACCAATCAGGTTACGCTTCACCGCATCCGGTTTAATGATCGAAAATGTTCTTTCTAGAGCCATAAAATTTCCTTTTGTTTATTGTGCTTGTTTTAATTCTCTTAATAAAAACAAGGCAGCTTTACAAGCTGCCTTTAAATTTATGCTTGCTGCATCATAATTCGTGCGAGCATTTTCACGCCCATGCCCGTCGCTCCAGCGGCCCATTTATCGCTGGCTGACTTGCGATACGTGGCTGAACAGTCAAAGTGCAGCCAACCTTGTTGGTACCCTTCGACAAAGTAAGAGAGGAACGCCGCTGCAGTACTGGCACCTGGCGTATAATCGCCATTGCTGATGTTAGACAGATCCGCAAAGTTAGAAGGCAGCATCTCACGATGGAATTCAGCCAGAGGCAGTGCCCACAACGCTTCATTCTCTTCTTTTGCCGCAGCTAATGCTTGTTGACTCAGCGACTCATCATAAGAAAGCAGTGCGTGGTAATCATTACCCAGTGCGTTTTTCGCCGCACCGGTTAAGGTTGCGCAGTCGATGATCAGTTGTGGTTTTTGCTCACTAGCGTAGATAAGGCCATCCGCCAGAACCAAACGCCCTTCCGCATCGGTGTTCATGATTTCTACGGTTTTGCCATTTTTGTAGGTGATAATGTCACCGAGCTTCAATGCACGACCTGAAACCATGTTTTCCGCACAGCAAAGGATCAGTTTCACACGCTTGTTGAAGCCACGCATGATCGCTAAGCCCAAAGCGCCCGTGATCATACCTGAGCCGCCCATGTCCGCTTTCATCGCAGACATCATGTTGGAAGGCTTCAAGCTGTAACCACCTGAGTCGAAAGTAATGCCTTTACCCACTAAACACGCGAATACCGGAGCGTTTTCATCGCCCGTTGGGTTGTAATCCAGTTGTAGCATGGCAGATGTACGTTCAGAGCCACGGCCAACAGCGTAAATGCCTTCCCAACCTTCGGTGAGCAGATCCTTGTCTTTCACGATACGGTAAGAAACATGTTCCGGCGCGAGTGATTTGATAAATTCTGCCGCCATTGTCGCCAGTTGGCGTGGCGCCACTTCTTCCGCGCTTTTGTTGATGATATCGCGTGTCCAATCCGTCGCTTTAATGCGCGCTTCTAGCTCTGCTTGTTCAGCAGCCGCTAATGCTTTCCACTCGACGGTATTGCGCTTTTTCGCATCTCGGTAACCTTGATAGAAAGCCCAAATGCTCTCCAGATCCCAACCTTCTCCAGCCAGGAATGCCGTGCGGATACCTTGATTATCTAACTTACGTGCTGCACGTTGGATCGCGCTGAAATCTTGTGCTTGAGCCAAGTGAATGGTTGCACCTTGCTCTGCAAAGGAAATGAGCGCTTTCTCTCCCCACTGAGGCTGGGCAGCTTGAGTACTCAAAAATACAGACATCTGTGTAGACATGGTTTCTCCTTGTCTTAAATATTGGCTTTGCCTGTGCCATCTCATTAAATCGCCACGATGTTAGCATTATGTCGTGACAAAATGTCAAACGAATAAAAAAACGGACCAAGTGGTCCGCATTTTTTGATAAGAAGTGTTAACTCTGTGAGGTTTCTGTTTATTCAAACTCATCCATCCAGCACAGAATCACCGCTTCGAGGATTTTTTCGTTGGAATGATTCGGATCATCGTCAAAATCTTCCAACTCCATAATCCAACGATGCAGATCGGTAAAACGTACGGTTTTTGGATCGACATCGGGAAACTTATCACACAGCTCAATCGCAATATCGCGAGAATCTGTCCATTTCATGATTGACCTTCCGATTGGTTATGCCTCGGCATTCACCGAGGCTGAGAATTAATGATCTTCTGACGCGTGGTTCAGGGTGTATTTCGGGATCTCTACCACTAGGTCTTCATCCGCCACTCGAGCCTGACAGCTGAGACGAGATTCTGGCTCCAGACCCCATGCTTTATCCAGCATATCGTCTTCCAGTTCATCACTCTCTTCCAGTGAATCAAACCCTTCACGAACGATACAGTGGCAAGTGGTACAAGCGCACGATTTCTCACACGCATGCTCAATGGCGATACCGTTTTTGAGTGCCACATCAAGAATCGTTTCCCCAGTTTGCGCTTCTAACACTGCGCCTTCTGGGCAAAGGGTTTCATGAGGCAAAACAATAATCTTAGGCATGTTGGTAGTCTCTTCAAATCTCGTCAACGGAGTGGCCAGCCAGTGCGCTGCGAATCGATTTATCCATTCGTTTTGACGCAAAATCTTGGCTCGCTTTATCTGTGTCTTTTATTCCTTGCTCAATGGCATCAGCATTATCGCCATTGCGCAGTTCAATCAATCGCTCGATCGCCTGTAATAAAGTTTGGCGCTCTTGCTCTGTGAGCAGCTCATCACCATCCGCTTGCAGTGCAGAGATCAAACCTTCAATCACGCGATCGGCTTCTACGCGCTGCTCAGCCAACGCACGCGCCAGCATGTCCTCTTTAGCATAAGCCATTGAGTCTTTCAGCATCTGAGCAACTTCATCATCACTCAAACCGTAGGAAGGCTTCACCTGAATTTCCGCCTGCACACCGGTACTTTTTTCCAGTGCGGTCACGGAGAGCAGACCATCTGCATCCACTTGATAAGTTACGCGAATATGTGCTGCGCCTGCCGCCATCGGCGGAATGCCTTTTAGTGAAAAACGAGCCAACGAACGGCAGTCATCGACCATTTCACGCTCACCTTGCACCACATGCACGCTCATTGCCGTTTGCCCATCTTTGAAGGTGGTAAACTCTTGCGCGCGAGCGACAGGAATCGTGGTGTTACGTGGAATGATTTTTTCCACCAAACCGCCCATGGTTTCAATCCCCAAAGAGAGAGGGATGACATCGAGCAGCAACATTTCTGCATCCGGCTTATTGCCTGCAAGAATGTCCGCCTGAATCGCAGCACCAATCGCGACCACTTCATCAGGGTTAATGCTGGTCAGTGGCGTGCGGCCAAAAAACTCACCCACTTGCTCGCGAACAAACGGAGTACGGGTTGAACCACCTACCATCACGACTTCGAGCACGTCATCTGCTGCGACATCTGCATCTTTTAACGCACGACGGCAAGCAAGCAGCGTCTTTTTCACGAGTGGTGCAATTAGGCTTTCCAGCTCTTCACGCGTGAGAGTGCCTTGCCAGCCAAGCACATCAAGCTCAGCCGTCATGTGTTCAGTCAAATCAATTTTGGCTTGAGTCGAAGCATTAATCAGCGTGCGATGCTGCTCAGCCGTTAAGCTGGTGAGTCCGATTTGTGCTTGCAGGTGATCGGCGATCAGATGGTCAAAGTCATCACCACCCAGTGCAGAGTCACCACCGGTTGCTAGCACTTCAAACACGCCGCGAGAGAGGCGTAAAATCGAAATATCGAAGGTGCCGCCGCCTAAATCGTAAACCGCGATCACGCCTTCTTGACCTGAGTCCAAGCCATAAGCAATCGCCGCTGCGGTAGGCTCGTTGAGTAAACGCAGCACATGCAAACCCGCTAACGCCGCGGCATCTTTAGTCGCAACGCGCTGCGCATCATCGAAATACGCAGGAACAGTGATGACCACACCTGCTAAATCGCCGCCCAAAGTAGCGGTGGCGCGTTCTGCTAAAGCTTTCAAAATATCCGCAGAAATCTGAATGGGATTTTTATCCCCTTGCGCGGTTTGCACAATCGGTAAGCCCTTCTCGCTCGCTTTAAAGCGATAAGGCAGATGCGGGTAACGTTGATTAATGTCTTGCAGTGAACGACCAAGCAGACGTTTTACCGAAATCACTGTGTTATGCGGATCGGTTTCGGCTTGTTCACGAGCTAGATAGCCCACTCGAGTTTCATCGACGCCATAATTCACCACGGACGGGAGAATACTGCGCTCTTGGCTATCCAGCAGTGTACTGGCGGTTCCACTACGCACAGACGCCACTAAGGAGTTAGTGGTGCCTAAATCAATACCCGCAGCCAATTTATGCTGGTGTGGTGCCGAACTTTGACCCGGCTCTGCAATCTGAAGTAATGCCATCAGTTGTTCCTTTGAATCTTGAATTAGCCAAGCAGTTGGTCTTCGACTCGTTCTACTTCATTTTTGAGTTTGGCAATAAATTTGAGCTTTCTGACTTGGTCGGCCGCCGCTAGCCACTCACTTTGTGATAAGAGTTGTTGCAACTGAGTAAGATAAGCGCGCTGCATCTTGGTCACTTTGCTATCAAAATCCATCAATGCCGTTTCTGGTTCTGCATGCGATGTGACGGATTCCAACTCCTCACGCAGCTCCATCTGTTCCATTAGGAACATAGGATCTTGCAGCGTTTGCTGCTCGGCATTCATCTCAATACCTTGTAAAGACAAGAGATATTCAGCACGGCGCAGAGGATCTTTCAGCGTTTGGTAAGCGTCATTAATTTGCGCAGCTTGTTGCACCGCCAATAGGCGATCGCGCTCAGAAGCGGTGGCAAAGTTATCCGGATGGAATCGTTTTTGCAACGTTCTGAACTGAGAAGAAAGAAGGCTACCATCCAGTTCAAACTGAATCGGCAGCCCAAATAATTCAAAATAATTCATCTTGATAGCGGTCCTGTAATCGAGAACAGTCTCGATGGTCAGTTACCGTTAAACGTTGAAGCTTTCACCACAACCACATTCACTTTTGACATTTGGGTTGTTGAATTCAAAGCCTTCGTTTAACCCTTCTTTTTTGTAATCGAGTTGAGTGCCATCTAAATAGACCATGCTTTTGGTGTCAATGATCACTTTAACGCCATGGCTTTCAAATACGTGGTCTTCTTCGTTGAGATCATCAACAAATTCGAGCACATACGCCATTCCCGAACACCCAGTCGTCTTGACACCAAGACGTAAACCGATGCCTTTTCCACGATTATCCAGAAAAGCTTTAACTCGGCTTGCTGCGGTTTCGCTAAGAGTGACGGCCATACTTCAACCTTATGATTTCAATAAATTAAAGGGTGGGAGCTGCGACAGCTCCCAAACGAATTAGTGTTGATGCTTTTTCTTGTAGTCCGCAACGGCGGCTTTGATGGCATCTTCGGCTAGGATTGAACAGTGAATTTTCACTGGTGGCAATTCGAGCTCTTCGGCGATTTCGCTGTTCTTGATCGCTGCCGCTTCATCAATGCTCTTACCTTTAACCCATTCAGTCACTAGCGAGCTAGAAGCGATTGCGCTACCACAACCGTAAGTTTTGAATTTTGCATCTTCGATGATGCCTTCTGGTGACACTTTGATCTGCAGACGCATCACGTCGCCACACGCTGGTGCACCAACCATGCCGCTACCTACAGAAGGATCTTCTTTATCAAATGAACCAACGTTACGTGGGTTCTCGTAATGGTCAATGACCTTTTCGCTGTATGCCATGTTCGTTACCTCGAATCCTTTATAACCTTGGTGTGATTAGTGATGAGCCCACTCAACAGTGTTCAGATCGACACCCTCTTTGTACATATCCCACAATGGAGACATGTCACGCAGTTTATCTACCGCTACGCGGATCAGTTCAATCGCATAATCAATTTCAGCTTCTGTCGTGAAACGCCCGAAAGAGAAACGAATTGAGCTGTGCGCTAATTCATCGTTCAGACCCAGAGCACGCAATACGTAAGAAGGCTCAAGGCTAGCTGAAGTACATGCACTGCCTGACGATACCGCCAGATCTTTCAGTGCCATCAGCAGAGATTCGCCTTCAACAAAGGCAAAACTCACGTTGAGGTTATGTGGTACACGTTGCTCAAGATCGCCGTTGATGGTTACCGCTTCCATATCTTTGATGCCAGTCAGCAAACGCTCACGCAACGCGAGTGCATGCTCATAATCTTTCTGCATCTCTTCTTTTGCGATACGGAACGCTTCACCCATACCAACAATTTGATGAGTCGCTAATGTACCAGAGCGGAAACCACGCTCATGACCACCACCGTGCATTTGTGCTTCTAGACGGATACGTGGCTTGCGGCGCACATACAGAGCACCGATGCCTTTTGGACCGTAAATTTTATGTGCAGACAGTGAAATCAGATCCACTTTCAGCTCTTGAACATCAATCGCGACTTTGCCAGCCGATTGTGCTGCATCAACGTGGAATACCACTTTGCGTGAGCGGCACAGTTCGCCAATTGCGGCTATATCTTGGATCACACCGATTTCGTTGTTCACGTGCATGATAGAAACCAAAATGGTGTCATCACGCATCGCGGCTTCAAGTTTAGCCAGTTCGATCAAACCATTTGATTCTGGATCAAGATAAGTCACCTCAAAACCTTCACGCTCAAGTTGGCGCATAGTATCTAGCACGGCTTTGTGCTCGGTTTTGCTGGTGATAATGTGCTTACCTTGCTTGTTATAAAAGTGAGCAACACCTTTGATTGCAAGGTTGTCAGATTCTGTTGCACCCGAAGTGAAAACAATCTCACGTGGGTCTGCATTCAGCAGGGCTGCGATTTGCTCACGCGCAGTGTCTACTGCTTCTTCTGCCTGCCAGCCATAACGGTGCGATCGAGAAGCTGGGTTACCGAAGGTACCATCCATCGTCATGTACTGAACCATTTTTTCAGCTACACGCGGATCAACTGGGCATGTGGCTGAATAATCTAGATAAATAGGCAGTTTCATTTTCTACTCCAGTGTAAACCTTGCCGCTATGAGCGAACATTAATACCAAAAGGTGCAGCACCAATGGTGACTGTATTTGAGTTGTTTTGCGAAACCCTTTGGTTGACCGAAAGATGATGATCTTGTCGATCCGAAACTTCGATAACTTCGTTATCTACCATCAGCTCACCGAGCGTGATGTTGTTCAGAAAATCAGTAATGCGTGAACTCAGATCACGCCACAGTGTGTGAGTCAAACAGCGAGTTCCGCCCTGACAATCGCCTTTCCCGTTACATTTAGTCGCATCAACCGATTCATCGACCGCTGCAATAACAGTACCGATGGAAATAGCGTACGAATCCATTCCTAGGCGATAACCGCCACCTGGGCCGCGCACACTGGCGACTAAGCCCGCTTTACGCAACTTAGAAAAAAGTTGTTCTAAGTACGAAAGAGAAATGCCTTGGCGCTCAGAAATATCCGCCAATGGTACTGGGTTTTGTTGCGAATGCAGAGCCACATCTAACATGGCTGTTACCGCATATCTTCCTTTAGATGTCAGTCTCATAATCACACCGTATCCACACTGTTTATGTGGCTGGAAGTTTTTCATACTTGAGTTTTTTGGTCAAGTATTTATTTGACTAATTTAGTCAGGTATTTAACCCTGAGACTTATAAGCTCATTTTCTATACGCAATCGACTTTTGCACTGAGGTTAGAATACCACGCAAGATGTTGATTTCCTGAGCTTCAGGTCGAGAGCGAGTAAACATTCGGCGCAGCTTATTCATTACTTGCCCCTGCTGTTGTGCAGAAATAAACTCGGTTTGAGTAATCACTTTTTCAAGATGTTCATAGAATAATTCCAACTCTTGATGACGTGGGTATTCCTGATCTCGCTGCTCTTGGCGCTGATTCTGATCCATTGCTAGAAATGCCATGCGCACTTCATAACTCAGCAATTGCACTGCCATTGCTAAATTGAGTGAGCTGTATTCTGGATTCGCAGGCACACATACATGGTAGTGACACAATTGCAGCTCATCATTGGTCAATCCGGTACGTTCGCGGCCAAAGACCATCGCGACAGTATGCTGTGAAGCTTCAGCAATCAGTTTTTCACCACATTGACGCGGTTCCAACATTGGCCAATCTAGAGTTCGGGAACGAGCACTGGTACCCACAACGAGCCCGCAATCGGCAACGGCGGCTTCCAGAGTTGGAAAAATCTGTGCATTCAGTGCTATTTCGCTTGCTCCAGCGGCTAGCGCGATCGCTTGAGCATCAACCTGACACTGCGGATCCACCAACACCATTTGGCTCAGCCCCATGACTTTCATCGCCCGAGCGGCCGAACCAATATTTCCAGAGTGAGAAGTGCCGACTAATACGACTTTCACGCGATCTAACATTATCTGCTCACAGTACTCCAAACAAAGCCGCGCGATAGTAACACAAACCTGACTAAAATGGTCAGACCCTTTGCTTCCTCAAACAACCAAGCGCACAAAAAATAACCACTTCCCTTTTTGATTTGTTTTGGTATACTGCCGCCCGCTTTTTCGTTCTTTAACATCCGTTGGGAAACTTGTATGCATCCAATGCTAAATATCGCTATTCGCGCCGCGCGAAAAGCAGGTAACCATATTGCCAAATCTCTGGAAAACGCAGAGAAAATTCAAACTACTCAGAAAGGCACCAACGACTTTGTCACTAACGTCGACAAAGAAGCAGAAGCGATTATCGTTTCAACCATCAAAAGCTCTTACCCTGAGCACTGCATCATTGCAGAAGAAGGCGGCCTTATCGAAGGTAAAGATAAGGAAGTGCAATGGATCATCGACCCACTGGATGGCACCACTAACTTTGTAAAAGGTTTACCTCACTTCGCTGTTTCTATTGCGGTACGCTTTAGAGGCAAAACTGAAGTCGCTTGTGTTTACGACCCAATGACTAACGAACTGTTCACTGCACAACGTGGTGCGGGTGCACAGCTCAACAACGCTCGTATTCGCGTTCAGCCAATCAAAGATCTGCAAGGCGCAGTTCTGGCAACGGCTTTCCCATTCAAACAAAAACAACACTCAGAATCTTTCATGAAGATCCTCTCTGCGATGTTTGTTGAATGTGCGGATTTCCGTCGTACTGGTTCAGCAGCACTGGATCTATGTTACCTAGCGGCAAACCGTGTTGATGGTTACTTCGAACTAGGCCTAAAACCTTGGGACATGGCTGCGGGTGAACTGATTGCTCGTGAAGCGGGTGCTATCGTGACTGACTTTGCTGGCGGCACTGATTACATGCAATCGGGCAACATCGTGGCATCAAGCCCACGCGGTGTGAAAGCTATTCTGCAGCACATCCGTGAAAACGGTAACAGCGCAATCTTGAAATAATATCTGCTCCGTCACAGCTGATATCGCCCTGCCATTATGGCGGGGCTTTTTTACCTGTTTTTACCCAGTTCAAGCATTTACGGTGATAGCGGTAATGACATACTTACTCATTGAGTAACCGGATAACAATAAAAAACCGCTGACTAAGCAGCGGTTTTTTATTAATAAGCCTAAAGAATGACTAAGGCATTTCATCCAGATCAGCGCCCTCTTTCTCCACTTGTGGAGGCAGCAAGTGCTCACGGGTAATCCCGAGTTTTAGCGCCAGTGCTGATGCCACATAGATAGAAGAATAAGTACCAACAGTAATACCTAGCAACAAGGCTAGCGCAAAACCGTGGATCAACGCACCACCTTTCGCAAACAATGCAATCACTACAAACAAGGTCGTACCAGAGGTGATCAACGTACGGCTCAAGGTTTGAGTAATTGAGCTGTTCATGATCTCTGCTGGCTCTTCTTTGCGCATCTTACGGAAGTTTTCACGGATCCGGTCAAATACTACGATGGTATCGTTAAGTGAGTAACCGACTACCGTCAGCAATGCTGCGACAATCGTCAGGTCAACTTCGATCTGTAAGATAGAGAAGATACCTAGCGTGATGATGACGTCATGCGCTAGTGCCAGCACAGCACCCGCTGCTAAACGCCATTCAAAGCGCACAGAAACGTAAAGCAAGATACACAACAAAGAGACCAGAATCGCTAGACCGCCCGCTTCAGTGAGTTCATCACCTACGTTCGGACCAACGAATTCAATACGTCGCATTTCCACGTTGCCGCCCGTGCCTTCTTTGATCGCAGCAAGAATTTGGTTACCTAGCGTTTCGCCAGCCATATCCTCACGCGGGCGCAAGCGCACCATTACATCACGTGCAGAACCAAAGTTTTGCACGGTGGCATCACCAAAGCCTTTCGTTTCAAGGGCGCTACGAATTTGATCTAAATTGGCAGGCTGTTCAAAGCCAACCTCAATCAAAGTACCGCCAGTGAAATCCAGCCCCCAGTTGAGCCATTTGGTAGACAGAGTAAACATCGACGCAGCGATCATCGCTAGCGATAACGCAAAAGCGAATTTCGACCAACGCATAAAGTCGATCATTTTGTCTGCTTTTAGGATTTGAAACATAACTTACCCCAGCCTCAGATCGACAATTTGTTGATACGTTTGCCACCATACAATAGGTTCACGATACAACGTGTTCCAATAATGGCGGTAAACATAGAGGTTAAAATACCGATAGACAGCGTCACCGCGAAGCCTTTAATCGCACCTGTACCTACGGCAAACAGAATGATCGCAGTAATTAAGGTGGTGATGTTGGCATCGGCAATGGTACTGAATGCGTTTGCATAACCTTGGTGAATCGCTTGCTGCGGATTTTTCCCTTCACGTAACTCTTCACGAATACGCTCAAAAATCAGCACGTTTGCATCAACTGCCATACCCACTGTCAGCACGATACCCGCAATACCCGGCAAGGTCATGGTTGCACCCGGAATCATCGACATCACACCAATGATCAACACAAGGTTTGCCATTAGTGCCACGTTAGCGATCATGCCGAACTTACGATAGTAAAGTAGCGTAAACAGCATTACTGCTACCATGCCCCAAATACAGGCTTGAATACCCATGTCGATATTCTGTTGACCCATTGATGGACCAATGGTGCGCTCTTCAACGATAGAAATTGGCGCAATCAAAGCACCTGCACGCAGCAGCAGTGCAAGGTTATGTGCTTCCGCCGGTGAATCAATCCCAGTAATACGGAAGTTACGCCCCAATGCCGATTGAATCGTCGCTTGGTTAATCACTTCTTCTTGCTTAGTCAGGATCACTTTACCTTCTGGAGAACGCTTACCGCTGTCTTTGTATTCCGCAAAGACTGTTGCCATCAGCTTACCGATGTTCTTTTTCGAGAACGCCGACATCTTGTTGCCGCCTTCGCTATCGAGCGAAATGTTCACCTGTGGGCGACCATACTCGTCGGCGCTTGAGCTTGCATCGGTAATGCTTGAACCACCCAGAATCACGCGCTTTTTCAGCACCACAGGACGGCCATTACGATCGAACTTGATTTCGCTGCCAGCTGGCGCACGTCCTGCGGCAGCCGCGGCGAGATCTGCTTTGTCGTCCACTTCACGGAATTCAAGGGTTGCGGTCGCACCTAAGATTTCTTTAGCACGCGCAGTATCTTGTACACCCGGTAGTTCCACCACGATGCGTGTTGCACCTTGGCGTTGAACTAGAGGCTCAGCCACACCCAATTCGTTCACACGGTTACGCAGAATTGTGATGTTCTGTTCAACGGCGTAGTTACGAATTTCCTGCAAGCGAGCTTCGGTAAACTTAGCCAGCAACACAAAACGGCCATCGGTTTCTGAAGTCGTAAAAGTCATGTCACGATGTTTCGACTCAAGAAGCAGTTTGGTTTGTGCAAGCTGTTCTGCATCACGCAGTGTCACTTCAACGGCATCGGATAGCGGGCGAATAGCACGGTAACGGATTTTTTCGTCACGCAGATCACTACGGAAAGATTCTTCTTGTTGAGTGACCAATTTTTCCATCGCCGCATCCATATCCACTTCCATCAGGAAGTGCACACCACCGCGCAGGTCAAGACCCAGTTTCATTGGTGCAGCACCAATTGACTCAAGCCAGTCCGGGGTAGAGGCCGCAAGATTGAGTGCGACGATTTTGTCATTACCTAGTGCTTCACTGATGATATCTCGGGCGCTAATTTGCGTATCCGTATCATTGAAACGAACTAAGATTGAGCCATTCTCAAGAGCAATGGATTTTTTGGAGAGGTGCGCTTTATCGAGCGCAGAGGTGACAGCATCCAGCGTTGACATATCAACAGAGGCGCCACGCGCCCCTGTAATTTGGATAGCTGGATCTTCACCGTAGATATTTGGAAGTGCATACAAGGCTGCAATGGCGATAGTAAACACCACCATCAGATACTTCCATAACGGATAACGGTTTAGCACAGCGAGGATCCTATGGCTGTTTTAAAGAGATTTCAGCGTACCTTTTGGCAACACTGCAGTCACGAAGTCCTTCTTAATCACAACTTCGTTGTTGGTGTTCAACTCGATAGTGATGTAAGCGTTGTCTTCAGCGATCTTAGTGATACGACCAACCAAGCCGCCGCTAGTGAGCACTTCATCACCTTTTGCCATGGATGACATCAGGCTTTTGTGCTCTTTCACACGCTTAGCTTGTGGACGGTAGATCATGAAATAGAAGATCACTGCGAACATCGCGAGCATGATGATCATTTCAAAACCGCCACCTTGTGGGGCACCTTCGCCTGCGGCATGTGCTACAGAAATTAAACTCATTGAGAAACGTCCTCTAAGTTATTGTTGTTTAATGTTGATTCTATTGGGATGCACAGGGGTGAATTCAAGCGGCTTACCACGCAAATCCAACCCAGTGCACGAAATCAGGCTTTGTCTTTTTGTAGTGGTGGCACTTCGCGGTTACGACGCGCGTAGAACTCGGCTACAAATTGCTCAAAACGGTCTTCATCAATTGCTTTACGAATGCTTTCCATTAGGCGTTGGTAGTAACGCAAGTTATGGATGGTATTCAAGCGTGCACCGAGGATTTCGTTACAACGATCCAAATGATGCAGGTATGACTTCGAATAATTTTTGCAAGTGTAACAGTCGCAATGCGGATCCAGTGGTGTTGTATCGGTTTTATGTACTGCATTACGGATCTTGATCACACCACCCGTCACAAACAGGTGTCCATTACGTGCGTTACGCGTTGGCATTACACAGTCGAACATGTCGATACCACGACGCACACCTTCCACCAAGTCCTCCGGTTTACCGACGCCCATCAGATAACGTGGCTTGTCTTCCGGCAGTTGTGGGCAGGTATGTTCCAGTACGCGATGCATATCTTCTTTCGGCTCACCTACCGCAAGACCACCCACAGCATAACCATCAAAACCGATCTCAGTAAGCCCTTTTACCGATACATCACGCAAATCTTCATACACACCACCTTGCACGATACCAAACAGATTGTTCGGGTTTTCGAGCTTGTCGAAGTGGTCACGCGAGCGTTTTGCCCAACGCAGCGACATTTCCATCGACTTTTTCGCTTCATCGTGGGTCGCAGGATATGGCGTACACTCGTCAAAAATCATCACGATGTCAGAACCCAAATCTTTTTGGATTTCCATCGACTTCTCGGCATCCATAAAGATTTTGTCGCCGTTTACTGGGTTGCGGAAATGTACGCCTTCTTCTGTGATCTTGCGGATATCGCCTAAGCTGAATACCTGAAAACCGCCTGAGTCAGTCAAGATAGGACCTTGCCAGTTCATGAAATCGTGCAGGTCGCCGTGCATTTTCATCACTTCTTGGCCAGGGCGCAGCCAGAGGTGGAAAGTGTTACCGAGCAGAATTTGCGCGCCGGTCTCTTTCACTTCTTCTGGTGTCATCCCTTTTACGGTGCCGTAAGTACCCACTGGCATAAACGCAGGGGTTTGCACTGTGCCGCGTTCAAAGGTCAATTGACCACGACGGGCATTGCCGTTTTTCTTTTTCAGTTCAAATGTTAATTTCACGAAGCCTCCAATGTCAGAGAAACAGTCTGACGTTTTATTCCCACTCAATGTGGCGTATTGGCCACATCAGCAGGTCTACAATCCAAGCCTTATATCATTGAATAAGGCTCTTTGCGGAGCGGTCGCGTTTCCCTGCGAAAAAGGCCTGAACCTTTTCTGGCTACTGCCAGCACTCGTTTTCGTTATCCCTCTTTATTTGAAATTGCCACTCCAAATAATTAGGGATGGTTACGCTTTAGTCGTCTGCTTGCGAATAAACATCGCATCGCCATAACTAAAGAAGCGATATTGTTCTTTTACCGCATGTTCATAAGCCGCCATGGTGTGCTCATAACCAGCAAACGCACTCACCAACATGATCAAGGTTGATTCTGGTAAGTGGAAATTGGTGATCAAGCAATCCACCAATTGGTATTGATAGCCTGGGAAGATGAATATTTCGGTATCACCAAAGAAAGGCTTTAATTCCGTGCCTTTTTTCAGTGCATCTTGCGCGGCACTTTCTAGCGAGCGAACGGATGTGGTACCTACAGCAATCACTCGGCCACCACGCGCTTTGGTTGCAGCAACCGCATCCACCACTTCTTGTGGTACTTCTACGTATTCCGCATGCATGTGGTGATCGTGAATATTTTCCACGCGCACAGGTTGGAAAGTCCCTGCGCCAACATGCAGTGTCACATACGCCAACTCAACACCTTTAGCTTGGATCTGCTCCAGCAACGCTTGGTCAAAATGCAAACCGGCCGTTGGTGCGGCTACCGCGCCTGGTTTTTGGTTATAAACGGTCTGGTAGCGTTCTTTATCCGTATCTTCATCAGGACGATCGATGTAAGGCGGCAATGGCATATGGCCAATTTGGTTGAGGATATCCAATACCACGGTTTCCGCAGTAAAACGGATTTCAAACAACGCATCGTGACGCGCCTGCATCACGGCATGAAATTCATCATTTTCGCCTAAATAGAGTTCAGTGCCCGGTTTTGGCGGTTTTGATGAGCGAACGTGCGCCAAAATCGTGTGTTCATCAAGCATGCGCTCCACCAACACTTCCAACTTGCCGCCGCTGGCTTTGCGCCCAAACATACGTGCAGGGATCACTCGTGTGTTGTTAAACACCAGCAGATCACCTGGTTCAACGAATCCGAGAACATCTTTAAAGGTTCCATCCGTCAGTTGACCGCTGTTGCCGTCAAGTTGCAGCAAGCGGCTCGCGGTACGTTCTGCTTTTGGGTAACGAGCAATCAGCTCGTCTGGGAGTTCAAAATGAAAATCTGAAACTTGCATGGCTCTTTCTTGATTAAGTGATCAGTATCGTCGCCCGATTTCGCGGCGCGCCAGTATATACCTAAGTGCGCTCAAGATACAGGAATGCTGCGTGGTGATACACCTCTCGCAAGGTAACCGTTTGTAAAGACCGAATGACGTTGAGGCCAAAGTTCGATGAGTCAATCCATCACGTTCGCCTTATCTACATGAAAGGTATATTTCGGCTCAAGTTCGCAGAAGTTCCCCGTCAGTAGGGCTATAGTGAATAGGAAAGGGTTAGAAAATCCCGTTCAAGTTTCTCTCTTTGACAAAGGAGTTGGCGATGATCAAAGTTGAAGACATGATGACACGTAATCCACACACTTTGTTACGTACTCACACCCTCAATGACGCAAAGCATCTCATGGAAGCGCTCGATATTCGGCACATTCCGGTGGTGGATGCGAACAAGAAATTATTGGGCATTGTTACCCAGCGAGATTTGTTGGCCGCTCAAGAGTCAAACTTGCAACGGATAGCCCAAGATCCCTCTTACACTCTCGATACACCACTCTACGAAGTCATGCACACCGATGTAATGAGCGTAGCTCCCCAAGCGGGGCTGAAAGAAAGCGCACTGTATATGCAAAAACACAAGATTGGTTGTTTGCCTGTCGTTGCGAAGAGTGAGTTAGTCGGCATCATTACCGACAGTGACTTTGTGACTATTGCGATCAACCTGCTTGAGTTGCAAGAAGAAAGTGAACCAGATGAAATGGATGAAGAACAGTAAGTCAGCGGCATCGCGTTTTTCAACACAACGCTGTTGTGCTCGGCGTTGATAAAAAAGGCGGCCAGATGGCCGCCAAAGGTTCGCACAGAATTGTGGATTATCGATTAGTGAAATTGATCTTCTTCGGTTGAGCCAGTCAGTGCCGTCACAGAACTGTTACCACCTTGAATGGTGTTGGTCATTTTATCGAAGTAACCTGTGCCCACTTCTTGTTGGTGTGCCACGAAAGTGTAGCCTTTTTCTGCCGCTTCAAACTCACGACGTTGCACCATCTCAACATAGTGACGCATTCCTTCACCTTGCGCGTAAGCATGTGCTAACTCAAACATGTTGAACCACATATTGTGAATGCCCGCTAAGGTGATGAACTGGTACTTGTAACCCATATCCGACAAGGCTTGTTGGAAATGCGCGATGGTTTTCGCATCCAAATTCTTCTCCCAGTTGAACGAAGGTGAGCAGTTGTAAGCCAGCAGTTGATCTGGGTATTGCGCATGAATCGCCTCTGCAAATTTACGCGCCTCTTCCAGATCCGGCTTCGCGGTTTCACACCACACCAAGTCTGCGTAAGGTGCATAGGCCAAGCCGCGAGAAATCGCTTGGTCAATGCCAGCACGCACGCGGTAAAAACCTTCGGAAGTACGCTCACCGGTCACAAAATCAGCATCGTACGGATCGCTGTCTGAAGTGAGCAAATCCGCAGCGTTGGCATCGGTGCGAGCAATCACTAACGTAGTCGTACCTGACACATCGGCAGCCAAACGTGCTGCAATCAGTTTTTGCACCGCTTCTTGAGTCGGCACCAACACTTTACCGCCCATGTGGCCACATTTTTTCACCGAAGCCAGTTGGTCTTCAAAGTGAACGCCAGCTGCGCCCGCTTCAATCATCGACTTCATCAGCTCATACGCGTTGAGCACTCCACCAAAACCGGCTTCCGCATCGGCCACAATTGGTAGGAAGTAATCGATGCCACCTTCATCTTCAGGAGATTTACCATTTGACCACTGGATTTGGTCGGCGCGACGAAACGCGTTGTTAATACGGCGCACCACAGAAGGTACTGAGTCAACAGGGTAGAGAGATTGGTCTGGGTACATGGTGCCTGCGGTGTTGTTATCCGCCGCAACTTGCCAGCCAGAGAGATAAATCGCTTCAATGCCCGCCTTGGCTTGTTGCACCGCTTGGCCGCCAGTGAGTGCGCCCAAACAGTTCACATACCCTTTTTTCGCTGAACCATTCACCAGTTCCCACAACTTGTCTGCACCACGTTGAGCGATGGTGTTGGCCGGCACAACCGAGCCGCGCAAACTCACCACTTCTTCAGCGGTATAGGTGCGTTTCACATTTTTCCAGCGTGGGTTGGTTGCCCAATCTTTTTCTAGTGCTTCAATTTGTTGGCGACGAGTCAGTGTCATAATCTATCCCTCTTGTATATTGGTTGCCTGTTGGCAGCTCGATTCCTTGTTCGATCAGTACTGCGCACGCTGATCGTAAAGTGGTTTCACGTTACTGGCGTTTTTTCACCTTACTGGTGTTATAGAGGCCTACGGCAAGTAGTCGTAGCCCGGTATGGTTAAGAAATTCGGTAGCTCTTGGCTGGTCGTTAAGCGCTCCATCAATTCGGCCGCTTCAGTAAAACGCCCTTGTGCAAAACGAGACTCACCCACTTCGCTTTTCACCACCTCAATCTCTTGTTTGAGGTAGTCGCGAAACAGTTCGTTAGTGACCACTTGCCCGTTATCTAACGTTTTACCGTGTTGGATCCATTGCCAAATCGAAGCGCGTGAAATCTCCGCTGTCGCCGCATCTTCCATCAAGCCGTAGATCGGCACACAACCGTTACCAGAAATCCATGCTTCGATGTATTGCAACGCAACGCGAATGTTGTGGCGCATGCCATGCTCGGAGCGTGACCCATCGCAAGGTGCCAATAGATCGGCCGCGGTTATCGGAGCATCGTCCATTCGGCTTACATTGAGTTGGTTTTTGCGCTCACCAAGCACCTCGTTAAACACCGCCATGGCGGTATCCGCTAAACCGGGGTGAGCAACCCAAGTACCATCGTGACCATTGGTCGCTTCGAGCATTTTGTCGCCACGAATTTTTTGTAGCACTTGCTCATTCACCGCAGGATCTTTGGCTGGAATAAACGCCGCCATTCCTCCCATCGCAAATGCACCGCGCTTATGACAGGTGTAAATCAACAAACGGGAATACGCATTGAGGAAAGGCTTATCCATGGTCACCACTTGGCGATCCGGCAATACGCGGTCGGGATGCTTTTTCAAGGTTTTGATGTAGCTGAAAATATAATCCCAGCGTCCACAGTTCAGACCGACAATGTGCTCTTTGAGTGAGAACAGAATCTCATCCATCTGAAATACCGCAGGCAGAGTTTCAATCAACACCGTTGCTTTGATGGTGCCGGTGTCTAAGCCAAAATAATCTTCCGTGAAATGGAACACGTCACTCCACCACTGCGCCTCTTGATAAGCTTGCAGCTTAGGTAGGTAGAAATAAGGGCCACTGCCTTTTTTCAATAGTGCGCGATGGTTGTTGTAAAAGTAGAGCGCAAAATCGAACAGTGAACCGGGAATCGCCAAGCCGTTGTAAGTGACATGCTTTTCTTTGAGATGCAGACCGCGCACGCGACAGATGAGCACTGCTGGGTTGGTATTGAGTTCATAACGCTTGCCATTGTCTGGGTTGGTATAGCTTATGGTACCCAGAATCGCATCACGCAGGTTGATCTGCCCATCCAACACTTTGTCCCACGCGGGCGACATCGAATCTTCAAAGTCCGCCATGAAGACTTTCACATTCGCATTAAGGGCATTAATCACCATTTTGCGATCGGTCGGGCCTGTAATTTCCACGCGGCGATCTTGCAAATCGTAAGGAATGCCGAGAACTTTCCAACTCCATTCTCGAATATCTTTGGTTTCTGGAAGAAAATCAGGCAACTGACCTTGGTCAATAAGCGTTTGTTTTTGTTCACGCAAGGCCAGCAACTCATCGACTCGCGAGGCAAAACGCTCACAAAGGTGCTGTAAAAAAGTTTGGGCTTCGACAGGGAAAATGGCTTGATGTTCGGGCGCAAGAGCTCCCACCACATCAAGCTTGCCTTGGGTCGTTTTTGCTGCAGTTGATTGTTGAGTTAATTCGGCAGTATTGGTTGACATAAATTCCTTCCTTGAAACGCTCACCAAGAACATTTGTAACTTTAAAACTACAAATTCAAACCACTAACTTTGCTGATTTACTGTGCATTAAGGTCACCTAAAGCGACTCTCTTTGCAAGATGGAAAACACTAGACATAAGTCTTAACAACGCCAATAAACCTTAACTCACAAAGGCTTTTTACGAAAGTGCAAAAGTTAACCGAACGTTAAATTCGAAGTTTTATCCGGTTACTTATTAAGCCGAAGAGAACAGGCCAAATGCGTAACTCATTACGTAATTTAATTACACTTAAAAATGAATAAGAAAACACTCTCAAACAAGTGTTTAAATTTTTCGAGATGGTGAAAACGACGGTTTTTATTGGGTTGAAGCAGATCGAAATGAGCGTAATTTAAACAGCGTTTAAATCAGAATGTGTAAAATTCACATTGTGAATATTTACAATTTTATGAAAGCCTCACCAATTTTGACTTGTGAAATTTCACAATAAAAAAATTACTAACCAGATAAAATACTTAAAAGCACGCTTTTCACAGCGTGCTTTCACTAGATAACGTCAACTTAGAATGTACGACCAATCGCTAAAGCAGTTCAGAAACCACTTGAGACAATTGTTCAAAAGTGTGCGTTCGCGAGGAGCTTGGTCGCCAAACTAAGCCAATTTCCCGATACGCTTTTTGACCAGGGGGATCGACAACGACTAAATTCTGGTTATCCAATAGGCCATGATCAATCGCCATTTGTGGGATAAAAGTGGTACCCAAACCATTGGCCACCATCTGCACCAAAGTGTGTAAACTGGTGGCGGTAAATGGATTGATTTTCTCTTTGTCAGTCAATTTACAGGCCGATACCGCATGCTCCGTCAGACAGTGTTCATTTTCTAATAGAAACACGGACTCATCCGGTAAATCATCATACTTAATCGGAACACGGATGCGATCCGCTTGATGACGGCTGATCACCATACGAAACGGATCATGTCCAACGATGCGCGTTTCCATATTGCCAATCTCAACCGGCAGCGCCAGTATCAATACATCCAATTCACCACTGCGCAATGCTGAAAGCAGATTGCTGGTAGTATCTTCACGCAACAGTAGGTGCAGTTTGGGGTAGCGTTGGTTGATCTCTTGCACCAAATCGCCAAGTAAAAAAGGCGCTATCGTGGGAATACAGCCCAATCGAAGTTGCCCTTCCATGCCATCACCTTGGCAAAGCTTACCCAGCTCGACCAAATCTTGGCCTTTAGCCAATAACTCACGCCCATGCTTGACCACCAACTCTCCCGCCCGCGTAAAGACTAATGGACTTTTCTTATCCTGTTTTTCATACAACGTACACCCAATCAATTCTTCGAGGTTTTGAACGCCCTTGCTCAACGTTGATTGGCTGACAAAACAGCGCTCTGCAGCCTCACTAAAATGACGCGTTTCATACAGCGTCACTAAATAGGACAATTGTTTCAGGCTCGGCCATTTACTCATGGTTTTATCAGTACCTTAGGTCAAACTTGCTTCACAGCTAACGGATTCCATATTTATCGCTTTTTTCGATTAACTCAATCTATTTAATTCGCTTTTTTCAATCCTACAATCTGTACTATAGTTTCTCTCGTTCAAATACGGACTGAGCCGTGGCTCCATGTCACGCCTTAGCAATTACCATACTTCTTAGGAGCAAAATAATGGTACTAGTTGGTCGCAAAGCCCCTGATTTTACTGCTGCAGCTGTTCTGGGTAACGGTGAAATCGTTGAAAACTTCAACTTCGCTGAGTTTACAAAAGGTAAGAAAGCGGTTGTTTTCTTCTACCCACTAGACTTCACTTTCGTTTGCCCATCTGAGCTGATTGCATTCGACAACCGTTACGAAGACTTCATCGCAAAAGGCGTAGAAGTGATCGGTGTGTCTATCGACTCTCAGTTCTCTCACAACGCATGGCGTAACACTGCTGTTGAAAACGGCGGTATCGGTCAAGTGAAATACCCACTGGTTGCAGACGTTAAACACGAAATCTGTAAAGCCTACGATGTAGAGCATCCAGAAGCAGGCGTTGCATTCCGTGGTTCATTCCTGATCGACGAAGAAGGTATGGTTCGTCACCAAGTGGTTAACGACCTACCACTAGGCCGTAACATCGATGAAATGCTACGTATGGTTGACGCACTAAACTTCCACCAAACTCACGGTGAAGTGTGCCCAGCGCAATGGGAAGCTGGTAAAGCAGGTATGGAAGCATCTCCAAAAGGCGTTGCAGCATTCCTAGCACAACACTCTTCTGACCTGAAATAAGATTCTTAACCCCGCGCTCAACACGGGTGGTTGGAAAATATAAAGCGAAAACGCTACGCCAATCAGTTAAGAAGTAAAGTCTTCAAAAGCCCAAAGCAATGCTTTGGGCTTTTTTCTATCTGAAATATCACCTCTTTCTCTCTCCTGTTTATTGGACAGTACCATTTAGATCAAGGGCGCTCACCATCATTAAATGGGTAATTCATACGCTAAACTTTACCCCTATTCTGACTCATTCAACACGCAGACTGCTGCTATCATGGAGGCTAATTTGCTTTATCTAGCCGGAGATAACTCTATGAATTATCAAGTTGAAGTCTGCATCGACAATATTGAATCCTTGCACAACGCCATCGCGGGGGGCGCTACACGCATTGAGCTTTGCTCTGCACTCGCGCTAGGTGGGTTAACCCCAAGTGCGGGGTTGATGCACAGTGCAGGAAAATGTTCATCCATTCCGGTTTACGCCATGATCCGCCCAAGAGAAGGGGATTTTTTCTATCACGATGACGACCTCATCATCATGGCGCAGGATATTCATACAGCCCATCAAGCCAATTTACAGGGAGTGGTACTGGGTTTACTCAATGCCAATGGCACGATTGATGTTCAACGCACCCAACCTTTAGTCGATTTAGCCCATTCACTCGGTTTAGGCGTCACTTTCCACCGCGCTTTTGATCTCTGTGCAGATCCAGAGCAAGCGTTAGAAGACATTATTGCTTTAGGTTGCGAACGCATTTTAACGTCTGGTTTGGCACGTACTGCCTCTTTGGGGATTGATTGCTTAACCCAGTTGGTTCAACAAAGTGCGGGACGCATTTCCATTATGGCTGGCGCAGGTGTTAACGCACAAAATGTGACGGAAATTGCCGTGGCAAGCGGAGTGAAAGAGCTGCATTTGTCTGCAAAAACGACTCGTCCAAGCCTGATGCAGTTCATTCGTTCTGAAAGCAAAATGGGCGCTAGCGACTGTGATGACTTCATTATTCCGGTAACGAACACGGTAGCCCTGCAACAAACCGTACAAGCTCTCAACTCCATCAAGGTAAACTGAACTTACGAAAGTACGCTGCTATGCTTAACTCATCACAGGAGAGATGACATGACAAAATTGGATAAGAAAGTCTATGAGCGTGAGCTAGAGCAGCTGCAAGTCGAACTGGTAAAGTTACAAGAGTGGGTCAAGCAAGAGAAACTCAAAGTGGTCATCATCTTTGAAGGTCGTGATGCGGCGGGTAAAGGCGGAGTGATCAAAACCATCACTGAAAAACTCAATCACCGTGTTTGTCGAGTCGCCGCCCTACCCGCGCCAACCGAAAAAGAGAAAACCCAATGGTATTTCCAACGGTATGTGGCTCATTTACCGGCTGGCGGCGAAATCGTGCTGTTTGACCGTAGTTGGTACAACCGCGCTGGGGTTGAAAAGGTAATGGGCTTTTGTAGCGAAGAAGAACATCAAGAGTTTTTACGCTCCTGCCCTGAATTTGAGCGCATGTTACAACGCTCAGGAATTATTTTGCTCAAATACTGGTTTTCGGTGTCCGATGAAGAGCAAGAAAAACGTTTTATGGAACGCATCGAAACCCCACTCAAACGCTGGAAATTCAGCCCGATGGATCTCGAATCTCGTAAGCGTTGGGCGGCGTATTCCCGTGCCAAAGATGAGATGTTTGCGTATACCGACACCAAACATTGCCCGTGGTGGGTAGTGCCTTCTGACGATAAAAAACGCGCTCGCCTCAACTGTATCAGCCACTTATTAAGCAGTATTGAGTACCACGAGATTGAATATCCGCCTATTGAGCTGCCTGAGATCAATCAGCAGGGTTATGTTCGACCACCGATTGAAGACCAAACCTTTGTACCGCAGCGCTACTAATAACCGATACCCAACAAACTTGCCGCTAGGCGGCAAGTGAGAGAGGATAGCGCCTCGCTTACAAACTTGGTTTCTTTAGCACATCATCAATACCTTGATCGCCAAGATGGCGTACGTCTTTACCTTTGACGAAATAGATGATGTATTCACAGATGTTTTGACAGCGATCACCCACCCGCTCAATGGCACGCGCCGACCAGATGACTTGCAGAATATGTGGAATGTTTTTCGGATCTTCCATCATATAAGTCATCAGCTGGCGCACCACGGCTTCGTATTCTTTATCCAGTCGATCGTCTTGCTTATAAATTTCTGCGGCGGCTTCCACATCCATCCGTGCAAAAGCATCAAGCACTTGATGCAGCATAGCAATCGCTTGGCGGCAAAGTGGCTCAAGAGATACTTGGAACTGGTGTTGTTTCGCGGGTGGGCGTTCGATCGCAATGTAAGCCATCTTAGTCGCAGAATCGCCAATACGTTCAAGATCGGTAATGGTTTTGATGATGGCCATAATCAGGCGTAAGTCTTTGGCTGTCGGTTGGCGTTTAGCAATAATGCGTGTACAAGCCTCATCAATCGAGACTTCCATCGCGTTAACTTTGTGATCATCAGCAATCACACGTCGCGCCAGTTTTTCATCATCCTCATGCAAGGCTTGCATGGCTAAGGTCAACTGCTGCTCCACTAAGCCGCCCATCGTCAATACTTGGCTACGAATGGACTCCAACTCCACATTGAATTGACCTGAAATATGTCGACCAAACTGCATGGCATATCCTTATTGAAACTAACTGAAAAACGCTTAACCGTATCGCCCCGTAATGTAGTCTTCGGTTTGCTTTTTCAATGGTGAAGTAAAAATAGAGTCGGTATCTGAGTATTCGATCAACTTTCCCATATGGATAAAGGCGGTGTGATCGCTGACGCGCGCTGCCTGTTGCATATTATGGGTAACGATGACGACCGTGTATTTGGTTTTGAGATCGTGGATCAGCTCTTCAATGGTCAAGGTTGATATAGGATCGAGTGCTGAAGTCGGTTCATCGAGCAAAAGCACTTCCGGCTCAATGGCTATCGCGCGAGCAATCACCAAACGCTGCTGTTGCCCCCCCGACAACCCAAATGCATTCTCGTGCAGACGATGCTTCACTTCATCCCACAATGCGGCAGCACGCAGGGAACGTTCTGCCGCATCATCTAAAGTACGACTGTTTTTTATTCCTTGTAAACGTAGTCCGTATACCACATTTTCATAAATCGATTTAGGAAATGGATTAGGACGCTGAAACACCATACCGACGCGGCGGCGCAGAGTCGGAACATCCACATCCGGATGATAGATATTTTTGCCATGCAGCTTCACTTCGCCTTCTACTCGCGTACCTTCGACGAGATCGTTCATCCGGTTAATGCAGCGCAATAACGTGGATTTACCACAGCCGGAGGGGCCGATAAACGCCGTGACCTGCCCTTTGGGAATGCGCATGGAAATATCACTCAAGGCACGACTTTGCTGGTAGTACAGGCTTAAATGCTCAATGGAAATCGCCGTCTGCTGATCGGTGAGATGATTCACGTCCAGCGGTGGCACATAGTAGCCCAAAGTGGGATTAGCGGAATACATAGCTAGTCTTGCCCCAAAGTTCGGTATTTTTCCCGTAAGTTATTACGAATACTGATTGCAGTTAAGTTCAGTGCCACAATCACCGTTACCAACAAAAATGAGGTGGCGTAAACCAATGGTCGAGCGGCTTCAATATTATTGGTTTGAAAACCGATATCGTAAATATGAAAGCCCAAGTGCATAAACTTACGCTCTAGGTGAACGAACGGAAACTCACCATCCACAGGCAAGCTAGAGGCGAGTTTTACCGCCCCCACCAACATCAGGGGGGCAACTTCTCCCGCCGCACGAGCAATCGCCAAAATTAATCCGGTAATGATCGCAGGACTTGCCATCGGTAACACAATACGCCAAAGGGTTTCAAATTGGGTGGCTCCTAATGCTAGGGAACCATGACGTACCGAAATCGGGATACGCGATAAACCTTCTTCAGTGGCCACAATCACGACTGGCAATGTCAACACCGCGAGTGTTAATGCTGACCAAAGCAAACCGGGGGTACCAAATGTCGGCGTGGGTAACCGCTCGGCATAAAACAGGTTATCAACCGAAGCACCTATGGTGTAAACAAAAAAGCCGAGGCCAAACACCCCATAGACGATGGAAGGAACACCGGCTAAGTTGATCACCGCCACCCGAATCATGCGGGTAAATGCGCCCTCTTTGGCATATTCATGCAGATAAATAGCCGCAATCACGCCCAATGGCATCACGATGATCGACATGATGATCACCAAGAAAACCGTACCAAAAATGGCAGGAAACACACCACCTTCCGAGTTAGACTCACGTGGCGAGTCAGATAGAAATCGCCATGCTTGCTTACCCCATTCCGCCAATTTTTGCGCAAAATTCATATCATTGGGGTACCAAAAATCCAAGATTTCACTCAGCGGAACCGATATGGTTTGTCCGCGCATGTCCACCACATGCAAAAATTGCTGATCTAATGGCGCACGGAGTGCATCCAACTGCGCTTGAACTTCCGTCAGTTCAGCTTCTAAACGACTTTTACGTAACACATAGTTTTGTAAAAACTCATCGGTCAATTGGTTGTTCAACTGCTTGCGGCGCTTTTCCAGACGCAGTTTTTCTAAATTGCCACTGATCACTCGCACTTGCTGTTCAACTATGGTGTCCGCCTGTTGGCGGATCGCCTCAGCTTCGAGCAGAGCTTGACGTAAATGATCGCTAAGCAGTTGTTCTTTTGGCCCCGTTAGAGAATCAAAGCTGACTGGCCGACCAAACAGTTGTCCACCACGGCTTCGTTCAATCACCGCCCATCCTTGTGGGGCGCCTTTGAACTCGGTTTGAAACTCAAGTAGCGCAATAAAATCTGAGCCATACAGCTCGCGATTCGCCACTTTAATATTGAGTCGTGTCGCCAACCCAGCAGCTTCAATCTCCGCCGGCAATGGAAGATTCATCTCTTTTAAATGGCTCACCGGCACACTTTCTTGAGCATAAAGCTGCCCAACAACGGTTTTTCCCTCTGGGGTTTGCCATTGCAATAAAGGCGCAGGCCAAAAATAGGTTAAGCCGCGCCAACCAATCACCAACAATAATCCAAGCACTGCAATTAAGCTGACACTGACCGCCCCCCCGGTTAGCCAGATCCAAGGAGCACCGGATTTAAACCAATTCACTATTTTGCTCCATCACAAAGAACGGTATTTTTCACGTAGCCGTTGGCGGACCCACTCCGCTAACGAGTTCACCGCAAACGTAAAAGTTAACAGCAGTAACGCCGCTAAAAACAGAATGCGGAAATGGGCGCTTTGCACTTCAGATTCAGGTAATTCAACTGCAATCGTTGCTGATAAAGTACGCATCCCTTCGAAAATATTCCAATCCAGTAGCGGAGTATTTCCGGTAGCCATGAGGACAATCATGGTTTCCCCCACCGCACGTCCAAGCCCCATCATGATGGCGGAAAATATCCCTGGGCTTGCTGTTAGCAACACGACATACATTAATGTTTGCCAAGGTGTTGCGCCCAACGCTAAAGAACCATCAGAAAGGTGTTTCGGTACCGAGAAAATGGCATCTTCCGCGATAGTAAAAATGGTAGGGATCACCGCAAAACCCATCGCAAAACCGACCACTAAAGCATTACGCTGATCATAACCAATACCGTGCTGTGCTAAATACACCCGCAAGTCACCAGCAAACAGTGCATTTTCTAACTCACCGCTGTAGGCCAAAATCAGAGTCGCGATCCCAATCAACACCGGAATTAAAATCAGTGCATGCCAACCATTAGGAATACCACGGAGCCATACTCTCGGTAAGTGTGACCAAATGAACCCCACCAACATTGTTGAAAGTGGCATCAGCAACATTAACGCGAGCACAGCAGGAAGGTGGCTCTCCACAAAAGGGGCAAACCATAATCCGGCTAAAAATCCGATGATCACGGTGGGTAAGGCTTCCATCAGCTCAATAGTGGGCTTAACCACTCGTCGCATTGATGGTGTCATAAAATAGGCGGTATAAATTGCGCCTAACACCGCAATCGGCACAGCAAACAACATGGCAAATGCGGCCGCTTTTAAGGTACCAAAGGCAATCGGCACTAGGCTAAATTTCGCCTCAAAATCATCGGTTGCCGCGGTCGATTGCCAAACAAATTCCGGTTCTGGGTAACTTTCGTACCATACCTTTTGCCACAGTGCTGAAAAAGAAACTTCAGGGTTACGATTCTCAATGTGGGCCAAGCGAATACGCCCTTGATCGTAACTAGCCAAATACGCTTCATTATTCGACATCGCTACCATTTGTGGCGCCTGTTGGTAGGCACGCTCAAACAGCACCAATTTTTCACTGGTCGTGTAGTGGCTTTGCAAAGTGCCATTGCGATAGAAGCTGTAGAAACCTTTGCTGTTGGTATCTGGCAGTAAATACTGCACTTCAGACGCTAACTTAAAGTCGCGGATTTGCGTAAGGTGGCGCTCACCATCACGTAAGACGTCAAACCATTGCGACACTAAGCCATCACTATGTACGGCCAACAAAGAGTATGCGCCAGAGAGTAAATAGAGCTGAGTGACTTGATGATGGCTATCTCCGACACTGAGATCCACCACTTCACGGATCTGCCCCCTTTGATTATCTAACGATGCAACGACCAACTCAGAGTTTGTGCGCAAATAAAGCGTTTTACCATCAGGCGTCAGTTGCAACTGACTCAACTGAGTAAAGGGAGCATTAAAAGCAAAGCGCGCCAACTCTCGTCCGGTTTGGCGATCCACTCGTATAATCTGTACTTGCTGCGCTTGATCATAAGTGGCGAAGATCACTTGCTGCTCAGTGAGCGCAAACGTGATTTTCTGGAGCGCAAGTTCACTCAAACGCCACTCAGCCGGCAAGGCCAAACGTTCAAGATTCGGAGTAAACTCTCGTCCTTGGGCCGTCATGGAGTGAGACAGTTGCGGATACAGCACCGCCACTTGGTTGTCTTCTCCCACTAGCGCAAACCAACCTTGGGCAGCAGGGGTTTGTGCCCACCGTGTAGGCTTAAAACCTATCGATTGAGTGTGAATAGGCTGTTCACCGGGTTTTCTTAATGACCAAAACTGCCCATCACCATCGGCTGAGAGGACAAAAGCATTTTCGCCATAGTCACCAATGGTCATAAACAGTGGATTAGGCGTTGTAATCGGCTTTACCGCCACATCCCCATGCCACTTACCATCCCCAAACAGAGGCACAACCACCATACCCAAATAGATAAAAATCAGTACCAACGCCCCTAACACACTCACGCCACCACAGGTCACTGCAAAACGCACCACACGGTCTTTGACTAACCGTGCGCGATCACGTTCTTTCAATGAAAATGGTTGTCTGACCATGCTTGGGATTACCTACAGGTTGGGGGAGTGTCATAATATTTCCGTTGGGTGACAATTATATTACAGCTCACAATAAATTACTGAAATCAAAACAACTCTATGACACTGAAAGCAGTGCAATAAAAGTGTCACAAAAATCACTTAGTTTGCAGTACTTCTACTGATGGTTACGTCAACTCAAAACGGCAAAGGTAAAATATGAGTGCGGATAAGCTGTACATCGACAAGGAACTCAGTTGGCTCTCGTTTAACGAGCGCGTACTACAAGAAGCGGCGGACAAAACCGTGCCGCTGATTGAGCGGATTCGCTTTCTGGGGATATTTTCCAATAACCTTGATGAATTTTATAAAGTGAGATTCGCCGATGTAAAACGGCAGATTCTGATCAACCGAGAACGAGGCAGTAACGACATCTCCAAGCACCTCCTCTCTCGCATGCAAAATAAAGCCCTCAAACTCAACCAAGATTTCGATAACCTTTACAATGAATTGATTCTTGAAATGGCCAGACGGCGCATTTTCTTGGTCAATGAAACTCAGCTCGACGACATCCAACTTAAGTGGGTAAAAAAATACTTCCAGAAAGAAGTGCTGCCACACGTCACCCCGATTATGTTACGAGATGACATCGATGTGATGCAGTTTTTGAAAGATGAATACGCCTATATCGCAGTAGAAATGTGCAGCGGCGATGAATTTAAATATGCGCTGATCGAGATCCCAACAGACCAACTTCCCCGCTTTGTGATGCTGCCTGAGCAAAAAGGCAAACGTCGCAAAACCATCATTCTGCTCGACAACATTATTCGTCTTTGCCTCGATGAGATTTTCCGTGGTTTTTACAACTATGACACGCTCAACGGTTACGCAATGAAGATGACCCGTGATGCGGAATACGATTTACGCCACGAAGTCGAATACAGCTTGCTAGAGCAAATGTCAGAAGGCTTAAGCCAGCGTTTAACCGCACTTCCGGTGCGTTTTGTGTATGAGCGCGAAATGCCGGAAGCGATGCTGAAATTCTTATGCTACAAACTAAAAATCTCCCACTACGATAGTCTGATCCCCGGTGGACGTTATCACAATTTTAAAGACTTTATTTCTTTCCCCAATGTCGGCCGAGATTATTTAGAAAACAAACCGTTACCCCCGATGCCTTGTGCCGATTTTGAAGGCTATGCCAACGTCTTTGATGCGATTCGCGCGCAAGATATTTTGCTGCACTACCCTTACCACAGTTTTGAGCACATGACTGAGCTGGTGCGCCAAGCCTCTTTTGACCCCAAAGTCGTCAGTATTAAAATCAACATCTATCGCGTTGCGAAAGATTCACGATTGATGAACTCGCTGGTTGATGCGGTACACAACGGCAAACGCGTGGTGGTGGTGGTCGAGCTACAAGCTCGTTTTGATGAAGAAGCCAATATCGAATGGTCACGCATTCTGACCGATGCGGGCGTACACGTTATTTTCGGTGTGCCGGGAATGAAGATTCACGCTAAGCTCCTGCTTATCACCCGCAAAGAAGGGGATGAATTCGTTCGTTACGCGCACATTGGCACTGGCAACTTCCACGAACGTACGGCACGCATTTACACCGACTTTGCCCTGCTCACCGCCAACCAAGAGCTCGCTGCTGAAGTCCGTGCCGTATTTGGCTACATTGAAAACCCCTTCCGCCCAGTGAAGTTCAATCACTTGATTGTTTCACCGCGCAATTCTCGCACCCAAATCTATCGCTTGTTGGATGGTGAAATCGCCAACGCGAAAGCCGGGAAAAAAGCCGCCATCACCCTCAAGGTGAACAATTTAGTGGATAAAGGCTTAATCAATAAACTGTACGGTGCGAGTGCGGCAGGTGTGAAAATTCGCATGATCATCCGTGGCATGTGTTCACTCGTCCCCGGTGTGGAAGGCGTCAGTGACAATATTGAGATCATCAGTATTATTGACCGCTTCCTTGAACACCCTCGTGTATTGATTGTGCATAATGATGGCAATCCACAAGTTTTCATCTCCTCTGCGGATTGGATGGAGCGGAATATTGATCATCGCATCGAGGTCATGGCTCCGATTCGTGATGAACGTATCAAACAGCGCATCATTGATATCCTTAATATTCAGTTCATTGATACGGTCAAAGCGCGTCGAATCGACAAAGAGATGAGTAATGAATATGTAGAACGCGGCAATCGCAGAAAAGTACGTTCTCAAATAGCCATTTACGACTATCTTAAAAATGTCGAGAAACAGACTCGTAAACTAAAAGGTCAACAAGAGACGAATGACAACAGCAGTCAGTAACGCAAGAGAAATCGCTGCCATTGATCTGGGTTCGAACAGTTTTCATATGGTGGTCGCCAAGGTGGTCGATCAAGATCTCCAATTGATTAGCCGACATAAACAGCGCGTGCGTCTGGCGGCAGGGCTTGATGCACAGAAAAATCTTGATGAAGAGTCCATTCAACGTGGTTTAGAGTGCTTGGCGATGTTCGCGGAGCGTTTACAAGGCTTTGAGCCGCGTAATGTACGCATTGCCGCCACCCACACGTTACGCCAAGCCAGCAACGCACACTTGTTTATTCAGCGCGCCTTAGAAGTGCTCCCTTTTCCGATTGAAATCATCCCCGGTTCTGAAGAAGCGCGTTTGATTTACCTCGGCGTTGCCCATACCCAACCGCAAGCCGACTCTATGTTAGTGGTTGATATTGGTGGCGGCAGCACCGAAATGATCATTGGCAAAGGATTTGAAGCCGAGCTGGTCAACAGTAAGCAGATGGGCTGCGTAAATTTTACCGAGCGTTATTTTGCCAACGGTAAACTCTCGCGTAAAAACTTTGCTCAAGCCATTGTCGCCAGTGAGCAGAAGTTAGAATCCATCGCCGCTAAGTACCGCAAAAAAGGCTGGCAAGTCGCATTTGGCTCATCAGGCACCATCAAAGCGATTCACGAAGTGTTAGTCGGGCAAGGGCATGAAGATGGGCTAATCACCTTTGAACGCCTGAGCAAGCTGATTGAAAAACTGTGCGAATGGGACAGCATTGACGACTTACAACTGCCCGGTTTAACTGATGATCGCAAACCTGTGTTTGCCGCAGGGGTTGCCATTCTTTCCGCGATCTTTCATGGTTTAAAAATCAAAGAGATGCACTTCTCGGATGGTGCACTGCGTGAAGGGCTGCTGTATGAGATGGAAGATCGTTTCAAGTATTCTGACATCCGTCTGCGTACCACCGAAAATCTGGCTGCTAAACATTTGGTCGATTTAGAACACGCCGCCAAAGTCAAAGGACACGCGCGTGAATTCTTAGCGCAAGTCGCCGGCGAATTGAATTTGCCCGAAGGGAGTGAGTTATGCGATCTGCTTGAGTGGGGAGCGTTACTGCATGAAGTGGGGCTGAGCATTAATTTGCAAGGCTTCCATCGCCACTCCGCCTATATTTTGCGCCACAACAACATGGCGGGATTCAACAGCGAGCAGCAATTGGTGCTCTCCAATCTGGCTCGTTTTCAGCGTAAATCACTCAAGCTCAATGAGTTAGATGACTTCAGCCTATTCAAGAAAAAACACATTATCGGCTTGATCCGCGTGTTACGCCTCGCAATCTTAGTGAATGGTCAACGCAACGATGACCCGCTACCACCTCTCTCCTTGTCAGCGAAAGACGATGAGTGGAAATTGGAATGTGAACAGCCAGATTGGTTAGAAAACAATAAATTGCTGCACGCCGATTTACAGACCGAGCAAGAATACTGGCGTGAAGTAGGCTGGCAATTGCATTTTTAATCACGAGTTACCTACAAAAAACGCCCAAAACTATTTGGGCGTTTTTTGTTGTCCTGCTCGGAACGAACCCGCTCAATCGGTTAAAGGATCAATCCCTACCTTTGCAAGCTCTTGTTGAGCCACTTGCGCTGAAATCGGTAGATAACCATCTTTCGCAACCAAAGCCTGCCCCTGCTCCGAAAACATAAATCGAATGAATTCACGCTCAATCGGTGACAAATCTCGGTTTGGATTCTTGTTCACATACACATACAAGTAGCGCGATAAAGGATAAGCCCCTGACAGGATATTCGCTTGGGTTGGCTCAACATAATCATTCCCTTCACGCGCAATTGGCAGTAGCTTCACGCCAGAAACACGATAACCCACCCCAGAATAACCGAGTGTGTTAATGGAAGATGCAACCGACTGCACCACCGAAGCCGACCCCGGCTGCTCATTGACTCGGTTTTGGAAATCCCCTTGGCAAAGGGCATTTTGCTTAAAATAGCCGTAGGTACCGGATACCGAGTTGCGACCAAACAGTTGAATATTACGCTTCGCCCAGTCATAAGGCAGACCAAGCTGAGACCAGGTGACGATCGCTTGTGAAGCACCACAGCGCAATGTCGCGGAAAAAATCGCATCCAACTGCTGAAAATTCAGCCCTTTGATCGGGTTATCACGGTGTACAAAAATCCCAACCGCATCAATCGCCACACGCAATGCGGTTGGCTTGTAGCCGTGCATGGCTTCAAACGCAGCAATTTCACTGCTGCGCATTGGGCGGCTCATCGGGCCAAACTGTGCCGTGCTTTCTGATAATGCGGGCGGCGCCGTCGCCGAACCCGAGGCTTGCACTTGCGCATTCACTGCAGGGTAATAGGCTTGAAACTCCTCCACCCACAGCGTAGTCATGCCCGCCAGCGTATCCGAGCCGACGGACAACAAGCTGCCCGAAATACCGCTGACTTTTTCATAGGTAGGTAAACCTTCATCCAACGCCCAAGCAGCCGATGAAGCCAAAGACAATGTACCTAATAAACCAACACGACTTAGCATGCGGCTCATCCTTTCGCCACCAACCGCTTAGGTAAAACAAACGAAAACTTACTGCCGACACCGACTTTACTGTAGATATCCAAATGCGTGTCATGGTGTGCAAGCGCGTGTTTCACGATCGCGAGTCCCAAACCACTACCGCCCGTATCACGAGAGCGGGCTTTATCGACGCGATAGAAACGCTCCGTTAAACGGTGTAAGTGTTGCGGCTCGATCCCCTCGCCTTTATCTTCCACTTCGAGGCAAGCGCCTTTGCCAGTGCGATACCAACGCACATCAATTTGCGCGCCCGGCGGGGTATATTTAACCGCGTTGTACACCAGATTCGAAATCGCGCTGCGCAGTTGATCGTCATCCGCCAGCACTTTCAGGCTTTTATCTACCTCAAAATACAGCTTATGTTGCGCATCACCACTGAGGCTCACTGCTTCTTTTTCTAACACTTCCAACATGGCAGGCACATCAACCACTTGATCGAGATCGACCATCGGCGATGCTTCAATTTTCGAGAGCGTCAGCAGTTGGTTCACCAGACTATTCATCCGATTGAGCTGCTCAGTCATCACGCCATGGGCTTTGCTCCACATGGGACCGGCCAGCACATCCGGATCTTCGGTCATTTCCAGATAACCTTGCAGCACCGTCATCGGTGTGCGCAGTTCATGGGAAACGTTGGCAAAGAAATTACGGCGCATGCCTTCGAGCTGTTTAAGCTGAGTGACATCACGCACCACCATCAGGTGTTCACCCTCGGTGTACGGCACAATCCGCAGTTCCAGCATGCGCTCGCTATTGAGCGGCGAACGCATTTCGAGCGGATCGGTAAAATCATCTTTCTTGAGGTATTTGATAAAGTCCGGTGTACGCAGCAAGTTGGAGATCGGCTGCCCAGCATCATCTGGCCAACGAAAACCCAGCAAGTGCTGCGCAAGGCGGTTGCACCACACGATATTGCCTTCGCTACGAAACACCACAACCGCATCGGGGAGCGATTCAGCACCATTACGGAAGCGGCGGATGAGATTGGTCAGCTCTTTGCGTTTTTTACGATGGCGCTGCTGCAAGCGATAAATGCCATTGAACAGCGATTCCCAATTCCCGGTTCCGGAAGGCGGGGTGAGGCGTTTTTCATCCCACAACCAAGCCGAGAGGCGAATTTGATGATTCAAATGCCAGAAAAGCTGCAACACCGTAGCAGCTAACAGCAACCACGGCATGCTTCCAAAAATCCATCCAACCACAATCCATGGCAAGTAAAAAAAAGCCAGCTCCCAAGCCAGCTTTTTCCATGTTAAGCGTTCAACCATACTGATTTGTTCTACACCCTCTTAGGCTTTGGTTGAAAAACGATACCCCGCACCGCGCACAGTCTGGATCAACTTATCATGTCCAGCATCTTCTAAAGCTTTGCGCAGACGACGAATGTGAACGTCTACCGTGCGATCTTCAACATACACGTTGGTACCCCAAACGTTGTTGAGCAGTTGTTCGCGGCTATACACACGCTCTTGGTGCGTCATGAAGAAGTGTAACATCTTGAACTCAGTCGGTCCCATGTCCAACGGCTGATCATTCGCCGTCACACGGTGTGAAACCGGATCTAACTTCAAACCTTGAACATCAATCACGTCTTCTAATGCCGTTGGCGTCACTCGGCGAATGACCGCTTTCAAACGGGCAACCAACTCTTTGGGTGAAAACGGTTTGGTAATGTAATCATCTGCGCCCACTTCGAGGCCGCGAACTTTATCTTCTTCTTCCCCACGCGCGGTAAGCATCACGACAGGAATGTTGCGCGTCACCTCTTCACGTTTCATATGCTTGATGAGGTTGATGCCACTTCCACCAGGCAACATCCAGTCAAGCAGGACGAGATCAGGAAAAGGTTCAGCCAGCTTACTCATTGCCGAATCATAATCTTCGGCCTCAACCGCCTGATAGCCCTTTTGTTCAAGCACGAAACACAACATTTCACGAATCGGTGCTTCGTCTTCAACAACCAGAATCCTTCTAGACATAATTGATTAACCTTTGTTTTTCACCAACGCCATGCATTATGGGAAATGTTTATGACACTTTTGTGACCTTTGCAAACAAATTTTCATATAAGGTTCAGGCGAAATTCATATACCTAAGCCTCACAAGCAAAGCGAGACAACAACTGGGCAGCTATCCCTATTTTTTTGAATTAGGGTTAAGACTTTCTCAGCATCTTCCCCTATCATGTCTGGCTTTCTAACCAAGGGAAAACAACAATGTGGTTTAAAAACTGTATGGTGTATCGCGTTAATCGCGAGGTTAACTTCAATGCCGATCAGCTGGAAAAGCAGTTGGCCGAATTTCGTTTTACGCCTTGCGGCAGTCAGGATAAACAGAAGTTTGGTTGGGTTTCCGCACTGGGTAAACACGGCGACATGATGACCCACGTCAGTGAAAACCGTATTTTAGTCTGCGCGAAACGTGAAGAGAAAATGCTGCCCGCTTCCGTGATCAAAGATTCGCTCAATGCCAAAGTCGAAGCGATGGAAGCTGAAGAAGGCCGCCCACTGAAGAAAAAAGAAAAAGAAGCACTGAAAGAAGACATCGTAATCGATTTACTGCCACGCGCATTCAGCAAAAGCCAACTCACGTTTGTGCTGATCATGCCAACCGAAGGCTTAATTCTAGTGGATGCAGGCAGCTACAAAAAAGCCGAAGATGTGCTCGCGCTACTGCGCAAAACCATGGGCAGTCTGCCTGTTGTCCCTGCTATTCCTGAAATTGCGGTAGAAACGACTCTGACGCAATGGGTGAAAGAAGGCAATCTGCCCCAAGGCTTTAGCCTGATGGAAGAAGCGGAGCTCAAATCATTACTCGATGACGGCGCAACCATTCGCTGCAAAAAACAAGAGCTGAGCAGCGATGAAATTCTCAGCCACATTCAAGCCAATAAAGTGGTCACTAAACTGGCAATAAACTGGCAAGACCGGATTCGTTTTGTATTAGCGGAAGATTGCAGCATCAAACGCCTAACATACAGCGATGAACTCAAAGAGCAGAATGATGACATCCCACGCGAAGATCGCGCGGCACGTCTTGATGCCGATTTCTCTCTGCTGTGCGGAGAAATGTCGGTCTTCCTACCAGATCTATTCAATGCCTTAGGTGGCCTGCCTCACCCTGAAGCCTAAGCGTGGACTCAATTTCACCACCTCTGCGTAAAATGAGGTGGTGAGAGTTTCACTATGCAGAGTAGGGTTTTTGACGTAAAATTTGCGCCCTTTCCAATACCATCAGGTGGTATTGGCCTGACTTGAGATCAGATTGTAAGAGAAGCAAGCAATGACAACGCCAAAAACCTTTGTTCCAGAACTCCTTTCACCCGCTGGTAGCCTGAAGAATATGCGCTACGCTTTTGCCTACGGGGCAGATGCGGTATATGCTGGCCAACCTCGTTACAGCCTTCGCGTGCGTAACAATGAGTTCAACCACGAAAACCTACAAATCGGCATTGATGAAGCCCACGCACTGGGTAAAAAATTCTATGTCGTGTGTAACATTCAGCCACACAACTCTAAGCTGAAAACTTTCATCCGTGACCTTAAGCCTGTAATTGATATGGGGCCTGATGCGCTCATCATGTCTGACCCAGGCTTGATTATGATGGTTCGCGAAGAATTCCCACACATGCCGATCCACCTTTCGGTACAAGCGAATGCCGTGAACTGGGCAACCGTGAAATTCTGGGCTTCACAAGGCGTTGAGCGTGTGATTGTTTCTCGTGAGCTCTCTTTAGAAGAGATCGAAGAGATCCGTGAAAAATGTCCGAATACTGAAATTGAAGTGTTCGTACATGGTGCGTTGTGCATGGCTTACTCAGGCCGTTGCTTGCTGTCTGGTTACATCAACAAGCGCGATCCAAACCAAGGTACTTGCACTAACGCATGCCGTTGGGAATACAAAGTTGAAGCAGCTAAAGAAGATGAAGCAGGTCAGATCGTTGAACAGTTTGATCCCAATGCTGCGCAAGCCATCGAAGTTCAAAATGAACGTCCAGACACCACCATTGGTGCAGGCAAACCAATTGATGATGTCGTACTGCTTTCTGAAAGCCATCGCCCAGATGAGAAAATGGCCGCGTTTGAAGATGAGCACGGCACCTACATCATGAACTCGAAAGATCTGCGTGCGATACAGCATGTTGAGCGCCTAACTCAAATGGGTGTGCACTCACTGAAAATCGAAGGCCGTACTAAATCTTTCTACTACTGCGCACGCACAGCGCAAGTGTACCGTAAAGCAATTGATGATGCGGTTGAGGGCAAGCCATTCGATGATAGCCTGATGACTACCCTAGAAAGCTTGGCGCACCGTGGTTATACCGAAGGTTTCCTACGTCGCCACACACACGATGCTTACCAAAACTACGATTACGGCTACTCGGTTTCCGACACTCAACAGTTTGTGGGTGAATTTACCGGTAAACGCCGCGGCGCAATGGCCGAAGTGGAAGTAAAAAACAAATTTATACTTGGCGATAGCCTTGAGCTGATGACGCCAAAAGGCAATGTCATCTTCACTTTAGAAGCGATGGAAAACCGCAAAGGTGAAGCAACAGATGATGCCAAAGGCAACGGTCACTTTGTTTACATTCCAGTTCCGGAAGAATTGGATCTCAGCTACGCACTACTGATGCGTAACCTAGTGCAAGGGCAGGATACCCGTAACCCAACAGGCAAGTAATTATGGCGCTACTCATTACCGCCAAATGCACTAACTGTGATATGTGTGAGCCAGAGTGCCCAAACAGTGCGATTTCAATGGGCGATAAGATCTATGAGATCAATCCCGATTTATGCACTGAATGCAAAGGGCACTATGACAAACCGACGTGTCAGTCGGTTTGTCCCATCAGCAACTGCATCATCACCGACCCTGCCCATCGCGAAACCGAAGAGCAACTGCTAGAGAAGTTCGTGGTAATTCAAGGGCTCGCGTAAATCGAAAATCCCAGCCAAGTGCTGGGATTTTTACATTATTTCAAAGCTAATCCTTTGCGCTGCAAATAGCTAAGCATAAATGGCCGAGACTCTTCTGAAAGCTTAGCGGTAATTTGTTCAGACCATCCCTGCTGTTTTGGATTACCGGAACGTTTTTGGTAATACTCAACCATGGTACGGTCATACTCTGCGACATCCTCTTTATTCAAAGGCTGGTAGTGGTTTTCATGCAAGATCACCTTCGGAGCCAAGCGCGGTTTTAACTCTGGATCCTGAGCTGGGTGTCCTAAGCACATTCCAAACAATACGGAGGTATAAGGCGGCAAGTTAAGCAAAGCATCGACTTCATTCGGTGAATTACGTAAACCACCAATGTACACCCCACCAAGCCCCATCGACTCTGCCGCCAATAAACAGTTTTGCGCCATAATCCCCGCATCAACAGCACCAATTAAGGTTAACTCCATAAATTCAGGTTTCACGTTCGGGTTCAGCGCATAATGTCGTTGATAATCAATGCAAAAAACCAAAAACTCAGCCGCACTCGCCACGTAGGCTTGATTGCCAGCAAGCTTTGCTAATTGCTCACGCATACCGCCATCAGTCACTCGAATCACCGAGGTCACTTGCAGTAAGCTGGATGACGAAGCAGCAATACCAGAAGCAATGATCGTCTCAAGTTGCGTTGCAGAAATAGGCTCTTGGGTAAAAGCACGAATAGAACGATGGCTAAGTATGGTATCAATAACAGGATTCATGCGGCCTCCTCAGAAGTGTTGTCCATCAAGATAATAAGCGGTGCGTTGCAAAGGTATAAACACTACAGCAACATGAGAATCAGCACCGAGCAACTGACGTGTCTGATCAGTAATCACCTGTGCAACCTGATCCTGAGTCTGCTGTTCTCTTCCAAACCACAATACTTCCACCATAGGATAAATATCACCCTCAGAAAAATACTGAGTATTCACCAGCTCAAACGTAAAAGCGGCACGAGGAGTATTGAGTAATGAGGAAAGCTCATCGAGTAGTGTGGGGACTAGCGATTTAACGCTATGCGCTTCTACTGCGCGAAAACGTAAATGAGGCATGACTGATTTTCTCCTTTTTTGCCATCATAACAGCCAGCATGGAGAGGTGCGAGTCATACAAAAAACAAAGGATAAACCATTGTTCTAAGGGCTCAAGAAGCAGAATAAGAGCGTTATAAGGATTGAATAACCAAGATAACGGCACTTTTATCCAGAAAGCAAAAAACCCAGTCGTAAGACTGGGTTTCTCAAATAAGTGGCGGAGCGGACGGGACTCGAACCCGCGACCCCCGGCGTGACAGGCCGGTATTCTAACCAACTGAACTACCGCTCCGCATTGGTTAGCGCTTGGTGCTAAATTAAAAGCCTGGCGATGTTCTACTCTCACATGGGGAAACCCCACACTACCATCGACGCTGTTTCGTTTCACTTCTGAGTTCGGGATGGAGTCAGGTGGGTCCAAAACGCTATGGTCGCCAAGCAAAATTTTAAAATCTGGAAAGCTGTTTTCGTTCTCACACACATTCTTATGCGCTTAGCTTTGAGTCCACTACAAAACCCCTTGGGTGTTGTATGGTTAAGCCTCACGGGCAATTAGTACAGGTTAGCTCAACGCCTCACAACGCTTACACACCCTGCCTATCAACGTTCTAGTCTCGAACAACCCTTTAGGACAGTTAAACTGTCAGGGAAGACTCATCTCAGGGCTCGCTTCCCGCTTAGATGCTTTCAGCGGTTATCGATTCCGAACTTAGCTACCGGGCAATGCGTCTGGCGACACAACCCGAACACCAGAGGTTCGTCCACTCCGGTCCTCTCGTACTAGGAGCAGCCCCCTTCAATCTTCCAACGCCCACGGCAGATAGGGACCGAACTGTCTCACGACGTTCTAAACCCAGCTCGCGTACCACTTTAAATGGCGAACAGCCATACCCTTGGGACCGACTTCAGCCCCAGGATGTGATGAGCCGACATCGAGGTGCCAAACACCGCCGTCGATATGAACTCTTGGGCGGTATCAGCCTGTTATCCCCGGAGTACCTTTTATCCGTTGAGCGATGGCCCTTCCATACAGAACCACCGGATCACTATGACCTGCTTTCGCACCTGCTCGAACCGTCATTCTCGCAGTTAAGCGGGCTTATGCCATTGCACTAACCTCACGATGTCCAACCGTGATTAGCCCACCTTCGTGCTCCTCCGTTACTCTTTGGGAGGAGACCGCCCCAGTCAAACTACCCACCAGGCACTGTCCTCAACCCAGATAATGGGTCTAAGTTAGAACATCAAACATACAAGGGTGGTATTTCAAGGACGGCTCCAACGCAACTAGCGTCACGTCTTCATAGCCTCCCACCTATCCTACACATGTAGGTTCAATGTTCAGTGCCAAGCTGTAGTAAAGGTTCACGGGGTCTTTCCGTCTAGCCGCGGGTACACTGCATCTTCACAGCGATTTCAATTTCACTGAGTCTCGGGTGGAGACAGCGTGGCCATCATTACGCCATTCGTGCAGGTCGGAACTTACCCGACAAGGAATTTCGCTACCTTAGGACCGTTATAGTTACGGCCGCCGTTTACCGGGGCTTCGATCAAGAGCTTCGCTTACGCTAACCCCATCAATTAACCTTCCGGCACCGGGCAGGCGTCACACCGTATACGTCATCTTGCGATTTTGCACAGTGCTGTGTTTTTAATAAACAGTTGCAGCCACCTGGTATCTGCGACTCTCGTCAGCTCCATCCGCGAGGGACTTCACCATCAAGAGCGTACCTTCTCCCGAAGTTACGGTACCATTTTGCCTAGTTCCTTCACCCGAGTTCTCTCAAGCGCCTTGGTATTCTCTACCCGACCACCTGTGTCGGTTTGGGGTACGATTCCATCAAATCTGAAGCTTAGAGGCTTTTCCTGGAAGCATGGCATCAATGACTTCACTACCGTAGTAGCTCGACGTCGTGTCTCAGCCTTAGAAAGAGCCGGATTTACCTAACTCTTAAGCCTACGCACTTGAACCAGGACAACCGTCGCCTGGCCCACCTAGCCTTCTCCGTCCCCCATCGCAATTTGATTGAGTACGGGAATATTAACCCGTTTCCCATCGACTACGCTTTTCAGCCTCGCCTTAGGGGTCGACTCACCCTGCCCCGATTAACGTTGGACAGGAACCCTTGGTCTTCCGGCGGGGAGGTTTTTCACCCCCCTTGTCGTTACTCATGTCAGCATTCGCACTTCTGATACCTCCAGCAAACCTTACGATTCACCTTCAACGGCTTACAGAACGCTCCCCTACCCAATGTCCAAAGGACATTGCCGCAGCTTCGGTGTATTGCTTAGCCCCGTTACATCTTCCGCGCAGGCCGACTCGACTAGTGAGCTATTACGCTTTCTTTAAATGATGGCTGCTTCTAAGCCAACATCCTAGCTGTCTGAGCCTTCCCACATCGTTTCCCACTTAGCAATACTTTGGGACCTTAGCTGGCGGTCTGGGTTGTTTCCCTCTCCACGACGGACGTTAGCACCCGCCGTGTGTCTCCCGGATAGTACTTACTGGTATTCGGAGTTTGCAAAGGGTTGGTAAGTCGGGATGACCCCCTAGCCTTAACAGTGCTCTACCCCCAGTAGTATTCGTCCGAGGCGCTACCTAAATAGCTTTCGGGGAGAACCAGCTATCTCCGAGTTTGATTGGCCTTTCACCCCTAGCCACAAGTCATCCGCTAATTTTTCAACATTAGTCGGTTCGGTCCTCCAGTTGATGTTACTCAACCTTCAACCTGCCCATGGCTAGATCACCCGGTTTCGGGTCTATATCCAGAGACTGAGCGCCCAGTTAAGACTCGCTTTCGCTACGGCTCCCCTATACGGTTAACCTTGCCACTGAATATAAGTCGCTGACCCATTATACA